>CAJTLU010000029.1 GCA_910577175.1 uncultured Lachnospiraceae bacterium | reverse complement strand
TGCTGCCTTCAGCACTTTACTCAAGCGGTTCTAGCCTATTGGTACAGCTTCTTACACCGGCACGGTCACGGACGGTGAGTACACCTATAAGGACCCCGATGGCAATCCCGCCACCCCTGACGACAGCGACTCCGAGGACTCCGACAGCTCCGACGGCTCTGGCAGCTCCGAGGGCTCCGACAGCGTCGAAATCCCCGATGGGGATGTTCCCCTGGCTCCCGGCACAAAACTCCCCAACGGCTCCACCATCACCGGCAGCGCTACCGCTACCGTTACCGTGGAGGAGACGGTTGACCTGGGAGACAAGGGCAGCGGTACTACGAATGTCGGTACAGTCACTCTGGATCAGCTGAAAGACCTTGAGGAAGGCAGCGACTTCCTTGAGGGAAAAGTGACTTCCGTGAACAAGGCGGACGGCAGCATCACTGTTACCACCACGAAAGTGGAGGCAAAGGCCATTTACAAGGACAACGCCGATACCATAGTCGGCAACTGCGACACCACCCTTTTCTTGGGTGGCAAGGAGAAATCCACGCTAAAGGAAATCTCGGAAATACTCGGCAAGGAAACGATTGACAGCTTCAACACGTCCGAAACGCGGGGACGGGAGCTGTCCCACGGGCTGAACTATCAAAAGCTGGGGAAAGAGCTTATGACACAGGACGAAATCGCTGTCATGGACGGCGGCAAGTGCATTTTACAGGTGCGCGGGGTGCGCCCGTTCTTCTCGGATAAGTTTGATATAACGAAGCACCCGCAGTATAGGCACCTGTCCGACGCTGACCCGAAAAACGCCTTTGACATGGAGAAGCACCTAAGACGACGCCCCGCCATCGTCAAGCCCGATGAAGTGTTTGACTACTACGAGATCGACGCCGACGAATTACAGGAGGACACAGGCCATGAATAAGCGTATCAGGAAGAAGCAGCAAAACCGGGAAATGGCAAGGACGGTCAACGGGCTTGTCCTCTGCTATCAGGAAATGGTTTCGGAGCGTGAAAAACGCTGCAAGGAGCTTTCCGCAAAGTACGGAGTGCGTGTTGAGCTGGACAAGGACAATCCGCTTGGTATGCCGCTGATTCTCCCCCTGACGGAAGCCCAGCGGCAGGCTGAAATGCGGCGGTTTATCGCCGCTTGCGAAAGGCTCTATGAACAACAGCAGGCGCAGCGCGGTTAAATCCGTCTGCGCCTTTCCCATATCCGGCAGATTTTGAGGAGGTGGTAACACAATCAGAAACGTAAACATTGTAGAATTACTATTGTTGACATATATCTTGCTCTAAACTCGTCCCATAAATAAAAAGCGGTATCTTCAACTGTTGCAAACGGATTGTCTTGCTTAGTTTCGTGCATATAGAAATAATGGTTACAAACATGAGATAATTCATGAATGTAGTCGTATGTATCACAAAATTCATTGCCGCTTCTTTGAGTTATTAAAACGGTGTAATGGTTTTGTTTCACTGGTGGAATAATAAAACAGCCGTCAGCTTTAATATATTTATCTTTATTTTTCAAAAGATGTTCACGCGCTGCCAAATTGTCAGTTCTTTTTATCCTCTTTGTAAATAATTCTTCTCGGTCTTTACAAAGAAGTATATCTATCTCAATTTCTTCTGGCATACTAAATCTATCCGCAAATATGGCATGACATTCACTAAACATTTCATTAAGTTCCATCTTTCAATACCTCAAAGAATTAAATAATTACCTTGTTGCACTAATTTTCACAAGAGGGCTGCGCCCTCTTGTGGCACTTGCGGAAAAGGTACACCCGCTGCGCGTCTGTACCTTTTCCGCAAGTCTGTATTTCCGTTATCGTTATAGCTGCGTCTATTCTCCATCAATGGGGAATTGCGGGATTGCTTCAAGGAGCTTTGCAATAAGCCGCTGCCGCATATCTTCATCAACAACAGCCTTGATACTCCCGTCCGGCTGGCGTTTCCTGATTGTGGCAAGGCGGTTGATTTCATCGTCGTAGCTGGCAAGCACCTTTTCCAAAGCCCACGCTTCCCCGGCAACGGCGGCGCGTATCGTTTCAATGTCCGGCGTGTCCTGCGTTCCCATGTGAAAGCCCCCATATATTTTGATACGCTTATTCTACCACGTCTTTCCCGTACTTTCTACTGGCAAAAGGGATATTATTCCCGCTCTGTCTGCCGCTCCTTTTCCGGCTGGCGTTCCCGTTGTAAAATGCTGTCTATGTTCTGCCGGATAACATCGTATTCCCTGACCTGTTTTTTCAGCTTGCCATAGTCGGTGTAAAGGGCTTCTTTCTGGCCTTGCAGCTTTTCATACTCCGCTTGCGGTACATGTCGAAAACCTCCTGGAGCTTGTGCTGGAGCCGGAAGTTCCGCACGCTGTCATACCGCCGCTTGGCCTGCTTCTCGTCCTCGTACTCGAAGCACATGTTCTTCTGCGTGCCAGCCAGAAAAGCCTTGATAGCCGTGACCTCCTCGCTTTCCCGCGTACCGGGCCTACGCTCAGGCAGGTGCTCCAAATCGTAGCTGATTTTCATTTAACATACTCCTCTCGCATAAATTGAATAGTTTTGGTTGTCCTCTGTGATGATGTCTCCCCATGTAAGACCGTCAGTGCCCGGTATCGGGTCATCAAGGCTGATGGTCTGAATCCTGCGGCTTTGTTTCTGCCGCTCGTTGTGGACAGCGGAGGCCATAGCTCTCCAGGCGATGGTGCTAAATTCGTATTTGTATAAGTCCGGGCGGCTGAACCAGTTTTTCACTGTGAGCAGATACCGGAATATTACAACGTCAAACCAATCATCAACCGGGAGGCGCTG
>CAJTLU010000028.1 GCA_910577175.1 uncultured Lachnospiraceae bacterium | reverse complement strand
TGTTTAGCCGCTTCTTTGCTCAAAATTGATATATTAAGGGTTTACCAGATTATACCACCTGTTAAAAATATATTTGCGTCATTTCCCTATGCCTGATAAAATAAAATTGTACTCAAATCTTTTTCTTTCATTTCCAAATTTTCCCAAAATACTAAAACAAGAAAGGTGCCTATATGTTCCATACAAAAGAACTTACCATGCTAAACAAAGATTATTTTAATATCACGCATTACATCCCACGATATCTTCCAACTAAATGGTCGTAAGAAACAGAAAAGGAAACATCTATCCTTCCCTCACACTACTATGTAACTAGAAAATATCATCTACTCTTGTCCTATAACCATCACCCATCGACATTCCTTTTTATAAAATATCAACTTCGTATCCATGTAGATTCCCTGACAATTTATTGTCACTCCAAATTCTGTGTAAGGGGATACTATAAGATTTTTCTCTTCCCTGGAATGTACCTGTATATCTTTTATGGTATGGATTTCTCCCTGCTCATCCTGATATTTAAACATAATTGGATACATTTTCCCTTTACTTGTAAACCAACATTCACAAGCTATCTCCATTTCCCTTTTTCTGGAAACCCCGGAATTTAACTGCTGCATACTATTTTCCATTCCCCAAGCCATACTTACACCTCTTTTTAATTTGCAATACTAATACATATATTTTCCTTCTTTCATAATTTTAATGTATCAAACATATGTTCTATTATAAATTATTTACTCCGCTTTGCAACTGTTTTTTATTTCCATGTTCTCATTTTAAACACTTGAAAATATATCATTTAATTTTCTCTATCGGAATTACTCCATTAACTTTCTATTATTTTACTGGAATACCTCAATGTTTTTTATTGGCTGCACCATGCCGCTCCGGCTCCGCTCTCCGCTCCATCGTGCAGCTATCCACGTTTTCCCTGCCACCGCACAGGGCAGGCATATCTCCTCCGTCGATATCCCTGCTTCTCTCCCACCACGCTTTCCCCACACAGTCGCTTACGGAATGTGCTCCGTTCCTCCGCACATACCGTATCCCGCCGCTTCGCTCCGGGAGCGCTTTTACGCAAGCGCAGCTTCGCTGCCCTTACCCCGCTGCCACTACTTCCCCTTCCCTTCCAATCTACATTTTCTCAAAATTTTCTTTTCCATGCGGTAGCACAGGTCATCTCAAATCGGCTTTTATTATAGAAGGCTTTCCAATTCTCGAAGAGCAAGTTTCGCCTGCGTAACTCAAAACCCACTCCGTGCGTTTTGAGCCACTCCGGCTTACTTGATGGGGCTTCCGCGCCCCATACCCTCGGTGGCATATCCTTCGGATATGCAGAATTGGCTATCGTTACACTCTCGCGGCGTGATGAAGCACGACAGCGCTGCCATACTGGCAGCCCCATCCAGCTCCATCACGGGAAAGGATATTCTATGGCAAGACCAAAAAAAGAAAAAGAACTGAAACGCAGCCACTGTGCCATGCTCCGCTTCACAAATACAGAATATGAAATCATCACGAAAAACGCCCACAAGGCAGGACTTCCCCTTGCGGAATATTTACGCAGACAGGTGATGAAAGGAAAAGTGACTGCCAGATATGAAATTGTGGCAGATGTGCCGGAACTGAAAAAGCTGATTGCAGAGTTCGGGAAAATCGGGAGCAATTTAAACCAGATCGCCCGCCACTTCAATCAGGGCGGCATCCATTCTCAAGAAATGCGACAGACGATAAACAAATGTATTGCACAAATTTATGAAATGAAATATGAAGTGATTAAGATGGCAGGAGATTTTCATGGCGATACTCAAACACATAGCAAGTAAAAATGCGGACTACGGGGAGGCACAGCGTTATCTTATTTTCCAGCATGACGAATATACCGGAAAACCAATTCTTGATGAAAACGGAAATATGCAGCTCCGGGAAGAATATTACCTTGATGGAGTGGAATGCAACCCGTTCACTTTTGATATGGAATGCCGGGAACTAAACGCCCGTTTCCGTAAAAACCGAACATATGACGAGATCAAATCCCACCATTATATCATCAGCTTTGATCCGAAAGACAGAGACGAATGCGGGTTGACCGGGGAGCAGGCCAGGCAACTTGGGCTGGAATATTGCAGAAAAAATTTTCCCGGACATCAAGCTCTCATCTGCACCCACACAGACGGGCACAATGGAAGCGGTAACATCCATGTGCATATCGTCATCAACAGCCTACGGAAAAATGATGTGGCGCGGCAAAGTTTTATGGAGCGTGACTGCGATTCCCGTGCCGGACGCAAGCACCACCTGACCAACGACTATCTTGTTTATTTGAAACAATCACTTATGGATTTATGCAACCGGGAAAATCTTCATCAGGTCGATTTACTCACCAAAGCGGAACGGAAGGTAACAGAAAAAGAATACCATGCAAAGAGAACTGGGCAGAAAAAATTAGAGGAACGCAACAGGCAAATGATCTCTGAGGGTATCACGCCACGCACCACCGTATTCCAAACACAGAAGGAATACCTCCGCACTTCGATTGAAGAAGCTGCTGCCTACGCCCATGACCTGAAAGAATTTGAACAGATACTTTTAGAGAAATTCAACATAAAATTCAAAATCAGCCGGGGCAGGTGCAGCTACCTCCACCCTGATCGGGATAAACCGATCACTGGAAGAAGCCTTGGCACACACTATGAAGAAGATTACCTTATGGGACTGATTGGAAATCATTCCAACCTTGGAAATGCAGAAAAAGACCAGACGGTACAGAAAGAAATTTTACCGAAAGAAAAAATCCACAATAGAAAGCCCTCTGCAAATCAGCACGGGACTCCTGTCAGTGCGGAGGCGCCCACTGCTCCGTTTGAGAAATCCGGACTACGTCTGGTAACAGATTTACAGCGCTGTATCAAAGCCCAACAGAGCAAAGCCTATGCCAATAAAGTGAAGCTCTCCAATCTGCAGAACATGGCAAAGACGCTTTCCTATGTGCAAGAGCATGGGTATGAAACCCTTGAAAGTATGGAAGTGCGGCTTGCAGAATTAAAGGGACAGACTTCCTCTTCCTTAAAGGAACTGAAGGACACCGAGGCAAGGCTCCGGCAAGTCAACGAACAGATCCATTATACCGGACAGTACCTTGCCAATAAATCCGTGTGCACGCAATTACGCAGATCCAAAAACAAAATGCAGTTCCGGCAGGAGCATTCTGCAAAGATTGCGCTGTATGAGACTGCCCTGAAATTCCTGAAAGGGAAAGCTGACGGTGGGAAAATCCCCACCTTACAGACGCTGAAAGCGGAAAAAGAGAAGCTGCTGGAAGAGAAAAAAGAAAGGCAGGAAAAATACTATTCCTTCCGTGAACAGAAAAAAGAACTGGATACTGTCTGCACCAATATCCATGCCGCGCTGGGGCAGACGCACACCTGCCCGGCACGCACACAGGCACAAGAGGAAAGAGGATGATTACTTTCCGCAATTGTTTTATACATTCCAACATGATAAAATATACCATCGAATGAATTAAAATTTTAATGGAGGTGTCCAAATAAATGAAATTAAAAAAAATACCTTTTGATTTAACAGTCTGCAAGATCAAATCAATTAGTGATATAAACTTAAATAGTGACTTTTATTTCATTAATAAAACAGATGACGAATTATCACTGGTATGCAAAACGAATGACACACCGTCTGACACAATTGCCCGTGACGATGGATGGCGTGGATTTCATATTGAAGGAATGCTTGATTTTTCATTAATTGGTATCCTGTCAAAAATATCAGCTATTCTTGCTGATAACCAAATTAGTATTTTTGCTGTTTCCACATATAACACAGATTATTTCCTTGTAAAAGCTAAGTATTTTGACAAAGCATTATCTGTTCTGATAACAGAAGGCTATGATATACTCTAACTCTTCCAAATTTATCAGAGAATTAAACTGCGAAATAGATTTTGAAAGGATGATGAAGATGGATAATTTATATTATCAAAGAAAGATAAACGATGTAATTACTAAATGTCCTATTGAGGCAGGAATTGAGATTCTTGTATATAATCTGTTGGATGAAAATATTGATATAAATCAATATTCTCTTGTAGATATTAATCGCATTTGGAAAAATCAAGATATAAGATTATCCTCTGAAACCGGCATTCCGGATATAGCAGTTCTTTCACCAGATTTTGAATTTAAGAAAGAAGATACTGGCGAGGTATATGGATTCGTTGAAGTTAAAGCAGCAGGGATTTCACTTGGAACTACAGAGCAAATTTTAGGTCAGATGAAAAAGGTTGCACATTTCATATATACTAACGGCATCGTATGGCAATACTATTTCAAGCAGGAACTAAAATGGGAGAAGAACATAGGAACAAGTAATCTCCCATATTCTATTGAAAAAACTATGATAGATAAAAATAAATTTGACGATTTAAATCAGGCAATACAAAAAATCA
>CAJTLU010000027.1 GCA_910577175.1 uncultured Lachnospiraceae bacterium | reverse complement strand
GAGAGCATCTGCCTTACAAGCAGAGGGTCATAGGTTCGAGCCCTATAGGCCCCATAGAATTCTTACGGATTCGCCGGCCTGAAAAGGCAAAAGACTTACATTCCCTGGTGTAAGTTGTGCCGCAGTGGCGGAACAGGCAGACGCACAGGACTTAAAATCCTGCGGGACTAATCTCCCGTACCGGTTCGATTCCGGTCTGCGGCATTGCAGTGAAAACTGCATACAGTTTTATATTATGTGCGTGTAGCTCAGCTGGATAGAGCACTTGGCTACGGACCAAGGTGTCGGGAGTTCGAATCTTCTCACGCACGTCCCTGAAAGGGGCTGTTGCATAAAAGCGCAGTCCCTTTTTATTGTATAGAATCGTATAGAAATTTTATCAAATTTTATCATAAAGGAAACAATAAGCGGTGAAGCTCTCTTTGCGCAGACAGGCTTCACCGCTTTAGTTTTATAAGAGTTCGAATATAGGTTTTCTATGCCTTTGTTGACCACATACCGCAGTCCAGCACTCTGGTTGCAAAGTCCGCATAAAACTCCGGTTCATGGCAGATTAAGAGAATGCTGCCCTTATAAGCGGTTAAAGCACGTTTCAGTTCGTCTTTGGCATCGACATCAAGGTGGTTGGTCGGCTCGTCCAGAAGAAGGACATTAGTCTCCTTATTAATCAGCTTGCAAAGACGTACTTTTGCCTGCTCTCCGCCGGAAAGCACACGTACCTGGCTTTCAATATGTTTTGTCGTCAAGCCGCACTTAGCAAGCGCGGAACGGATTTCATACTGTGTATAGGACGGGAAGCTCTGCCAGAGCTCTTCAATACAGGTATTATTCTTTGCGCCGGTCATTTCCTGTTCAAAATAACCCGGATACAGGTAGTCACCAAGGAGAACTTTACCAGAGAGCGGCGGGATAATACCAAGGATGCTTTTTAGCAGGGTCGTTTTTCCGATGCCGTTTGCTCCTTTGAATACCAGCTTTTCACCGCGCTCCATATGGATTGTGATGGGACGGGAGAGCGGTTCGTCATAGCCGATGACCAGACCTTCTGTCTGGAAAATATAGCGGCTGGCAGCACGTGCTTCCTGGAAGTGAAACTCCGGTTTTGGACGCTCCGCAGCCAGTTCAATAACCTCCATTTTGTCCAGCTTTTTCTGACGGGACATTGCCATATTTCTGGTGGAAACTCTTGCCTTATTGCGGGCAACAAAGTCCTTCAGTTCACTGATTTCCTGCTGCTGGCGTTTATAGGCAGCCTCTAGCTGGGCTTTCTTTACCGCGTAAACCTCTTCAAATTTTGTATAGTCGCCAACATAGCGGGTCAGTTCGCTGTTTTCCACATGATAAACCAGGTTAATCACGCTGTTTAAGAACGGGATATCGTGTGAAATCAGAATAAAAGCATTCTCGTATTCGGTAAGATAGCGTCTTAGCCATTCAATATGTTCTGCATCCAGATAATTAGTGGGCTCGTCCAAGAGCAGGATATCCGGCTTTTCCAAAAGAAGCTTTGCAAGCAGGACCTTTGTACGCTGTCCGCCGGAAAGGGCGGTGACATCGGTATCTAAGCCGATTGCGTCCAGTCCGAATGCACGGGCAATTTCTTCAATTTTGGAGTCAAGAATATAGAAGTCGTGAACATCCAGCAAATCCTGGATATTGCCAAACTCTTCCATCATGGCAGGCAGTTCTCCGTCCTCGGCATCAGCCATTGCAGCACAAAGCTCTGTCATGCGCGCCTCTACCTCATAGAGAAACTCAAATGCGGACTTTAGTACGTCACGGATGGTAATACCCGGCGTCAGGACCGAATGCTGGTCGAGGTAGCCGACACGGACATCCTTTGCCCACTCGACCTTTCCTTCATCCGGCATCAGCTTTCCGGTAATAATATTTAAGAAGGTAGACTTTCCTTCCCCATTGGCGCCGACAAGACCTACATGCTCTCCCTTCAATAAGCGGAATGAAACATTCTTTAATAAGGTGCGGTCGCCAAACCCGTGGCTTAAATCAGTAACACATAAAATACTCATAAGATAAAAATCCTTTCCGGTGCGCCCCTGTGAAGGTATATCCGCACCAAAACAGACCTATTATACCTAAAAATGGAAAAGTTTGCAAGTACAAAATGCCTGCCAGCGATATAAGGCTATTTTCTTCTACTGAAACGAAAAGGCTGCCGGGGAAGGCAGCCTTTTCCATGAGGGGAGTATAAATATTAATAAGGGGTTATATAGTGTGTCAAAGACTTAGGGGAATCCTTAACACATTTTCATTGTAGTTCATCTGCGCCCGGAATGCAATAAAAAAAGTATAAACAAATAAGAAAACAAAATAAAATTATTTATGTCAGAGAAGAAAAAAGAAAGCATATAGTAGAGTGAGAGAAGAAAAACGGGAAATCCGGGACGAGTGCTTATGTGGATTGGAATTGCGGTATTGATTGATTTTATACTTTTTTTTGTAATGGGGCAGGAGATAGCGCTTGAGTTTATGGGCGGTTATTTGATTGAACTGAGTCTGAGTGTAGATAATCTGTTTGTGTTTCTTTCGATTTTCACGTCCTTTTCAGTGCCTGAGCATTTGCGGCACCGCGTATTGCGGTACGGGATTATCGGGGCGGCGCTGCTACGCATGATGTTCATTTTCTTAGGAGCGGCAGTTGTTTCCAGATTCGAGTTTGTGTTGTATTTTTTTGGCGTAATTTTAATTGCCAACGGGGTAAAAATGATAGGGGAACGGCCGGATGGCCGGGAGAGCAGAGGAGTTGCCTGGGGAATGAAATTGGTGCGGAAGTTTATACCGGTAACAGAGGAGTTCTGCGGTCTGCATTTTTTTGTGAAAAAGGAAAAAGCAGGAGGAAAAGGAAAACTATGCCGGTATGCAACGCCGTTGTTTGTTGTATTGGTTGTTGTAGAGATTTCTGACATTATTTTTGCCATTGATTCCGTGCCGGCGGTGTTTTCTGTGACGAAAAATCCGTTGATTGTCTATAGTTCCAACCTTCTGGCAGTTTTAGGACTCCGACAGCTATATTTCAGTCTGGAAAAACTGGCAAAACGGTTTGCGTGCCTGAAATACGGAATAGCGGCGGTACTGATGTTTACAGGCTTAAAAATGCTTGCAGAGATGCTTTCTTTATCGGTTTCCACACCAGCTTCCATTGTTTTCATTTTTTCAGCGTTGTTTATCAGCGCGGCAGCTTCTTTGGTTACAGCAAAAAAAGGAAGTGAATAAAACGCGTGCTTGTGCGGATACTATGTCCTGTAACCGAAAACTTTATGTTTATCAGGAGGTAATGTTATGTCTTATAATAACGAGCACAACCTTGAGAGAAATTCTACGTCGAACACGAACACCAGAAATTCTTCCCAGAACAACAGCAGCCAGAACAACAACAGCCAGAACAACAGCAGCCAGAATAACAACAGCCAGAACAGCTCCAAGAACCGTTCTAACTGTCAGAACTGCCAGAACTCTACCAGAAACGAAAACAACCGGTAGTACAGGTAGTAAAATAGGAATCGTAAAAACTGCCGTCCGCCATAGTGCAGACGGCAGTTTTTTACATATACTATGAAAGGGATGAAATAATTTCCCGATGCAGACGCAGGGAGGAGGCATGAGAAATGTACCGTTATATTATAACGCTGGGTGAACTGAAAAAGCTGCAAAACAGAGGAAATGTAGTTCTTGTTGACATCAGGGAGGGAGAGGACTATAGGAGGGGGCATATCCCTGGGGCAATTTCCGTACCGTATGACGAAGAACCGGTTTTTCTGGAGCATTTTAAAAAGACAGGAACCATTGTGTTGTGTTGTGACAGAGGGAATCTGAGTACCCGCGCTACGGCGCGCATGAGACGCGCGGGATATCCGGCCTATAGTCTTTGTGGCGGTTATGAGGCATATGCACGTTTTCAAAAATAGAGTTTCCATTTTGCGGTAAGTATGGTAAGATGAAAAGAGAGCTACCAAGGTGAAGAAGAAAGGACAAAGGAATGGCGGAATTATATGAATTTCTGGCTCCGTGTCATTTTGGCACGGAGTCTGTGCTGAAAAGAGAGATTACAGACCTGGGATATGAGATAGCATCCACGGAGGATGGCAGGGTAAGCTTTTGGGGAGATGAGGCGGCGCTTTGCCGCGCCAATCTGTTTCTGCGTACCACAGAGCGGGTTTTGTTGGTTATAGGGCGGTTTCATGCCGTCACATTTGAAGAACTGTTTGAAAAGACAAAAGCGCTTCCATGGGAGCGTTATATCCCGGAGGACGGAAAGTTCTGGGTAACAAAAGCAAACTCGGTAAAGAGTAAGCTGTTCAGTCCTTCGGATATCCAGCGTATTATGAAAAAAGCAATGGTCGAACGTTTAAAGCAGAGCTATAAAAAGGAATGGTTCCCGGAGGACGGCGCCGCATTTCCAGTACGCGTGTCGATTATGAAGGATGAGGTAACAGTGGGACTGGACACTTCAGGAGAGTCGCTGCATAAACGCGGTTATCGTAAGCTTGCTGCAAAGGCGCCGATTACAGAGACGCTGGCAGCCGCATTGATTATGCTGACGCCGTGGAAGGCGGACCGTATTTTAGTAGACCCGTTCTGCGGCAGCGGAACAATACCGATTGAGGCAGCCATGCTCGGAGCCAACATCGCACCGGGACTCAACCGGGAGTTTCTTGCAGAAGACTGGGTTCATCTGATACCAAAGAAAGCATGGTACGATGCAGTGAATGAAGCGGAGGACCTGGTGAAGCGGGATGCTGTCATGCAGATTCAGGGGTATGATATTGATGACGATATCATAAAGGCGGCAAGACAAAATGCCGTAGATGCCGGCGTGTCGGAGTATATTCATTTCCAGAAGCGTCCGGTTTCGGAGCTGAGGCATGCGAAGAAATACGGCTTTGTAATTACCAATCCGCCTTATGGGGAGCGTCTTGAGGAAAAAAATGCCCTGCCTGCGCTCTACAAAGAGTTCGGCACGGCATTTGCAGGACTAGATGCGTGGTCCTGCTATATGATTACTGCCTATGAGGAGGCGGAAAAATACTTCGGTAAAAAGGCGGACAAAAACCGCAAAATTTATAATGGTATGATAAAGACATACTTTTATCAGTTTATGGGTCCCCGTCCGCCAAAGCGCAGGGAGGAGAGTTAGTGTACCAGCTCTGCACCATTAGTTCAAAAATGAGCGTTTCCGGACACTAGGACGCGTTGCACTGTGCCTGCTCAGCCTTTTTCTGCTCTTCGATGTTATCAACCGAAAAAATGTAGAGCGCCCGCTGTGGGCTGCCGCCCAGATAGCGCAGCTTTACGGCAAGCCAGACATAGGTATTATCCTCACGTTTGTGGTGCAGCTGGAAGCGCTGCACCTGATTTGTTTCCCTTGCAGTGCTGCACTGTTCCAGAAGCAGGCTTCGTTCCGGGTCCTCAAACGGCATATTCAATATCTGGTTTTCTCCCTTGGCGGAGTTATAGACCGCTTCGTAATAGCCTTTGTTTACCCGGAGGAGTTCGATATTGTCGCCGCACTGCTCCAATAGCCCCATGCCGCTGAGCATACTGTAAAACAGGATGCTTTCTTTGGTATTGGACTGGTGGAATACCTCCAGAATGGTATCGTCAAGCTCCGGAAGGGAACGGAACATCAGGTCCACGCTGTGCTCTGCCACTTTATCCAGAAGTTCTATAAAGCTTTCCTGCGGCATCGGCTTGTAGAAATAATACCCTTGTACGGAGTCGCATTCCACACTGCGCAGATAGTCCCATTCGGACTGGGTCTCCACGCCTTCGGAAACAATATTCAGCTTCATCCACTTGGCCAGACGGATAATGGACTCCAGAACAATGATAGCCTTCTGGTTTTGACCGAAATTGTCAAGAAAGCGCATATCAATCTTCAAAATATCAATCGGCAGGTCTTTCAGCATGTTGAGGGAGGAATAGCCGCTCCCGAAGTCGTCCATCAGAACCGAAAAGCCATAAGAATGCAGCTTTTTTACCGTTTCCAGTACCTGAATCGGATTGTCGGCATAAGCGCTTTCTGTAATTTCAATTTTCAGCAGTTCCGGAGAAATGTTGTGACTTTTTACAATGTTCCGGAGGTCTTCGCAAAGGTTCGGATTGTAGAACTCGACACGGGATACATTGATGGAAATCGGGACAGTCTCCAGCCCCTGGTCCAGACGGGCCTGCTGTGTGGCGCATACCTCGTTCCAGACATAACGGTCAAGGATGCTGATAAAGCCGTTTTTTTCAAACAGCGGGATAAAGGAGTCCGGAGGAATGAGCCCTTTGACCGGATGTACCCAGCGTACTAAAGCCTCGGCAGAAATGACAAGCCCGTCGCTGGCGCGGCAAATCGGCTGGTAGTATACTTTAAACTGCTTTTCTGCAATCGCATTTTTAAACTCGCTGTTCATACGCTGTTCTTCCAAAAGTGCATTCCACATCGCTTCATCATACCACGCATAAAGGCGCATGTAGTTGTCCTTAATGGTTTCCATGGCAGCGCGAGCTTTGTTTATCATATCGGAAACAGGAAGCGTGCGGTCTGTAATTTTATATAGCCCGCAGCAGGAGTAGAGGTTATATTTTGCCTCGTCGGTAGTGTAACTGATTTCACCGAGCCTGGTCCATTCGTTATTCTCAATAAAGCTCTCCTGCACACAGCAGATAAAATTGTCAAGCTCCAGGCGGCCGTACACAGCAAGCTTATCGTGCAGCAATTCGTCGATGTTCTTTGCCCAGCGGACCAGAATCTTGTCGCCGGCATTCCAGCCGAATAAGTCATTGGTAATCCTGAACTTGCGGATGTTCCAGTAAATCAGACAGAACTGCTGGTCCGGATATTCCTTCAAAAGCTGTTCGGTGGCAGAAAAAAATCCGTACCGGTTATAAATGCCGGTCAGGTCGTCAAAACGCTCGTCTTGTGCCGGCTGTCCTTTCTGTGTGCTCGTTACAGAATCCATAAAATTATACCCTCCTCCTGTATTACAAGATAAAATGCAACGCCTGTGGCAGCGTCGGTAAAGTTCTTTACTTTTTAGGCTGTGAAATCAGAATTGTCTTATATTAACTATATTTTAAATTTATTTTACCATAAATTAGGAGTAAAGGCAAACTCTTTTAGGATATTACAGAGGAAAATTTCAGCGACAATTTTCTGAGGTGCATAATCTTAACTGTAAGCAACACCTATATTGACGCAGGAGGATATGCACATGAATGATTACAGCAAAATCACAGCCCTTTACTCCCGCTTATCCGTGGGGGACGAGGACAGGGACGGCGGCGAAAGCAACTCCATACAGAACCAGAAGAAATTTCTGGAAAGCTATGCCAGACAGCTAAAATTAACCAATATCCGGCACTACATTGACGATGACGAAAGCGGCAGATTTTTTGACCGTTCTGCCTACTCCCGCATGATTGATGACGTGGAAAATGGCAAAGTCGGCGTGTGCATTATGAAAGATATGACCCGTTGGGGACGCGGCTATCTCCAAGTGGGAAACGCTATGGAGATTTTCCGCAGAAACAACGTGTGCTTTATCGCGGTAAACAACGGGATAGACAGCGAAAGGCCCGACACGTTGGAGTTTGCGCCGTTCATCAATATCATGTCAGAGTGGTACGCAAAGGACATCA
>CAJTLU010000026.1 GCA_910577175.1 uncultured Lachnospiraceae bacterium | reverse complement strand
TGACGGATAACTAAAGATTATCAGGCCTCTATTTGCTTTCACCCGCCTTTTCGTCTCACCCCTAAATCTTAAAATCCTTCCTCGGATGCTTTGTCATAAGGATATCCCTTTGTTTTGACATAGCAACATGTGTATAAATTTCGGTAATCGTAATCGAACTGTGTCCCAGCATCTCCTGGATGTAGCGGATGTCGACGTCTGCTTCCAGAAGGCTTGTGGCGAAGGTATGGCGGAACATATGGGGCGTGATATGTAGGTCGATTGCGGCGAGGGCGGTATACTTATTTATCATCCGGCGGACTGCCTGGTCTGACAGCCTTTGTCCGTTCTGGTTGACAAAGAAGTGGCCGCAGCGATTGATTTCGGCATGGAAATCGTTCCGGTAGTCCTCTAAAATGCCGGCGACCGCATCGTTTCCAATCTGGATTTTCCGTTCCTTTGCGCCTTTTCCGTAAATCAGAATCGTCCGTTCGGACAGATTTATGTCGTTTTTTTCTAAGGAGCAGAGCTCGGAAATCCGCATTCCGGTGGCAAAGAGCAGTTCGATGACTGCGGCGTCCCGGAGGGCGTTTCTCTTTTGATAAACGGTTCCGGCATTTTTGTACTGGCTGTAGATGGCGGATAAAAAGTGTTCCACGGTAGGAAGCGGAATTGTTTTTGGCAGGATGACCGGCTCCCGGAATTTTACCTGTATCTTTTGGAAAGGATTCCGCTCGAGCAGCTCTTTGTACTCAAAATAGCGGAAGAGCGCCTTTAGGGAAGCAAGCTTCCGCTTCACTGTTTTTGGTTTATAGCGCCGGTGCAGTTCTACAATATAGTGCTCCAGCAGCTCCGGGGTAATCTCTGAAATAACGGCGGATGGGATTTGGCTTTGGAACTGGGCTAGGTCAATTCGGTATGCCTTTAAGGTTTTAGAATCCAGTCTTTTCTGGTACTGACAGTAGTTCAGGTAGTTTTCGATGTTCGTCTGTAAGTTTGTCATAAGAATCTCCTTTGTTTTTTCGTCTTTGGCGGACATTGCCGTCGTTCAGCTTATGCCGTTCTTGTATTGTGATGTAAAACCGGTGGTTTTGCGGATAGATTATACCATTTGTTCCATAGGTTTATCAAATACGGAGTAGAATATCAAATTTTTGGGAAAAAGCAGTTTGTAAAAGTGTAGTGATTTTTGAAAAGAGATATGGTATACTCTGAAATGGAAGAGAGATGAGATAGATGGGAAGTATAAAAGAGAAGCTTCGTTCCTTTTTTCAAAAGTGTGTTTCTAAGGCCAGCACAATAAGGGGATAAGGGGAATTGGTCTGAAGCAGAAGAGGGAATCTCTGTGGAATCTTTGGAGAGAATAGAATGGCAGCATCAAATAACGGGGTGGACGGGAATACGATTGTTCTATCTATTCTGTGAGAATTAAGAAGCGGGAATATGTATTTGCTGCGGGGGAGTTCAGTAATTGTGTCTGGGGTTCTATACTCCGGAGGAGTAAGACGCCCTGTGGAAGCCGCCTGAGTGTCCGGAATAGTTGACACTTTTTTGATAATTGAGTGGTATTCTCTTTCGAGGAGGTACTGACATGAAGCATAGAATTTTAATTGTGGATGATGAAGTAATGATAACGGAACTGCTTTCCGACCATTTGGGGGACGAAGGGTATGAAACCGATACTGCAGGCAGTGCCGCCAGGGCGTTGAAGCTGCTGCCAAAGAAGCCGGATTTGATTTTGCTGGATATCAATATGCCGGGAGTAGATGGCTTAGAGCTTTGCAAAAATATAAGGGAGCATGTTTCCTGTCCGATTCTTTTTTTGACGGCAAGAATTACCGAGCAGGATAAAATCAATGGGTTACAATACGGCGGAGACGATTATATCACAAAGCCGTTCAGCTTAGAGGAGCTATCGGCAAGGGTTGCTGCTCATCTGCGCAGGGAGGAACGCACGCGCAGCAGTTCTGCTTCTGTGCTGACCTCGGGAGAGCTGCTGGTAAATCTTTCACAACGCCGCGTTTTTTACAAGGATACAGAGATTGAAGTATTAAAAAAGGAGTTTGATTTGATTGAGTTTCTTTTGACAAATGCGGGACAGGTGTTTGACCGAGAGCGGATTTACTAGCGTATCTGGGGGTATGATGCGGAGGGAAGTGCAGATGTCATCAGGGAGCATATCCGGAAGCTTAGGGCAAAGCTTCACGAAGCTTCCGGCGAGGAATACATCGAAACTGTCTGGGGAGTAGGGTACAAATGGAAGCGATGAAGAAAAAATGGAACAGCCTGTCCCTGCGGAGATTTTTGGTGTTGACGGTATTGCTTTCTGTCGGGATTGTCGTACTTTTATCCGCCTTGATTATCGGTGGCTGTGCAGCGTTCCGGCACTGGCTCCTGCCAGAGCCCGATGCGCTATATCTTACAATTGAGGAAACGCGCTCTGACGGAACAACCGGAAAGTCCAGCTATCTTTTGAAGTTTGGGGAAGAACTTTCCTCCCTGCCCTATTCACGGATAAAAGATGTTACAGATGGTGTAATACAAAACAGGTATTCTGTTCAAAGGCTTGAACAGGGGGTAGAGTCGCTTACCCCGAAAAGAAAGCTTGCCTATCAGGCTTGCGGGATTATAATGTTTGCGGCTCCGGCGATTCTTGCATTTGCAGCGATTTTTTTGTGCAGCATGTTTTTTTACCGTTATAAACTAAAGAAGCCGTTGTTTCTGTTAGCGGATGCAGCCAGAAAGATTGCGGAACAGAATCTGGATTTTGAAATTGTCTATGCCTGCGGTGACGAAATGGGAGAGCTATGCCGCTCTTTTGATAAGATGCGGGCAGTGCTTTACGAGAATCATAAGGCGATGTGGAATATGTTTGAGGAACGGCGACTGATGCAGGCATCAGTGGCGCATGACCTGCGGAATCCGATTGCCATTATCGAGGGCTATGCCGAGTATCTGGAAACAGGTTTAAAGAATGGCAATATAAGCCAGGAAAAGACCGCCCATATTGTGAAAAAACTAGGAGTGGCAGCAAAAAGGCTGGAACAGTATACAGAATCTGTCCGGCGCCTGAATCAGTCGGAGGAAATGCAGCCGGACAGGGTGACTGTATCTGCAAAAAAGCTTGCACATGATATCACGGAGGATTTAGCTCTTTTAACAAAACAGAGCGGAATCACGCTGCGGGTTACAGAGGACCTGCCGCAGCAAGAGATACAGGTAGATACGGTTTTACTGCACCGGATTTTAGAAAACATTGTAAACAATGCGCGGCGTTATGCCAGGCAGGAAATAGAACTTGCTTTTTCTTTGACCGGGCGGGTGCTTATGGTTACTGTGACTGATGATGGAGCGGGCTTTCCGCCGGAGGTTCTGAATAGAACAGGAAATACTTTGCTGATTGCCGGAAAAGACGGACATATGGGAATCGGACTTCCCATCAGTCGTTTACTTTGTGAGAAGCATGGGGGCAGCCTGGAGCTGTCAAATGTAGCTGGCGGCGCCTGTGTAAAATTCTCTCTTTTGGTTTGACAGATTTTTGATTTTTGTCCATTAAGATCTCCTTATCAAAAATAAGGAGGTCTTTTTCTATGAAAAAACCAGCAGCTTTTCTAATGATAGTTGTATTGCTCTGCACAGTATGCGCATGTGGAAGTAAATCCGGAGCAGACAATGGAAACGTCGTTACCGGACAAAATCCCGGTATACAGCAAGACGCAGACAGAGAACCCACTGTTACCGGACCGGGTTTTAGTGTGCAGGACACAGACAAGAGCAACAATGCAGAAGGCGGGGGGATGCGGTCTTTCCTCAATTCATACGGTGAGGCTGCCTGCAATACGGAAAGCGGATTCTACTATCTGACCAAAAAGACGGTTAAATTGCGGGATGGGAGTGACGGGCGTCATTTAATGTATATGGATTTTGCCACAGAGCGTGAGATTTACCTGTGTAGTACAGCAAGCTGTAAGCATGATTCCCTGGACTGTCCCGCCGTATTTCTGAAAGATGATTTTCCTGTATCGTCTTCCAGGCTTTTTGTTTTCGGAGATAAGTTGTATATTTTGGCCCGTGGATATTATTATGACAATTCTGCAACGCAGACGGTGATAACAAGCAATTATGACAACAGCCTGGTGACGGAAAGCAGACCGGATGTATTATATCGCGCAAATCTTGATGGAACGGAGCGCAAAAAGGTCTATACGTTTGATGCAGACATAACGCTTGAGGATATGGTAATTGGAAACGACCAGGGGATTTATCTGATTACGAAAAAGCTTTCTATAGAAAAGTACGAAGGTCAGGTTTTTATCAATTCCATGGACCAGAAGCTGGTGTTTCTGAATCTTAACTCTTTGTCTATGGAAGAGATCTGTCCGATGACCTTTGAAGGCCATATTTCATGGGATATCATCGGATGCAGTCAAAATGAGTTTATTTTGAAGGGAATCGACCACGGCAGGGAGGTTTCACAGGAGGAAATATGGGACGATGATGCGTATTATGAGCTATATCAGAATTCCTTTACAGTATATGCACGCTTAAGTAAGGACGGAGGCAAGCCGGAGGAAATCTGCAGGCAGTCAAATTTCTATTATAATTCGGGCAAGGTGCTTGGTGACAGCCTGTACTTGTCCTCCGCAGAAAATCAAAAAATTGAAGCGGTAACGATAAAGACAGGGGAAAAGAGAACGCTCTGCACGCTGCCGCAAAATCGGATTATGGATGTGCTTGGCGATATGCTGTGCTGCCAGGATTGGAATCTTACCGGGGACTGCACCTGGTACTTTGTCAACACAAAAACGGGCGCCGTGACAAAAACTCCGCTTGTCAACCGTTATAATGGTCAGAGCATTGAATTTCGCGGGCAGACCGCATCGGATGTTTTATTTGTCTATGATTATGATGTAGAAAAATATAATGACAACCCCTATGGAATCGATCAGCATGAAATCAATCAGAAGAAACATGCGTTGATTTCAAAGGAAGATTTATTTGCAGGACGGGAGGATTACCGTAAGATTGAAATGGTCGGACCGGGACAGTAAGGAGGCTTGCAGGTATGCTGACGCTAAATAAGATTACAAAGAAATATAAGGATAAAACCGCGCTGTCGGAGGTGTCGATGGAGCTTTCCTGTGGAATTTACGGTCTGCTTGGACCAAACGGAGCAGGAAAATCGACGCTGATGAATATTATTACCGGAAATATCAGACCGACGGAGGGAACCGTTTTCTGGAATGGGACGGATATCCGGGAGCTGGGCGGGCGCTTCCGTAGTCTGATCGGGTATGCACCACAGCAGCAGGTGCTTTACAGCAGCTTTTCCGGCAGGCGTTTTCTTTCCTACATGGCGGCGTTAAAAAGGATTCCGAAAAAAGAGGTGAAAAATGAAATTGACAGGGTGCTTTCCTATGTGAATATGCAGGAAGCCGCCGACAGGGCCGTCGGCGGTTATTCCGGCGGCATGAAACAGCGTATCCTGATTGCGCAGGCAATTCTGGGGGCGCCGGAACTAATCGTGCTTGACGAGCCGACCGCGGGACTTGACCCGAAAGAGCGGGTACGCGTCAGGGAACAGATAAAAGCGCTTGCCGGGGATAAGATTATCCTTGTATCCACGCATGTGGTTTCTGATATTGCGCCAGTTGCAAAAGAAATTATCGTAATCCGCTCCGGTAGTATCATTGACCGGAATACGGTGGAGGCTCTTTGCCAGAAATACGGGGAAAGCAGAAATCTGGAAGAGGTATATATGCACATATTCGGAGAGGAGGAGCGCTATGGTTCGCCTGATTCCCTTTGAATTGGGAAGAATATGGAGAAAACGCAGCTTTCTCCTGTCGGTATGCAGTTTAGTGTTACTTCATCTGTTCCTGTTGTGGTATACCTCCCTGCCGGATGAGGAAACGCCGCCGCTTTCTGCCTATAAGGCGCTTTGGGAAGAGCTTTCCGGAAAAAGTGAGGAGGAAAAAAGAAGCTATCTTACCGGGTTAAAGGAGAGGGCAGACGGGATTTGTTTTGTGCAGGATATTCTTGCGATGCAGGGCTTTCAAAACGAGATGGGAAATATTTTAGCAAAGCGGGAGATGCAAGAGCATCCGGGCGTATTTGAGGCGTATTATCCGCTCTATCAATCGGGAGCTTATTTAGAGTTTACCCCGTCGTTTGCGCAGGAGCAGGCATTGATTAACGAGGTATATGAGGAATGTCTCAAGGTTTCCGGATATGGAGCGTATCTGCGTTCGATTCAGGAAAACAAAGAAACGCTCAGCGGAATTTCCATTTTTGGCGGGCAGGCAGGAGACACCTACAGCTCCCGTAATCTGCAAAGGAGTGCGGCGGATTATGCAGGATTAACCGACCAGAACATACGATTTGCCCCGTCAAAAGGCATTACCTCTGCCATGCAGAGTATATGGACCGATCTTCTTCTTGTTCTTAGCGTAATGCTGTTTGTAGGAAGCCTGATTGCGGAGGAAAAGGAGAAAAAGCTGTTTTATATTACCCGCGGCACAAGGTACGGCGTATTGCACAGCATTGCGGCGAAGCTGGCAGCCCTGTTGGTTCACTGTATTTTGCTGACAGCGCTGTTTTACATGGTAAGCCTTATCTTTTTTGGGCAGAGTACAGGCTGGATTGAATGGAACGCGGGTCTGCAGTCGGTTGTTTCCTATATGGAAAGCAGTTTGCCGGTCAGTATTTTGGGGTATATTATTCTTTCTATACTGACAAAGGCGTTTGTTTTGTTTGGCATTGGTGCTGTGCTTATTGTTTTCTGCATTTTATCCGGAATTATAGCGTTGCCGTTTTTGGCAGGCGCCGGAATTATTGGCGGAAGTGCGCTGCTTTATTATCTGATTCCGGCGGGCTCTATAGTTTCCATGCTCAAATATGTGAATCCGGTAGGGTTAATGAAAACAGAAGACCTGTATGGCGGATATTTGAATTTTAATTTGTTCGGTTATCCGGTTTCCCGACTGGTGCTGTCCTTTGTGCTTGCCTTCCTGATTTGTATACTTGGAACTGTCGGGAGCCTGTGGTTTTTTAGCAGGATGCGGAGTATGGAAGGGAGAAAGCTGCGCCTGCCGTTTTCTGTGCCGTTCCGCCCTCATACGAATCTTCTGCGGCATGAAGCATATAAGTTTCTGGTGACCAATAAAGCGCTCCTGATTCTTTTCCTGTTTGCCGTACTGTTTGCATACAGGAGTCTGGACCGGACATACACGCCGTCCGTCAAAGAGCAGTATTACAGGGATATCATGGCGGAGCTGGAGGGAGAGCTGACGGATGGGAAGGAGGAGCTGATTGCAGCCGAAAGGGCACGATATGAAGAGGCGTTTCAAAAGCTGGGACAAGTTGACGAAATGACGAACGCGGGAGAGATGAGTGCGGTCATAGCGGATAACTTGAAAGCACAGGCCAATATGATACTTGCGTTTTATCCGATGTTTCAAAGGGTGGAAAAACAGTATGAGCATATAAAACAGTACGGAGGAGGGTTTATATATGATACCGGCTATCTCTATCTGTCTGGTATCCTGGAAGATTCCTTTCCGGTTGACTTTGTGATGATATCAGTCGGAGTCCTTCTTGCCGTAAGCGGAACGGCAGCCATGGAATATCAAAGCGGTTCCCTGTTCCTGATTCGTGCGACGAAAGTGGGAAGGCGAAAGATTTTTATGCATAAGGCACTAATTTGCGGTATGGCAGCGGCAGTGTTGGCACTTGTTCCGTTTCTGTGCCGGATATACCGTATTGCGTCTGTTTATCCGCTGAACAGCTTTGGAGCGGACATTCGGAATATTCCCCATTTTGCAGAGTTTGTTCTTCCGCTTCCGGTTCTATGCTTTCTTCTGCTGCTTGCTTTTTCCCAGAGCATAACGGCGGCTGTGGTTGCATGGCTTACGATACTGCTGTCGGTATGGAGAAAAAATCAGGCGCAAACAATATTTTTTGCGCTGTTGTTTTTGGTAGTCCCGATGCTGTTAAAGCTGCTCGGCTTTGAAATGGCAAAATGGTTTTCTTTGTATCCGTTGTATGGCTGGAGCGGGATGCTGGGATAACGCTGTATTTTGCATGCGCAACGCTTCGCGGACTTCCTCTAAGTACCGCTAAACCGCTCGGGGCATCCTCGCGCCTAAGCGGTACTAAGAGGTGATTCCGCCTACGCTAAAAGCGTGGTCCTCCGGACAAATGCAAAACTAAGACACTTTTAAGGTAATTAAAAAATTCGAATCTTTTTGTGTAAAAAAGAAAAATAGTGCTTGACAAACCTCCCACAATTTACTATAATAGCAAAGTACCGTTCGAGTAAGAAATACTCCGGGGTCTTAGCTCAGCTGGGAGAGCATCTGCCTTACAAGCAGAGGGTCATAGGT
>CAJTLU010000025.1 GCA_910577175.1 uncultured Lachnospiraceae bacterium | reverse complement strand
CTTGATCTTCTCCTTGGCGAAGCCGTACCAGTCATAAAGCAGATCCTTGGCCTCGTCGTCGGTGAGCGTCCGGGTGCCTCCAGCCGTTTGCAGTCTGGTGTAGTCGGCCTGCTGCACGTTGTCGGTGTCCTCGTAGGGCCGCCATTCCTGCTCGCGTTCCAGAGCCTTCTCCAGTTCTGCGATCCGTTCTTCCATGGCCTTCTGAGCTTTCTCGGCCTCGCGCTGCACGTTGATGTGCTGCATATTCACCTCGCGCTGGATCCTTTCGGCGATCCCGTCCTCGTTCTTTTTGTAGGCTTTGCAAAAGGCGTCTTTGTCGCCGCTAAATTCCATATAAGCCTTCTCTATCGCTGCGTATTCTTCCATGGTAGGGAAGTAGCCCGTTCTTTTTTCAAATTCTTCTAACATCATGGCGGAGTGTTCCTTTCTTGTGCGTTATGTGGTGACAGTTTCAAGTTTCTGCTGTTCAGGTTTGGCCTTGCTGCCTCGGCGTTTGAGGTTTTGCTGGAGCCGCAGCTGGGCCAGCTTTGCGTTGTAGCCCTGCCGCATGTTGCAGTCGAGATCCCCAGTGTCCCCGCGTTTCAGCTCCTTGTAGATAGTCGCCACATGCACGCCGAGAGAGTCGGCTATATCCTGCGGGCGTTCTCCTTTGAGATAGCGGGACTCCAGCGCCTCGCGGTCTGCCAGCGTCAAATATCGGTAGTTTCTCACGTTCTCACCTCCTTGTGGTGTGGGTGCATACTCCGGCCATTTTGTAAAATCTGCATTTTCGGGCGGGTACTTCTCAACCGGCCTCCCGCGCTCCGGCTGGCGTCTTTTTTCTGGGCCGCCTTGACCGTACCGGCTTTCACCTTAAAAGCCGGAAACTTGTTGAACGACATGGAGCCTTTTTAGGCGTTGCTGCTCTCCACCGCCGCCCGGTTTTCACCTTAAAAACCGGACTTAAAACTTGTTATCCTTCACCGATAAATACAGACTTTACAAAATGGCCGAGGGGCCAGTGTTGCCCGTTTTGTGGTAAAAAAATAATGCGTCGGGAGGCTTTCGCTTCCTTTCGCATTTAATGTTACAATTTTCAAAAATCCACAAAAAGCAAAAAAACCCTTGTAATTGAAGTATCTACATGCTATAATGTAAAACGGTCTTTTTTGAAAGGAGGGTTTAACGTGAAGGTTAGATCATCAGTAAAACCGATTTGCGAAAAATGCAAAATCATTAAAAGAAAAGGGCGTATCAGAGTAATCTGTGAAAATCCGAAACACAAACAGAGACAAGGATAATCACCGGCCCAGAGATTTGGGTGTGTGAGTTCTTGTCCCATTATTGTATGCGGCTGAAAGTACATTTTCCGCCTGTCCGCTCCGCATGTTTTTAACATACCGCGGACAAAGGGGAAACTGTAATTTATATATAATGGAAGGGCTTACGGGAGATTACTTGTTGATACCACGACGAAAAGAATTTAAAGGTTCCAAAGTACGGAAACTGACAAATTCTATGTTTCGGCGGGAAAGATCGGATTGAACAGGAAACGTCCGATTGGGCGAATGCCCCAATCAACTTAGTAACTATTATTTGTGTGCGCAAAGCAGCAACGCAAAGAAAGATGGAGGAAACGTAAATGGCTCGTATCGCAGGTGTTGATTTACCTAGGGAAAAACGTGTCGAAATTGGTCTGACGTATATTTATGGAATCGGCAGGACAACTTCAAACAAGATTTTGACAGAAGCAGGTGTAAATCCTGATACCCGTGTAAGGGAACTGACAGATGAAGAAGTAAAGAAAATCAGTGAAGCAATCGAAAAACTTGATGTCACGGTGGAAGGTGATTTGAGAAGAGAAATCGCATTAAACATCAAGAGATTACAGGAAATCGGGTGCTATCGCGGCGTTCGTCACCGTAAAGGACTTCCGGTTCGCGGACAGAAGACAAAGACCAACGCAAGAACCAGAAAAGGTCCCAAGAGGACTGTTGCGAACAAGAAAAAATAGGAACTGCAAACAATTTTGAGAAAGTAGGTTAGTTTAAATGGCTAAGAAAGTAACAGCTAATAGAAAAGTCGCTAAAAAGCGCGTAAAGAAAAACGTTGAACGTGGACAGGCACACATTCAGTCTTCTTTTAACAATACCATTGTTACATTGACAGATACTGAAGGAAATGCCCTTAGCTGGGCAAGCGCCGGTGGTCTTGGATTTAGAGGTTCAAGGAAATCTACTCCGTATGCAGCACAGATGGCAGCAGAAACTGCTACAAAAGCTGCTTTAATCCATGGATTAAAGACAGTAGACGTATTTGTGAAAGGTCCCGGTTCAGGCCGTGAAGCCGCAATCCGTGCGCTTCAGGCATGTGGTCTTGAAGTGACAAGTATCCGCGACGTAACTCCGGTTCCCCACAATGGCTGCCGTCCTCCTAAGAGACGCCGCGTATAGCGTGAGAAGAACCTCTAACACTCGCAGCAAGGGCTGCTTCGTGAAGAAGTTCTATATCTCACGCGGGAGAATGCCCAAAAACCGTGCATTCTCCGTCGAATTTTTTAACAAGTTGGAAGAAAGCCCGCGTAGCGTGAGGCTGTAAACAATAGTCTGGGGCATGGACCCTGTGGAAAGGAATTTATTGACATGGCAGTAAATAGAGTACCGGTATTAAAAAGATGCAGAAATTTAGGATTGGAGCCCGCATATCTGGGATATGACAAGAAGTCCAACAGGACTTCCGCAAGGGCTGGTAAGAAGATGAGTGAATACGGCCTTCAGATGAGAGAGAAACAGAAGGCAAAATTCATTTATGGTGTTTTGGAGAAGCCTTTCAGGAATTACTATAAAAAAGCTGACCGGATGAAAGGCATGACCGGTGAGAATCTGATGGTTTTACTGGAAAGCAGACTGGACAATATTGTTTTCAGAATGGGTTTTGCAAGAACCAGAAGAGAAGCAAGACAGGTTGTAGGACATAAGCATGTGCTTGTAAACGGAAAAAGAGTCAGCATACCCTCCTATTTAGTAAAAGCTGGTGATGTAATCGAAATCAGGGAGAAATCCAAATCCTTACAGAGATACAAAGATATCGTGGAAGTAACCGCAGGAAGGCTGTTTCCTGAATGGATGGACGTAGATATCGAAGGCCTCAAAGGAACTGTAAAAGCACTTCCTACCAGAGAACAGATT
Source organism: uncultured Lachnospiraceae bacterium (assembly GCA_910577175.1). Classification (GTDB taxonomy): domain Bacteria; phylum Bacillota; class Clostridia; order Lachnospirales; family Lachnospiraceae; genus SIG307. Next base: position 7,215 of record CAJTLU010000025.1, on the reverse strand, counting down.
GATGTTCCCGTAAATGAGATGCTTATTGTCGAATTGTATTCCAAATAAGCTGTAATATAAATTGTTCGTAAAGGAGGGTATTTGCAGTGTTTGATTTTGAAAGACCCAATATTGAGGTTGCTGAAATTTCTGAAGACAAAAAGTATGGCAGATTTGTGGTAGAGCCTTTGGAAAGAGGCTACGGTATCACACTTGGTAATTCTCTTAGAAGAATTATGCTTTCTTCTTTACCCGGTGCGGCGGTAAGCCAGGTTAAAATCGAAGGAGTGCTGCATGAATTCAGTTCTATACCCGGCGTGAAAGAAGATGTAACCGAGATTATTATGAATATCAAGAGTCTTGCCATTAGGAATACCAGCGAAACGAATGAACCGAAGATTGCTTATATCGAGTATGACGGGGAAGGCGTGGTAAGAGCTTCGGATATTCAGGCTGACCAGGATATTGAGATTTTGAATCCGGATTTGGTGATTGCCACTTTAAGCGGCGGCAAGGACACGAAGTTATACATGGAACTCACCATTACCAGAGGCAGAGGCTACATCAGTGCCGATAAAAACAAGAATGAAGATTTACCTATCGGTGTGATTGCAGTTGATTCCATTTATACGCCGGTGGAGAGAGTGAATGTTACGGTAGAAAATACCCGTGTAGGTCAGATTACAGATTTTGACAAACTTACGCTGGATGTGTATACCAATGGGACGCTGGTTCCGGACGAAGCGGTAAGTTTGGCTGCAAAAGTACTCAGCGAACACTTAAGCCTTTTCATTGACTTGTCGGAAAATGCCAAGACTGCGGAAGTTATGGTAGAGAAAGAAGATGATGAAAAAGAAAAGGTACTTGAAATGAGTATTGATGAACTGGAGTTGTCGGTTCGTTCTTATAACTGCCTGAAGAGGGCGGGCATCAATACTGTTGAAGAGCTTACCAACAAGACCTCTGAAGACATGATGAAGGTTCGTAACTTAGGCCGCAAGTCATTGGAAGAGGTACTTGCCAAGTTAAAAGAATTGGGACTGCGCTTAAATCCCAGTGATGAATAAATCATTATAGAGTGGCTTGTGGTAAATCCAAAGAGTGCACGGGCCGGTTTTGAAGTGGCAACATAGACAGCATTCGGCGAGTAAGACCAAAGGGCGTTGCCGGATGTACCATGAAAAGAGAGGATTTTAAAATGGCAAAGTACAGAAAACTCGGCAGAACAAGCAGCCAGAGAAAAGCATTATTGAGAAATCAGGTAACAGCGTTGTTACACAATGGTAAAATCATTACCACGGAAGCAAAGGCAAAAGAAGTCAGAAAGATTGCAGAAGGCCTTATTGCCATGGCAGTGAAGGAAAAAGACAATTTTGAGATGGTAAAAGTTTCCGCAAAGGTTCCCTTAAAGGACAAAGACGGCAAGAGGGTAAAAGAAGTAGTAGATGGAAAGAAGGTTACTAAGTTTGACATCGTGGAAAAAGAGATTAAAAAGGACCTGCCTTCCAGACTGCATGCACGCCGTCAGATGCTTAGGGTATTGTATCCTGTAAAGGAAGTTCCCTCTTCCAATGCAGGCAAAAAGAAAAATACCAAACAGGTGGATTTGGTGGCAAAATTGTTCGACGAAATTGCACCGAAATATGTAAACCGCAATGGTGGCTATACCAGAATCATCAAGATTGGCCAGCGTAAAGGTGACGGAGCGCTGGAAGTAGTGCTTGAATTAGTATAATAACACATAAAAGAATCGCTGCATCCGGAATGATACCGTTGATGCAGCTTTTTTTTATGCAAGTGGGCAGGTTCTTTTTAAGCGGCGTGCAGGAAATATGCCTCCATGCCGGGATTAAGGAAGCGCCTTTTGGAAATGCTGGTAATCCTTGCTGGAATTCCAGTTGCCTCCCCAGGTAAAGCCGTGCTCGATAAACAGGCGGTAACAAAGGTCAGTTTCGTCTATTTTGTAAGGAAAGCCAAGCGTCCGGTCAGCATAATCCTCGCTACCCTGCGGAGAGATAATCAGGGAGCCGTCCTTTGCGTAACGAATATATGGGTTGTAAAAAGGATTGATGTCGATAGCCAGTCCGAGTGCATGTCTGGAAAGCCTGTCCGTGCCGTCCACCGTTCTGTAATTGAAACAGGAAGTATTGTTGTCGGTCATGGAGGCAGTGTCATCTCCGTCGTAGTTTTCAATCAGGGTTATTTTTTCTATCTGGTATTCTGCTGTATACAAATCGTAAAAAATCTCCACCAGGTCCTGGGAAATAGCCTTGTTGCAAATCAATTCGCCCTCGGTGCTTTCACCGTCAAAATTGTAGTGCAGCACATGGACATATGCCAAATCCTCATAAGATATTTCGTCAGTCTCTTCGGCTGGGTAGGAAATTCCGGTGATAAAGGTCTTCAATTCTTCTGAAAGCGGCTCATAATAAAACCCCTGCTCATAGGTGATGCGGTCAGGATTTGCAGCCTCGGCTAAAGAGTCTGAATCGGATGAGGATATATCTGCAGTGCCGGTATCGGGCGCCTCTGCTTCTTCTTTCCCGGTAAGATTTTCCGAAACCGTGGAATCATCCGGTTCTGAGCTACTTCCGTAGGCCAGTTCGGGGTTTTCTTTGGCGTATTGGGAAAGCGTCTGCCCCCTGTTCGAAAAGTTTCTGGAGAGGAAAGAAAAAAACACAATTACGAGGGCGAGAATAACAGCCGCCTTAATAATTTTATTTTGGGATTCCGGGGAAAGATTAAATTTGTTTTTTATATGCCGCATAAATAACTTCCTTTCTCTACAAAATCTTTAAGTCTTTCCCTTACAGTATTTACATATTGGTCTGAATAAAATATCTCTTTAAACTCCCGCTCGTGAACCCATTTAAAGGCAATGGTTTCCCCTTCTTGGAGTCGTACCTTCTCCTTCGGAATATCCGTCACACACAGATATCCCCAATATATTGTTGTCTCTGAAACAATGTGGTAAAGACTTTGCAGTCCGTCTTTCGCGACAATGCCTGTCTCTTCAAAAAGCTCTCTCTTTGCGCCCTCCAAAGGCGATTCTCCCTTTATAACAGAACCGCTTGCCCCATTCTCCCAAAGCCCCGGATAATTCGGTTTGCCGAAATCCCTCTGCATCAGCAGTATGGATTTGTCCTTATGCACGACGAAAATCTCCGCCACCGCGTGCCGCAGCCCTTCCGGAATCTTTTCCCCCCGAACCAAATCCAGCCCTGCCAATGTGCCATCCTCATAATAAGCATCCCACAATTCCATGCTGCATTACACCCCCTGCCGATGTTCTTCTATTTGGGATAAAACGAGTTACAGGTTATCCCAACTACCCAAAAAGAGTATAGCACACCCGCCTAAGGAAAACCACCCCTTACTTCCCCCTGTCCGGTATGGAGCATTTTCCCCGGGCGAGAGCGTGTCCTTTATGGAATCAAATGCGCAGACGCACTGACGCCCGGGGAAAATGCCGGGAGCCGGATACCAAGTTGCCATTTATAGTTGTATTTTCAGAAAAATTCTAGTACAATAAAAGCCATGCAGCACGAAAGGCAGGATATGGCATGGGAATTATCGAGACGGATAAGTTAATTTTTGAATATATCAGGCGGGACGAGGATGGCAATGTGGAGGGTATTACCCGGGCTGTGGATGAAGTGGACTTGGACATTACACAGGGAGATTTTATTGCCATTCTGGGACACAACGGTTCCGGCAAGTCCACGCTGGCAAAGCATATGAATGCCATTCTGACTCCGACGGAAGGCACTATCTGGGTGGATGGGCGCGATACAAGGAAAGAGGATGAAGTCTGGGAAATCAGGCAGACTGCAGGCATGGTGTTTCAAAATCCCGATAACCAGATTATCGGACAGGTAGTGGAGGAGGATGTCGGTTTCGGGCCGGAAAATATGGGAGTGCCCACAAAAGAAATATGGGAGCGTGTAGAGGAAAGCTTAAAGGCTGTCGGCATGTACGAATTTAGGAAATATTCACCCAATAAGCTTTCAGGAGGGCAAAAGCAGCGTGTTTCCATAGCAGGTGTACTGGCGATGCATCCAAAGTGCATTGTGCTGGATGAACCGACTGCGATGCTGGACCCCAATGGCCGTAAGGAAGTGATTCGTGCCGTCAGGGCCTTAAACGATGTGGAAAATGTAACGGTTATCCTGATAACCCATTATATGGAAGAAATCATTCATGCGGACAAAGTGTTTGTCATGGATGCAGGCAGGATTGCCATGCAGGGTACGCCGAGGGAAATTTTTTCCAATGTGGAAAAGATAAAGGAACTCAGGCTGGATGTTCCGCAGGTAACCCTGCTTGCCCATGAATTACAAAAAAGGGGTATTGATTTGCCGGACGGCATTCTCGGCACAGAAGAGCTTGTAAATGAAATTATGAAGAGGAGTAAGCAATGTCAATAATATTGGACCATGTCAGCCATGTATATGGGAATGACACTACACTTGCGGTGAAAGCGCTGGATGATGTGAGCCTGATGATTCCCGATGGTCAGTTTATAGGATTGATTGGACATACGGGTTCCGGTAAGTCAACCCTTGTGCAGCATTTAAACGGACTAATAAAGGCTACGGGAGGGCATATTTATTTTAACGGGCAGGATATTGATGACAAGGATTATGATAAGCGGGAATTAAGGAGCAAGGTAGGCCTTGTTTTCCAATATCCGGAGCATCAGCTTTTTGAAGAGGATGTCTTTAAAGATGTCTGTTTTGGTCCCAAAAACCTGGGACTGTCCAGACAGGAAACGGAGCTTCGGGCCTATGAAGCCCTGAAAAAAGTCGGACTGCCGGATGAATGCTTTTATCAGTCTCCGTTTGATTTGTCGGGCGGGCAGAAACGCAGGGCAGCCATTGCGGGAGTGCTTGCCATGAAGCCGGAAGTGCTGATACTGGATGAACCGACGGCTGGGCTGGACCCCAAGGGCAGGGAAGAAATTTTAAGCCAGATAGTAAAACTTAAGGAAGAGAGTCAGATTACCATTATTCTGGTTTCCCACAGCATGGAGGATGTAGCGGAATATGTGGAGCGCATTCTGGTGATGAACCATGGAAAAGTGGTATATGACGATGTCCCGAGGGAAGTGTTTGCGCATTACAGGGAGTTGGAAGAGATGGGACTTGCAGCGCCGCAGGTAACCTATATCATGCATAAGTTAAAGGCAAAAGGACTGGATGTGGATGAGAATGCCACAACCATTAAAGAGGCAGCGGATATGATAGCCCGCGCGCTGAAAGGATAAACGAGGAGTATTATGCTGAGAGATATTACATTAGGACAATATTATCAGACAGATTCCATCATTCACAGGCTGGATTCGCGTGTCAAACTGGCAGGCACATTAATTTATATTATATCATTATTTTGTTTTAATAATATATGGGGATATTTATGCGCAGCTCTATTTCTGGCGGTGGTAATCCGGTTATCAAAAGTACCGTTTAAATTTATGATTAAGGGTATGCGTTCCATTCTGTTACTTCTGCTTATCACTGTAGTATTCAATCTGTTTCTTACACCGGGAGAAACGGTGGTGGCGGTATGGAAACTTAAGATTACCAAAGAAGGCATCCGAACAGCCTCATTTATGGCAATCAGGCTGTCAATGCTGATAATCGGTTCTTCTGTCATGACCTTGACAACAACACCGAATAATCTGACGGATGGATTGGAAAAAGCGATGCGTCCGTTAAAGATTTTACGTTTTCCGGTTCATGAAATTGCCATGATGATGTCCATTGCACTCCGCTTTATTCCCATTTTGCTTGAGGAAACGGACAAGATTATGAAGGCGCAGATTGCAAGGGGAGCGGATTTTGAAAATGGAAATCTGTTAAAGCGGGCAAAAGCCCTGGTGCCCCTTCTGGTGCCGCTGTTCATCTCTGCATTCCGGAGGGCAAATGATTTGGCAATGGCGATGGAAGCGCGCTGTTACAGGGGAGGAGAAGGCCGCACCAAGATGAAACCCCTTATTTACAAGAAACGGGATGCAGCCGCCTATCTTATTTTGTTTGCTTATCTGGCGGGCAGCATAGCAGTGGGAAGAATACTATTCTAAGTTGGCAGTGAGGATACGAATGACATGAAACGGTTTATGTTGACGGTAGCCTATGACGGAACGGCTTATTCCGGTTTTCAAGTACAAAAAAACAGCCGGACCATAGAAGGAGAATTGAACAAGTGTCTTTCCGGGCTTTTAGGAGAGGATATCCATGTCATCGGGGCCAGCAGGACTGACGCCGGGGTACATGCAAAGTGCAATAAGGCGGTATTTGATTCCGAAACTGTCATTCCTGCCGGTAAGCTGGCGTATGCTCTGAACCAGCGCCTGCCGGAGGATATCAGGATTCAGAAGTCGGAGCAGGTGCCGGACAATTTCCATCCCCGACATTGCGATAGCAGGAAAACTTACGAATACCGGATTACGGCAGGAGAATTTCCGATTCCGACCAGAAGACTGTATTCCGCCCATTGCTACTATTCGCTGGACATTGGCAGGATGCAGGAGGCGGCTGCCTATCTGGAGGGAAAGCATGACTTTAAAAGCTTTTGTGCAGCGGCAGCAGTGGTGGAAAGCACCGTGCGTACCATATACTTTGTGTCGGTGGAAATGCAGGAGGAGGAAATTGTCATCCGTGTCTGCGGAAATGGATTTTTATACAATATGGTTAGGATAATTGCCGGTACCCTGATGGAAGCAGGCAGGGGAAAATGGCCTCCGGAAAAGATGCGTGAGATTCTGGAGGCGAAGGACAGAAAAGCAGCGGGTCCGACAGCTCCGGCATGCGGTCTGACGCTGGTAAAATATGAATTTCTATAAAGTTTTGGCATTTTGCATTGCGGCATCCCCGGCGTGCATTTGATTCCATAAAGGACCGTGTAAAAACGCATCCTGTTGGAACAAATGCACGACGGCGATGCCGCAATGCAAAATGCCAAAACTCGAATTTATGGGTTGACAGGCATAACGATATATAATATAATATATCACTGTGACGATGTATCATAATGTGGAACCAAAGCCCCGGTGACACAGGAAGAAATCGTAAAAGTAAAGCTGTTTTGAAGGGTTTTATGAGGTGGCCGGACATCTGCCAAGTAAGATTCCAGAGAAGCAAAAATGGTTTTTTACTATGTATGGAGGAAATATCATGAAAACATTTATGGCTAGTCCAGCTACAATCGATAGAAAATGGTATGTAGTAGACGCTG
>CAJTLU010000024.1 GCA_910577175.1 uncultured Lachnospiraceae bacterium | reverse complement strand
CGACAAAATTACTGTCGAAATAGAGGGCGTAAGTCGTGAGTTTACCTTTGCGGGCGGTTTCAAGGACGCTGCCTGCGGCACGGAATTGATAGGCGTTAAAAGGTTTATCATTAACGGCGAGGACTTTGACGAATATATGTCCGACAAGACGACAAAAAATATGTATGGCGGAAAATTCTTATACATACACACCGCCGACCTTGACAAGACCCTGTCTCAGATAGCGGATATATCGGACAGTTTTACCTTTGAATGTGACGCAGATACACTGAATCAATCCTATATTTTTGATATGATAATCACGGGTCTTATCCTTGTGGTGAGCCTTATTCTTATAATCATATCCTTTGCGGTGCTGCGGTTCACCATAGCCTTTACCCTCTCCGAGGAATTTCGCGAGATAGGCGTTATGAAAGCAATAGGTATACGGAACATAAAAATCCGGGGGCTGTACCTTACAAAATACTTCGCTATTTCCGTTGTTGGCGCGGCGATTGGTTTAGTGTTCAGCTATCCGTTTGGCAAAATGCTTATGAGCTTGTTAACAGATTCGATTATTATCAATGAAGGAAATACCGTTTTTGTCAACGTTATCTGCGCAGTTCTGGTAGCGGCTGTCATTCTCCTGTTCTGTCTCGGCTGCACGGGCAGGGTGAGCAAAATGTCCCCTATCGATGCTATAAGAAACGGGCAGACGGGGGAACGCTTCCGCAAAAAGGGCGTTATGAGCCTTGGAAAATCGCGGCTTGGCACAACGGCTTTCCTTGCCGCAAACGATATTGTAAGCAGTCCCAAACGCTATACTGTCATTATCCTTACTTTTTTTCTGTGTATGTCTCTGCTGATTATACTTTCCAATGCCACAGCGTCTCTTAAAAGCGGAAAGCTGCTGAAATATTTTGGGGAGGCGGACTGCCACGTCGTTACGGACATCGGCGATGAAGCTATGAAGTTTATGACCGAGGACGGACATGAAAAGGTTGAAAGATATCTTGAGGACATGGAGCAGACCCTTGAGGAAAACGGTATGCCCGCGGAATGTATGACGGAATATTACATTTATTCGATGATAGGACACGGCGAATATGAAAACAAAGCAGCTATACTTCAAGGTACGGGAACAACAATGGATATGTACGAATATTTAGAGGGTACTCCTCCCCAAGACAGCGACGAAATTGCAGTGACAACTCTTTTGGCAAAAAAGCTGGGTGCGGAAATAGGCGATACCGTTACCTTGTCCTACCCGACGGGCGAAACGGTGGAATTTATCATAACCGCTCTGTATCAGGCAATAGTCAATCAGGGCATATCTGTAAGAGTTCATACCGACTGCGATATAAACTATATCGTAGCAAGCGGCTCCCCCGGTACGCAGATAAAATTTACCGACGCCCCCGACGATAAGGAAGTATTAAGGAGAATTGAAAAGATTAAGGAACTTTATCCTAAGTTCTCAAGCGTTAAAACAGCGGGCGAAACAGTAAGTGACACTACCGGGGTTGGCGACGCCATAGATGCGGTTAAAAAAATGTCCGCTGTCCTTACGGTAATTTTAGTCGCGCTTATAACCATGCTTATGGAACGTTCCTTTATCGCAAAGGAGCAGGCGGAGATTGCCCTCATGAAAGCCATAGGCATGAGGAACGCCAAAATATACGGACAGCACACGTTAAGGTTTTTCATTTCGGCAGCGGCGGCTGTACTTCTTGCGGAGCTTTTGGGCATGCCCCTTACAAAGCTTTGCTTCGACCCAATTTTCGGAACAATGGGTCTTGAAATGGGTGTGGAATATATGCAAACCCCCATGGAGATATACGCAGTATTCCCCGTTATCGTCCTTACCGCCACAGTCGTCAGCGCATTTTTGACCTCACTCTATACCAAAAAAATCAAATCTTCCGATACGGCAAGTATCGAGTAAGAAAGGAGTTTATTATGAATATTTTAGAAGTAAAGAACCTCTGCAAAACCTACATAGCAAGCAAACGTCAGAACAATGTTCTGAAAAACGTAAATTTCACCGTTTCCGAGGGCGAAATGACCGCAGTTATGGGACCCTCCGGTTCGGGCAAATCCACCCTGCTTTACACCGTGTCCGGTATGGACGGCATCACATCGGGGGAAGTCTTGTTCTGCGGAAAAAATATCACTGCAATGGGAGAAAGAGAGCTTGCCGATCTGCGTCTTGATGAAATGGGATTTATCTTCCAGCAGATGTATATGCTGAAAAACCTCACCGTTCTGGATAACATAATCCTCCCTGTGGCACAATCAAAAAAGAATAAGGAGAGCCGTAGACAGACCGAGGAGCGTGGCAGAGCACTCATGCACAGGCTCGGCATTGACAATGTGTGCGACAATGATATTAACGAGGTGTCGGGCGGACAGCTTCAGAGGGCTTGTATCTGCCGCAGTATGATAAACAATCCCAAGATGATCTTTGCCGATGAGCCGACAGGCGCATTAAACCGTGCAAGCTCTGATGAGGTCATGAACGAGCTGCTCTCCCTCAACCGTGACGGTACGACGATTATGTGCGTGACCCACGATTCAAAGGTTGCGGCCAAGTGCAGCAGGGTACTTTACATTGTGGACGGCGGTATCGTTGGTGAAAAAGAAATGGGACACTTCGGGAACGGTGACAAGGAGTTTCGTGACCGTGAAAGAGAACTGAATAACTGGCTTATAGAACAGGGCTGGTAATACTTGCAGAATCTTAGCTGATATGGTACAAGACTTATAGGAGGTGATCTTATGACGGATATTCTGATAGTAGAAGACGATAAGGAACTAGCCGATTTGCTGACGGACTTCCTGCGTGACGAGGGATATATTACGTCAAGCGTGGACAGCGGAGAGCGTGCCGTGCAGTTCTTTGAACGATATGGTGCAAGGCTTGTGGTGCTTGACATCAATCTCCCCGATGTGAACGGCTTTGCAGTCTGCTCCAAACTTCGGGAAAATGCGGATACTCCTATACTGATTGTAAGTTCAAGGACGGGCAAGGAGGATAAACTGAACGGCTTTGACCTCGGTGCTGACGATTATATTGAAAAGCCTTATGATATTGATATTCTTATTGCTAAAATCAAGGGGATATTCAAACGGCGGTATCAGCGTGATACATTGTCGGCGGACGGTGTGACACTCAATCTTGCAAATAAAACAGCAGTCATCGATGAAAAGCCCGTGGAACTGCCTGCAAAGGAATTTGAACTGTTAGCGCTTCTGATCGAGAATCAGGGCAAAGCTCTGAAAAAAGAGTACCTGTTTGGTACTGTCTGGGGCAGTGACAGTGATTCGGAGTTGCAAACGCTCCACGTGCATATTAACCGCCTTCGCCAGAAGCTAGGTGATGATCCTAAGAATGCAAAGCGTTTGTTGACCGTCTGGGGTGTGGGGTATAAGTTTGTATGAGGGCTTTCAGAAGACTGTGTATTGCAGTGATAATTGTATTTCTTTTGCTGACGGCGGTGTTGAATCTATTTCTTGTGGGAGCAAAAAACAGTAACGAAGGCATTTATCGTGTGGAAGCCAAGCGGCTTGCAGATGAGATAGCGGAAACAGGCAATTATGACCTTGAAAAATATCCCCACATTATGGGCGTGTTCAAGGCTGATGACGGTGGTCTGTACATCTCTGATGAGCATTATCTGATCATAGAAGCGGGCGGTACGCTGTATCGTGTGGAGTATGCTGTCGGAAACGGACAGCACAGCATTACGGCAATAAACTGTGTACTTGGTGCGCTGTTTCTGCTGATGATTGGTCTTTTGTATTATATCCGAGGGCATATCATTGTGCCATTCGGCAGGCTGAACGATGTTCCGCAGGAGCTTGCAAGAGGTAATCTTGCTGTCCCGATACCGGAGGAAAAAAGCCGTTTCTTCAGAAAATTCACATGGGGCGTGAATCTCCTGCGTGAGAGTATCGAGGACAGCCGCAAAAAAGAAATCACGATGCAGAGGGACAAAAAACTCTTGCTGCTCTCTCTTTCCCACGACATCAAAACGCCTTTGGCTGCGATCAAACTCAATGCAAAGGCACTTGCCAGGGGATTATACAAGGACGAGGGAAAACGACGTGCTGCCGCTGAGAACATCAATACCCGTGCAGATGAGATAGAGCGTTTTGTCAGCGAGATCACAAAGGCGGCAAGCGAGGACTGTATGAGCTTTGAGGTCACACAGGGGGAGGCTTTCTTAAGCGTTATCATCACAAGGATAGATGCGAGATATGCTCCCCAGCTTGCCATGTCGGGAACAGAGCTTGTGATTCAGAAATATGATGACTGCATTCTTTCCTGCGACCCCGACCGTCTTGCGGAGTGCCTGCAAAATCTGATTGAAAATGCAATCAAATACGGTGACGGCAGACGAATTGAGATTAGCTTTGATAAAATGGACGGCTGTGAGCTTATCACGGTATCAAATACAGGCTGTACTCTTGAAGTGAAAGAACTTCCACAGATATTCGAGAGCTTTCATCGTGGAAATAATGCGGACAGGGTGCAGGGCAACGGGCTTGGACTTTTCATATGCAAAAGGCTGATGGGGCTTATGAATGGAGAGGTATATGCTGATATTCGTGATAAATGCTTTTATATAACGCTTGTTGTGAAAATGGCGTAAAGTGACAGTTGCTTCATTCTAACGGCAAAACCATCTGTACTGGCGCGGCGGCTGTCGGTAGGTTTTGCGGTGGCTCTGCCCCGCGCGCCCCCGCCCTCTCCCAAAGAACAGAAGGCCCTGCTGTGTGACAGGATAGTGATGTTGTCTACGGGGGAGCAGATTAAAAGGCGAAAGACGTTAAGCTAACTTTTTTACACCTTTTGTTACCTTCTTAGATTTCCATTTTTCCTTCTGGATGTCATAATAGAATAAGAAGGATAAAACGGCAGGAAACGAAAGGAGAGCTTAAGGTGGATATAAGAGGAAACAAGGCATTTTCACTGTGCAAAGTTACATTAAAGGATTCTTATCTGGTAAACGCGTTTGAAAAGGAGGTTGCCTATCTGACGGCGTTTGATACGGATAAACTGCTGGCAGGCTTCCGCGAAACTGCAGATGTGGATATGCGCGGGACAGAGCGGTATCCTGGCTGGGAGAGCATGCTGATTGGCGGACATAGTCTGGGACATTATATGACGGCATGTGTCAGGAGCTGTGAGTCGGTGAACTGCGATGAAGCGGACCGGCAGGAGCTGCTACAGATTTTAAAGCGTCTGGCGGATGGTCTGTTGGAGTGCCAGGAGGCAGGCGGGACAGGCTTTTTATTTGGCGCAGTCATCCAGGATAAGAGTAATGTCGAACTTCAGTTTGATTATGTAGAGGAAAATAAAACAAACATAATTACACAGGCATGGGTGCCGTGGTATACGATGCATAAGCTTTTTGAAGGGCTGGTATCCGTAGTGAATATGGATGTGGACGGAGAACTGGCAGCGGGCATCAAAGCGACGACAAAGGAAGTTACGGGAAGACTCGCGGATTGGGTATATAAAAGAACCTCCGGCTGGAGTGAGGAAACCCACAGGACGGTGCTTGGCATTGAGTACGGCGGCATGAACGATTGTATGTATGACGTATATCTGATTACCGGAAAGAAGGAGCATCTGGAAGCGGCTCACGCATTTGACCAGAAAGAGCTTTTTGAGCGGGTCCTGCACGCAAAAAGCGGAGACAATGTGTTGAACAACCATCATGCGAACACGACGATACCGAAGTTTGTAGGCGCGTTAAAGCGCTATGTCGTGACCGGAGAGGAAAGCTATCTGGCATATGCGTCGCATTTCTGGGATCTGGTAACGGAGGACCATACTTATATTACCGGAGGAAACAGCGAATGGGAGCATTTCGGAGTGGACCGGATATTGGATAAGGAGAGGACGAATTGCAACTGCGAAACCTGTAATGTCTATAATATGCTGAAGATGACAAAGCAGCTGTTTATGATTACCGGGGACGTAAGATATGCGGACTGGTATGAAAAGACATTTATCAATTCGATTCTTTCCTCACAGAATCCGGAGACAGGTATGACGACCTACTTCCAGCCTATGGCAAGCGGATACTATAAGGTATACGGGGAACGCTTTAATAAATTCTGGTGCTGTACCGGGACGGGCATGGAGAACTTTTCAAAGCTGCAGGAGAGCTTTTATTTTGAAAAAGAAAATACGCTGATTGTAAACCAGTACATTTCCTCCTCCGTGGTATTTCACGGGGTGGAAGTGACACAGTGCGCTGCTGTGCCGAAGTCGGAGAAGGTGTCCTTCCGCATTGGCGGAGCGCTCGAAGGGAATATTTTGTTCCGTCTGCCGGGCTGGCTGGCAGCAGAGGCGGAAATTTCCGTAAACGGAGTGCCATATAAGTATAGAATTTCCGGGACAAGTGCGGAAGGAAAGGGCTATGCGCTCGTGGAGGGACCGTTTGCGGCGGATACCCGTATCGATTTGACGTTGCCGATGAAGGTGACGGCGCACAATCTTCCGGACGGAAGAAATACTTACGCATTCCAATATGGCCCTGTGGTGTTAAGTGCCTTGCTGGGGACAAAGGATATGATAGACGCTACGACCGGCGTGAATGTTACAATACCAAGCAACCGGGTGATTGAAGAGAGCTATATTCCGTCCGGGGAGGAAAGGATTGTCGTACAGGAAGGCAGCGTAGAGGAATATATGCAGACCATCGGGGAGCATCTGGTGCGTCAGGGAGAGGAACTGCGCTTTGTCCTTACGGGAACCGATGCAGCGTTGACCTATGTGCCGCATTATTCTCAGTATAAGGAGCGTTATGGTATTTATTTTACCTTTACTGACCGGACTTTTGCAGATGCAGAGGGCGGGAAGAAGGAAATAAAGCGTATCGATACGGTGCAGCCGGGATACGGGCAGTATGAGAACGATGCGCTGCATAATATGACGGAGCATGGTACAGGTTCCGTCGGACTGACAGAGGGAGGAACCGCGCGCTATGCAAAGCAGGGAGGCAGTTTTTCCTATACGATGATAGTAAATCCGGAGGGAACCGGCCTGTATGCTACGTTCCGGGAGGCAGATGCAGGGAAAGGCATCCGGATTACCGCAGGAGATGTGACCGTTTACGAGGCAGTACCGGAATGCTGTCCGGAGGAGCACAGGGAAGACGGATATTATGACAAGGTGATTCCGGTTCCGGAGGAAGCTATGAGGTTCGCAGAAAAGAAGTTTTATGACTGCAGCGAACGAACCGTGCTGACGTTTACCTTCCAGGGAATCGGCGGAGAAGAGTCCGCAGCACTGTGTCAGTTCCTGTACACGATAGAAAAATAAATGGAGATTTACTAAAGGGGCTGCTGCATAAAGTGTGGCAGCCCCTCCTATCGCTCGTTTTTCAAAATGGAATAATATACCTTATCATAGATACCGTTCTTGTTGATTGCGGATGCCCTTAACACTCCTTCTAACTTCATGCCAGCCTTTGCCATTGCCCTTCCTGAATTTGGATTATTGCTGTCGTGACATGCGGCAACACGGTTCAACCCGGCTTCGTCAAAAAGAAATGCGATAACAGCCGACAATGCCTCCGGCATAATTGCCTGTCCCCACCAGTTTCTTCCCAAACAATAACCGATTTCAGCAGCCTCGATTTTCTCATCCAGCTTTACCACAGAGATATTTCCGATAATTTCACTGGTTTTATTTAATTCTATTACCCAGTTATAGTAGGATAAATCGGAATATCTCGGAATCCAGTCATGGAGTATGGCTTTTGTCACTTCGATATCCGTATGCGGAGGCCATGTCAAAAACTCCGTCACCTTTGAATCAGACGCCCAATTTTTAAACATATTCCCAGCATCATCATAACGAAACTGTCTAAGAATCAGCCGGTCTGTTTTCAACATCTTTGTTCCTTGGTTCTGCAAAAAATCACTCTCCTTTTCCATGTGCTATGTAATATGTGCCGGATGCCCCATGCTTCCCTTTCTAAGTACTTTCTGGGAGGCGTTTAAAAGGTATGCCGTATTCGTTCTTTGTAAGTAAATACTATACCATGATATTTTGTGGGAAGCAATACTTTTAGTTTTTGAGTCCTCAGAGTTTTTCAAGGCTGTTCAAAAAATGCAGAAACTTAAGGCGGGATAGGATTGCGATTGTCCAAAGAATAGAATATAATAAAAGGCAGAATGTCAGAACGATAAAATCGGAAAAGAAAGAGGAGGTGCATCCGTTGAAGTTTAATTTTAAAATCCAGCAGTACCAGACCGATGCTGTGGAGAGCGTAGTCAGCGTATTCAAAGGACAGCCTTATTCTGACCCGGTCAATTACCGCAGAGATATTGGCAGACTCCGTCAGGAGCAGGTCTATTCCCAACGCTCCTTCCAGACGGACGGGGAGCAGCAGATGCTGGATGTTACGGATGATTTTGATGAGGAAGGTTTTAGGAATGAAGGCATTTTACTTCGTCCGGGGACCCTGCTTTCTAATATTATGGAGGTACAGCAGAGGAATAACCTTATGGTTTCCGATGCGCTGACAGAGAGTCTTGGCGCGTGTTCATTAGATGTAGAGATGGAGACCGGAACCGGCAAGACCTATGTATATATTAAGACGATGTACGAACTGAATCGGCAGTATGGCTGGTCCAAGTTTATCGTGGTAGTTCCGTCTGTTGCAATCCGGGAGGGCGTAAAGAAGAGCTTTGAGATAACACAGGAGCATTTCATGGAGCAGTATGGCAAAAAAATCCGGTTTTTTGTATACAGCAGCAGTCATCTGAACCAGCTCGATGACTTTTCCGGAAATGCAGGAATCAATGCCATGATTATCAATATGCAGGCGTTCAATACCTCCATGAAGGAAGGCGGCAGGAGCAGGGAGGCACGTATTATTTATGAGAAGCGGGATGAGTTTGGCAGCAGACGGCCGATTGATGTTATTCAGGCAAATCATCCGATTATTATTTTAGATGAGCCGCAGAAGATGGGCGGGGATGCGACACAGCGGGCATTGAAGAATTTCAATCCGCTGTTCTGCCTGAATTATTCTGCTACACATAAGGAGCATCATAATCTTGTCTATGCGCTCGATGCAGTAGATGCGTATAATCAGAAGCTGGTGAAGAAAATCGAGGTCAAAGGATTTCAGGTGAAGAATTTCCGTGGTACGGACAAGTATCTGTATCTGGAAGAAATTATCGTATCGCCGAAGCATCCGCCAAGGGCGAGGATAGAGTTTGAAATTGCATATCAGAATTCCATAAACAGAGAGTCCAGAATCGTGGGTGTGGGTGACAATCTGTATAAGTATTCCAAACATATGGAGCAGTATAAGAGCTATCATATTTCGGAAATTGACCCTGTTGCGGGAACAGTTACATTCACAAACGGGGAGGTGCTTCACTGCGGTGATGTGGCAGGAGACGTATCAGAACGTGATATGAGAAGAATCCAGATACGGGAGACGATTAAGTCCCATCTGGAGAAGGAAGAGGAGCTGTTTCACAGAGGAATTAAAACCTTATCGCTGTTTTTTATCGATGAGGTTGCAAAATACCGCCGGTATGATGAGAATGGCGGGGAACTGTGCGGCGAGTACGCTGAAATGTTTGAACAGGAGTACAGGGAGGCTGTGCGTAATTTTATTACTGCCGCCGATACGCCGTATCAGAGGTATCTTAAGGGTATTGAAGCTAGTGCCACCCATAAGGGCTATTTCAGCATCGATAAGAAGGGACATGCGGTAGACAGTATCCTTAAGAGAGGTGCTGATTTCTCGGAGGATAGCTCTGCCTATGATTTGATTTTAAAGAATAAGGAGCGTCTGCTGAACTTTGAGGAACCGACCAGGTTTATTTTTTCCCATTCGGCGCTGCGGGAGGGCTGGGATAATCCGAATGTATTTCAGATTTGCACGTTAAAACATAGCGACAGCACGACCATGAAGCGTCAGGAGGTGGGAAGAGGACTCAGGCTCTGCGTGAATCAGGACGGGATTCGTATGGACGAGCAGAGCCTTGGCAGGGCGATGGTGCACAAGGTGAACAAGCTGACCGTGATTGCCAGCGAAAGCTACAGGGAGTTTGTTGCCGACCTGCAGAAGCAGATGAAGGATGCTCTGTATGAAAGACCGAGACGTGCATCAAAGGAATATTTTATTGGAAAGACAGTCCGGGCTGACGGCGTTTCGGAGAAAATCTCGGAGCGGCAGGCAGTTATGATTTATCAGTATCTGGTAAAAAACGATTATGTATCGCCGGATGGCGAAGACCGTATTACAGAGCAGTACCATAGCGATTTAGAAAATAATCATCTTGCAGAGCTGCCGGATTGCCTGCGTGCATATGCACAGGGCATTCATAAGCTGATTCAGGGCGTGTTTGATGAAAGACTTCTAAATGAAATGCTTTCTGACGGGAATAAAACAAAGGTTCCGAAAAACGACCTGAATGATAATTTTTTTAAAAAGGAATTTCAGACGCTCTGGAACTGTATTAACCATAAATATGCCTATACGGTCTCCTTTGACAGCAGCGAGCTGATTCAGAAAGTAATCCGTGCAATTGATAAGGAGCTTTATGTTTCCACGCTTCAATATACGGCATCCGTATCGGAACAGAAGGATACCCTGTCGGCAGAGACCCTGAAAGAAGGGGATTCTTTTAAAAGTGTAAAGACTGCGACAAGGACACTCAGGGCTCCTGCGACGGGTCAGATAAAGTATGACCTGATTGGGAAGGTGGCAGAAGGGACTGTTCTGACAAGAAAGACTGCTGCGGCGATTCTAAAGGGGATTCACCAGGATAAATTTCTGATGTACCGGAATAATCCGGAGGAATTTATTACAAAGGTAATCCGTCTGATAAAGGAACAGAAAGCGGAGCTGATTGTAGAGCATATTTCTTACAGCCAGATAGAAGGAGCGTATGACAGCACAATTTTTACGGCGGAAAAGCATACTTCCTTTGATAAGGCATTTAAGGCAGAGAAGCATATTCAGGAGTATGTGTTTACGGACGGCACGGCTGAAAAGAGCGTGGAGCGCAGGTTTGCGGAGGAGTTGGACGGTGCGGACGAGGTATGCGCCTATGCAAAGCTGCCAAGAAGCTTTGCGATTCCGACACCGGTGGGAAGCTATTCCCCGGACTGGGCGATTGCGTTTTACGAGGGGAAGGTAAAGCACATTTATTTTATTGCCGAAACAAAGGGGACCATGGAAAGCCGGAAGCTCAGACCAATCGAGCAGGCGAAAATTGCCTGTGCTAAAAGGCTGTTTCAAGAACTATCGACAGAGGACGTCGTTTACCATGAGGTGGACAGTTATCAGAGTTTGTTAAATATTATGGATAGTATTTAAGCGGGGTGCAGGGAAGACAGTCTGTAAGGAAAAGGAGGGACTTGTCATGCGGAAAGCCATCTGTCTTTTCGCAATCCTGTCAGGATTGCTTTTTTCCGGATGTAACATGCCGCCGGAGGAAATTGGCGGACAAGAGAGTATAGAAACTGTTATGGTGACGGAACTGCCGGAAGCTACGCCAGAGGTAGCTGCAACACCGGAGCCGATGCCGACTGTGACGCTAAAACCGACGCTAACGGAAACGCCGGAACCGACCGCGACACCGAAGCCGACGCCGACGGAACTGCCGGAAGCTACACCGGAAGCGACCGCGACACTAAGACCGACACCAACGGAAACGCCGGAACCGACTGCGACACCGAAGCCGACGCCGGCCCTGGAAATTAAGCTGTCGGATATTCCAGCCTACGCGGGGAAGGAATATATAACAATAAATGAAAACAAGCCTTATTTTACGGAGTATAGCACAGAGTCGTTTGAGAGCTATTCGGAGCTGGATGCCCTGGGGCGGTGCGGTACGGCGTTTGCCTGCATAGGGCTTGACCTGATGCCAACCGTGGAAAGAGGGGAAATTGGTTCGGTAAAGCCGTCCGGCTGGCATACCATCCGTTATGATACGTCGGTGATAAAGGATTACTTTTTGTATAACCGCTGTCACCTGATTGGCTACCAGCTGACCGGAGAAAATGCAAATGAAAAGAATTTAATTACCGGTACCAGATTCTTAAATATGGAAGGGATGAAGCCTTTTGAGGACAGGACTGCCGACTACATAGAACGTACCGGCAACCATGTCATGTACAGAGTCACGCCAATGTTTGAAGGGGAGAATCTTGTGGCGACGGGCGTAAGGATGGAAGGCTGGTCCGTGGAAGACAACGGGGAAGGAATTTGTTTTCACATATTTGCTTATAATGTGCAGCCGGGAATCACAATCGATTATGCAACCGGGGAAAGCGCGCTGGCGCCGGTTGCGGCGGAAGAAGAAAAGGACTATGTGCTGAATACCAATACAAGGAAATTCCATGTACCGGGTTGCGGCAGCGTGGAAACAATAAAGGAAAAGAATAAGCAATACTATACCGGCGGACGTGAGGAAATCATAGAAAGAGGATACAGCCCTTGTAAGCGCTGTAATCCGTAGAAATCAAAATGAGAAGAAGGGACTGTTGCATGAAGCGCAGTCCCTGTATTTTGTTTATTTCCCGGGCGGATGAGGAAAAAACGGGCGAAGGATACCAGCACAAATGCAATTTGGCAAAAAAACGTAAAAACGTGTGTTTTCCTACTATACATTTAAAAAAAATGTGGTATACTAGAGTAAAGAAGGGAATGTATGTTCGAAATTATAGACAAAGTAAGCAGGTTAGAACATTATCAGTTGATAAATAGAAATAGTTTACAGGGAGATTATTCGTATGGACCATTTCAAATTAGTATCCGAATATGCACCTACCGGGGACCAGCCGCAGGCGATTTCCGACCTTGTCCGGGGCTTTGAGGAGGGGAACCAGTTCCAGACGCTTCTCGGCGTGACCGGTTCTGGTAAGACGTTTACCATGGCGAACGTGATACAGGCGTTAAACCGGCCGACCCTTATTATTGCACATAATAAGACGCTTGCCGCCCAGCTTTACGGGGAGTTCAAGGAGTTTTTCCCGGAGAATGCAGTAGAGTATTTCGTGGACAAGATAGGGGATTATGGACGAAATAGCACTTGCAGGACGGGTGGAGTTTGTGACCTGGATTCGTGTAATTGAATGATAATGTAAGATAGCAGAATGGTAAGGGATTATGATAAATAGAAATCAGGAAAAAATAACTACAGATTATATACTGCAGGAATATGATAAATTAGTTTCTTGCAAAAGCTTGGGATTCTATAATTGCTGTGAAGTAACCTCTATTTTTTTGACAGTAAAGGATATAAAACAGACTTTTAATGTTTTTACAATTTTTGTTTTTGAAGAGCGTTTATCTTATTGGAATGAGAACAGGTATATTACGCCAAAACTAATACCAATATCTAATAATTGTTCAATAGGAATAAAAAGGAGAGTGCAAAATATTAATGAAATCAGACCAATTGTGAAAACCTTATGTGACTGTAAGGATGAAAGTAAAACTGATATTGGTGAGGGAACATTACAAATTGGAATATTGGAAGTGGTTCCTAAAGTTTTTGTGCAGCAGAATAGCACAAAAGAGATACTTTTAAATAAGGTACTCAAAAATAATTTTAAAAATGGATGCTATTTAATAGAATTTTTTGATGTTGAAAAGAGCGTTAGAAAATTACTGGGTGAAAAAGGATTAAAAAAATTAGCTCAAAAGGTATTTGATTTGATACCAATTGATCTATTTTCAGCATTGGATCGTATTGGGAATTTTATTTTTCAATTTCCATCTGTTAGCACGAATATAAGATATACTACGGATAAAGAAGAGATGACGATGCAATATCATGTACATATAGATGATCGTCTAGGAGAGGGGATTTGTTTTCAGATTCAATCGGAACTAGAATATGATAATAATATTGTAGGATTCGGAACAGCACTATGTTATAATGCTGATACAGATGTTTCTTTTCAAGTAGGTGATTCTTCACATATGTGTAAGACAACGTTAATTGATCTAAATAATCAATTAATTCTTGCCAGGCAGGATACGATATTTATGAGACAGGTACATATGGATATGCGAATGGGTT
>CAJTLU010000023.1 GCA_910577175.1 uncultured Lachnospiraceae bacterium | reverse complement strand
CGTGTCCTGTTGGAACAAATGCACGCCGGGGCTGCCGCAATGCAAAATGCGGAAACTGTCTCAAGAGAGAAGGGGTCTTGCGAAAAAAACGCTTATATTGTAAAATAAAAAACATACAGCAGGTGACAGCAAAGAAGAGGGTACGGATGGTGGAAAAGACAGTACTTGTGGTAGATGGGCAGGGCGGCAGAATCGGCAGGCTGCTGATTGAGAAAATGAAGGCTTTGGATTTGCCAATCAAGATTATTGCCGTAGGGACCAACAGCATAGCTACCGCCGGCATGATAAAAGGTGGGGCGGAAAATGCAGCTACCGGAGAAAACCCCGTTGTTGCCGCATGCAGGTATGCGGATGTGATTATGGGACCGCTTGGTATAGTGGTGGCGGACGCCCTTTTGGGGGAGGTAACGCCGGCTATGGCTGAAGCCATAGGAAAAAGCCGGGCGAGGAAGATTCTGGTTCCCATGAACAAATGCGACATTCAGGTTGCGGGAGTTTCCCCCATGCCAATCGGGGATGTGGTGGAGGAGGCCGTAAGGCTGTTGCAAAAGTATTTTGACGGACAGGAATGTGAGAAGAATTTCTAACTTTCGTGGTAGTTTTGTTCACAGCAGAGTATTTTGGAAAAATATTAAGTCTGCGCAGCGGACTTTTCTCACGCCGGAAAAATCCGGATGGGAATAGAAAGGAAAAAATGCCATGAAGGCAGGTTCGTACTGAAGTGCGGTATTTCAGGATAAGTCTGCCTTTGTGGCATTTTTGTGTGTAGATTTTTCCGGATTATGGAAAGCCGTTTTGACGGGAAAGCGGACAGGAAGGATATAAACATGGACTTACGGGATTTTTTTAATAAGCATCCGCGGGTGGCGGTTGCCTGTTCCGGCGGTGTGGATTCCACGTTTCTGATGGTGCAGGCAAAAAAGTATGCAAAGGATGTGAAGGCATATTTTGTGCAGTCTGCTTTTCAGCCGGGTTTTGAACTGGAGGACGCAAGGAAATGCTGCGAAAAAGCAGGTGTAAAGCTTTGCGTAATCAAGGTGGATGTGCTGGGGGACAGGCGGATTGCGGACAATTCCGCCGACAGGTGTTACTACTGCAAAAAAGCGCTCTTTGAAGCGATGATAAAGGCAGCGGGAGAGGATGGTTATACCATTCTTTTGGAAGGAACCAACGCCTCCGACGACGAAGACGACAGACCCGGGATGCGCGCTCTTCGGGCACTCGGGGTGTATTTTCCTTTAAGGGAATGTGGGATGGGCAAGGCAGAAATCAGGAAACAGGCAAAAGAAGAAGGCATTTTTACCCATGCGAAGCCCGCCTATGCCTGTCTGGCAACCAGGATACCCGTTGGAACACCGATAACGGCGGATATGCTTAACAGGGTTGAAGAAAGCGAAAGGGCGTTGTTTGCAATGGGATTCAAAGATTTTCGGGTAAGGGTATACCATGGGGCGGCGAGATTGCAGATTTGCGGGGAAGAATGGCAGATATTTTCCGAAAAACGCAGGGAAATTGCCAAAGCATTGCAGCCGTTTTTTTCGGAGGTATTTCTGGACATTCTGGTGGAGCGTTAGTGTGAGAAGAACTTCTAACTGCCTTTGGCAGTTTTCGCTTGCAGCAAGGGCTGCTTCGCGAAGAAGTTCTAAGTCTCACACAGGAGAATGCCCAAAAACCGGGCATTCTCCGCACAGGTTTGAAATTCCGCGAAGCGGAATCATGGAGGTTAGTGTGAGAAGTACTTCTAAAACTCAGCAGCAGAGGCTGCTTCGCGAAGAAGTACTAAGTCTCACACAGGAGAATGCCCAAAAACCGGGCATTCTCCGCACAGGTTTGAAATTCCGCGAAGCGGAATCATGGAGGTTAGTGTGAGAAGTACTTCTAAAACTCAGCAGCAGAGGCTGCTTCGCGAAGAAGTACTAAGTCTCACACAGGAGAATGCCCAAAAACCGGGCATTCTCCGCACAGGTTTGAAATTCCGCGAAGCGGAATCATGGAGGATGGATATGGATAAAAAGGAACTGGAACTGTTGCTGAACCGGGTGGCGTCGGGCGAGACAAAGCCGGAAGAAGCTGTATTACAGATAAAAACAGAGCCGTATAAGGATTTGGGATTTGCCAAGCTGGATACCCACAGGGGCATCCGGCAGGGGATGCCGGAGGTTATTTACGGCGCGGGAAAGACGAAGGAGCAGATATTACAGATTGCACAGACCATGGCGGCGGAAAAGGAAAAGACCATACTGATTACCCGTATGGGGGAGGAAGCGGCGGAGTTTGTAGCAAAACAAATGGATTTGCGATATGATGCATTGTCACGGATTGGCATTGTGGGGGAAATGCCTCCGAAAGACGGCAAAGGCAGAATTGTGGTAGCCACAGGGGGAACCAGCGACATGCCGGTTGCGGAGGAAGCCTCCCTTACGGCTGAAGTTTACGGCAATGAGGTTTGCAGGCTTTATGATGTAGGTGTGGCGGGTCTGCACCGGCTGATGGACCATATAGAAGATATCATGGGAGCAAGGGTAATAGTTGCCGCGGCAGGCATGGAAGGGGCGCTTGCCAGTGTTATCGGAGGCCTTGCGGACTGTCCCGTGATAGCGGTGCCTACCAGCGTGGGATACGGGGCCAGCTTCGGCGGACTGTCGGCGCTGTTGTCCATGCTCAATTCCTGCGCCAGCGGTGTCAGTGTGGTGAACATAGACAACGGTTTCGGCGCCGGATATCTGGCAAGCATGATAAACCATATTTAGCACTTGATTGGGATAGTAACGAGGACAGAGATATGAGGATTTTATATCTGGAATGTAACATGGGAGTGGCAGGGGATATGCTGATGGGAGCGCTTGCGGATTTGTTGCCGGACAAGGAAGCATTCTTTGACACCCTGAACGGGATTGGCATACCCGGTGTGGAAGTTGCCTGCGCGCAGGCCGTCAAATGCGGGATTACGGGAAACAGCGTGAGTGTCAGGATACACGGTACGGAGGAAGAAAGCAGCGATGCAGGCCCTGAACGGGAGGCAGCCGCGCATGGGCATGAGGAAAAGCATGAGCCTGTGCATGGATGCGGGGAAGCGCATGGGCATGTTCATACACACGCGCATCACCATGCGGGACTGGCAGATATTTTTCATATCATTGATGCCTTAGAGGTTTCCGACACCGTAAAAGAAGAGGTAAAAATAGTATATAAAAGCATTGCGGAAGCGGAAGGAAAGGTACACGGAAAAGAAGTAACCGAAATCCATTTTCATGAGGTGGGGATGGCGGATGCGATAGCGGATATTACCGGATGCATCCTGCTGCTGCGTCAACTGCGTGTGGACAAAGTGGTTACTTCCCCCATCAATGTGGGATTCGGGCAGGTTCGCTGTGCCCACGGCATCCTGCCGGTGCCTGCGCCTGCCACGGCCCTGCTGCTTTCGGAGGTGCCCTGCTATGCGGGAACGGTGGAAGGGGAACTCTGCACGCCGACCGGCGCTGCCCTGATACGCCATATTACCGATGAATACCGCACCATGCCGCCCATGCAGATAAAAAAGATTGGTTACGGTATGGGGAAAAAGGACTTTGCCGCGGCAAACTGTGTGCGTGCCATTCTGGGAGAGTGCGGGGAAAAGACGGAGGAGATTTCAGAACTCTGCTGCAATCTGGATGACATGACGCCGGAAGAGGTGGGCTATGCGCTGGAGATTTTCAGGAAACAGGGAGCGCTGGATGCTTATACTGTCCCAATCGGCATGAAAAAAGACCGCCCCGGCATACTTCTGACGGTGATGTGCAGAACCTGCGACCGACAGCATTTTGCGGAGTTGATTTTTAAGCACACTACCACAATCGGCATACGGGAGTATGCCTGCAACAGGATGACGCTTGCGAGAGAGGAAAAAACAGTGGATACCGCTTTTGGAAAAGTCCGCATCAAGGAAAGCAGCGGGTTTGGCGTAAAAAAGCGGAAAGCGGAGTATGAGGATATAAAAAGCATAGCGGACAGAACAGGTATGTCCATAAGGGATATCAAAGCCCGGATAGAGGAGGAATAAAATTATGCATATGGCGGATGCGCTGGTGGCGCCGGCAGTGGCGGGAACCATGTATCTTTGTTCCGCTGCGGCGGCAGGATATTCCATAAAAAAAGTGAAACTGGAAAACGATTCAAAAAAGATACCGGTTATGGGGGTGATGGGAGCGTTTGTGTTTGCCGCCCAGATGATTAATTTCACCATTCCGGGGACGGGTTCTTCCGGGCATTTGTGCGGAGGTATGCTGCTCTCGGCCATTCTCGGTCCCTTTGCGGGATTTCTGGCCATGATAGGTGTCCTTGTCATACAATGCCTGCTGTTTGCGGACGGAGGGATTTTGGCGTTGGGGTGTAATATCTGGAACATGGCATTTTACGGGTGCTTTGTCGGGGCGCTTCTGATATGGAAAAACATGATGAAGGGCGGGATATCCCGGAAAAAAATCTGGGCGGCTTCCGTTTTGGGCTGCGTGGTTACTTTGCAGATGGGGGCATTTTCCGTGACCTTTGAAACGCTTCTGTCCGGTGTGACGCAGTTGCCGTTTGGGGCGTTCCTTTCCTTTATGCAGCCCATCCATCTGGCAATCGGTTTAGTGGAAGGGCTGATTACGGCGGCTGTGCTGCTGTTCGTTTATGAGGCAAGACCGGAGCTTTTGTGGGGGACGAAAGAAGAGGAGCAGAAAAAAGCAAGGCTGTCCTTTGGAAAAACGTTGGCTGCGCTTGTGGTGGCAACGGTGTTAACCGGCGGTGCACTTTCCCTTGCGGCCTCTTCTTTCCCGGACGGATTGGAATGGTCTGTGGAAAAACTGACAGGCAGCACGGAACCGGAGGCGGCGGACGGCATTTTTGATACGGCGGCTTCCATACAGGAGCATACCGCACTGCTGCCGGATTATGGCTTTAAAAATGAGGATTCTCCGGCAGGGACATCGTTTTCAGGCATTGTGGGCGGATTGGCAGTGGTGGCGTTGTGCGTGGGATGCTGTTATCTTTTTAAGTTTTTCAGAAGGAAAGTGATACATGAGTAAAATGGATACAGCGCTTCGGGAGTTTTTGCTCCTGGAGGAGCAGGCGGAAGAAGAAAAGTTTATAAATAGGGTGCATCCTCTGAGCAAGCTGCTTGTAACCGTGCTTTACATCCTGCTTGTGGTTTCTTTTGACAAGTATGACCTTGCAGGTCTTTTGGGGATGGTTTTGTATCCCCTGGTTTTATTTATCGTGTTTGACATTTCCTTTGTGAAATGTGTAAGAAGGACGGCGGTGATTCTGCCGTTGCTTCTTTTTGTGGGAATTTGGAATCCCTTCTTTGACAGGACGCCCCTTTTGCTCTGGGGAACGATTTCCATATCCGGCGGCACGTTATCTTTTCTGACGTTGTTGATAAAAGGCATTTTTACCATTCTTGCGGGATACTTGCTTATTGCCACTGCAAGCATCGGAAAAATTTGCGCTGCCCTGCGTATGCTGCATGTGCCGCAGGTAATGGTGACGACGGTTTTGTTTATTTACCGGTATATTGCGGTGCTGCTAAGAGAAGCAGACTGCATGACCAAGGCGTATGCCCTGCGCGCCCCCAAACAAAAAGGCGTCCATTGTAAGGTGTGGGGTTCCCTTGCCGGACGGCTTTTGCTTCGCAGCATGGACAGGGCGGGGGAGGTCTATGAAAGCATGTGCTTGAGAGGGTTTGACGGCAGCAGGAGGGGCGCCTGTTTTGCCGGGGTAAATGCCGGGAAATTTGCGGGGCGGGATTTTCTCTGGCTGTTTTTTTTCGGGAGCGGCATTGCGCTGCTGCGGATTTATCCCATATTTGAAATGGCAGGGAGGTTTGTGATAAAATGAGTCATATACATATATCTGTCAGCGACGTTTCTTTCGGCTACGAAAAAGGGAAACCGGTTTTAAACCATTTCAGCTTCGAGGCAGGGGAAACGGAGTCTATAGGCATTATCGGAAGCAACGGGGCGGGAAAATCCACTTTGTTAAAGCTTATGGTGGGATTGCACACTGATTTTTCGGGAAGCATAAGGATAGAAGACATGCCTGTGGAAAAATCCATGCTGATGAGAATCAGGGAGAGAATAGGGTATGTGTTTCAGGATGCGGACAGTCAGTTATTTATGACGACAGTGGGGGAGGACGTGGCGTTTGCCCCGCGTAACTACGGATTTTCCGAAGAGGAAGTGGCGCGCAGGGTAAAAAAAGCCCTTGAGGAAACAGGGATATCCCACTTAAAGGACAAGCAGATTTACAGGCTTTCGGGCGGCGAGAAAAAGCTGGTGTCCATAGCAACGGTGCTTTCCATGACGCCGGACATCCTTTTGCTGGACGAGCCGAGCGTGACGCTGGACCCGAAAAACAGAAGGAACCTGATACGGATTCTCAATGAGTTTTCCCACTTAAAGCTGATAGCAACGCATGACTTGGACATGGTATTGGACACCTGTAAGCGGTGCATCCTGATTTGCGGCGGTGAAATCATAAAAGACGGCAGGACGGAGGAAATCCTTACGGACAGGAAGCTGCTGGAGGAAAACGGGCTTGAACTGCCGCTTCGGTATCAGGTGGATTGCAAAAGTTAGGTTTTTGGAAGTTGTCATTGTGGACATTGTATATTCCAACACAGACCCGCTTTCGCTTCTGGAATATACAATATCCGCAATTCGGAACAGAAGAAGGAAGTTTTGCAATTACAAAATTATGATTATTTTGGAGAGGAGAAATGGAAGATGGAGTTTGGGAGAAGGACGGATGAGATGCTGCGGTTTATCGGGGAGAGCCCCAGCGCTTTTCATGCGGTGGAGAATTTGAAGAAGATGGCTATGGCGGCAGGATACGGAGAACTACGGGAAGAGGAGGAATGGACGCTTCTTGCGGGCGGGAAGTATTTTGTGACGAGGAACGATTCTTCCATAGCGGCATTTTGCATCCCGGCGGATTTGGGAAAAGAAAACGGTGACGGAGCAGGTTTTCATATCGTGGCGGCACACAGTGATTCCCCTGCCTTTAAGGTGAAAGAAAATCCGGAGATAAAGGCGGAAGGGCAGTATGTGAAGCTGAATACGGAAAAATACGGCGGTATGCTGCTTCACACATGGTTTGACAGGCCTCTTTCGGTGGCGGGCAGGATTGCCGTAAAAGAGGGCGAAAAAATTGTTACCCGGCTTGTGAATGTGGATAAGGATTTGCTGGTGATTCCAAGTCTTGCCATCCATATGAGCAGGGGAACGGACAAGGGTGCGGAGTTCAATCCTCAGATTGACATGCTGCCCCTTTACGCCCTGACGGAGGAAGAGAACAGCTTTTTAGGGACGGTGGCAAAAGCCGCAGGCGTAAAAGCGGAGGAAATCCTGGCACATGATTTGTTCCTGTATGTGAGGGAGAAAGGAAGAAGGATAGGAAAGGACGGGGAATTTATCCTCTCCCCCAGACTGGACGATTTACAGTGCGCGTTTTCGGCGATGACTGCCCTGACAGAGAGCAGCCCGGCTTCCGGCATCAATATCTGCGCCGTGTTTGACAACGAAGAGGTGGGAAGCGGCACAAGGCAGGGAGCGGACTCCACGTTTCTGGCGGATGTACTGGGGCGGATACAGGAAGCGTTTGGCAAGCCTGATTCCTGGCTTCGGAGGAATATTGCGCGGGGATTTCTGATTTCGGCGGACAATGCCCATGCAGTTCATCCGGGACATCCCGAAAAGGCGGACCCTGTCAATAAGCCCTGCTTAAACGGCGGCATTGTCATCAAATACCACGGCAGCCAGAAGTATACCACCGATTCCCTGACGGCAGCCCGTATAAAAGAGCTTTGCAGGGAAGCCGATGTGCCCGTACAGGCTTATACCAACCGCTCGGATATTGCAGGGGGCTCTACCTTAGGCAATATCTCCACAGCGCATGTATCCATTCCTTCCGCGGACATCGGGCTGGCGCAGCTTGCCATGCATTCCGCGGTGGAGACGGCGGGAAGCAGGGATACGGCATATGCCATCAGGATGATGAAGAGGTTTTTTGCATAAGAAGAAGTTTTGTATGAAAGACAGAATGATACATGCCGGCGCAACATAAAGTAATAGTGTGAGAAGTACTTCTAAAACTCAGCAGCAGAGGCTGCTTCGTTAAGAAGTACTAAGTCTCACACTGAAGAATGCCTAAAATGCGGCATTCTCCGCACAGATATGAGATTCCGCAGAGTGGAATCATGGAGGTTAGTGTGAGATATGGGTTATAGAGAAACTGCGATAGGGAGGCCGGTATGGAAAATCAAAAGCTGGAGAATTTATTGAATCTGGCACTGGAAACACCGGAATATGTCAGAGAGAAGTCTTTAAACTTAAATGTGGGGTTTGAACCGGATACCCGCACATGGGAATTAATCGTAAAGTACAACGGGTCATTAGAAAGACTTGCCGCAATGGGAATTACGGTGGAAGAGCTTCTGGCAGGCTATGCCATCCTGACAGTTCCGGAAGGGCTGGTGGAAGAGGTGGCAGAGCAGCCGGAAATAGAATATGTGGAAAAGCCCAAGCGGCTTTTTTTTTCTGTTTTAAACGGAAAAGAAGCTTCCTGCATCACGCCGGTCACTGTCAGGGAACCGTATCTGGACGGAGAGGGCGTTATCGTGGCAGTGATTGACTCCGGCATAGATTTTTCCAACAGACATTTTCGCAATGCAGACGGAAGCAGCAGGATTTTATATCTCTGGGACCAGACGATTCTGCCAAATGAAGCACTGGGCAGAAGGGCGCCCGAAGGTTTTGCCCAGGGGACGGAGTTTACAAAAGAACAGATAGACGAGGCGCTTTTTGCCGAAACCATGGAGGAAAGCTACCGTCTGGTGCCGAGCCGTGACGTCAGCGGACACGGAACGGCGGTGGCAGGCATTGCGGCAGGGGGAGGGGACGGCATTTATGAAGGCGTTGCGCCAAAGAGCAGCCTTATCGTGGTAAAACTGGGAGTGCCCGACGTGCAGTCTTTTCCAAGGACAACAGAGCTGATGCGCGCTATAACATATGTCACAAGGAAAGCACAGCAGTTATCCATGCCGGTTTCCGTCAATTTAAGCTTCGGCAATACTTACGGTGCGCATGACGGCGCTTCCCTGCTGGAACGGTTTCTGGACAATGCCGCGGAAGTGGGAAGGACGGTAATCAGTGTGGGAAGCGGAAACGAGGGAGCTTCCGCAGGGCATGTGCAGGGAAATCTGGACGTGGGAGGCGGAGAAATCCCGGCAGGAAGAAGCGTCGGGGTAGAGTTGGGAGTGGGCGATTATGAAACGGCGCTCAGCGTACAGCTTTGGAAAAACTATGTTGACCGTTACAGGATTACGCTACGCTCACCCCGTGGGGAGGAACAGGTTGTGCCGATTGACAGGGCAGGAAAAATAACCTTTAGGATGGAACAGACGGATATTCTGGTATATATCGGGGAACCGGCGCCCTACGCCGTAAATCAGGAAATCTATTTTGATTTTATTCCGGCGGAATCGTATGTGACAAGAGGGGTGTGGACCTTTCAGATAGAAAGCCTGCAAAGCGTCACGGGGCAATACTATTTTTATCTGCCGAGCGAGGCTGTCCGTAGCAGGAATACCCGCTTTTTCACCCCAAGCCCGCAGATTACGCTAACGATTCCCTCCACGGCGCAAAAGGTTATCACAGTGGGGGCTTATAACAGCGCCTTTGAATCCTACGCTGATTTTTCCGGGCGTGGCTATGTCTACCCGGAAAGGACAGTCGGCCTTGTGGCGGCAGGGGCCATCAAACCGGATATTGTGGCGCCGGGTGTAAACATCACCGCGCCGGATGTTTTTGGAGGTTATGGACAGTTTACAGGCACTTCTTTTGCGACTCCCTTTGTGACAGGTTCAGCGGCGCTTCTGATGCAGTGGGGGGATGGCGTTATAATAAGGTTAAGTTAGTAAGAAGCCCATAAACAAAGGGATTCCGCTAATTCAGTCCTATATAAAAATGCTGATTTTATTCAGAATTTTGATTAGGACAGGCCTGTTTGTAATCTAATAAATGAATAAAAATCAAACGTGTAGCAATTATGTAACATAAGGAGGGTTGCCCTTATAATAGAATAGCTATGCGTATTTAGCAACAATGTAATATGAATTTTAAGTAGGACTTAATTAGCTCTAACCTTGTGATTTATTTCTCTGGTAGCTGAATAGGTCCTACTTTTTTTGCCCGGAAAAGGAGGAGCTAAATGGCAATCACTAAGAAAGAGCTTATTAAGTTCATGGATGAGTTGGTAGAGCTAGCCAGCGAGGAAAACAAGTCGAGAGCAATCTTGGTTAAGGAAAAGTTTATCAATGACTTTGAGAGAAGTTATGAGTACGAAAAGGAGGTTCAGACGGAAATTGCAGAACTGCCACCTTACTATATAGCGGCAATGCCGGATTTGATACAGGAAGAAATCAAGGCAAAGGTAATAGCTGCATTAACAGAGTGTGGTGAGTGTACCCCGGAAAATGTGGAAAGAGCAATGAGTTCCAAAATCTATGACTTAGATGATTTGATTGACATTAAGGAGTATGTCAGACGCATGGAGGAGGAACAGAGAAAGAAAGCAGAGCAGAAATGGGGGAAAGGCAGATGATAAAAGCGATTATAGGTATCGGAGTTGCGTTAGTGTGGATTACATTCTTTGCACTTGTTAAAGCAGCAGGTACGGCAGACAGAAGATTGGAAGAAATACAGAGGCTTTCCGCCGAGCGAGAGGCGGGTGTTGTCTGTGGGAATTAATGTAAAGGTACAAAAGTCTCCAAAACCTAGCAAAGTTGTAACAGCAGAGGCAAGGTTGGAGCGTGATTTAAAAAGTTGTATGCGATGTAGATACTTTCATGGTAACAATCGCCAATGCATAGCAAAGAAATGTGTTAAGGAAGATTTGAAACAGCCGGAAATAACGGAGGAAGAAAAGCAAAGTAAATGTTTTGGGTGTCCATACCCATATATAGAAGGTTATTGTTTCCCTTGTATGAAGGAATTGCTTGGACTAACTTGAGAAAAGAATTATGGAGGTGGTTGACATGGCAAGGTCTAAGCTAACAGTAGAAGAGAGAAAGCAGCGAAGATATGAAAAATCGGAGGAATACCGAAAGAAAGTATTAAGATTCACATTACAGTTTAATCCGAATACGGATATGGAAGCACGAAATTGGTTTGAGAAAAATGGAAAAAGTGGTGCATATCTGAAATCGCTGATAATGCAAGATAAGAAAGAAGCAATCCGAGAAGCAAAATGGGAGTGTACCTTGTGGGGAAATATCGGATGTCAGCTTGAAAAGGTGATAGTGGGAGATTATGTGAAAGAAATTATAGATGCCATTTATGGAGAGGTTAGTGAAGAAATTAAAAAATATGACAATTATCCGCATTACAGCGAGGATGATGTAAGGAATGCAGTTGGAAGTGTACTGGTTCGCAGATTAGGATTAAAGAATTGATATTAAGGAAGGAGATATTTATGGATAGACATATTGAGGTTGTCGGTGTGGATCACGGCTGGTCCGGAATGAAAACAGTTAGTCAGGTGTTTACAACCGGAGTTAAGGAAATTACAACAGAACCTGCTTTTTACAACAATGTAGTAGAGTTCAATGGTACTTATTACAAGGTAGGCGGTAAGCGGCTTGAAGTAAGGGATTTAAAAGTAGAAAATGATAACTTCTACATTCTTACATTGGCGGCAGTTGCGAAAGAGTTAAACAGACGAGGAATGAGAAATGCAAATATTCTCTTATCCGTAGGGTTGCCTCTTACAAGATTTGGAGCAGAGAAGCAGGACTTCATCGACTACTTATCAAAGGAAAAGGAAGTGACCTTCAGATTTGATAACGAGCAGTATCGTATCAAACTCGCAAGGGTGTCGGTGTTCCCTCAATGCTATGCGGCAGTTGCCGACAGAATGAAGATTCTCCCGAAAAGGGTTGTGGTGGTGGATATTGGAAGTTGGACCATTGACATTATGCCGATTGAAGATTCCGCACCGAACGAAGCAGAATGTATCACTATCAGGGAAGGTTTGATTAAGTGCATGAGGACAATTAATGAGGAATGTATGAGGCAGTATGGTAAGGAACTTTCAGAGGAAGATATTCAGGAGATTATGAGAACTGGAAAGCACGAGAAACTTCCCCAGAAGTATCTGACTATTGTGGAAGATTGTCTGAGAGCTTATGTTGATAAGGTTTATAACATTCTTTTAGAGCATGGATATAACCTTGAAGTCACAGAAATTGT
This sequence comes from uncultured Lachnospiraceae bacterium, assembly GCA_910577175.1. Taxonomy (GTDB): domain Bacteria; phylum Bacillota; class Clostridia; order Lachnospirales; family Lachnospiraceae; genus SIG307. Next base: position 6,512 of record CAJTLU010000023.1, on the reverse strand, counting down.
ATTTGTTGGCGGTGGTGCAAATGTAGTAAAGCGTTTTGGAAACTATGACGGAAATAATATTCAGTATATTGAAGATGTCAAAGCAAATGCGAAAGGATATGAATATCTTGGCAGGCTCTATTTATCTACACATAAAAAAGAGTTTGGATTGGGGTGATGTAAATGGCTAGGTCAAATGTTGCAAATCATAGTTTGAGGCTTAATCTCGATAATGAACAGCATAGGCGAGTGGAAAAGGTTTTAGCAGGCTTGAATCTGGATGTGCATAAATCAATCAACCAATTCTTGGTGGAAGCGGCAGATGCTTATATCAGTAGGTTAGAAGGTAGTGACCTGACTTATGAAGATGTACCAAAGAAGGAGGAAGTCCGTTATATCACAAAGGATGATTTAGAGGAATTACGCAGGAAGATTAAGGATGAACTGCAAAAGGAGATGATAAGCATATTGGGTTCGGCTCTTATTACCGGAAAAGTAATTCAGATGCCGGAAATCATGGCTGTTAGGGAGGGTGTAACACCGAAGGAGACAGAAGATGTAAGTGCGAATGAAACAACAATGGGACTTGTTTCATCATGGGGATAATGGAAAGGAGGAACTGTTATGGCAGGAATGATTTTAAGAAAGACAGACATGGTATTACTTATCATATTGAAGGGAATGCTTCATGTAGCGTTAATGATTTTGAAACTGTTATTTGGTGGCTTGAAGTTGTTCCTGCTGTTGCTTGCTTTCGTTGTAAGGGTGCTGTTGTCTTTGGTTGGGATAGCTGCACATGATTAAGGAAGGGAGGTGTCAGTTATGTGGAGATATAAGTTTTTTATGGCACACAAGAACAATGCCAGAGCTAAGAGACTTATGGCGTACATGAACAGAATGTAGTAAAATATCAGGAGGAAGATATGAACAGAATACGGGATCAGCCCTAATAATGGGAGTTCCGTAAACAGTCAAATAAATACAGTACCCATTGAGGGAAATGTCACAAAAATGTAGCAGGGCAGTTTATGGAACAATAAGCCTGTCCCTCATGGGAGAGAGGACAGGTGATATTATGAGAAGATTATTAATCCTTTTAACCGTTTGTACCCTGATTTTGGCAGGATGTAGCGGTCAGAAAAAACAGCCGATAACAGAAAGTCAGAGTGTGGAGACGACTTCACAAGTGGAAGAAACCGAGAGTACGGAGAGTGTGGAAACCGAAGATGTAGATATTGCAGAAGTGGAAAGTACAGAGGAAAGTGTACAGGCAGATGCAGAGGAGAGCAAGGTAGAACCGGAGCCTACAACGGAGCCGGAAAAGCCACAGCAGGAGGCAGAACAGAGTAAGCCGAAAGAAACTACTCCGTCACAAGAGGAAAATCCGGAACCGGAACCACCTGTAAGCACAGAAGCTCCTACACCGGCTCCGATAGAACCGGAACAACCAAAGGAACAACCTACCGAAGCTCCGGCAGAAGTGGAAACAGTAGCGTATGATCCTTACGAAGTGGTTTCCCTTGCAACAGCTAAGACGAAGGCTTATGGTAAGATTTCCATACCGGAGGATTTAGACAATATGCTCGCAAACGGTGAGATAACCAAAGAGGAGTATGATGAATACTATCCTTACGATGGAGCAGGATATTACAGCGTATTTGTAGAAACAGATTTGAATCAGGCAGCTACCACATCAGGCAGGAAGCTTGGTTCGGTAGATGGAATAGCAAGCTATATTGCAGAAATGCTTTCCCTTGAGACAGGTCCTTATTTCTACATAGAGTATGCAGGTGTTCACTCCTTAAACGGTACAGACTTCTATGAGTTCAGATGTTATCGTGCATAAACAAAACTAAATATGAGGTAAAAATAGCAGGCTGATATGTAGCCTGTTATTTTTTTGCCCGATTTTGAGGAGGAATAAAAAGTGAAACAGAGATTGAAGCGATTTATGGCAGGATTCTTAGCCATGCTGACGGTATTTACAACTTTGTTTACCAACGGAACAACAGCCTTTGCAGCAAGTCCGAGTGCAAATATTTCATTCTGGCACGCTTCCACAAAGGATTCCGGGGAGGTAAGCGAATTAAAGCCGGGTTATAATCATGGAAAAATCCTATATGCAGTCATTGATGGAAATGCAGCCTATTGTATGAATTTCGGTCTTGCGGCTGACGGTGGACAGCTTATGAACAGTTATGAGAACTCAAGCACAAGCATGAGTGCAGAGCAGGAGAAGTTGTTAAGCTACTGTCTATATTATGGCTACGGCACAAATAGTGCAACAGCTCCGTCCAATGACCAGTGTGACCAGTTCATTGCAACACAGGCAATGGTATGGGTAATCGTTGCAAATATTTATGGTACTTCGAGTGCGGATTCTGCGGCTCAGAAGCTCTGTAATACAGCACCGAACCCTACAAGCTCATATAATTACTACACATCATTAAAGAACAGCATCAATGCGTCTTATTATGTGACAGTACCGAGCTTTTCAGCCACAAGACAGAGTAAGGCTCCGACTTATGAGCTGAAATGGAATGAAGCAAATCAGAGATTTGAAACAACCTTAACAGACAGTAACGGAGTGCTTGGAAACTTCTCGATTTCCCTTAGTGGATATTCTGTTGAAAAGAGTGGCAACAGCGTTACTATTTCCAGCACATCAGTAAATACAAATGCAACCACAGCAACAATGGATTCCACAATCGGGGCAGTTGAGACTACAACAAGCTGTGTGTTTTGGCTTACAGACAAATCCGGTTATCAGGAATTTGTTTCTGAAAGACCACAAGCTGATCCGGTTCATGCGTATTTCAAGGTTAAAACTGAGAATATCGGTTATGGACAGATTACAAAGCAGGATGAGGAAAGCGGTGTGAAGTTATCCGGTGCAGTTTACGGTATCTATTCCGACAGTAGCTGCACAAATCTTGTAGATAAGTTGACAACAGGCTCAGATGGTAAGGCGAAATCAAAGGCTCTTGTAGCAGGCACTTACTATGTGAAGGAGATTACTGCTCCAAAGGGTTATGTGCTTAGTGACAAGATTCATACCTTAACTGTAAAGGCGGGACAGACTACTTCCTTTACTGCTACGGACAAGGAACAGCTTGGAGCCATTACCATTTACAAAGAGGGAGAAGTGCTTTCAGGTTGGAATGGTACGAATTTCACTTATGAGATGAAAAAACTGCCGGGAGCAACTTTTATGGTAACAGCAGGTGCAGATATTTATAAGGCAGACGGTACTAAAGTGTATAACAAGGGCGATGTGATTGCAGAAAACCTTGTGACCGGAACCGACGGACAGGTGGTGCTTACGGACCTTCACTTAGGAACTTATGTGGTTACAGAGACGAAGAGTATTGACGGTTATACTATCAATACTACGCCTCAGACCGTAAAGATTGAGTACAAGGATCAGACTGTAAATGTGCAGTACGAAGCAACTACCATTCAGAATGCAAGACAGAAAGCGGAAGTATCCGTTGTAAAGAAGGATTCTGAGACAGAAAATCCTCTTGATGGAGGTAAATACACTCTTTATGCCGGAAATGACATTAAGAATTATGCAGGACAGGTCATCGTGACAAAGGGTACTGCATTACAGACCGTAACAACAGGAGAAGATGGAAAAGCAGCTTACACATTGGATTTACCGATTGCAAACAGCTACTATATTTCCGAGACACAGGCTCCTTACGGATATATCAGAAACAGTAGTGATGTTTACAGTTTCAACTTCAATTACCTTTCTGAAACAACACCAAAGGCAACCTTTGCCCATACTTTTGAGAATGACCGTACCACAGCAAAAATCCATATTTTCAAGATGGATAAGGAAACCTGTGTAGCCATTCCACAGGGCGATGCGTCTTTAGAGGGTGCTGTATATGGCTTGTATGCCCGCAATGACATTGTTCATCCTGACGGAGCAACAGGCGTGGTATTTAAGGCAGGGGATTTAATTGCCACACTTACCACAGACAAGTATGGTGAGGCAGAGGTAGATAACCTTTATCTCGGAAATTATTATGTGAAAGAAATTACTCCTTCTGAGGGTTATCTCTTGGATGAGGAGGAGCATGACTTAGTATGTGATTATGAGGGCGACATGGTTGCAGAGGTTTCCAGAAGTACAACTTCTATGGAGCAGGTAATCAAGCAGCCTTTCCAGTTAATCAAGGTTTCTGACAATGGAGAGGATACCGAAGCACCTTTGCTTTCAGGGGCAGGATTTACAGCCTACCTCAAATCTTCATTATCCGTAAAGGAAGATGGAAGCTATGATTTTGAGTCTGCAACACCTGTTATCATCGGTGCAGACGGAAAAACAGAGATTTTCTCTGATGAAAAAGGTCATGTTGTATCCATTGCAATTCCTTATAGAACTTATGTGGTGATTGAATCTACAACACCTCATAACATGGAAACAATCAAGCCTTTTGAGGTAAAGATTACAGAGAATAATCCTACAACACCTCAGATTTGGAGAGTGTTCCTTGACCGTGAGTTTACTGCAAAGCTCCGTGTTATTAAGAAGGATGCAGATACCGGAATGACAGTTCTTATTCCGAATACAGAGTTTAAGATTTTCAATATGGATACCAATGAGTATGTAGAAATGATTACAACCTATCCTTCAAAGGAAACACACACTTCATTCTTTACCGATGGTGATGGAGATTTGATTTTACCGGATGTATTACCTCTTGGCAATTACCGTATTGAGGAAGTGGCAGCCCCTTATGGTTATGTAATCAATGACGAGTATGTAACTGTAATGGTAGATACAGATACTTTCTATGAAATTGATCCTGACACTTACGAAGCAATCATTACAGTAGACTATGTGGATGAGCCTGCTGTTGGTGAGCTTACTGTGGAAAAGAAGGGCGAAGTATTAGACGCATACAAGGGTGGTTTGTTTGCAGATTCCGAAGAAAAGGAATTTGTTTACAGAGAAGGCTCCCTTGCAGGTGCAAAGTTTGAAGTATATGCGGCAGAGGATATTTTCACAGCCGATATGCAGGTAGATGAAAACGGAAACAGAACAAAGTATTATTCCGCAGGTGATTTGGTGGCAACCATTGTTACCGGGGAAGATGGAAAGGCAACTCTTTCTGACTTACCATTAGGAAGTTATAGGGTTGTGGAAGTAGAAGCACCTTATGGATATGTATTAAACAAAGAGGAGCAGGTAGTGACATTTGCTTATGTGGATGACAAGACTCCTGTGATTTATGAGAGTGTAACTTTTGCAAATGACAGACAGAAGGTTGATTTATCTGTTGTGAAGATGGATAAGGAAACAGAACTTCCTATTGCGGGTGCTGAGTTTGGTTTGTACACAAAAGAGGATATTTTCAATGTGGACGGAGAAATCATCATTGAAAAGGACACTTTACTTGAAGTGGCAGTATCTGGAACAGACGGAAATGTAGAGTTTGTTAAGGATTATCCTCTTGGCTCTTACTACGCAAAGGAAATCAAAGCCCCTCTTGGCTATGTATCTTCTGAGGAAATCGTGGATTACAATGCAGCTTATCAGGGACAGGATGTAAAAGTCGTTAAGCTGGAGTCTGAATTTGTAAATACACCTACTACGGTGGAAATCACAAAGACAGACATTACAAGCGAAGCCGAATTATCCGGTGCAACTCTTACTGTAACTGACAGCAAGGGAAATGTGGTTGATACATGGACTTCCGTAGCAGGAGAAGCACATGTAATCAAGAGACTCCATGTAGGAGAGGTTTATACACTTCGTGAAGAATTTGCTCCTTATGGATATTTGCAGGCAGAGGAAATCCAGTTTACCATTTCTGATACAGAAGATGTGCAGTATGTGGAAATGCAGGATGAAGTACCAGCCGGAACTATTGTAATCAATAAGGACGGAGAGTTCTTAACAGACATCAATCTCATTAAGGGACATTGGTATGATTTTGTGTTTGATTTCTTCAAGAAGTCTCTTGCAGGTGTAACCTTTGAGGTTTACGCAGCAGAGGATATTGTAAGTCCTGACGGACTTAATACAGTTTACTATGCAAAGGATACCCTTGTTGCAGAAATCGTAACAAATGATAAGGGGATTGCAAGCATTGAGAATCTTCCATTAGGTAAGTATTATCTTGTTGAAACAAAGACTTTGGAAGGCTTTGTATTAGACAGCGAGCCTATCATGGCTGACTTATCTTATGTGGATCAGCATACCGAAGTGGTTTATGCAGGTATGGAAGTAACCAATGAAAGACAGAAGGTACAGGTAACTGTAATCAAGACAGATGCAGAGACTAAAAATACGCTTGAAGGAGCAATTTTTGGTCTTTATGCGGCAGAGGATATTGTAAATGCAGACGGTAAAATTATCGTTGCTAAAGATACCCTTGTGGAAAAGGCTGTGACAGGTACAGACGGTAAGTGTATATTTGTAAGTGACCTTCCTCTTGGACAGTATTATGTGAAAGAGATTCTAAAAATGAATTTTTAACTGCTTGTTTTTGCTTGCAACTACTCTTGCAAACTAG
>CAJTLU010000022.1 GCA_910577175.1 uncultured Lachnospiraceae bacterium | reverse complement strand
GTTCATAATTCATATCAGATATAATATTGAATAAGAAATTAGCGCCTAAAGTTACGACATCAAATCCAGTACCCCAATCATCATAAATCACATCGGCCTTATGCCATTTGATTTTTTCATTCGTGATTTTGTGTGCAATCCTTTCCAACATATACTCATCAAAATCAAGTCCAGTTACATCGTGTCCTGCTCTTGCCACAGGCGCCATGAAACGCCCGCTGCCACAGGCAATTTCCAAAACCTTTTTTGGCGTTGTACCCATAAGCATAAGAGCAAGTTCAATATCATCCGTATAGGTTTCATTCAAGTCGTACATGTCAGCATTCCATTGAGCTATTATATCCTTTTCGTTATACATTTTTCCTCCAATTATAGTGCAGGAGGGTTAAAGTATAGTCGCCCTCCTGTTCAATTTATACTGGTTATATCCTGATTTCTTCATCCTAATCATTCCTTTCTATCTATATTTGAAATATGCAACACATTCTACTTAAATTGCATATTTTCATTCAGGCATATTTTCTATTGCCACGAAGATATTATAACATAGCTTAATTTGCATAGCAAGCACTATGTTTCAAATTTCTTATCGCTCTAACGACCTCTCAATCTTTTGTTTTTGCCCTTTCAAATCATTCTGTTTATTACGCTCTTTGCAGAGTTCTTTCATGCGCTCCAAATGCGCCCGTACTCCCTCCCGGCAATCCGGCTCAATCTTTTTATATTCCCGGTCAGATTGCGGATAGTATTATTGTTTTCCTTTTATCACTCGAACTCGGCGTGTTCTTTGTTGTTCTTAAGTCTATTTGTTTGAGTTCTATACAAATAGACGCCCATTTCTACATCAATTACATTATTTATTATGGCTTGCTGATTTTCTGTTGCCAAAATGTTGCCCGGCTACCGTGATCGCTGCCACGAAAAGGCGTATTATCCGTCCACTTTCGGGCAATGGCGATGCACCTCCTGTGTAAGTTTCCTGCCAAGACTTGTAGAGAACGTATCTCTTACCGTCAATCTCATTGACGGTTTCCATTGGTTTTATTATGTAATCAATCCTTGTTTTCAATCTCTTTTCAAATCATCTTTTATAAAAGAATAAACATTTACATCATCAAAACCTATATTGCTCTTGAAGTGCTTTCTTAATACACCATCTAAAGTCATTCCGGCTTTTTGGCAGACCTTGTTTGAGCTAATATTGTTTGTCCTTACATTACAATATACTCTATTAAAATCTGCCTCATCAACTAAATATATTATAATGGCTTTGATTGCTTCGGTCATAAATCCTCGGTTACGATATTCGGGAGAAATATCATAACCTAACTGACAATATTCATTATAGGCATTAACTTCCCAAGCAAGCACTCTGCCTATCGGCATATTATTATATTCAATTACCCAATGATAGGTGTACAAGGACTCATAATCTTTTATTCGTGCTTCAATATTCTTTTTGACTTCCTCTAAAGTGCCGGAAAGAGAGCCTGAAGCCAACAAAGGTTCTGCATCTTCAAGTTTGATTTTTCGCAATATCAACCTTTCGGTTGTGATTTCTTTTGTACCTGTGTTTTTCATTTATATGCTCCTCCTTAATAGTCGAACTCGGCTTGTTCTTTGTTGTTCTTAACTGTTTATGTTTAAGTTCTGTGCAAATACACGCCTATTTTTACATCAATTACATCATTTATTATGGCTTGCTGATTTTCTGTTGCCAAAATGTTGCCACACATTTGTTATAGCAAATCCCGGTAATTTAGCAACCCACTTTTGAAATGTTACGCAATAAAAGCCGTTTTTGAGAATAAATATATAAAATATCCTCCACATCATACCCATGCCGCAAATGCCTTGTAAAATAAGGTACTCTAAAACGCTAATACGTAACAAATCCGACACATCTCCTTAATGTCCTCATTACATGGTGCTAGCACCATGTCTTTAATATCATTAAAGGAAAACTTGCTAAAAATACTATTTCCTTTAACGCACCTTCTCTCTTTTCTTAATGCTAAATCCATTTTTCAAATACAACTTCACTGCATTTTGATTCCATTCAGCTACATGCAAAATAATTTCTTCATAGCCTTGTTCCTTTATATGATTCATTCCCCATAACAATAATTTTTGTCCTATACCCCGTCCTTGAAACGATTTCTCAACAATTAAATCATCTAACTCATTTTCATAACAAGAAACAGCACCTACTATTACTCCATTTTGCAAATATAGAAAAATATCATTTATTTTATCTTTGATTTGGGAATAATCATAATAAAAACTTATTGGCTCAACTTCTAAAGCTTTTCTCATTTTGTAAAACATTCATTATATATTTTCATATATTCATTCTAATATTCTTTTTGAAAAGGAACACATATGATGTCATTCTGATACTTCAATACTTTATTATATATCATTTCATATGCAATTATTTCCTTCATCTATATTTCTCTCCAAAATCAGCTATTCATCATCACTCAAACTCTATCGTCGCCGGCGGCTTCCCCGTGCAGTCATACAGCACCCGGTTTACCCCCTTTACTTCATTGACAATCCGGCTGGAGACGGTTCCTAGAAGCTCCCACGGAAGCTCGGCGGCTTCGGCGGTCATAAAGTCGGAGGTTTGTACTGCGCGGAGCGCAATCGCGTAGTCGTAGGTGCGTTCGTCTCCCATGCAGCCTACGGAGCGCATGTTAGTGATGGCGGCAAAGTATTGTCCGAGGTCTTTTCCGAGCCCCCGCTTTGCGATTTCTTCACGATAGATGTAGTCTGCCTCCTGTACGATGCGGACCTTTTCCGGAGTAACCTCACCGATAATGCGCACGCCGAGTCCCGGTCCCGGGAACGGCTGGCGGTACACCAGATGCTCTGGAAGCCCCAGCTCCAGCCCTGCCTTGCGGACCTCGTCCTTAAATAAAAGGCGGAGCGGCTCAATAATTTCTTTAAAGTCTACGCAATCCGGCAGACCGCCTACATTGTGGTGGGACTTGATGACCGCGGACTTGCCGAGGCCGGATTCGATGACATCCGGGTAAATCGTTCCCTGCACAAGAAAGTCCACGGCTCCAATTTTTTTGGCTTCCTCTTCAAAGACACGGATAAACTCTTCGCCAATGATTTTGCGCTTTGCTTCCGGCTCTTCTACGCCCTTTAGGGCTGCATAAAAGCGCTCCTGCACGTTGACGCGGACAAAGTTCAGGTCATAGGCGCCCTGCGGTCCGAAAACGGCTTCTACCTCGTCTCCTTCGTTTTTACGGAGCAGTCCGTGGTCTACAAAAACGCAGGTCAGCTGTTTGCCGACTGCCTTTGACAGAAGCACCGCTGCCACGGAAGAGTCCACACCGCCGGACAGAGCACAGAGCACCTTTCCGTTTCCTACCTTTTCCCGCACCGAGGCAACCGCGGTTTCCACAAAGGACGCCATTTTCCATGTCCCGGCACAGCCGCAGACCTGAAATACAAAGTTAGAAAGCATCCTTACGCCTTCCTGTGTGTGCATGACCTCCGGATGGAACTGTACTGCATAAAGCTTCCGCTCCGGCGCTTCCATCGCCGCTACCGGGCAGACCGGCGTACGCGCCGTCACAGTAAATCCCTCCGGCGCCTTTTCAATATAATCGGTATGGCTCATCCAGCAGATGGTTCTGGCGGAAACCTGCTCTAATAGAACAGAAGGCTTACATACCTCTACCTCCGTTTTTCCGTACTCGCTGACCGGTGCCGTCGTAACCTTTCCTCCAAGCAGATACGCCATCAGCTGCGCGCCATAGCAGATACCGAGAACCGGAATCCCGAGCTCAAACAGCTCCGGCAGACACCGCGGCGCATCCTCGCCGTATACGCTGTTCGGCCCGCCGGTAAAAATGATTCCCTTCGGATGCTTTGCCTTAATTTCGTCTATGCCCATGCTGTACGGCATTACCTCGCAGTATACCTGGCACTCCCTGACCCGTCTTGCAATCAGCTGGTTATACTGTCCGCCAAAATCCAAAATGAGTATCATTTCCTCGTTCATCGTCATCCTCCAAAGTCTTTTCCCAAACATCAGCCGCAGATTATCCTGTATTTTCGTTCCGGCTCTTTTTATTTCACCATTCTACACCTTTTTTTCTTCTATGGCTAGTCCTAATTTCCTTGAGTTTCTGCATTTTTAGGGAAATGCTGATAAAATCGTTTCCCGCGCCAGATTTGCGCTGCGAAGCAACGGATTCTGCGGCAAATCCGGACGGCTTAACAGCTCTTATGGAAAGTCTGGCAGGGTGCCTGCACATGCAAATTTAAACTGCCGCACAGCCGTCGGGACAATTCCGGAACGCCTGTACTACTTCCTCTGGCTTTTCCGCAAAAGGGATTCCCTCTTTTCTGCTGCTGCCGCCCGGAGTTCCAAGATACCACCCTGCCTGCAGCGGGTGCAGACCGAGCTTTGCTGCCGTTTCCAGTTCCCTGCTGCCGCCATCGCCTACATAAAGGCATTCCTCCGGCGCAGCCTGAAGCTCACGCATACATCGGTAATAGAGCTCCGGCTCCGGCTTTTGCATCCCGAGTTCGCAGGAAAGCAGCATCGTATCAAAGTATGAAGCGAGACAGCTGTTATGTATTGCCTCCGCTTCCTCCCAGAAACAATTACTAATCAGCCCGATTTTTGCCCCGTGCTCTTTTAGCTCTTTCATCATTTGCAGAATACGGTCCTCTACATGACGGAATGCCTCTTCCTTAAATGCGCGGCGTTTTTCGGAAACGGCGGCTATCCGCTCCGGATATGGGAACGTCATATGCTCTCCAATCCAGGTAAGTGCCTCTTCAAACCGCAGGGCCCCTTTGCTGCGGTCATCCTCCGTCTGATGCCAGAGCGGATAAAACTCCTCTGCGGAAATGCCCAGGTCGTCCGCGATTTCCTTCCCAAAATACAAAGGGCCGCCATGAAGCGTCACTAAGGTCTCAAACATATCAAAAATAACTGCTTTCATCACATTCTTCCTCTCTTTCGGTGACCCCACCCTGCTTAAAATGAAAAGCTTTCCTGGCAGGCTCCACACCTCTTAAAATGGAATATCCTCCCACGTAGAACAACAAAACGCTATTTCTTCCGCAGCTGGTCCAGGTTTTTATCATAGGCGGGGATAAACTCCTCTAAAAAGCAGTCCGCCTCCGGAAGTCCCATTGCTACAATGGATTCTCTGGTCGCCTCCATTGCATTATCAAACTCCCGGTTTCCGGTTTTCTGCTCCTCCATACACTTGATCAGCGCCGAAAACTTGTCCGCTGCCTTTACGAGACGCCAAAGGTACTCCTCGCCCTCCTGCCGGAAATACAGGCTGTAAAACTCCCCCCGCAGGTCCTCCGGCAGCATGGAAAGAAGCTGCTCTGCGGCCGCCCCCTCAATGCTGTGGAAGACCTCCTGTATTGTTTCGTTATAATACTTAACCGGCGTCGGCATATCGCCCGTAATAATCTCCGTAGTATCGTGATACATTCCGAGCAGCGCTGCCCGGCTTGCGTCTAACTGCTTTCCGAAACGCTTGTTCCCGATGATACAAAGCATATGGGCAATCATTGCGACCTCCAGCGAATGCTCGCAAATATTTTCCGTGCAGGAATTCCGCATTAGCGCCCACCGGTCAATATACTTCATGCGCGACATCATTGCGCAAAAACCGCTCTCTTTTTTATCCATGGTATCCTCCGAGTCTCTTGTATTTTCTGCGGTGCATTTCTCCTCTTATCAGGAGCCGATAGCACCCTTAGGTCCTGCTTACCCCAGCGCCACGTCAAGTATCATCATAATCAAAAAGCCGATGCTAAAGCCTATTGTCCCGAAGTCCGAGGACGCGCCCTTGACGCTTTCCGGCACCAGCTCCTCTACGACCACATAAATCATTGCCCCTGCTGCAAATGCAAGCAGATACGGCAGGACCGGCACAATCAGACCGGAAAGCAGCACCGTGACAATTGCCGCAACCGGCTCCACTGCGCCTGACAGCGCCCCACAGAGAAATGCCTTCCCTTTGCTTCCGCCGCTGCTTTTCATCGGCAGGGAGATAATTGCCCCCTCTGGAAAGTTCTGTATCGCAATTCCGATTGCAAGCGCATACGCGTCCGTTATCTGAATCCCTCCCTTTCCGGACAGTACCGCCGCAAATACCACGCCTGCCGCCATTCCTTCCGGTATATTGTGCAGGGTTACCGCAAGGGTCAGCATGGACAGACGTCCCAGTCTGCTGTGAGGCCCTTCCGGCGCATCCTCGTTAATATGAAGATGCGGAATCAGGTGGTCTAACAACAATAGGAACAAAATACCGAGAGCAAACCCGACCGCCGGGGGAAGAAACGCAGGTACCGGCCCGCCCTCCGACATTTCAATTGCCGGAATCAAAAGCGACCAGACCGACGCCGCCACCATCACACCGGCCGCAAAACCTAACAGCACCCTCTGCATGCGGTTCCCGCCATCTGGCAGCTCCGCACATACCGGGGCGCATTTTTTCTTTCGCATAAAGAAGACGCACGATGCCCCAAGCGTCGTTCCAAAAAACGGCAGAAGCATCCCGATTATCATTTCCGCTGTCATACAAACCTCCGTTGCAACTTTTTCACCATAGTTATCAATATGCCCCGGAAAAACGATTGCCCCTGTTCTTCTTTATCTTCTTCCTTCTTATATCCTGTCTTCTTTTATTCCTTTTCTCTTCCCTCTTTTATCTCTTTTGCTTGTCCTCTCTTTTCTTCTTTTCCTCCGGCTCTCTCTTCGCAAACAGGGAATCAAAAACAAATACCCGGTCCAAAAGCTTCCCGGCCAGCGCGATTAACGGCGCATTGACTACGGTAAGAATTACTGTTCCGATGCCGATTCCCGTCATGCTGTGATTGACCAGCGCAGCAAGCAGAACGGACAAAAGCAGGCTTGCCGCATCATAAATCTGCTTTACCGTCGTATTTTTCCAGCCGTAACGGTCCGAAAGCTCCGTCACTACCAATTCATAAATCTGCAGCGGCAGCTTTGTACGGAAAAAGAAGGCGATTGCAAATCCCGTAAACAGTCCGCCCATCAAAAATGCAAAAATCCTTACCGCCAGGCTCGCATAGGCTGCATTTCCACCAAACACAAAAAACCAGCCGTCTAACGTAAGACCAAACAGCACTGCAGTGACAAACGAAAACAGATACCGGAACCGGAAGCGGCGCACCGCGATACATAATAGTATCAGCAAAACGCCCTGAAAAATGTATTCCGAAGTTCCCTGGGTGTACCACGGAAAAATTTTGATGAACCCGGTATGCAGAATATACGCCGGGGCCGCTATCATCGAAAGCCCGAAGTCCGCCTTTGTAATCAGGCACACGCCAAGCGCGCACAGCACAATCCCGGCTACCCACGCTATTTCATTCATTTTTCCCAGCTTCTTCATCCTTCTGCTCCTGTTGTTTTATTTTTTCAGCCGTATACCGCCGCATCGCCTCCGGTGATATAGCGCGCCACAAACACGCCGCTTGCCGAAGCATGCGACAGCGAATGCGTCACGCCGCTGCAGTCGCCGATAACAAAAAGTCCCTTGTGCTTCGTTTCCAGATGGCGGTCAATCTGTACCTCCATATTGTAAAACTTGACCTCGACTCCGTAAAGCAGCGTATCGTCGTTTGCTGTCCCCGGCGCAATCTTGTCGAGCGCATACAGCATCTCGATAATGCCGTCCAGAATCCGCTTCGGGATAACAAGGCTTAAGTCGCCCGGCGTTGCGGAAAGCGTCGGCGTAATATAGCCCTCCTCGATGCGGGAAAGCGTGCTTCTCCTGCCGCGGATTAAGTCGCCGAAGCGCTGGACCATGACCCCGCCGCCTAACATATTGGAAAGCTTTGCAATACTCTCGCCGTAGCCGTTGCTATCTTTAAACGGCTCGGAAAAATGCTTTGCGACTAGCAGGGCAAAGTTCGTATTCTCGGTATAACGTGCCGGGTCCTCATAGCTGTGTCCGTTTACCGTAATAATCCCGTTCGTATTTTCGTTTACAACAACGCCGCGCGGATTCATGCAGAAAGTACGCACCAGGTCCTCAAACTTTTCCGTGCGATACACGATTTTGCTTTCATACAGCTCGTCCGTCAGATGGGAAAAAATCTCTGCCGGAAGCTCCACACGCACACCGATGTCCACACGGTTCGACTTTGTCGGAATCTCTAAGTCCCTGCAGACCTGCTCCATCCACTTACTTCCGCTGCGTCCTGCCGAAATAATACACTTTTCCCCGGTATAGCTTCCTGCCTTCGTAGAAACCTGGTACCCGCCCTCACAGAGCGCAACCTGTTCTACCGGCGTCCGGAAGAAAAAGGTAACCTTCTCCTTCAGCTCATTATAAAGATTTTCCAGTACAATATAATTAATATCTGTTCCGAGATGGCGCACGGAGGCATCCAGAAGATGCAGCCCGTTTTCCAGACAAAGCTTTTTAATTTTTGTATTTGCCGTCGAATAAAGCTTTGTCCCTGCGCCGCCGTGGGAAAGGTTAATGGCGTCTACATATTCCATGAACTCAATCGCATTATGCTTCCCGATATATTCATGCAGCGTCCCACCAAACTGGTTCGTAATATTATACTTGCCGTCCGAAAACGCCCCTGCGCCGCCAAACCCGTTCATAACCGCGCAGCTCGGACAGCCGACGCAGGACTTCACCTTCACGCCGTCAATCGGGCACTTTCTGTTTTCCAGGGCATTCCCTGCCTCAAATACCGCTATCCTTAAATCCGGATTCCGTTTTATCAGCTCATAGGAAGAAAAAATTCCTCCCGGCCCGGCTCCAATTATTATAACATCATAATCCATGTCATTCCTTGCAGCGTCCGAAAACGCCTTCTCCTTTCCGAAATCCCCCTTCCTATTATGCAATATTCTAAAAGGAGTGTCAAGAACAGAAGCGCTTGCGTTTCCGCATTTTTAGACACCTTAAAGAAAAATCGTGCACGAGCTGTTTCCCACAGTGCACGATTTGCCGTCTATTTGTTTATTCTAAGGCAGGAACCAGAAACTCCGAGGTAAATGCGCCTTCCTCACTGTTATATTTACACCAGCCTCCGTGTTCCTCAATAATGGCTTCGGCACGACGCAGTCCAAAGCCGTGGACACCCTGCTTATGAGAAGCAAACAGCCCGTTAACTTTTTTCTCCTTGTGCACCGCCGAATTGAGCATACTGAAATAAAGCATTTTACCCTTCATCGTTATAAAGACGCGTAAAAACCGCTCTTTTTGAACGCTCCGGCAGGCGTCAATTGCATTATCCAGAAGATTTCCGATAACGATGCTAAGCTCCACATCGGAAATCGTAAGGGAATCGGGTACATTTGCTTTGACGGTCACATTAATATGCTCCGCCCTTGCCTGTGCAATTTTTGCGGAGAGTATCGCATCAAGAGAAGCATTTCCAGTCTTTAAAACCGTATCTATGCTTTGCAGCTCCTTATCAAGCCCGTCGATATAGGAAACTGCACGGTCATACTCTCCTGCGGAAAGATAGCCTCTTAATGTCTGCAAATGGTGCCGGATATCATGCTTATAGCCCCGCATCTCGGTATAAATGCCCCGCACCTCATCCAAGTGGCGTGCCGACTGTTCTGTCTGGTATTCCACAAGCTTCAGGTAAGTTTTTCTTTTCATACCATCCCTCAGTTCCGTTCAATATATGCGCGGTTTATGTCGTCGTATCTGCCACGGGAAAGCGGAATCTCACAGCCTCCGTCAAGCGTGACCGCTGCGCGTGAAATCCGTATGACATGCTTTAACGACACATAATAGCTGCGATGCGCCTGATAAAAATCTCCGGAAAGCTGCGCCGCAAAGGCAGACAAGCTTTCCTTAATCTTATATTCCCCGTCCGTCGTATAAATTACGATATAGTGCAGAAACGACTCGACATACAGAATATCGCGTTCATAAAGCCGGATGATTTCTCCCTCGCAGCGGATAATGACAAACGGCGGCTCTGTCTGAAGCTGCCACGCCGCTTTTGTCAATACGGAAAAAAGCTTGTCCGCCGCAACCGGCTTTACAAGATAGTGAAGCGCGTCTACCTCATAGCCTTCCCCGCAGAACTCAAAATGAGACGTCACAAAAATAATCTCCGCGCGGCTTCCTTCCCGCCGCAGCTGCTTTGCAAGGTCAAGGCCGCTCTGGCCTGTCATTTCAATATCCAGAAGCAGTATATCAAAACATTTCTCCGTGTTGTATTCAAACAAAAATGCCTCGGCAGACGGAAATGCTGCAATCTCACAGTGATGCGCATTTGCCTCCGCCCAGGCAAGAACAGCAGTTTTTAAAGATTCTATTTGATTTTGTTCATCGTCACAGACTGCAATTTTAAGCTTCATCTCGCCTCCAGGACCTTCTATCTGAAAAAAAGAGTTTGCCCGCGAACCAAAAAAACGACTCAAACCTCACGTTTAAGCCGCTTCAAAAAGCAGGGGCAGTAGGATTCGAACCCACGACCTGCGGTTTTGGAGACCGTTATTCTACCAGCTGAACTATACCCCTGTATGCAATTTTGACTGCTTTCCTATCTTACACTGTTTTTTGCAAAATGTCAAGTAGTTTCGTACATGAGTTTCCGTATTTTTAGGAAAACTGCCAAAAATCCTGCTCTTTTGCTTCTCCTTTTACGCAAAAAATCAAGCGGCAACCCCCTTTCTGTAATCAAAAGAGATTCGCCGCCTGATTTTCCTATTTTGCAGCAAGGAACTCGTTTATCTTTCCTTCCAGCTCATCTGCATCAATCCCGTGTACCATGCATGCCATCTCAAGGCTCTCGCCCTGTGCAGACGGGCACCCGATACAATGCATACCGGAATCAAATAAAATCGGCACAATGCCCTCATCTATCCCAATAATTTCTGCAATTGTCATTTCTTTTTTTACCTGCATCTTTTATTCTCCTTTCGTCTTCCGAAATCTCATAGCATAAAGTATACAACAACCTGTCCTCTTTCGTCAAGGATTAGTCTCTGGAGCTTCTGCATTTTTTATACGGTCTTAGAACATTCCGGAGACTATACGCTATCTGATTTTTGCATTTGTCCGAAAAACCGTACCTTTAGCGTTGCGCATGCAAAAATCAGGTAGCGTACAGCCTCCGGAATACAAAATGGCAGGAAACATACAAAAGCTCAGGAGCAATCTCTGGCTTTTCTTCTTTAAAATGGTACTTGTATTATTTGCAAATTTATATTACAATAAGGTTAGTCTGATAAAAGGAGGATAAAAAACATGGCATATAAGATTTCTGATCAGTGCATCAGCTGTGGTGCCTGTGCAGCAGAATGTCCGGTAGGTGCAATCAGCGAGGGAGCTTCCCAGTACGAGATTGATCCAGATGCTTGCTTAGAGTGCGGCGCTTGTGCAGCTACCTGCCCGACTTCTTCTATTTCCCAGTAATACAAAACGCAGATGGGGCTGTCGCAGTAAGCGGCAGCCCCTCTTTTTTATCCTTTTATACTGTCTGCTCCATGGCCTTATCCATATGGAGACACGCTTCCCTCTGGTCTGTCAGTCACAATATTTTCAGACGCGAACCGGTTCTGCCGCTGCTGCACGTTCATAAATTTCAGTCACAGCAGTCTCATCCAAAGCTACATATCCGCCCATCTTTCTGTCTTTAAGATTAAGCATTGCAACAAGACGTGGAATATCTTCCCTCTTTGCGCCTAGCTGCTCAAAATTAACCGGCATGCCGATAGAAGCAAGAAAGCGGCGAAATGCTGCGATTCCCTGCAATGCAGTCTCCTTCGGATTTTCAAAATTCATCTGGCAGCCAAATACGCGCACTGACATCTGTGCCATGCGCATACAGTCATGATGCTCTGCTACATAGCTCATCCATGCAGGCATAATTACTGCAAGACCAGCACCATGTGCGCAGTCGTATAATGCAGAAAGCTGATGCTCCATTTCATGGCTGTTCCAGTCTTGTGCTCTGCCTACACCTACGATATTATTGTGCGCTGTCATGCCTGCCCACATAATGTTTGCACGTGCATCATAGTTGTGTGGGTCTGCAATGACGCGCGGCGTTTCTTTGCACATCGTTAAAAGGATAGCTTCACACAGACGGTCCGTAATTTCAACTTCTGTAGTATTCGTAAAATAACGTTCAAACACATGCGCCATAATATCGGTTGCACCGCAAGCGGTCTGGTATGCAGGAAGAGTTTCGGTTAATTCCGGATTTAATATTGAAAACTTCGGACGCAGGCAATCTCCACTGGCATCGCGCTTATATAGCCCGTCCTCTTTCGTAATTACGGAATCTCCCGAGCCCTCGCTGCCTGCTGCCGCAATGGTAAGCACCGTACCTATCGGAAGAGCGGTATCTGGTCTCTTTCCACAATAGAAATCCCAGAAATCTCCCTCATAAGGTACTCCCATTGCAATGGCCTTTGCAGAATCAATTGTACTTCCTCCGCCGATTGCCAGAAGAAAATCAATCCCCTCCTCACGACACAGGCGGATTCCCTGATAAACAAGTCCGTCACGGGGATTTGGCTGAACGCCCCCAAGCTCTGTAAACGCGATTCCTTCTGCGTCAAGAGAAGCCTTGACACGCTCCAAAAGACCGGAACGCACGACAGAACCGCCGCCATAATGCAGAAGCACTTTAGTCCCACCAAATCGTTTTACCAGTTTTCCTGTTTCCCGCTCCTGTCCTTTTCCAAACGCAAAAAAGGTCGGGCTGTAAAAAGTAAAATTATTCATTCTTTTTCCTCCTGCCTGCTTTTTTCTTTGACGCAGTATTCCCAGTCAGCTTCAAATACCGTTTTACATATTGGCCGGTGTAAGACTGCTCCTGCTGCGCTACCTCCTCCGGCGTCCCCTGGGCAATGACGGTACCACCCTTATCGCCGCCTTCCGGCCCGATGTCGATGATATAGTCCGCCGTCTTAATGACATCCAGATTATGCTCGATAACCAAGACCGTATTGCCTCCCTCCGTTAGCCTTTGCAAAATTTCAATCAGCTTGTGTACGTCGGCAAAGTGAAGTCCTGTTGTCGGCTCATCCAGAATATAAATTGTCTTTCCGGTACTGCGGCGGCTTAACTCCGTCGCCAGCTTAATGCGCTGCGCCTCGCCCCCTGAAAGAAGGGTGGAAGGATGTCCGAGTTTCAGATAAGAAAGCCCCACATCATCCAGCGTTTCTATTTTCCTGCGGATGGACGGTACATTCTCAAAAAACTTCACCGCCTCCTCCACGCGCATCTCCAGTACGTCATAGATGGTCTTCCCCTTATACTTTACTTCCAGGGTCTCCCGGTTGTAACGCTTGCCGCCGCATACCTCGCACGGAACAAAAATATCCGGCAGGAAATTCATCTCAATCTTTAAGATACCGTCACCGCTGCATGCTTCACAACGCCCGCCCTTTACATTAAAGCTGAAACGCCCCTTACTGTAGCCGCGCAGCTTTGCATCCGGCGTACTGGCAAACAAATCGCGAATCTGGTCAAACACGCCGGTATAGGTTGCCGGATTGGAACGCGGGGTACGCCCGATCGGGGACTGGTCGATGTTAATCACCTTGTCTAACTGCTCCATTCCTTCAATGGCATCGTGCTCCCCGGCAAGAATACGGGCACGGTTCAACGTCCTTGCCAGATGCTTATACAAAATCTCATTAACCAGAGAACTCTTCCCCGAACCGGACACGCCGGTCACACACGTAAAGACGCCGAGCGGGATATCCACATCGATATTCTTTAAATTGTTCTCTCTGGCGCCTTTTACCTTTAAGAAACCGGTCGGCTTTCTACGTTTCTCCGGTACCGGAATACGGATTTTGCCGGACAAATAGGCTCCGGTGACAGACTCCGGTATCTGCATGATTTCCTCTGCCGTACCTGCCGCAACCACCTTTCCGCCGTGGTCGCCCGCACCCGGACCGATGTCAATAATATAGTCCGCCGCATACATCGTATCCTCGTCATGCTCCACGACAATCAATGTATTTCCCAAATCCTTTAAATGCTTTAAAGTCCTGAGCAGTTTATCGTTATCCCGCTGGTGCAGCCCGATGCTCGGCTCATCCAGAATGTACGCGACGCCCACAAGACCGGAGCCAATCTGCGTTGCCAGACGGATACGCTGCGCTTCGCCGCCCGAAAGGGACGCCGTTGCCCGTGCCAGCGTCAGATACTCTAAGCCGACATCCACCAAAAAGCCGACGCGCGCCCGAATTTCCTTTAACACCAGCTCTCCGATTTTCAGCTGCCGCTCGTTCAGCTCCAAATGGTTCATAAACTCATACAAATCCCGCACGGAGCATTCCGTCACCTCTGCAATGTTCCGGTCGCCTACCGTTACTGCGAGAGCTTCCTTTTTCAAACGCTTTCCCTTACAAAGCTTACACGGCGTCGTGCGCATAAATGTCTCATACTCCTGCTTGATTCCGTCGGAGGCAGTCTCGCGGTACCTGCGCTCCACGTTTTTTATCAGCCCCTCAAACGCGACATCATAGACGCCGACTCCCCGCTGTCCACGGTAATGTACCTTGACTGTGTGTCCTCCGGTTCCGTAATAAATGATATCCTGTACTTCCTTTGAAAGCTGGTCAAACGGGGTCTTTAAGCTGAAGCCGTACTCCTTTGCCAGTGCCGTAAGCGTACTTCCGGTATAACTGGACGGGTCTGTCGCCGACTGCCAGCCAAGTGCTGCAATCGCCCCATCGGCAATACTTAACGACTTATCCGGTATCAGCAGGTCCTCGTCAAACTCCATCTTAATCCCGATTCCATGACACTCCGGACAGGCGCCGAAAGGATTATTGAAGGAAAATACACGCGGCTCGATTTCATCGATGCTGATACCGCAGTCCGCGCAGGAAAAGCTCTCGCTGAACCGGAGCATTTCACCATCAACGACATCTACCATCAAAAGCCCGTCGCTTAAGCGCAGTACGCTGTCAATCGAATCGCGCAGACGCTGTTCGATTCCTTCCTTTATCACCAGCCGGTCTACAATAATTTCGATATCATGCTTCTTGTTTTTCTCTAACTTAATCTCCTCGGAAAGCTCATAAAGATGCCCATCCACAATCACACGGACATAGCCGCTGCGCTTTGCCTTTTCGAACACTCTGGTATGTTCTCCTTTTCTCCCACGGACAACCGATGCAAGCAGCTGGATTTTGGTCCGCTCCGGCAGGCACATAATCTCATCCGCCATCTCATCTACGGTCTGCTTTTTAATCTCCTTTCCACAGTTCGGACAATGCGGAATCCCGATACGGGCATATAGCAGACGGAAATAATCGTAAATCTCAGTTACCGTCCCTACGGTAGAACGTGGATTGCGGTTCGTGGACTTCTGGTCAATGGAAATCGCCGGGGAAAGCCCTTCAATGCTCTCTACATCCGGCTTCTCCATCTGTCCGAGAAACTGTCTCGCATAGGACGAAACCGACTCCATATACCTTCTCTGCCCCTCGGCATAAATCGTATCAAAGGCAAGCGACGACTTTCCCGAACCGGAAAGACCGGTCAATACGACAAACTCATCCCGCGGGATATCCACGTCAATGCCCTTTAAGTTATTTTCCCGTGCCCCTCGTATTTTAATGAACTTTTTCTCTGACATACTGCATCCTCTCTTTTGCTGTTACTTCAAAATCGTTCTATTTATTCCGGAACCGCAGACATGCTGCCCCGGTCAGTCCAGCATCTTCTTCTTTAACTCAAACAGCTGGTCACGCAACTTTGCTGCCAGCTCGAAGTTCAGCTCCGCTGCCGCCGTATTCATCTGCTTCTGCAGCTTCTTCTCCAACGCAAGCAGCTCCTTCTTTGACATGGACTCCATATCTTTTTCGATTCCGTTGGTAACCTCTTCTGCCTTCTTTGAGATACTGATTAAATCCCGCACCGCTTTCCTGATGGTCTGCGGCGTAATGCCATGCTCCTCATTATACGCAGACTGTATCGTACGGCGGCGGTTCGTCTCGGAAATTGCCCGCTGCATGGAATCTGTCATGGTATCGGCATACATGACGACGCGCCCTTCTGCATTCCGCGCCGCACGCCCGATGGTCTGAATCAGGGACGTCTCGGAACGGAGAAAGCCCTCCTTATCCGCATCTAAAATTGCCACCAGACTTACCTCTGGAATATCTAACCCCTCTCGCAGCAGGTTGATGCCGACCAGCACATCAAATACGTCCATACGCATATCGCGGATAATCTCGGAACGCTCTAAGGTATCGATATCCGAATGCAGATACTTTACCCGCACGCCGACCTCCCGCAGATAATCGGTCAGGTCCTCTGCCATACGCTTCGTCAGCGTAGTCACTAATACTTTACATTTTTTTTCCGTCTCTTTCCGGATTTCGGCAAGCAAATCATCAATCTGCCCGGCAGTCGGGCGTACCGAAATCTCCGGGTCTAAAAGCCCGGTCGGTCGGATAACCTGCTCCGTCCGCAGCAGCTCATGCGTACTTTCATACTCCGACGGGGTAGCGGACACAAACAGCATCTGGTTGATTTTACTCTCAAACTCGGTAAAATTCAGCGGCCGGTTATCTAACGCCGACGGCAGGCGGAAGCCGTAATCCACAAGCGTGGTCTTTCTCGAACGGTCGCCGAAAAACATGCCCCGGATTTGCGGCACTGTAATATGAGACTCATCTACAATAATCAGGAAATCAGCCGGAAAGTAGTCTATCAGCGTATGTGGTGTGGCGCCCTCCGGAAGCCCTGCCAGATGACGGGAATAGTTCTCAATCCCCGAACAAAAACCAGTCTCCCGCATCATTTCCACATCAAACGCGGTACGTTCCCCGATTCTCTGCGCCTCAATCAGCTTGTCCTCGCTCTTAAAAAACTGCATCCGCTCTATCATTTCCTCTTCGATGTTTTTCAACGCCGCGTTCATCTTCTCCTGCTCCACAACATAGTGGGACGCCGGAAAAACCACCGTATGCTCCAGCGTACACCGGATTTCGCCGGTCAGCACATCAATCTCTGTAATACGGTCTACCTCATCGCCAAAAAACTCTACCCTTATTGCCGTATCTGCCGAAGCTACCGGGAAAATCTCAACCACATCGCCCCGTACACGGAAACTGCCGCGCTTAAAATCCATATCGTTCCGGGTATATTGTATGTCAATCAGACGGCGCAATACCTCGTCCCGGTCCTTCTGCATCCCTGGACGGAGGGAAACCGTCATGTTCTGATAATCAATCGGGCTGCCCAGACCGTAAATACAGGACACGCTGGCAATGATAATCACATCCCGCCGCTCGGTCAGCGCCGCCGTTGCCGAGTGACGGAGCTTGTCGATTTCATCATTAATCGCAGAATCCTTATCAATATAGGTATCTGTAGAAGGCACATAAGCCTCCGGCTGATAATAATCATAATAGGACACAAAATACTCCACTGCATTTTCCGGGAAAAATTCCTTGAACTCACCATACAACTGGGCAGCAAGGGTTTTATTGTGCGCTATTACCAAAGTGGGTTTGTTGAGCTGCTGGATGACGTTTGCCATGGTAAATGTCTTTCCGCTTCCAGTTACCCCTAGTAAAGTCTGGAATTGATTGCCTTCCTGGAAACCTTTCACAAGGGTTTCTATTGCCTGCGGCTGGTCGCCAGTGGGCTGGTATTCGCTATGAAGTTTGAATATATTTTGTGCAGTTTGCACAAATACCACCTCCAAAATCTATAGTAAAAAAGTTCGACATTTCGCCAGAAATTCGTCGAGGCACATATTCCGTTTTCTTAAAAACGTCCCCTCGACGAATTTTGGTTACTAAACTCAATTTTCCGAACTATACGAAATCAGCAAACTACTGCGGATAAATCGAGACGTAAAACTGAGATTGATTATAACATACCGCTCCTTATTTGTCCATATCAAAACAAACGTTTGTTCGTTTTTGTTCTCTATTTATCTTCCCCAGTGTCCATATAAATACGGCTTTCGTCCAGGCTTTCTATTGTTCCTGATTTCTTTTTGGGCAAATAAGAATCCATGTCAATCATTATATCCTGCATATTAGTTTCAGAATCACCATTGCCGGATTTATTTGGCATAACCTCCTCCATATAAGAAAGCAGTTCGGGTATTTCTTCAGGAATTATATTAGCATTGTCGGCATACACGTCCATTGTGATAAGTTCTTTCGCATGACCCATCAGTTTCGATACAGCTTTCGGATTAAAATCCTTACTCAATAGCAACGTACAATAAGTACTGCGCAGATCATGCCAGCGAATATCAGGCAGACCCGTTTGCTTCAAAAGTTCTTTGTAATGCCGCCAATGAAAATCTTTTGATCTTGGTTTGCCGCTGTAGCTGGAACAGCAAATATAGCCATCGTCCTGGAAAATAGTACGTCTACGGCTTTTGTACCGCTCATACTTCTTTCTCTCTTCCAAAATGGCTTCAAATACATAATCAGGGATAGGCAATACTCTCTTACTGGACGGCGTCTTCAGAGGCAGCTCCTTCTTTGTCATACCCGCCTTCCCGCTGTTTGGGACTCTGTCCAATTCTTTTCCAAGCTGCCTTTCTACCGCCAATGTACGGTTAATGTAATCCACATCTGAATACTTTACTGCATTGATTTCCTGCCGCCTCAGACCCATCAGTACATTGAAGAGCACCTGCATATGAATCGGTGTATTTTTACTTGCCTCCAAAAGCAATAGAATTTGCTCCATATTCAAAGTTTTTGCCACGTCAATATTTCTCGTATGGTAGGGCTTTGACTCCACTGTTTTAGGCAGATCGATTCCTTCTGCTGGGTTCATAGGAATCAGCTTACAGCTAACCGCATAGTTAAAAGAGACATTCATTACTGTCTTAACCTGCCTCGCAATGGATTTAGAATATCCGGCACGGTCTTTATACAGCCTTTGGATGTCTCCCTTATTTACCTCTATCAATTTTTTGTTTCCGATTGCCGGAATAATATGATGACGTGCAATACTGGAATAGGAATCATATGTATTACTGCTCTGTGCCCTTTTTCTGATATCATACTCAAGCCAGTAACTCAAAAAATCGCTTACTTTCACACTGTCATTCACTACATATGTCCCATTAGCAAGCTCCCTCATCGTAATTTTTCTCGCATCTTCGGCTTCCTTCTTTGTTTGAAATCCAGAATACATCCTTGTATGCTTCGTGCCGTCCATAAACTGCAGGACAACACGATAAGCAAATTTGTTACGGTCATTTCTTTTAAACACGGCCTTTACATCCCAGTCAATATAATTCTGTAACTCCAGGTTAAACACTATTCTTCTCCTCCTTCCGGCACAAATGAATCATTCATAAAGCTTATAATCCGCTCCTGCTCATCCATAACTTCACAGTAATACTCAAAGGTTGTATGGATACTACTATGGCCCAGAAGGGCGCTGACCTTCATAAGCGGAACTCCTTGTTCTGTAAGAATCGTTGCATACATATGCCGTAAACTATGTACTGTCAAATGCGGCAACCCATTTCTGCTGCATAGCTTCGATAACGCATTGTTGAAAGCTGATGCTGAATGCGGCAAGCCATTTGCAGCGCAGGAAATATAGTCATTGTCTATATACTTCCCACCAAGTTGCTCTTTCCTCAAATCATTCTGCCGTTTTCTCTCCAGCACCTCATCCATAATAGCTTTCGGTACACGAAGTGTACGATAACTATTTTCTGTTTTCGGAGCCTTCTCCACAAGCTGATACTTCGTTATTTTGGAATCTCCATTTAACATAATCGGATCAGCTGTTACCTGTCTTGCAATTCTCACTGTTCTTTTTTCCACATCAAAGTCATCAAACTTTAATCCACTGATTTCACCTTTCCGCAATCCCATAAACAAACCTAACAGGATTTCCAAATACCAGTTATTTTCCGATGCTTTTTCCAGAAAGAGCTTCATCCGCTCTTTACTGAGTACAATAATTTTCGGCTTCCGTCTCCTGTAAGGTTTTGTATCCGGCACAGGATTACGATGCAAGTATCCCTGTGCCACTGCATCTTTCAGGGCAATATTTAATATTTCTCTCCCCTTATTTCCAGCAGATTCACAAACTTTTGAAACTGTTTCCAATAATGCGTCCAAATACTCTGCGTTCACATAGCGCAGTTTCATTCCCAGATTCATATTGGGGATAAGCAGACCATACACTACATAAGAAGCCAGCATTCGTGTCGTATTCTCAATTCTCGCACTATAGATTTCTTCCAGCCAATAAATCAGATATTCCTTTAAATCAAACTCTGTATAAGAAGAAATATGGTAAGCCCGATATGCCTTTTTAAATTCTTCTTCATATTGATAGTAACTCGCCTCAGCTTCTTTGGCTGTTGCAAATCCGCCCTTTTTTGAATATTTAGTTGTGCCATCTTTCTGTAATACTTTAATTCGATGATACCAACTGCCAGCTTCGCAAAAGGCAACGCTCTTCTTATTTGCCATCAGGCCTACCTCCTCTCTTCAATTTTTTGATGATTTTAGTTTACTGCTGTATTTAACCAGTTATCAAAAGACTGTTTATGTACTCTAACAGAAGTTCCCACCTTAATCACTCGAAATGGGGGATTTTGTCCCTGTTGTTTGTATACCTGATTTAGGAAATCATAGGTTTTTGTTTTACCAAGTCCTAATGCCTTCTGAATATCTGAAGCCAAATAAACCTGCCTTTCCATTGTCATTTCCTCCTTTTATCTAACAAATGAATGTTGTGTATTTTATAAAGCAAAATTACAACTATCGTTATTCTTATACCTCATTCCCATGTGTCTGACATTTCTCCTAGATTAAACATAATTTCTTTTGGGTTGAGCTCTGGCTTGTTTTTTGTAAAGCAATTTTTTACTATACTAAAATAATATATGACTACATTTATTCCAAAAACGATATATACTTCTCCTATCTTGAGCGAACATATTCACGTTCAAACAACCGTTCCTCAGCACGCTCGGCTTCTCGTTCACGTTTCTGATTCTCCTCCCTGATGCTGCGATATTTGTCTCCTCTCTTAGATTCAATCCCTCTTGATTCCAAAGCAATAGCTGCCGCCCCAAGGTGTATACTTGGTTTACGGTCATGGATTCCCTGCTCAGCCAGACTCTTGTGGGAAACTCTGACATTTAACCCCATTCTTTCATACTCACGGTTTTGCAGCTCCGCCCAGCATTCCCTTAGCTGTAACAGAAATAACTTATTATTCAGCTCACGGCTTCCCGTTTTTGTCTGATAAAATCCTTCTATTCCAATTTGACGAATAGGCACAATAATATGTGCATGGGGATTATTCCTGAACTCATTTACCGCCTTAATTGTCTCCGGCTTCCTATGCTGTTCCAGTAATCCTGAATGGAATGCAACAGCGGCACACATGTTTCTTGATACAAAATTTCTCTCAACAAATCCTTTAACCAATGCAATCTGCCTGTCAACGGGCAGCTCGTTTGGAAGAGCCATTTTTATTACCCTCGCCATTTGAGAATCAATCCGTTTTTCTGCATCATTAAGCGCATCCAACAGCCTTTGTGTATCGAGAAATTCGTGCGACGCCAAAGGAGGAAGCAGAACCTCCTTATATAAAACATCACTACGACACGAGTAATCATATGTCTTGCCAATATATTTGTCATACAACTTTTCTCCATTATTATAAGCAGCTGTTGCCACTACCGACTGACAATTCCCTCTGCTTAAAACCCGCATATTAAAATGATAAACTGCCATTAAAATTTCTCCTGCTACTCTATGAAAGAAAACTATTTCAGTGATGCAATGTTGACATCACTGAAACCACAAACTTTATCAATGTATAAGTGCGCACTGGAAATTAACAATCGTTTATCATATCCACTTCCTCGCGCCCATTGCTGACAGCCCGTTCTTTGATGCTGCCCAGTAATTTATCATCCTTAGACAGTAACTCTAAAATAGCCCTGAACTCTCTGAAAGCGTCGTCTATTTCTGGAGCATTATATTGGAGATGGCATTTCTGCATATCGGGAAAATATTCGCAGACAGCCTCTCCAAGCATAAAACAGCGACGGGCATTGGCAACTTTTGCGTCCTTCTGTTCTTTCCTTTTTTTCATACGCTGCAGGCGTTTTTTCTGCTCTTTTTTTGCATGTACCTCTTGCATTGTATCGTTTATATCTTTCATATCTTCCTCCTGTTATCTGTATGACCATCCTAATAGAAAGTCTTCTGAAGATTTCTGCACATACTCTGGATTTTGGGATAATTGCGGCTGTAAGAACAGTCTCTTGTAACGACAATAAAGGATCTTTGGAACACGGAAATACCCATAACCAGAAGCAACTACAACAACATCGTTTAAAGTCGCAAATTCATGCGGATAAATAATTGGTTCCATGGTTTCATTAACGCTTTTGCTGTATCCCATCACGCTGTTGTTAATCGGATTATAATTCTCATTGATGTTCCTTTGGTAAGTTTTTACTTTACCGACCAATTCTGAAAAATACTGCTGACTGGCCACATCGGAGGCGCCTAATATAACCTTGTATGTACAATTATCCAAAATCACACGGGCAGTATCCCTGCCATAAATTACATCCAGGCTGGCAATACTTTGTACAAACAAAACAAATGTTACGCCAGCACTTCTCAACGTCATCAATCCATCTATAATCTCTGGAATCTTGCCAAGACGGGCAAATTCATCCAATAAAACCAAAATAGGTGGAAGTTCTTTTTCATTATAAGTTCTCCTCGGACGCTGCTCAAAAGTCGTAATCATCTGGCCAATCATGAGACGGAGCATCTGTTTATAGTAGTCAATCTTTTCTTCCGGAATTATCAGAATCACATCTATAGGTTCTGTTGATGTGCTGATCTCATGCCAGTCCAGAAGTTCACACCCCTTTTCAGGGCTAAGAACATCCATAATTTTCTCATCTGATACAAAGCATGCAAGATTACTGATTTCCATACCGATATTGCTAATAACCTTAGGATCAACACCTGCAAGTTTATTTATAAAAATCTTCGCCATCGAATCAGTACCATCCTCGTTTATTTCTTTCATTATATTAGGAACAGTATCCATCATAACCGCCACTAATGTTTCAACAAAATCCATTTCCAGATGATAGTAATAAATAATCACTCCCGTTAAGAAATTTACTGCTGCTTCCTGCCATATGGGTTCCCGTGCATTTTCTGATGGTAAAATCAGTGCCCTGGCTAAAGCAGAAGCTTCTTCTACAATATTACCCTCTCCTTTGCGTCGCATACTGCCAAATGGATCATAACGACAGCTGGCATTTATATCTGGGCTATCAGGCCAGAACACTTTATACTTTTTCTTCCTGTCATTTCTGGCTTCAATGTAATGCTTATACAAATTATCTTTGCAGTCGAAAATGATTTTGCTTCCGCTTTGGTATGCTATTATGGTAGGCTTTACAATGCCCTCCGTCTTGCCTCTTCCACTCTCACCAGAAACACAAATGTGCCCATCTTTCCATGACGGCTTGCCTATAAATTCTCCCGGACATTCTCCCCCACCAAAAAACACTCCCGAATCTTCATGTAATTTAAGCTGAAAATCCTCGTCTATGTTTCTGCCCTGGTTGAACCGAATTTGTTCGCTGGTTGGCAATCTTTCAGAAAAAGGCGTTATATCATAATTAAATGACCCATATATATCATTGCCATAAAGCACAGTTTCCATATCATTATGCTCATTTCCCGAAACCTTCTTCTTTTTGTCTTTCTTCTTCTCTTTTCGCTCCTTTTTCTTCTTTTCCTTCTTTGCAAGCAGAGCACTATAAATTTCATCGGCGCTTCTCGATGTTTTATGCTGTGGAATCATACCAGCAGCAGATTCATCATTGATGCATACCTGCTCTTCAGAACCACCTAATCGATCCTCATTCGCAAAAATGAACTCTTCTTCGTACTCGGGCGCGTTAGATGCAGAAATACTTTCCTCATGGTTTTTTTCTTGATTCATCTTAGTCTTCCCCCTTACTCTTGAATTTCCCAAACTTCGTTTCTCTATGGGGAGTCTCAGAATGGGATGTCTCATTTGAGCAAAAACCTGCTTCCTGCTGGCCTTCCAAAATATTGATAGTTTCTGGTTTTATTATTGGATTCATAAAAACTCCTTTCAAGTATAGGTATAGACAATCAATACCATCTGCAAAATTAACATTGCCAAATCATATGTTCGAACCATACGATTCAACGGCTACAACCTGAAATATCCATGGCACTAACATCTTTTGCTACATTATTCCTGCTACCTTATAAATTGCCTTAAAACTTCTTGCTAATTTAAGAAATTCCTTATAAAATAAAGCATAGAAAATAACGATATTTATGTTGCTAAACTATACCGTGCACTTTGTATAGCCTCTTTCAGCACAGATGCCCTCTTTGAAATGATCAGTTTCAATGAAAGGTGTTCCATCGTTTTTATGATACCACTTAATATCTAATCTTTATATTGCAATAAAGTTGCATTAATTATGTTATTAAAAATACTAGGAGGTTTGTGGATTATGCGATTGTGTTTTGGTACATTCGTCAAAACATTATATCATTGCAGAATCAAAAAGGTTTCGCAACCTGAGTTGGTAGCCGCAGTTGTGGAATGCGTAGATCCTATAAGCAGATATGTGACTGACTCTGATACACAAAATGGGAAATCAACCGCCAATCACTTGATTTTTTGCGACTATGAGTTTGTATTCTCTGATGGGGCAAGCGAGAGTAGTTTCCCTTCAGAAATTGTAATTGAGAATACAAAATCCGGAGTTCTTCCTCTTATCCGTGAAGATATGTATGCAAAAATGCTGTTGGCATTGCTTGATATTATCCGCAAAGACGTAACCATTGATTCTGAACACAAGGAAGATTTCAAAAAATTTTTTGGCGTATCAAAGGGAGACTTATTACAAAAAACATCTTTTAATCTTCCAACATTTTTGGGGGAAATGCTATTGTATACAACTTGTTGCAATATTGGAAATATGGCCGGAAAACCATTTGTGAAGGAAATAACCATTAAACATATAGAGAATATCGAAAAAAACAGTTGGGGAGAATCAAAATACATTAGCAAAACACAAACTGTAGAGTTTATTCTTACAGAAGAAAGGAGACTTAAGGAAGAAATAGATGCTTTAAGCGAGCTGCGCCTATCTGTGATGGATAGTTCTGAAAATCGAACAGGCCTGGAATGGTTAGGCATAAACCAATTTGAATTATTTCCCAGTATGTGTAAGCCTGTTGAATTGAGAGACCCTAAGACCAGAAAAGAAATATCAGCCAAGTTTTTGCAATATATAAAAATTATAAATAAATTTATGACAGCTTTAGCATCTGGAAACGATTTGGATAGAAATGAGCAATTAAAATATCCAATTCTTCCCAGCGAGGAGTTGAAAGTTCTCCGTCAACAGCTTAATAACCTCTATAATGAAATATGTTCACTTGCCATGTTTCCAAATTTATTTGTTTCAGATAAAAGTGATATAGAAGATTAAATAAGAACAAAACCTTTATAATATAATGATTGGTATGGCGGTATCATGCCGCCATACTAACCATACCTACGGATAACTACAAACATTCGCAATATCTTCTGAACACAGAAACCATATCCTTATATTCAGAATCCTACTCTATTCCACAGTTACTTCATTTCACTGCAATGCATATGATACTGATTTGTCTATTTTTGCTCCTGAAAAAAGATGGAATAGAAATTTTCTAAATATTTCACATTATGCCGTTTGCTTATCGTGACAGGCGACAGGTTTATTTTGGCAAATGAATCCATTATTTTCTCTATATTCCGGCAGTTCATGGCTTTCTGGGCAAGACGGAGCGATTTCTTCTCCGGGATTAAAACCAATAGCTGCAGCATCCTCCTTCTCATAATACTGTCAGCAACCTCTTTGCGGATGATCTCCACAGCTTTATCCTTTTTATAAAAATCTCCGAATGGGATAATCTGTGTAAAGGTATCCAAAAAAATATTCCTGTTGTCTTTCAACAGATCTGCAATCTGCCCAGACACATCATCTGCATCGGTATAAGCCCGGACCGCCTTTGGTTTCATCAGCCGCACCTCTGCCCGAAGAATCCCCTTTATAGGCTTCAGTTTCTTCCAATCTGCATTGACACCTTTAATCTGACGCGTAAATGCCCTTTCTAAATCATATAACAGGAAATCAATGTCATTGCTGTTCCCACTCAGGCAAAAGCTGGCATCATCATCAAAGTATTCATAACTGGTCGGTGAGAATCCTTTCACCCTGCCAATCCTCTTGAGAACTTTCAAGTATGCCAAAGCATTTGCCCGGGTACCCACATCCATATCTGCAACAAAATTCATTCCTGACAGAACAAAATCTTCTATCCGGTATTTCCCATTGAAATATTCAATAATCCTTTTATCCAGCTTTCGGATCAGCCTGTCTACATCAGACGCATCATCTACCAGCAGGTACGTGTTGGCAATTAGCCGAATCTTCTTTTTGTACTGGCTGTCCCGATAGATGACTGTTATTCCCTTGGAACTTAAAGACTGATCAATGTATTCTTCTCTGCTCTCAACTATATAGCCCTCCCCTTTGTACAGTCTGGGAAAAACTTTCTGGAAATGCTCATTATCCAATACCATAGAAAGTTCCAATATCTGATTCAGATTCATAATAATCTGCCCCCTTTGCAAATATTTTTTACAAAACAGTTACACGTGGAAGCACTTTATATAGGGTTAAGACTATGTTGCAATTCAAAACAGTCTTCCCGCTGGTTTATAATGGTCAATGTAAAAAAAGAATATAAGACATAAAACCTAAATACCATGCCTTATTCATTTTGAGAGAATTTTATCTATGTGCTGTCTTGCCAAATACTCCTGTCCGGATATCAGCTGCTCCTCATAGACCGAATCATAGTATGCACTGAGAAGATTTGGGATGTGCCTTATGCCCCATCTGCGTGGGATAGTTACGGGGTTTACCAGTATTTTATCCAGATCATTTAACGATCTTTTAAACTCATCCAAATCCGGCCCCTGAAGTTTGGATTTTGCTTTAGTGATTCCCCTGCAGTCGCTGACCTGCTCTAAAGCATCAATCAGCCTGTTTTCTTTTTCAGGCATGAAATGATAAGATTCAATTATGCTTCGTGCGTCATTTATTGTAAAATAATCTCCTTTACGCAATACCCTGTAAAAATGTTTCCGAGTGACATCCTCAACATTCTCGTCTTTCAATACAATATCCATTGGGATCGACGGATTTCTGACATCGTTAATAAGCCTTTCATATATCTCTTCCAAGGGAATATCACCATATGATACATAAAACCTTGATTTTTCCCTGCCGTCCTTTGACAAGGCATATAATTTCGAGTATCTGCACTGTACTTCCATCCGGATTACATTACGGGATAATTCTCTAAATGAATAATTCGGATGTTTTTCATCCTGCTGTGGATATTTCCAATAATAGTTTATCACGGAAGATTTACTCTCTAAATAGAAACTGTTTTTATCCGTTATTTTCCTATGCTGTTTTTTATCATATCCTATTTCCCGTTCCTTATAGTGTCTGGGAATATTTCCCTGTTTTATAAGCATCATCATTTGTTCAGGGGAACAGGGAAAATTCAATTCTCCAAGATCAATATTTAAGCAGGGATCGGCCCTGCTCAAAGAGCAGAAACCTAATTTTTCCAGCAGAGGGGAAATCTTAGCCGCTTCCTCATTAAACAGTTTTTCTGTCAATTCGAGATCGGCTTCTTTTGCTGCCGAAATATACTCCTGTTTAATAAGGCTTTGAGGATTGACTACGGCAGTTACCCCCTGTATAATAAACCCATTTTCAGCCTGCCGGGATGTCAGTTTCCACCGTATACCTTTGCCTGATTTATATGAATATTCCCAGCCTATAGTCTTTCCTTTTTTGTCTTTAACAGGGAATCCTTTCATATCTTTATTTTTTCTTGCATACATAGCAAAATCGGTAGATACGGAATCATATTCATCCGCTTTCAAATTTTGAAAAAAAGAAAATGTATGGTATCCCAATGATGTATTTTTCATCTGCAATGCCTCATTTCAATATAATATTACTATAATCTGTAACGATTTCAAAATTAGGTATGCTAAGGGCGGCAGTATCTGACCGCCCTATAGCTTCAACTCCGTCAGGTCATTTGGATTGAACTGCATCTTCCCACACAACCGTTGGACACTTTTCTTTATTGGACACACTACCCATTCTCCGTTCATCTTTCCAGCCTTAATTTTTATAAGCGTCTGTGTCAGGTCTTTATAGGATATATTCTTGGATTCCCCAATGGAGGCAATCTCTTCAATTGCTTTCACCCCGATAATGGTGGACAGATGGTTCAGGAACAGCCATGCCTCCTCCGTATAGTTGTTCCTCATATAGGATGCTTCATAGGACATGGTATCCCCATATGTCTTGAAGAACTGTTCAATCGCCTGTCTCTGCTTATATATGCTGTAGACCTGGAAGGCATTCAGGTCCAGCCTGTTCGTCTTTAAGGTGATGGTTCCCATTTCTTCTTTGTCCGTATAGGCTTCCTGGATCGTGATGGGCACCAGCGCTTCCAATTCCTCATCAGTAAGGCGGCCTTTCCCTTTCGCCCTGCGCGCTGTTTCCCGCCCCTTTTTCAGTTCCACAGCATTGTTCTTCTTTTCCGTCCTCTTCGTGACATCCGCAATCTCCTGTGCCAGCAAATCCGTGTCAAGGAACAGGTGGATGTTGAAGCCCTCCTCCGGAATGGTCAGGCTGTGTATCCCGCGCCCGTTGAAGCTGAAGGCTTCTTCATATCCAAAGGGCGAGGCCGGGACACGGCCTTTTACAAAACGGTTCCCCCTTTTGAGCGGCATCACATAGTTCAGCCCGGATTCCTCAAGCAGGGTGAAGCCGTCGTTGCTTGCGAAGCCTTTGTCCGCTATGACGGTGCATCTGTCCGTATGGGCCGTAGACTCTTTGAGTATGTCAGTGAAAGCGGAGACGTCAAGGGTGCTTCCAAGGTATTGTTTATAATATACGGGATAGCCAGTGTCGCCTCCCATGGTAAAGAGGTACAGCAGGTTGATCTGCGGCTTGTAGCGCATCCTGGAATCATATCCGCATTCCGCATTGTCCACGGTACGGGATGCGGACAGGAGCCTGTGCCCGTCAAACAGGAGGAAGCGTTCATGCTCGGCGACCATCTCCTGCATATAGCTGCGTATCGCGCCCCTCATCCTCCCCAGAGTGTTCAGGAATTCCGTGACGGCATTCGGCATGAAGGAGAGCCCTGGATAGAGGTACGACAGGATACTGTCCTCGTAATGGAGCTGCAGCCGTCGGAAGCGGCAGTCATATATGGCACGGACGACCGCTGCCACATAGATGGCTTCCCATAGGTCAGGGAAATGCTTCTGCAGCCTGCTGCGCATCCATTCAGTCCGCTGGTAGACATAATTTACAGCCCCGACCTCCACGACATCATTCAGGACAGGGTTGACGCACCCACGCCTTGCCCTGCTTGGAACCAGTCCCTGTTCGGTTATGCTCCCGAGGATCTTCCCTGACTTTTTTCTTGACCGTCCAAGCTTTGGATCATAGACATTGCTCCGCTCGTATAGATACCAATGCCCCCGGATATATTTTATCTCCGTATTGGCAGGCCGTACAAAGTTCATTACAAAATCAGGCTTCTCCATCGAGTCTACCTCCTTATAGCATACCTAATTAGGTGTGCTGTAAGGATAACACAAACCGTCTAAGTAATCAATAGAAATGCCATATTTTAGGGATTTTTCCGGCTTGTATCTGGTTAGTAGATTGGTTATGGCATACCTAATTACAATCGTTACAGCTATAATTGTAATCTTATATATTATTATTAAATAAACATAGATACGCTAAAAAAGACTCTATTCCTTGAGATATATACAGGTTATAACACTAAATCTCATTTACCATGATTGCGTATTAAATCATCAGAATAAAAGAAACATAATTCATCTTATTATGGATTATAGAGTATTACCGTCTAATATGAAATCATCTTATTTCAGAACAAGGAATACAGCAGTCACCCACAGCTGAACTGACTACTGTATCCCAGATATCTGCTCCTCAGCTGGCATTCCTTCACTTATATTTCACTGAAAATTAGTCCACTGTACAAATGGCTTTAAATTCCACTCCTGCAAAATTGTCCGAATTAAGAATATACTCGCCATCTTTCCATCTATCATTCACTATCTGTTCTGCCATCTTTTGGCTTCCGGCTTCCACCTCAACCACAT
>CAJTLU010000021.1 GCA_910577175.1 uncultured Lachnospiraceae bacterium | reverse complement strand
GGTAGAACACTAGCCTTCCAAGCTAGATACGTGGGTTCGATTCCCATCACCCGCTCTTGAAAATGCGCTGCATTTTCGGCGGCGCTTTTTATTTTGTGTCAGTAGCTCAGTTGGATAGAGCAACGGCCTTCTAAGCCGTGGGTCGGGGGTTCGAATCCCTTCGGGCACACTGTTGTTTATATATGGTGGGTATAGCGCAGTTGGTTAGCGCGCCAGATTGTGGCTCTGGAGGCCCAGGGTTCGAATCCCTGTATCCACCTTAAAAGTCTATTGCGTGAGCAACAGGCTTTTTTCTTCACTATCGGGAATTTTTACGTTCCCTGCAGTGTAGTGGGCTATCGCCAAGTGGTAAGGCTCAGGGTTTTGATCCCTGCATCCGCTGGTTCGAATCCAGCTAGCCCAGTAGACGGTCTGCCGTGTGCGGTCTGTCGGACGGTTTTGTTCCGGGCAGTGTTTTAACGGAGCAGCCGGTGATGGGCTACTAGCTCAGGTGGTAGAGCACTTGACTTTTAATCAAGGTGTCGCGGGTTCGAGTCCCGCGTGGCTCATAAGAAGCAAGGAGAGAATCTGCCTTGCTTTCTTTGCTTCATAGGAACTACCGTGTCACATCCATGCAGGAAGGGCATTCTATGAAGCTTCTTTCAGGAGTTTCCTGTTATTTGCGGATATGGCGGAATTGGCAGACGCGCTGGATTTAGGTTCCAGTGGGCAACCGTGCAGGTTCAAGTCCTGTTATCCGCAGTCAATTACCATAGCTTACCTGTCTGGATGCCTATGGAAAACGAAAAGGAGGATATACGAAATGGAAAAAACGATGGAAAAGGTAATTGCGCTTGCAAAATCCAGGGGATTTGTATACCCGGGCTCCGAAATCTACGGCGGGCTTGCGAATACATGGGATTACGGCAATCTTGGCGTTGAGCTGAAAAACAACGTAAAGAAGGCATGGTGGAAAAAATTCGTCCAGGAGAATCCGTATAATGTCGGCGTGGACTGCGCAATTTTAATGAATCCGCAGACCTGGGTAGCTTCGGGTCACCTTGCCGGTTTTTCCGACCCTCTGATGGACTGTAAGGAGTGTAAGGAGCGTTTCCGTGCGGATAAGCTGATTGAAGACTACGCAGCAGAGAACGGCATTACCTTTGAGGGCTCTGTAGACGGCTGGAGCAACGAAGAGATGGCAGCTTATGTAAAGGAGCATGAAATCTGCTGTCCGAGCTGCGGCAAGCGGAATTTTACCGATATCCGTCAGTTTAACCTGATGTTCAAGACGTTCCAGGGCGTTACCGAAGACGCAAAGAATACCGTATACCTTCGTCCGGAGACCGCGCAGGGTATTTTCGTAAACTTTAAGAATGTACAGAGAACCTCCCGTAAAAAGATTCCGTTCGGTATCGGCCAAATAGGAAAGGCGTTCCGGAACGAGATTACACCGGGTAATTTTACATTCCGTACCAGAGAGTTCGAGCAGATGGAGCTGGAGTTTTTCTGTGAGCCGGGAACGGACCTCGACTGGTTCCGGTACTGGAGGCAGTTCTGTATCGACTGGCTGAAGTCTCTTGGCATGAAGGACGAGGAGATGCGTGCGCGTGACCATTCCCCGGAGGAGCTTTGCTTTTACAGCAAGGGAACGACCGACATCGAGTTCCTGTTCCCGTTTGGCTGGGGTGAGCTCTGGGGCATTGCGGACCGGACCGATTATGACCTGACGCAGCACCAGAATGTATCCAAAGAGGATATGTCTTATTTCGATGATGAGAAGGGAGAGCGTTATATCCCTTATGTGGTAGAGCCGTCTCTTGGCGCCGACCGTGTTACGCTTGCTTTCCTTTGCAGCGCATACGATGAAGAGGAGCTCGGGGAGGGAGATGTCAGGACCGTGCTTCATTTCCACCCGGCGTTAGCTCCGGTAAAAATCGGCGTGCTTCCGCTTTCGAAAAAGTTAGCAGAGGGCGCAGATAAGATTTATGCAGAGCTTTCGAAGTATTATAACTGTGAATACGACGACCGCGGCAATATCGGTAAGCGCTACAGAAGACAGGACGAAATCGGTACGCCGTTCTGTGTTACCTATGATTTTGACTCCGAAAATGACGGCGCGGTAACAGTTCGTGACCGTGATTCGATGGAGCAGGAGCGTGTAAAAATTGAGGATTTAAAGGCATATTTTGAGGAAAAGCTTGCATTTTAGGAGCTGTTCTTTATGCTTTTCCTATCTTTTTTTGAAAAAAAGATTCCCATAATGGGTAAAATATGGTATAATCAATATTGGTGACTAAAAATAGTCAGATGAAAGGTTATAAAAATCAATTATAGGAGGAAATTTACAATGGCAAAGAAATGGGTCTACCTCTTTACCGAAGGCGATGCAAGCATGCGTAATCTTCTTGGCGGTAAGGGTGCAAATCTTGCGGAAATGACCGGCTTAGGTCTTCCGGTACCGCAGGGCTTTACGATTACGACGGAAGCCTGCACACAGTACTATGAGGATGGCAGAGAGATTAATGCCGAGATTCAGGCACAGATTAACGAATACATCGGCAAGATGGAGGAGGTTACCGGCAAGAAGTTTGGCGACCTGGAGAATCCGTTGCTTGTTTCCGTCCGTTCCGGTGCGAGAGCATCCATGCCGGGTATGATGGATACCATCTTAAACCTTGGCTTAAATGAAAAGGTTGTGAATGTTATTGCGGACAAGTCCGGCAATCCGCGCTGGGCATGGGACTGCTACAGAAGATTTATCCAGATGTATTCCGACGTCGTTATGGAGGTCGGCAAGAAGTATTTTGAAGAGTTAATTGATAAGATGAAAGCGGATAAGGGTGTCGTATATGACGTTGACCTGACCGCAGAGGATTTAAAGGAGCTGGCTTCCCAGTTTAAGGCAGAGTACAAGGCAAAAATCGGTGCTGACTTCCCGGATGACCCGAAGGAGCAGCTGATGGGCGCTGTAAAGGCAGTATTCCGTTCCTGGGATAACCCGCGTGCAAACGTATACCGCCGTGACAATGATATCCCGTACAGCTGGGGTACCGCTGTTAATGTACAGAGCATGGCATTCGGTAACATGGGAAATGACTGTGGTACCGGCGTTGCATTTACCCGTGACCCTGCAACCGGCGAGAAGAAGCTTATGGGCGAGTTCTTAATCAACGCACAGGGCGAAGACGTAGTTGCTGGTGTTCGTACCCCGATGCCGATTGCAAAGATGGCAGAGGAGTTCCCGGAAGCATTCAAGCAGTTCCAGAATGTTTGTGAGACACTGGAAAAGCATTACAGAGATATGCAGGATATGGAGTTCACCGTTGAGAATAAGAAGCTCTATATGCTTCAGACCAGAAACGGTAAGAGAACCGCACAGGCTGCATTAAAGATTGCTTGTGATTTAGTAGACGAGGGTATGAGAACCGAGGAAGAGGCAGTTGCCATGATTGACCCGCGTAACCTCGATACCCTGCTTCATCCGCAGTTTGACGCGAAGGCATTAAAGTCCGCAGAGCCGATTGCAAAGGCACTTGGTGCTTCTCCGGGAGCTGCCTGCGGTAAGATTGTATTTACTGCAGAGGATGCCGTTGCATGGGCTGCAAAGGGCGAGAAGGTAGTTCTTGTCCGCCTTGAGACTTCTCCGGAGGATATTACCGGTATGAAGGCTGCACAGGGTATTTTAACTGTCCGCGGCGGTATGACCTCCCATGCGGCAGTAGTTGCGCGTGGTATGGGTACCTGCTGTGTATCCGGCTGTGGCGATATCGCAATGGATGAAGAGAATAAGAAGTTTACGCTTGCAGGTAAGGAATACCATGAGGGAGATTGCATTTCTCTTGACGGTTCCACCGGTAAGATTTACGACGGCATTGTGCCGACAGTAGACGCTTCTATCGCAGGTGAGTTCGGCAGAATCATGGGCTGGGCAGATAAGTACAGAACACTTAAGGTTCGTACGAATGCTGACACCCCGGCTGACGCAAAGAAGGCTCGCGAGCTTGGCGCAGAGGGTATCGGTCTTTGCCGTACCGAGCATATGTTCTTCGAGGAAGACAGAATTGCTGCATTCCGTGAAATGATCTGCTCGGATACCGTAGAGGAGAGAGAAGCTGCCCTTGAGAAGATTCTTCCGTACCAGCAGAGCGACTTCGAAGCTCTTTATGAGGCACTGGAAGGAAACCCGGTTACGATTCGTTTCCTGGATCCGCCGCTGCATGAGTTCGTTCCGACCGAGGAGGCTGACATCGAGAAGCTTGCTAAGGCGCAGAACAAGTCCGTTGAGACCATTAAGAATATCATCAGCTCCCTGCATGAGTTCAACCCGATGATGGGTCACAGAGGCTGCCGTCTTGCAGTAACCTATCCGGAAATTGCAAAGATGCAGACCAAGGCTGTTATCCGTGCAGCAATCAATGTGCAGAAGAAGCATGCTGACTGGACTGTGAAGCCGGAGATTATGATTCCGTTGATTTGTGAAGTCAAGGAATTAAAGTATGTAAAGAAGGTTGTCGTAGATACCGCTGATGCTGAAATCGCAGCAGCTGGCGTGAACCTTTCCTATGAGGTTGGTACGATGATTGAAATCCCGAGAGCAGCACTTACTGCGGATGAGATTGCCAAGGATGCAGATTTCTTCTGCTTCGGTACGAATGACTTAACACAGATGACATTCGGCTTCTCCCGTGATGATGCCGGTAAGTTCTTAAATGCATACTATGACACTAAGATTTTCGAGAACGACCCGTTTGCAAAGCTTGACCAGACAGGTGTCGGCAAGTTAATGGAGATGTCCATTAAGCTTGGTAAGCCGGTAAATCCGAAGCTTCATGTTGGTATCTGCGGCGAGCACGGCGGAGACCCGTCTTCCGTAGAGTTCTGCCACAAGATCGGACTGGATTATGTATCCTGTTCTCCGTTCCGTGTGCCGATTGCAAGACTTGCAGCAGCACAGGCAGCTATCAATAATAAGTAGGATAGCAGATTCAAAAGGCTTTAAAATTCTATAAGGTAATAAAACCGTCCTCCGGGTAGATGATATCCGGAGGACGGTTTTTTATGCACACGCCGCGGAAAGGAAGTTATGCCCTTATGGGCATTCGTGGCGGCGCGGCGAGTAGGGGAAGATGGCGCTTCCCTACTCGATTAAATTGAACCATGATAGCGGTACGCTTATTCCATAAGAACAGGCAAATCAAAATCCAATCTGCCAAACTTCCTCAGTATGTCCAAATCGCGTATGATAAAATTACTGCCCCAATAATAGTTTCCAATTGTCTGTTCGGGCGTACACCACTGCTTGCCGTCCGGATGCGGGTTACTTTGTTCATATGCGTCAAGCTCCTTGGCAGAAGGGAACTTAAACTCCTGTATATTGAGCAGCGAGTCGATGATGGTATCCAGATTCATATCGACAGTGCGCCTGCACGCCGGATAGAAGCTGCTTTCCGGCGAATTGATAAAATACACCGGCAGCGGCAGCCAGGACGGATATGTTGCAGGGTCAAATGCTTCAATATGCAGTGCTGCCGGATCGTAATTCGGATAGCCATGGAGAAGTACCTGTCCGCATTGCTTGTATCGGTCTTTCAATCCTTCAGCCTTACAGTAAATACTGCTGTCCGCATCTGCGTGTTTCAGGATAAAGTCTGCAAGACGTTTCGTCACTCCGCTATCGGCTTTTGCCGCTTTCTCGGAATCAAAATGAAACCAAGGCATATGTGCAAAGTCATTATTGCTGGGGATTCCCTGCATTCCCACCCAGCCGTCGTCCAATAAATATGCTCCGGACTCCAGGTATTTGAGGATACCCGCAATGATTTTGCTTTTTATATCGCTTTCATGATTACCTGTCGTATCCAGATAATCCAGCGCGATGCATATTGTATAAGGAGAGGAGTTGGGGTTCCAGTTGTTGCACTCGATGTTGTACCCGAACCCTCCGTCCTTATTTTGGTAGCTGGACAGAACCGACAGGAAATCGTCGCAGCTGCCATTCTCAAAAAGGAATTTCCATTTCGTATAGTCAAGGGGTCTTGCGCAGCGGTGAATAAGCTTTCTTAATCTCAAAAATTCATTAAGGGATAATTTTTTCAATGTCATTACCTCAGCTTCTTTTTTATTGTAGTCTCTGATTATACCATCATGGTGATATGTTAGCACAGGACCATCTAAGAAGCAAGCGAAAAAGAAAAGCCAGATATTAATGAAATCAAGTTATGCTTATGACAGTCCAGCCGAGCATGACTCCGGTTATTTTACCAGCGATAAATGCAACAAAATTAAAGTAAATACCGGGACTATTGTGTAAAGCGGAGTTTTCTTATAAGTGGTGGAGTTCCCTTTGCCGTAAAGGAATCCTGCCGCTTTTTTACTCTTTGTCAAGAATCGGGGTAAAATAAGCTTTTAAGATTATTAAAGTATTGATGTTGTTTTGATTGTTAAGATAATTTAAAAATCCTT
Organism: uncultured Lachnospiraceae bacterium; assembly: GCA_910577175.1. GTDB lineage: Bacteria > Bacillota > Clostridia > Lachnospirales > Lachnospiraceae > SIG307. The sequence continues at coordinate 36,178 of CAJTLU010000021.1, read as the reverse complement.
TCTGGCATTTACTTGAATTTTTGCTGGAATTATGTCGAAATATGTAGTATAATCAAAAAGAAGTATACAAAATGTATTGGAGGGACAAGGGGAGTGATTGGACAAGATGTCAGAATACTTTATTAAAGGAGAAAAGAATATGAAAGTGTTAAGAGTGGTTGCAGTTTTATTATTTATTGTTGCAGGTATTATGCTTTATAAGGGATATGATAAGATGACGAATTACACTAATTCTGATTCTTATTATGTTAAGAACCATAATGCCTATGTGGGTGGTGATGCGTATAATTATATTATCAACGGAACATATTCAACTGCATTTTTTGTTCTTGGAGCAGGTAGTGCTATTTCTGCATTTATTTGTATTGGAATTTCAATGATTATTGGAACGCTTGAGAAAAAAACATCTGATAAAGTTCAATTGGAAACTGTTTCAAGTAATGAATTACCGCCATTGTAAGGAGAAGTGTAATGAGCACCAGATATGAGAGAATCAAAGGATATAATGAAAAATTATGGGCAAAGGGCTCGCCGGTTACGATTAATAAAGGAGCTTTGCTGAAGGATAATGTAAAGGACGTGAATGTGTTACAGCTGGAATTGGAAAATGTGACAAGTTACATTATTACGGCTGTAGAACTATGTATTGAGTGCGCAAGTATTTCAAATGAGATTGTAGGAACAAAAGAGTTTACTTATCTGGATTTAAATGTTTTTGCAGATAATACATTTGGAACACAGGTTCCTATTCAAATTGACAATAAAGAAGCAAGAAATTTTTCCTTTACAGTAAAGAAAGTATATTTTAAAAATGGTGACATTTTTGATGTTCCATTGAAAATGACAAAAATAGCAAATCCTCAGAAGGTTGACGGTTATGGAAATTTAAGCGGGGAATTTGCCAGAGAAGTTAACAAAAAAAATCAACAAACAAAGGTTTTTTATAAGCCGTTATTTACAGAAGAATACTGGTATTGTACATGTGGAAGATTAAACCCAGGTGAGCGTGAGACATGTGGGAGATGTAATATCAATCAGAATTTCTTACGGGAAATTTCGGATATTAGTCATTTGACAAAAAATAATGAAGAATATCTTGCCCAGTTGAGAGAGACGGAGCGAATAAGACAGGAAGAGGAAAGAGTGGCAAGGGAGGCAAGAAATAAAAGAATAAAAAAGAAAATTTTGATTGCTGCTTCTTTGTTTGTATTTGTTGCCGGAATAGCGGGGTTAGCGAAATATGTGATTATACCGATGCTGACATATAATAAGGCAATAAAGCTAATAAGTGATGAACAGTATTATGAGGCTAAAAGTTTACTTGAAAATCTTGAGGATTATAAAGATAGTACGGGAAAGATTTCTTTGTGCAATTTGCTTAAAGGAGAAAGGAAAAACATATCCAATGCGGATATCCAGGCGATACTTAATACAAATACAGAAGTTAACGTAATATATGATGTAAATGGAGGGGATATTCAAGAAAAAAGCATATACAGTAAAGCGGAAGAAAAAGTGGAATTACCAGTACCTCAATACGAAGGATATAATTTTATTGCATGGCAGTTTGAATCATGGCGCTATGTAGCAGATGAAGATTGTGTAGAGGTATGTGTAAAGGCTATATGGGAAGATTTGTATCATATTACCTATGAATTGAATGGAGGAACCGCAAATAATAGAACGGAATACCATAAGGATGGTGAGACTTTTGAATTGTCAAATCCAATAAAGGAAGGATATTCATTTATTGGTTGGACAGGCACTGATTTAAACGGTCCTACAAGAAGGGTGGTGCTTGAAAATGGAACATATGGGAACAAAATGTATACTGCAAATTGGGAAGCAAATAAATATTCGATTTTTCTTTCATATGAAGATGAAAATTTAGAGACAGATAGAATAGAAGTTGTGTTTGGTGAGGAAGTGATTCTGCCTGATATATCGAAAGCGGGATATGAATTTATAGGCTGGTACAATAAGGAAGGAAAAAAGTTTAAGGACACTTCATATAAGATTGCAGGAGATATAACGCTCACTCCGCATTGGAATCCAATTAAATATGTTATTACATATTATTTAGATGGAGGAAAAAATTCAGCTGATAATAGAAATTCTTATAACATGAGTGAGAAAGATATCACCTTAGCAAATCCTACGAAAGCTGGTTACAGGTTCCTTGGTTGGTATAGTGATAGTAGCTATAAGAATAAAGTAACTAAAATTAAGGCGGGCTTGCATGAAGATTTATCTTTGTATGCGAAGTGGGAAATTATTACGTACTCTGTCGAGTATTTTTTGGATGGCGGAACGGTATCAGGCACGATGAAGAAAACATTTACGATAAAGGATCTGCCTCTTACGCTTCCTTTGGCTGAAAAGAGTAATTTTGTTTTTCTTGGTTGGGGGATAGGTTCTGCCGGAGGGAAGACGATTGAGAAGATAAATGATTGCAAAAATTATAAATTGTATGCATCGTATATGGTTTCTGGACTTAGATTTTCGTTATCTTATGATAAGTCTTATTATTCTGTAAGCAGCTATGCGGGAACCGCAAGCGAAGTAGTGATACCGGGATATTATAAGAATTTACCAGTTAAAAAAATTGGGAATAGAGCGTTTAAAGATAACTTAAAATTAGTTAGTATTTATCTTCCGCCAACAGTTTTGGAAATTGGAGAAGAAGCATTTAGTAAATGTAAAAATCTACAAAGAGTGAATATGTCTGAAGGACTAAAAGTAATAAAAGACTGGGCTTTTTATGAATGTAAAAATATGACGTCTGTTTCTTTTCCGGATACATTGGAGGAAATAGGTTCGATTGCGTTTTCTGGTTGCGAAAAGTTAAAGGAAGTTAGGTTTCCGGATGGCTTAAAGGAACTTGGCGGAAACTCATTTTCATCATGTAGCAGTCTGGAAGATATTTCAATACCTAAGAGTGTAAAAATACTGCAATATTATACTTTTTCTGATTGTGAGAATCTGAAATCGGTACATTTACAGGAGGGATTAGAAGAGATAGGGCGTCGGGCATTTGAAAATTGTAAAAGCTTATATAAGTTAATCATTCCAAAGTCAGTAAAGAAGGTACACGGTGCATGGTCATTTGATAACTGGTCACCTTTTGGAGGTTGTAGTAATTTAACAATATATTGCCGGGCAAAAACGATACCGGATGGCTGGGAGATTGATTGGAATAGGTGCGGCTTTTATTTTAATGATGAGGAATGTAATGTTATATGGGGATATACAGGTAATTGAGATGCAAAATAGCAGATGGTTTGTTAAAAAAATTTACTATGTTTGGAGGAAAAATGAACAGAAAGAGTATTATTACGATATGTATGCTTCTGTGTATATTGACATTTGTCGGATGTAAAAGCAGTGCTGCAAAGGAAACAGAAAAAGCTATCATGCAAGTGGGAGAAGTTACGCTTGATTCGGGAGATGCTATAGAATATGCAGAGAAAAGATATATGGCATTGACTGAAAAACAAAAAAATCAAGTTACCAATTATTTTACGTTAATATTGGCAAAAGAACAATATGACATTTTAGTTACTGCAAATAAGATTGATGAACATATTGGTCAAATTGATTTGACAGATGTCATTTCTAGTGCGTCACTTATTAAGGAGTGTGAAGAACTGTATAATGAGGCAGAAGAAGATGTAAAGGAAAAAGTTATAAATTATGATGTGCTTGAAGATGCAATAAATCAATTAAAGAATTATAGAATTGTTTTAACCAAAGACAATTTATGGAACTATATTGATATGACAGTTTCTTTTACAAATACACGCTCTGAAAAGGCATTTGTATTGATGGGTATTGCATGGTATGATGAAAAATCTGATATGACAGTCGAGATTAAACCTAAAACGTCACTTGTTTTTAAAGATGTTGCATTTACTATAGATTTGAATGTTTTTGATTATGAGGATGACAGTATTATTCATGTAAAACTTGATCAAAGTGGGTGCTTTTCATATAAAGCGGGTATTGATGCAACTCGGTTCATTGCAGATGGACCGAGTTATATGAAGACCAGGATGTCGACATGGGGAGTGAGGGGAGAACTTGTTTATGAGTAAGCTGTTAGTGAATATTTTGCATGGAATTTTATGAAGAATGGTATGGAAGACCTATCCAGATTAGAGGAATATAAAAAAGAAAACCCGAGCCAGCTTACAGAGGAGCAGTTTGAAGTTCTGGAACAGGAGATACTGTATCCGAAGAAGGGAACGATTTCGGACGCCCGTCTGGATTTCAGGCTTTGGTGCGAGGGGGGGTGTCCGGGCAAGAGCCGTGCGGGGCAATGGAGCATACAAAACTTTGCTATGCGCAGATGTCGGAACGGATGGGCGTGATGCTGATACGGAGTATCTGAGGTGCAATCGTTTACAGTAGAGAGACAAAAGGAGATAAGGAGGAACAAGGAGTGCGGACGACGGACGAAGTAATGGAGCTTATCATCAATATAGCAAAAGGTGATGAAAATATAAGGGCAGTGCTTATGACAGGCTCAAGGGCAAATCCAGACTGTGCGGCGGATTTGTATCAGGACTTTGATATTGTCTATTTTGTAAGGGATGTGAAGCCGTATTGGGATAACATGGCATGGATAGAAGAAAAGTTTGGGAAGCCGTCTGTCGTGCAGAAGCCGGAAAGCAGGCGGTTGATTCCGCCTGACGAGGACGGCGATTATATCTATTTAATGATATTTCCGGATGGAAATCGGATAGACTTGCAGATTACGCCGGACCCGTATCTGGATGACGGAGAGCCGGCGGTTGTCTTACTTGATAAAGATAACTACCTCCCTGCGATTAAAGTAAAAAAGGATTTCTGGTATATTAAAAAGCCGGAGCAAAAAACTTTTACCGACTGCTGTAATGAGTTTCACTGGTGCTTGAATAATGTTGCAAAAGAGATTGCAAGGGACGAGCTTTCCTATGCAATGGAGCAGTTAAACCATTATGTCAGGGATATGCTGATTCGGATGCTGGAATGGTATGTCGGTATCAATCATAACTTTTCCGTGTCCGCAGGAAAGAAGGGGAAGTATTTTAAAAAGTTGCTGCCTGCGGAGCTCTACAGGAAATTCCAAAAGACCTATTCCGATGCGGATTATGCACATATGTGGGAGGCGGCGTTTGAAATGCTGTATTTGTTCGGAGAAGTCGCGAGAAAGGTAGCAGAACACCTCCGGTTTTCCTACGATGAGGACGAAGAAAAGGGAATTGAGAATTATATGCTGCAGGTGAAAAATGGAACGCTGTAGTCGGCGGCGACCTCCCCGGCTGTCGGCCCTGCCCCGGCAGGGTTCTCGCTTTCCGCGTTTATGCAGCCGGAGCAGGTCAATGCAAGCAATGCCGACAGTGTTAAGGATAACAGCTTTTTCATCATTTGAAAGATTCTCTTTTATCCGATATTTTAATATTAAAATGTGTCGAAACATTCGGTAAAGGGATGCGGTACTTTTCTGCAAGTCGTGGACCGCAGGCGTTTGAACCCACTCCCGCCATTTTTCCGTCGATACAGATAACGCTGCTGCCGCATTTTTCAAGCTCGAAATTGTGACGCTTTGCAGCAAGCTCCTCCTGTGTGTATTCCGAGGCGTTAAAGGAAAAATCCTCGCCGGCGGTAAATGTTACGTCGATTTTTCCATCGGTCACGGTCATATATTTGCAGCCGAAGTGAGATGAATTTTCCTGCGGACGGATATAATCCTCGTGCATTTGAGAAATTTTCGCTGAAAAATTACCTATATAACTTGCCCTGTGCTTGTCGATATAGCTTTCATAAGGACCGTAACCGAAATATTCGATTGTTTCAAAGCTGCGTGGCATAAACAAGCGTATGCCGAAGCGTGGCAGAAACGTCACCTTGTTGGAAAATTCCGCCGAACATGCGATAGCAAGACCCGTTGCGGAAACCGTGTATTTAACGTCCATATATGCAAAGGGCTGATGTATGCTCCATCCGGAGGATTGCCGCAGGGAGATTTCAACGCCGTTTAAAACTCTTTCTGCTGTTACTCCGTAATTTTTTACCGTAAAATCGTTCAAATGAACCCTGTACCAATCTCCCCTCATAACGTCGTTGTCAACGGGAGCGCGGAAGAAATTAAACTGCAAGGGTTTGTCAAGGATTTCCGTGCCGTCGCATTGTATTGAATCAAACGCTGACAATCTTTTATTAAAGCGATACCTGACATTTCCTGCCATGACGGTCACATAAAGAGGCGCGTCCTCAAAATCAACGGCAAGGCTCGTAGTTTCGGTGCATCTGGTGCTTTCGCCGTCCCGTAGCTTTATCTGGTCAAAGCAGACCTCATAGCCTTTTTTACAGTAGGACATATCATTTTTAGCAGTAAAGATAAAGCGGATATATGTTTCTTTGTCAAAACTTCCGGCGGCCTGGGGAACGTAAACTTCCGTACTTTCCATAGGAGGGAGTGAAAATTCAAAAGAACCTTCCGCCGCAATGCCGCCGTCAAAGGTTATCTCATAGCGGCAGTCAAAAATTTTTCCCGCGTTTTCAAATTCAAGCATGCTTTTGAAAATGAAGCTGCCGCTCTTTTCTCCCTTTTTAATGCGAATGGGACGGTATACCTGCTTCAGCTCCAGAAGTCCCGTGTGGGGAGTCCTGTCAGGGTATGTCAGAGCGTCTATACAGAAATTGCCGTCGTTGTGTTTTTCATCAAAATCGCCGCCGTAGCCGTACTTTACCCTGCCGCTGTCGGTTGTTCCCAGCGGGCAGGCATGGTCGCTCCACTCCCAGACAAAGCCTCCGCAGAAGCGTTCGTGGGAATAAAACACCTCGTGGTAATCCTCCAGGTCGCCGGGACCGTTGCCCATTGCGTGGCAGTATTCGCAAAGCACAAGAGGACGCATCTCCTCCGGATTTTCAAGAAAACCGCGCATACCCCGTGGCTCCCAGTACATTCCCGAAACCACGTCAAGAATATCATGGGGGGTATCGTCAAGCTTATAGGTACTCTCGTAATGGAGCAGCCTTGTGTTGTCAAGGGCCTTGACCAATTCGCCTGCTGCGAGCATATTTTTGCCCCAGCCGCTTTCATTTCCCAACGACCAAAAAACTACGCAAGGGCGGTTGATATCCCGCTTTACAAGAGACTCGGCGCGATCTGTTACAGCCTTTTTAAAGCGTTCGTCTGCGGCAAGCAGGGCAATGCCGTTACAGCCATTTTCCCAGTTCCATTGAAAAGCGTTATAGACTTCAATGCAGCCGTGGGTCTCTAAATCGGCTTCGTCGATAACGTATAAGCCGTACTCGTCGCAAAGCTTATAAAACAGCGGCGAGTCAGGATAGTGGGATGTTCTCACTGCATTGATATTATGCTGTTTCATTAATGTCAGGTCGTTTTTCATCTGTCCGGTGGAAGCGTAATAGCCTGTGTCGGGATAGCTGTCATGGCGGTTTACCCCTTTGAACTTTACCGGTGTACCGTTTATTTTCACAACGCCGTTTTCAATATATACTTTGCGGAAACCGACCTTTTCTCCTATTTTTTCCCCTCCCGCAGTTATTGTCAGATTGTACAGATACGGCTTTTCTGCAGACCACAGGGCAGGAGCATTTATATGTGTAGAAATAGCTTTGCCGTCTCCTGCAGAAAAGCTTGTAATGATTTTACCCGAAGCGTCGGAAAGCTCTGCAAAAGCGTCCATGCCGAAAGCGGTGAAAACCAGTTCCGCAGAGGAGAGGTCCTCCGAAAGCAGGGTTTTTACGATATAATTTCCGAGCCTTTTTTGCGGACGGGACAAAACATAGACATCGCGGAAAATTCCCGACAGTCTGAATTTGTCCTGATCCTCCAGATATGTGCCGTCACACCATTTCAGAACGGCGGCGGTAATGACGTTCTCTCCCTCGTGGAGAAATGCTGTTATGTCAAATTCCGACGTGCTGTGGGAGACTTGTGAATAACCGGCAAATTCATTGTTGACGTAAAGATAAATACAACTGTCAACGCCCTCAAATACAAGTATCCTGCTAAGTCCGTCAGGAGAATAATGATAGCCGCGGCGGTAAACTCCCACAGGAATATCGTCGGGAACATAAGGCGGGTCATAAGGGATAGGGTAGCAGACATTCGTGTATTGTGGCTTGTCATAACCGTGAAGCTGCCAGTTTGATGGCACAGATATTTTTTTCTCAAAGGATACGGAAACAAAATCGTCCTCCAGGTCGATAATGCTTTCATAATAACGGAAATCCCACTCGCCGTTTAAAAGCTCAAAGCGGTTGGAACATTCCCTGTCCCCAAAAGGGTCTTGTTCGGGTGAAAACGGAATAAAATAGCAATGTTTGTCAAGAGTCCCTATATGCAAATTCTGCTCGTCCTCGTGAAAAATCATTTTGCTTTTAGGGCTGCCATTTGCGGAAATTTTTGAAATATCCATATTCATTCTCCTTTATAATTTTTAAGAAAAGCAAGTGTCGGCGCTGTTCCTGAATCAGTTATGTTACGGTTCGGGTGCGGACATTTTTTGTGGCACGATTTGCTTATATCCAATCCCCGTTTTACCGAAGCTCTTTTGTTAAATGTAAATTAACTTGATTGTTTTGTCAATATATGATATTATCATTTTATAACAATATGAATATAGGAGGAGATTTTTTGGTTTTCTGCGATTACCCGATAATAAGAAATGAAAAAAAGCTCCCGCTCTTTCTTTTGAATATGGGACAACAGCATTGCCAGGACCATATTATCAGACCCGAAGGCTACCACTGTCATCAGATACTATACTGTACAAAGGGCAGCGGCACGCTTATTCTTGACGGAAGCAGGATACCTGTTCCGCCGTATACGGCTATTTATATGCCTGCTTGCTACCCGCACGAATATTATCCGGAAGAGGATGTCTGGGATATTCACTGGGTGGTTCCCGCAGGCTTTGCGGTAAATGAAATACTCGTGAATTTAGGCTTTGAAAAACCGCAGATTTTTGAGCTAAAAAATGTAAACGCTTTGGAAAATATATTCCGCAAAATGCATGAAGCGATACGCGCCGACAGTGTTTTCGGAAACTACAGGGCTTCGGGATATTTGTACGATTTTCTTATTGAACTCTACCACATTATATCATTCGGAGGATTGTACGCTTCACCTAATCCCGCGTTGACCAGAGCTGTGGATTACATTAATACAAATTTTGCGTCTCATATTTCTCTGGAGGAGCTTTGTGCGGTCTCAGGAGTATCAAAGCAGTATCTGTGTCTGCTTTTCAGAAAAATTCTCAACTGCCGTCCAATGGAGTACATCGCCAAACGCCGCATACAAGCCGCAAAGGAAATGCTTACGGGAGCAGCGGGGACAATTGAAGATATAGCGCTTGAGACGGGATTTTGCTCGGAAAGCTATTTCTGCAAATTATTCAAAAGATATGAGGGGATTACTCCGACGGCATTCAGAAATACGGAGCAATCTCCTATGCACAACCAGGTCAGTACAGAAACATGACATAAAGTTGATGCGTGCATGCCGCTTGTTGTATTTTCCCTGCTTTTATGATAAAATCTGTAGTATCATCCGGAGCGGATACAGGCGGAGATTTTACGGAGGAGGCGTGCTATGGAGGAACGGTTAAAGCATTATTTAAAGCAGACAGAGCGCATCACGGACGAGCTCGAAAAGGAATGCAGAGAAGGGACTCCGGAAGATGGCAGGACGGGCTGCGACCGGATACAAAAGGAGAAGCAGGAACTGCTTGTGCAGATTGGATTTTTTCAGCATGAGAGGCTGGTGCATCTGCTCGTGACGGTATTGTTTGCATTGCTGACAATGATTGTTTTTATACAGGCGGTAACGGCGTTTTCCCTGTGGTCGGGGGTACTGCTGCTTTCCCTGCTTGTGCTTCTGGTTCCGTATATCCGGCATTATTATATTTTGGAAAACGGGACGCAGAAGCTTTACCAGTATTATGACAGGCTGGAGACCTTGTTAAAGGACAGAGGGGATGGCAAAGGAAAGAAAGGCAGGAGCGCAGGGCTGCATAGTGAAGCAGATTGATGATGCAGGGATGAAGCGTGAAATAGCCAGAACCGTCCTTGAGTCATTGCCCGAATGGTTGGAAAGGCAGCATAAGTAAATATGATTTGCTGTGGAAGCATGTCCAGGCGGACGGAAGAAGCTCTTTTTCGCTGCGGGGTATTTGACTTGTTATTTTGGAATTCAGGAACTTGTTTTTTTAGGTGTGCCCATATTCAACGGTCTGAAATTATACATTTGGAGCGTGACAGAATAGGAAGGTAATATTGATGAATGAACAACAAAATAATGTAATGCGGGAAGAAAAGGAGCATTTGAACGAAATACAGCAAGTAATCCGGGCGCAATTGCAGGATGTTGATAGCTCTTTGGATAAAAGCCGGGAAGAGATTATGAAACAAAAAAGGTATCTTTGGGAAAATATTTATGAGCTGGATCTGGGAGAAATAGCATCCAACAGGGGGATTATTTCAGAAGATTATGATTCATATGAATTTAGGGAGAAGCAAAAAAGACTATTATTGAAATTGCAGGATAATCCTTATTTCGGGCGAATTGATTTTGTTTATGACGGGGAATCTGAACAGGAGGTATTGTATATCGGACTTGGAGGGCTGAGGGAGAAAAATGGGGTTGAAATTCTGATCTATGATTGGCGTGCGCCAATTTCCGGCATGTACTATGATTTTGATATGGGAAACGCTTATTATGAAGCACCAATGGGCAGGGTTAGTGGCGAAATCATTCAAAAGCGGCAAATAAAAATACGAAAAGGCAATTTAGAGTATGCATTAAATTCAGATTTCAAGGTGGATGACGAGATTTTACAGAGAGAGCTGTCCGGTAATGGAAGCACAAAAATGAGAAATATCGTAGCAACAATTCAAAAAGAACAAAATTCAATTGTGAGAAATCAGACCGCTTCTATTATGCTGGTACAGGGGGTAGCAGGTTCGGGAAAGACATCGATTGCACTTCACAGGATTGCTTTTCTGTTGTATCAGAACAGGAAAAATTTGCATTCAAGTGAAATATTAATTATTTCGCCCAATCATATATTTGCTGATTATATTTCTAACGTCCTGCCGGAGCTGGGGGAGCAGAATATTTCAGAAGTGAGTTTTGATGAAATTGCCCGGCATGAAATGGATGGAATTTGTAGATTTGAAACAAAGTATGTACAAATGGAGTATATTATCGGTTGTCGGTCAGAAGAAGATGAGAGATTGCAGAGGATTCGTTTTAAAGGCAGTTTTGTTTTTTTAAGGGAATTGCAGGAGTATGTAAAGCATTTGGAGGACAGTCTGATTACATTTTCCTCGTTTACATTCAAGAATTACACTATGGAGGAAGAAAAAATCAGAAGCTTGTATCAGGAAACTTTTTCAATGGAACCGATATTCGGGCGCTTGGATAAAATTGGTGACAGGATTGCCGATAATTATGAATCAAATTATAATGCAGTCGTTTCTGTTTTGTCACGGAAGGAAATAAAGCAAAGCCTGTATGGGATGGCAAGGACACAGGATATTGTAAGGCTGTATTGCGAATTTATCGAATCTTTAAAAAAGCGCTATTCAGTGATGAAAAATGATTTTATTTCAGAAAAATTCTTGTTGTATGAGGATATCTTTCCGGTTGTACTATTAAAGTTAATGGTATTTGACAACCATAAATCGCAATTTGACAGAATAAAGCATGTGATTGTAGATGAAATGCAGGAGTATTCCATGATACAGTATGAGATACTTCATATTCTGTTTAAGTGCAATATGACAATCTTAGGCGATATCAATCAGGTTGTAGATAAGGGGAATGAAGCAGTACCGGATAATATACAAGAGGTATTTGGACAGAAGGTTACAATGATAAAAATGATGAAAAGCTATCGTTCAACTTATGAGATAAGTGAATTTTGCAGAGAATTATGCGGACTTAAGGAGGCGGAGATATTTGAGCGGCATGGTAAGCCGCCGGTTTTTGAAGAATGCAAAGCTTATGATGATATGATTGTAAGTATCCAAAACAGAATGGAGCATGTGGATCTTTCCGAAATCACTACGGTGGCAGTTATCTGTAAAACTTCAGCAAGTGCAAAAGAAATGTACGATGCATTTGATGAAGAGCATAAAAAGTGCTGCTATTTGATGAATGAAGAGGATGCTGAGTTCCGTGAGGGTATTATTATAACCGATTCATATCTTGTAAAAGGATTAGAATTTGACTGGGTCATTGTACCGGAAGTTACTGCGCAGGAATATTTTTCAGAGCGGGACCGGCAGATATTATATATTGCATGCACAAGGGCGCTCCATGAATTGGATATTTTATATTTTGGAGATAAGAGTACCTTTATAGATAAATAAAAATGCATAAGCTGAAGGACTTGCGCTCGTTGTATTTTCCCCGTTTTTATGATAAAATCTGTAGTATCATCCGGAGAGGATGCGGGCGGGGATAGTAAGTGTTTATCCTGACCTTTATAACGCCGCACATATTTTAAAGAAGGTGCCGTCCGGCGCGATGGTCCAGAACGATAAAAACGTAACTTATTATTTTGAGGAGGTATAAAAATGGAGAGAACAATAACAGTAAAAGGAACAGGAAAGGTCTCTGCAAGACCGGATTATGTTGTGCTTACCATGCATCTTCAGTCACGTGCAATGGAGTACGACAAAGCGATGGACGGGGCGGCGCTCCAGATTGGACAGCTCCAGGAGAGCCTTCAAACCGCAGGGTTTGAAAAGGAGTCCGTGAAAACTACGAATTTCAATGTCCGTACCGATTACAACAATGTCCAGAGACCGGACGGTACCTATGCGCGCGAGTTTAGCGGGTTTGTCTGCGAGCATCATCTGAAGGCGGAGTTTGATTTTGATTCTGCCAGACTGGCACAGACGTTGGCGGCAGCGGCAGAATGTCCTGCCAGACCGGAGCTGAATGTTGCCTTTACGGTAAAGGATACCGATGCGGTAAAGGAGGAGGTGCTCCGGGCTGCAGCGGAAAATGCAAGGAAAAAGGCAGAACTGCTTTGCGAGGCCTCGGGAGTAGGGCTCGGGAAGCTGGTAACAATCAATTATAACTGGAGCGAGGTGGAGCTGTATTCGCCTGCCAGATATGCGCTAGCTGAGAACCGAGCATCTGCTAAGAGCTTAATGCGCAGTGTGGACATTGAACCGGATATGATTGACGTGCAGGATACAGCTGCCTTTGTATGGGAAATTGAATAGGGCGGGACGCGTGAAACAAGAGAGTTACAAATTCCTGCTTGTGTAACAAAAGGAGAATGGGAATGGAGGATAGCTTTCAAAGAATAATGGACGATATCAATCGTTCTACAAAGAAGGTTCAGGTCCTGCCTGTTAAGGAGACGATAAAGGAAGAAGCGCGAAAAAGGCTTTCGTTAAACCCTGAGTCTGTGTGCGGAACTGTTATCGAAAATACGGGTGGTATCATAATAGAGGACTGGATAAGATTATATGGCTCCGGAGAGGTAAATGTTATTGCAAGGAACGAGCTGTGCCCGTTTGAAGAGTTCGTAGTCGGCGAAGATATTTTAGGCGGCTTGTATGTATATTTAGAGAATGGGAATATCGGATATTTTGCTCCTGACTGTTTGGAATTAGAAGATATGGAGATACGCTATCCTCAGTTTTTATATTGGTGCCTGCATGGCGATACAGATACTTTCTATTTGGATTATCGTTGGAAAGGCTGGCAGCAGGAGGTTGCAAAGCTGGGTTATGATGAGGGCGTGGCGTTCTATCCTTTTCTATGGGCAGGGGCGGAAAGCCTTGAAAGCAGGATGCGTAAGGTAGTACCTATAAACGAAATGATTGGTCTGGAATTTGATTATTTAAAACAAATTTGAAACAGACAGGCGTTGCCATAAACTGGAAGGTCTGCTATAATAAGACAAACGAAAGGAGGTTTTTTATGCCGTTTATTGATTCTAAAATTACAGTACCGGTACCGCAGGAGAAAAGAGAGGTACTCAAGGAAGAGTTCGGAAAGGCAATGTCTTTGTTCGGAAAGCCGGAGAGCTTTCTGATGGTAGGCTTTGAGGACAATTATGACCTGTATATGGGCGGAAAGAAGCTGGAAAAGGGCGCCTATGTTTCGGTCAGCCTCTTCGGCTCGGCATCCAGAGCCGCTTACGAAAGCATGACGGAGCGGATTTGCAAGCTTTATGAGGAACAGCTCGGGATACCGGGAAAGTCGGTCTATGTTACCTATCACGGGGTAAACGACTGGGGCTGGAACGGAAGCAACTTTTAGAAGCTTTTAAATGCGGAAACTCAAGAAAAAAGCAGTGCTTGACAACAGAAGTTCCATTTGCTATAATTCCTTTTGTTGTTGAAGCTGAATAGAAAAGCAAAGAGAAAAATACAGGGGAGCTTGTGGAAGCAGGCTGAGAGGAAGTAATCGAACTTCGACCCTTTAACCTGATGCGGATAATGCCGCCGTAGGAAGACATAGTTTGGTTTTTATACGGAGAGTCCCACCAGGGGCTCTCTTTTTTGTTTGCAGGAAACAGTGTGCTGTACAGCATGTGAAAGAGAGGAGTATTTCTATGATGCAAACGCTCTGCGTAAAACGCACATAGTTCAGGGGATTTTAAGGAAAAAATCACAAGGCTTGCGTGGAAAAAATAATGTAAAAGAAAAGGAGAACAGCATGCGTAGTTACAAAACACAAATGGAGGCGGCAAAGGCAGGGATTCTGACTCCGGAAATGGAGCTGGTAGCAAGCAAGGAGTACATAGCGCCGGAAAGGGTGCGCGAGCTGACTGCCCTGGGGCAGATTGCAATTCCGGCAAATGTCAGGCACACCGCGCTTTCTGCAGAGGGAATCGGAAAGGGACTCCGCACGAAAATCAATGTAAACCTTGGCGTATCGGGGGACTGTAACAATTATGACAGCGAGATGGAAAAAGTAAACATGGCGTTAAAGTTCGGCGCGGAGGCGATTATGGATTTGTCCAATTACGGGAAGACAAATACATTCCGTAAGAAACTGATTGCGCTTTCCCCGGCTATGATTGGAACAGTGCCAATGTATGATGCAATCGGTTATCTGGAAAAGGATTTGCTGGAAATTACGGCAGAGGATTTTTTGAAGGTAGTGCGTGCCCATGCAGAAGAGGGCGTGGACTTTATGACGATTCATGCAGGGATTAACCGCCGTACCGTGGAGTCGTTTAAACGTGATAAGCGCAGAATGAATATTGTTTCCCGGGGCGGCTCCCTGCTGTTTGCGTGGATGGAGATGACCGGAAATGAGAATCCGTTTTATGAACATTATGAGGAGGTTCTGGAGATTTTAAGGGAGTATGATGTGACGATAAGTCTCGGGGATGCGCTGCGTCCGGGCTGTATCGACGATAGCACCGACGCCGGGCAGATTTCCGAGCTGATTGAGCTTGGCGCCCTGACGAAGCGGGCATGGGAGCGGGACGTCCAGGTGATGGTCGAAGGACCGGGACATATGGCAATGAATGAAATTGCAGCAAACATGCAGTTAGAAAAGCGTATTTGCCATGAAGCGCCGTTCTATGTACTGGGTCCGCTGGTAACCGATTGCTTTCCGGGCTACGACCATATTACCGCAGCCATCGGCGGTGCCATTGCAGCGGCAAACGGAGCGGATTTTCTATGCTATGTAACGCCGGCGGAGCATCTGCGCCTGCCGGATGCGAGTGACGTGAAAGAGGGAATCATTGCTTCCAGGATTGCCGCGCATGCCGCGGATATTGCGAAGGGAATACCGCATGCGAGGGAGCTTGACAATAGGATGTCCGACGCACGCCACAGGGTAGACTGGGAGGGAATGTTTGCGGCAGCGGCGGACCCGGAGAAGGCGCGCGCTTACTTTGAAAGTATGCCGCCAGCGGACAGACATACCTGCTCGATGTGTGGGAAAATGTGCGCTGTGAGAACGACGAACCTGATTCTGGAAGGAAAAAAGGTGGAATTTTGTACGGAAAAGTAAGGTGTCTCCTTAGGGAAGCCCGGTGGAGCGTTGTGCACGCAAAATAAGCTATTGCACAGCCTGTGGAACGCAAAGGGGATACAGGATGCGGAAGCTTAAGGAGAGGTGAAAAGGAAAGGAGGATGAAAAGATGAATGGAAAGTCAAAGGCGCTGCTCCGTATGGTGATGCTGGGATTTCTGGTGGCGCTTGGCGTGGTGATTTCTCCGGTTCTGCGCGTGGAGGGAATGTGTCCGATGGCGCATTTTATCAATATTATCTGCGCTGTATTGTTAGGTTCCTGGGATTCGCTGTTGTGCGCGGTTATCATCGGACTGCTCCGTATGACGCTTATGGCAATTCCGCCGCTTGCCCTGACAGGAGCCGTATTCGGGGCGTTTTTGTCCGGCGTGTTTTACCGGATGTCCAAAGGAAGTCTTTTGGCTGCGGTATTGGGGGAGGTAATCGGAACCGGTATTGTCGGTGCGGTCATTTCGTATCCGGTGATGACATTTTTGTGGGGTAAGGAAGGTCTTGGTTTGCTGTTTTATATCCCGTCCTTTTTCTGTGGGACCCTGATTGGCGGAAGCATTGCATTCTTATTTTTGAAAAAGCTTGCAAGGGCAGGTCTGCTCCGCAAGTTTCAGGAAGCGCTCGGGGCACGGTGGTATGTAGATAGAGATGCTTGTTTTGCAGCAAATCTGCGGAAAGGAAAAAGGGATGAAAGCAAAGCAGTTGAATGAAATCCGTGAGGCGGTACGGGCGATGTCTCCTCTGGTACACTGTATTACGAACCCGGTTTCTATCCATAGCTGTGCCGATGTCATTCTTGCAAGCGGTGGGAGGCCGGTTATGGCAGAGCATCCAAAAGAGGCGGCGGAGATTACGGAAACGGCGCAGGCGCTGCTACTGAATCTTGGGAATATTACCGACATCCGTATGGCGTCCATGCGATGCTCGGCGGAAGCTGCAAGCAGGCGGCAGATTCCGGTTGTTTTGGATTTGGTGGGCATTGCCTGCTCCGGTCTCCGCAGGACGTATGCCACGCAGCTTATCCGTGACGGCATACCCACAGTCATTAAGGGGAATTATGCCGAGATTTATGCGCTCGGTCAGGAAGCCTATAAGAGTGCGGGAGTGGATGCGGACGGCACATTACGGACAGAGGATATGGCAGTGGAAGTTACGGCTCTTGCAAAAAGATACCGGTGTATTGTACTGGCAAGCGGAGCAGTGGATATTGTCGGCGACGGGAAAGGGTGCTGTCTGGTAAACAACGGGCATCCGCAGCTTTCCAGGATTACCGGGACCGGTTGTATGCTCGGTGCGCTGACTGCCTGCTTCCTGACAGTGGAACAGGGAATCGCGGCGGCGGTTACGGCGTGTGCCGTGATGGGAATCTGCGGAGAGCTGTCCGTGACAGAACGGGGGAACGGAAGCTTTTATACGAATCTGATGGATTCTTTGTCAGTGCTGCCGCCAAAGGAGCTTGAAAAAAGACTGCATATAACGGAGGAAGTGTATGAAGAGGTTTGATACGACTCTTTACTTTATTACAGACAGTACAGGGCTGGAGGAAGCGGTTTTTTTCGATAAGGTGGAGAGAGCCTGCAGGGGTGGTGTCACGCTTTTGCAGCTGCGGGAAAAGGAGCGTAGTACAAGGGAATATCTTGCCCTTGCGGAAGGGGTACATAAAATCACGGCGTATTATAAAATCCCGCTGATTATTGATGACCGGGTGGATGTAGCGCTTGCGTCAGAAGCGGAGGGGGTGCATCTGGGACAGTCGGACATGCCGGTTTTTCTGGCGAGGAAGCTGCTCGGGGAGGGCGCAATTATCGGAGCCACTGCAAAGACAGTGGAGCAGGCAGAGGAGGCATGCGGGCAGGGAGCGGATTATCTGGGTGTCGGCGCTATTTATCCGACGACGACAAAGGTAAAGACCGCGCCGATGCCGGTAGAACTGTTAAAGAAAATCTGTGCCGTCTCAACCGTACCGGTCAATGCCATCGGAGGTCTTACGAAAGATAATCTCGGAGCTTTAAAGGGCTCTGGTATTGCTGGAATCTGCGTCGTTTCTGCGATTATGAAAGCGGAGGAGCCGGAGCGGGCAGCAAAGGAATTAAGGGAGGCATATCAAAGGCTAAAAGGAGCGGCGGAATGAAAACGGTTCTTACGATTGCAGGCTCCGATTCCTCCGGCGGTGCGGGGATTCAGGCGGATTTGAAAACTATGTTAGCAAACGGTGTATACGGGATGAGCGTAATCACGGCACTTACAGCACAGAATACAACAGGAGTGCAGGGCGTGCTTCCGGTACCGCCGGATTTTCTGGCGCTGCAACTGGACAGTGTGTTTACGGATATTGTCCCGGATGCGGTAAAGATTGGTATGACAGGCGGAGAGGAACTTATCGGGGTGATTGCAGACAAGCTTGTGCAGTATAAGGCAAAGCGGATTGTAGTAGACCCGGTCATGGTGTCAACAAGCGGTACGGTACTGTTAGCAGATACGGCTCTCACGTGCTTAAAGGAACGGCTGTTTCCGTTGGCGGCACTTATTACGCCCAATCTTCCGGAGGCAGAGGTACTGGCAGGACGAGAGGTCCGTACGCCGGAGGATATGGAGAAGGCATCTGAAGAAATCGGCAGATGGTATGGCTGTGCGGTGCTTTGCAAGGGAGGCCACCGGGAGGGCGGCGCTGACGATTTGCTATACCATAACGGGGAAGCGCATTGGTTTTATGGAAAAAGAATCGGGAATCCGAATACCCACGGAACAGGCTGTACGCTTTCGAGTGCCATTACGTCCAATCTCGCGAAAGGGCAGGAGCTGCCGGAGGCAGTGGCGAATGCGAAGGAATATCTGTCCGGGGCTCTCGCGGCAATGCTGGAGCTGGGAAAGGGGAACGGTCCGTTGCATCATGGTTACCGGCTTTAGAGGCGTGTACCCAATTTACCTTTTGTGAAAAATTTATGTATTTCTTGCTCATTCTGCCAGAATACCTTAAAATATCATATGTAGGCATAGAAAAGGTAAGGCAGAAAGA
The DNA here is from genome assembly GCA_910577175.1 of uncultured Lachnospiraceae bacterium. Lineage (GTDB taxonomy): Bacteria > Bacillota > Clostridia > Lachnospirales > Lachnospiraceae > SIG307. Next base: position 17,136 of record CAJTLU010000021.1, on the reverse strand, counting down.
ACAGGAGATAGAAAAGATGAAGAAGCTGTTTCGTTTTTTGAAACCGTACTGGTTTTTTGCGTTGATTTCACCGCTTATGATGATGGGCGAAGTCTTTGCGGACCTGCTTCAGCCGAAGCTGATGTCAGGGATTGTGGACAAAGGCCTTCAGAACGGTGATATGGGCTATGTGGTGCGGACAGGAGTTATCATGCTGGCAATTGTGCTGGCAGGAGGTTTTTTTGGTGTGTTCTGCGCCTATTCGGCAGCGACGGCGGCACAGGGCTTCGGTCGGGATTTGCGTATCCATATTTACCGGAGGGTCATGTCGCTTTCGATTGAGCAGACCGACGATTTTACGACAGGCTCGTTAGTGACCCGTATGACGAATGATATTGCTATGGTAGTAGAGTTTGTGGAGATGCTGCTCCGGATGTGTGTGCGGGCGCCTATGTTCCTGATTGGCGGCGCGGCGATGATGCTGACGTTAGACTTAAGCTTCGGTGCGGTGCTGCTATGCGCCATGCCGGTGCTGCTTCTTATGGTCGTGGTGATTCTGATGCGTGCCACCCCGTTGTATGCAGTCTTACAGAAGAAGCTGGATAAGGTAAACTCGGTAGTGCAGGAAAATGTAGCCGGGGCAAGGGTAGTGAAGGCGTACGGGCAGGAGGAGTATGAAATCCGGCGCTTTGGCGGGGTGAACCGGGAGCTGCGCCAGACGAATTTCCGTGTCCTGAGGCTGATGGCACTGTTCGGGCCGGTGATGACGCTTGTGATGAATTTTGCGGTTATTGCGATTATTTATATCGGCGGCTTCCAGGTTTCGATTGAGAACGCCGGGATGTCGACGGGTTCTGTTATGGCGGCAATTACCTATGTGACCCAGATTTTATTTTCGATTATGATGGTATCAATGGTATTCCAGTCTGTTTCACGTGCGATGGCGTCGGCATCGCGTATTTCCGAGATTATGGAGGCGGAGCCGGTGATTACGGGCGGCAAGGAGACCGAAGGCAGGGGAGACCTGGCAGCGGAGTTTTGCGGTGTTTCCTTCCGCTATCCTGGCACGCAGGGCGAGCCGGTCTTAAAGGACATCAATTTAAAGATAAGAAAGGGAGAAATGCTTGCGATTATCGGCGCGACAGGCTGCGGGAAGACCTCCCTCGTCAATCTTTTGCCGCGTTTTTACGACGTGACGGAGGGAACGGTATACATAGACGGAGTGGATGTAAGGGAGTATGACCTTGCGGCACTGCGGAAAAATATCGGCTATGTCATGCAGAAGAGCGAGCTGTTTTCTGACACGGTAGCCAACAATATCCGCTGGGGGAATCCGGAGGCGGACGATGATGAGGTAACAGAGGCGGCACAGACGGCACAGGCGGCAGGCTTTATTGAAGGCTTTTCCGAGCGTTATGACACTTTTATTGCCGAGAAAGGCGCTTCTCTTTCCGGTGGGCAGAAGCAGCGGATTTCGATTGCGCGGGCAATGTTGCGGAAGCCGGAACTGCTGATTTTAGACGACTCGACCTCTGCACTTGACCTCGTAACCGAGGGGAAGCTGCAGCGCGCGTTAAAGGAAAAGCTTTCCGGTACGACGATTATTATGATTGCACAGCGGATTGCCAGCGTCAGGCAGGCGGACCGGATTGCGGTACTCGAGGAAGGTACGATTCTGCATTGCGGAACACATGAGGAGCTGTTGGAGAGCAGCCCGACGTACCGGGATATTTACGATTCCCAGATGAGGTCCGGCGCGTATATGGAAGGAGGTGCCGCACATGAGTAATCCGGAAGGAAGACCGAAGGAACAGCAGCCGCCGCGCGTCGGCTTTGGCGGCGGGCACAGGGGTCCGGCTGCCATGCAGGCGAGAATTAACAAAGAAAAGCCGAAGAATATGGGAAAGACCTTGCTACGGCTGCTTAAGGTAATCGGTCGGAGTAAATATTTCCTGCTCTGCTTGCTGCTTACGATGAGCGCGGTCACGGTGCTGGATTTGTTCGGGCCGACCCTGCAGGGAAGGGCAATCGATACGATTCATTTCGTGGACGGGCGGTTTACGGTAGAGTTTGAGGAAATGAAAAAGATATTGCTGCAGATGCTGGTGCTTTTTTCAGTCAGCGCGGTGTTTACCTATCTGCAGGGTATCCTGTCCGCAAAGATTTCTCAGGATACCGTTTTTTCCATGCGGAATGATTTGTTTGCAAAAATCAGCCGCTTATCGATAAAGAGTACGGACAATCACCGCCACGGAGATTTGATGTCCCGTATGACAAATGATGTAGAGAATGTTTCCAATGCGGTTTCACAGTCAATTGCGTCGCTGTTTTCCAGCATTCTGACCTTTGTCGGCGCGTTGATTTTCATGCTGCGCTGTAATGTGGTCGTAACGCTGGTGGCGTTTATTACGGTGCCGCTGACGCTTCTGGTATCGGCAAAGCTCGCCCGGTTCATGCGGCGCTATTTTGTGCAGCAGCAGATGCTTCTCGGCAAGCTGAACGGAGAGGTCGAGGAAATGGTAATCGGCTATAAAACGGTGGTAGCATACGGCAAGGAGCCGGAGACGGTCGAACGCTTCGGAAAAATCAGCGAGGACTTAAGGAAAACCAGTATCCGTTCCCGTGTGTTCGGTTCGATTATGGGCCCGTGTATGAACTTTTTAGGGAACCTCCAGTATGTGCTGGTTGCGGCGTTTGGTATTTTCTTTGTAATCCGGGGCAAAATGTCTCCGGGCAACATCCAGTCGATGCTCCAGTATTCCAAAAAGTTTAACCGCCCGATTAACGAAATCGCGAGCCAGTATGCGTCAATTATGACGGCAATGGCAGGCGCGGAGCGTATTTTTGAGATTATGGATACGCCGGATGAAATCGACGAGGGAACGCTTTTCGTTTCCCCGAAGGAAATCCGGGGTAATATCGAGTTCCGGGGAATCGAGTTCGGCTATGTGCCGGAGGAGCCGGTGTTAAAAGGCCTGCAGCTTTCCGTAAAGCAAGGACAAAAGATTGCGATTGTAGGCGCGACCGGTTCGGGAAAGACTACGATTGTCAACCTGCTGACCCGCTTTTACGAGCTGGACGGCGGGACGATTGCCGTGGACGGGATGGATATCACGGAGCTGCCGAAGAAAACGCTCCGCGAGGCGATTGCAATTGTATTACAGGATACGGTGCTGTTTGCGGATACGATACGTGCGAATATCCGTTACGGAAAGCCGGAGGCAACCGATGAGGAAATCCGGTTTGCGGCAAAGACTGCACGGGCAGCCGGGTTTATTGAGCGTCTGCCGGATGGTTACGATACGGTGCTGACCGAAGGCGGCAGCAATCTTTCGCAGGGACAGCGGCAGCTTCTCGCTATTGCAAGGGCGGTCATTGCCGACCCGAGGATTCTGATTCTTGACGAGGCAACCTCGAATGTCGATACGAGAACCGAGATGCACATCCAGCAGGCTATGCTGGCGCTGATGAAGAACCGGACCAGCCTGATTATCGCGCACCGCCTGTCTACCATCCGGGATGCGGATAAGATTGTGGTAGTAAAGAACGGCATTATCGTGGAAGAGGGCAGCCATGAGGAGCTTCTGGAAAAGAAGGGGGAATACGAAAAGCTGTACCAGAACCAGTTTGCAGGAATTGCAACCTGATGTGCCGTGAAAGGAATTAAGCGGGCAGACCGTTTCCCGGCTGCCCGAAGGTGAAGGAGAGCGGGAATGAAAAAAGGAATCTGGTGGCTGCAGGCGGGGCTCGCGGTTGTACTGACACTGTTTCTTATCGGGGTGTCCGTAGTCGGGACGCTTGCCTTCCGGCCGCTGTATTATGCAGACATTGAAAAGCTCCGGATTGCCGAGACTTCCGGTTATTCCAAGGAGGAAATCCGCAGGAATTACGATGCGCTGATTGATTATAATATGGCATGGAGCAATGGGGAGTTTTCCTTCCCGTCGCTTCCGATGTCGGAAAACGGAAAAACGCATTTTGAAGAAGTCAAGGATATTTTTGACGTGTTCAAATATTTTGCCCTGTGCGGTGGTATACTGGGCGCCGCAGGAATCGTCTTTATGACGCGGAGGAGGGAGTACCGGTATCTGAAAATGACGGCAGTCGTCTCCTTTGCCCTTCCTGTGGTACTGGCAGCATTTGTTGCCGTGTGCTGGGATAAGGTATTCGTTGTGTTCCATAAGCTGTTTTTCCGGAACGATTACTGGATCTTTGACAGCGTTACGGACCCGGTGATTACGATTCTGCCGGACGAGTTTTTTATGCACTGTGCCCTGTTGATTTTCGGCGGTATCGTATCCGGGGCGGCGCTTTGTACTGTGCTGTATGTCGTACTGCGGAAAAGAGGGCAGGGAAATCCTGAAAATAAAGGAGTGTAGTGCTATACCGCACTCCTTTTTGGAGTAAATAAAACCTTCTCTACTCGTTTCTCATCCATTTCCAGTACAGTAATCCGGTATCCTTTATATTCAAAAGAGTCGTCTTTTTCAGGAACCTTTCCTAACGCACTCATAATCCATCCGTTTACGATTCCGGATTGGATTTCTTCATCATCAGTCTTGATATCTAATAATTCAAATACCTTGTCAATGTTTGCGCTGCCCGAAACTATGTATTCAGCTTCTGAGGCTTTTTCAATTTCCGGACTGACTTCATCATATTCATCCCAGATTTCGCCTACAAGTTCCTCCAAAATATCCTCTAATGTGATGATTCCCACGGTCCCACCGTATTCATCTAAGACAACTGCAATATGTATTTTTTTCTGTTGCAATTCTTTCAATAGAGCGCCAAGCTTTTTATTCTTTGGAACAAATAATGCCGGCCGGATAATTTCGGAGATTTCCTTATTGGCATGATATACATTATTGTAAAAATCCTTTTGATAGATTATCCCGATGATGTGGTCTATCGTATCTTCAAAGATAGGAAGCCTTGAATAAGCGGTATTAGCAAAAACAGCAGCAATTTCTTCTTTGCTTGTTTTTGTTGAAACAGCAGTAATATCAATTCTTGGAGTTAATATATCAACGGCTTCCTGTCCGGTAAATCCAAGCGCGCTCCGAATCAGCATATTTTCCTGCTCATCGATACCGCCGTCCTGTTTTGCTTCTTCTACGATGGATAATAGTTCTTCTTCTGTAATACCACTTTCCGCAGTCGATTTAATTAGTGTGGATAGAAGTTTTTTCCATTGCCTGAAGAGAAAATTGAACGGAGTAAGTAATATTATAAATACATTTAGGAACGGGGCTGAAAACATGGCAAACTTTTCTGGTGATTCTTTTGCAATGCTTTTTGGGGACACTTCTCCAAAAACCAGGACAACTATTGTAGTAACAACAGTAGATACTCCGGGACCGATTTCATTCCCCAGCAATTTGACAAATAGCACAGCTGCCAAAGATGCACTTGCAATGTTTACAATATTGTTTCCAATCAGAATCGTTGATAATAAACTGTCGTAATTCTCGGATAACCGCATTACTAAACGAGCTCTTTTATTCCCCTTTTCTGCCATAGTTTTAACCCGGATCCGGTTAAAGGAGGAGAACGCTGTTTCGGTTGCTGAAAAATATGCCGACATAATAATGCTGATAATGATTATTACAAGTGAAATTGTTTCGCTTTCCATAGTTGCCTCGTATTCCTGTTTGCTTCTATAATATTATTTTGTTTTTTTGTCAATTACTACTATTTTATTATTTTTTCCACAGGTTTCCGGCTAATAGCGTAATGTGCTCCGTGACAGAAGCTCTCGGTCGCATTCCTCCAGCACATCTTTGTTTGCGGCGACAATATAGAAAAACAGGGAGACCTGTTTTTCCTCCAGATAGCTTCCGTAGAGCCTGCCATACATGGAAACCGGCGCAAGCGGCTCTTTTACGGGGAAGCCCGGTCTGCCATACTGGAGATAGGACTGGGTGAAGCCGCGATAAGCGTGGGACGCGCCGTTTACGGTAAGCTCGGCGTCGATGCGGAAGAAATCATTTTTTCCGGCATAGGACTGTCCGCCTGTGATTTCTGTCACCTTCCAGTCAAATACTGCATTGGCTGCGGTGAGTCCGAACTCGGAAAGCACCAGAGACCAGAAGTCATACTTTGGCACCTCTGCCACAGCGTCGGCATCTGGAAAAAGCGTGCCGTCCGCAGCTTCTGAAAACCCGTAGGGAAGTCCCCTCTCGTCCTTTACAAGATAAGCGCCATAGAAGCTGTTGTAATAAGGAGATTCCGTATCATATAGCCTGCTGCAGCCCCGGAGGGGTGAAAACGCAGGGAAATTATACAGGATAGTCAGGGATAGGGAAGGGTTCCCGGTGAATCTCCGGAAGCCGCTGTCCGCACAGAAGGTCATGACAAAGGGGTACCAGTCGGAGCGCGGCGTGGAAAGCCCGCCCGGAATAGAAAGGGTAATGCCTTCCGTTGTCAGGATGCTGTCCGCCTCGTGCATTCTGCTATAAACCGACATCACTGCCATACTGTAAAAGACATTGGCAGCAGGGGAGAGGAGGAACAGGAGGAGCAGGGCAGCAGCCCTTCCAAAGCGTCTTTTTTTCGCCATAATCCGTAATGTTTTCTGTTGTAAAACTCTTTTTTTCATGGAATTCCTTTCCTGGTTCGTATCTGTTTTGTTCCGCATATAGCGCGTTGTATTTTTCTGAATGCAGTGCTTCTTCATTATTCTTTTTTATCTTGACATAAGTCTGGGAAAAATACAAGCCCCGTATTTTTAGTGTATGTATTTTTTATGCAGCCCTGAAAGATTCCAAAGAAGAAGGAACGGGCAAGACAGGGAATGTTGAGATTAAATTTAAGACCATTGTTTGGGAAGTGATACTAAGTTTTTAAGTTGAACAAGCGGAAATTGACTTTTTCTTTGCTGTATGCTATAATTCTCTAAATAATTGAATAGTAGTGATGTCTTCAGGGCAGGGTGAAATTCCCGATCGGCGGTTATAGTCCGCGGGCGCGAAAGCGCGGGGTTTGGTGAAATTCCAAAACCGACGGTATAGTCCGGATTAAAGAAGGTGTATTGAGATTGTCAGAATAAATCTGACTATGATTTTTGCACTTTTTTGCCAAATTGCTCTGTTGACATTTTGATACACCTTAAATTTTAACACCTGAAAGGCATTCAGATACTTTCAAGTGTTAATTTTATTTTTAAGGAGGTATTCAAATGAATATCGGCAAAACAAAGAAACTCACAACAATAGGTATGCTAAGCGCACTTGCTTATGGTGCAGTGGTTGTCGGACGCATCCCGCTCGTACTTTTTTTGAAGTATGACCCTAAAGATGTCGTCATAGTAATTGGTGGATTGATTTTCGGGCCACTTACTTCATTTGCTATAACAGTGATTGTTTCTGTAGTGCAAATGTTCACGATTAGCGAAAGTGGAATTTTGGGTTGCATGATGAATATTATTTCAAGCTGTTCCTTTGCGTGTACTGCTGCATTTATCTATAAAAGAAGACGCAAATTATCAGGTGCCATATTGGGTCTTTTCTGCGGTTGGGGTTGCCAGGTTGCCGTAATGATGCTCTGGAACTATTTGATTGCTCCAATCTATATGGGTTATCCAAGAGAAGCGATGGTAGAATTGTTGCTTTCCGCATTTTTACCATTTAATTTAATTAAGGGAGGATTGAATGCGGCAATAGCAATGCTTTTATATAAATCGGTTGTTACTGCTTTGCGCCGTTCAAGTTTAGTTGAGGCTAAGCAGGATTCAGATAAAATGCGGATAAATATCGGAGTTTTTTTGGTGGCTCTATTAATGATGATAATGTTTGTGTTATTGATACTTTCTTTTAATGATATGATTTAATGCAGGGTGGTAAGAAAAGTTTTACTTATGCAAATACAATTAAGCAAGACTAAGCGGAGGGAGAAAATTTAATGAAAATTTAATAGAAACATGAGTATAATTGTGGTATTCTACTAGAAATATAAACCGGCATTTGCAGGAGGTAGAAAATGAAAACAGAGGTTGTGAAAAAAAATAATATAGAGGTTGCAGTTGTGAGCAGCAATGAACTGCTGATTACGGATGTCCAGTCTGCGTTGGATTTTATTATGACAGTGAAGTATGAAACGGGTTGCAGCAATATTGCCATAAACAAGGAAGCTATTGTAGATGACTTTTTTGTTTTAAGCACTTGTCTGGCAGGAGAAATATTGCAGAAATTTATCAATTATGGCGTGAGGGTTGCAATCTATGGAGATTTTTCAAAGTACACAAGCAAGCCTTTGAAAGACTTGATATATGAGAGTAATCAGGGAAAAGATATTTATTTTCAGCCTGACGCTTCTCTTGCAGTCGATATGCTTTCTGGATACTGTTCAAACAAATGTTAAGAAAACGGGCAAAATTGGACGTTTCCGTTGGTAGATTTTTACCTGTGCATCATGTATCATCTTTTTAGAGAAAATAAAGGAGACAAAAGCATGAAATTAGGAAAGAATCTTTTTAATGCGCGGAAAAAGAGCGGTTTATCACAGGAGGAGGTTGCTGAAAAGCTGGGGGTCAGCAGACAAACGGTTTCGAAATGGGAGCTTGATGAAACACTTCCGGACATCTGTCAGTCGAAAAAGTTATCCAGTCTATATCATCTGACTCTGGACGAACTGATAGACTTTGACATCGATTTAAAAGAGATCGAGCAGTTTATTGAAAACACAAGGGAAGAAAAGGAACAAAAGATTGACTGGACAAGCGTATGGGGGAAAAAGTATCCGGTATTAACAACATATCAGCAAAAGGTTGAGGTTGAGGATTATGTAGTTAAATTGAGAGAACTGCTGGATAGTCTGAAGGCCCGGTATGGTTATAATGATTTGGATGCCATGCTGGTATTAAAGGATATTTTGGCGCATGTGTGGAATAGCAATGAATAGCAAGACCAGAGGGAGCGGTCAGCCTTGACCGCTCCCGCATCTGGCTCTTTGATGAGTTTGAAACCAATTTCCTATTTTGTAAAATCAATCTCGTATCTTCTTCCATCGGAAAACAGTACGCCGTCGGTCAGGTCGATACGCAGGATACAAGTATTTTCATCTTCAAAATTGTTATGACCATTATTAATCCATGCTGCAAATATGGTGTTCATCTTATTTGCAATCGGTTCATTTTCTTTTTTACAAAACCATCCTAAATTAGTTCCCGTCCCGTGTGCTGTAAACCATTCCCCGGATATTGCAACAACAGGATTCTTAGCAATCTGTCTCATTTTGTTGGAAAGTGTATAGGTAAGCACATAGAAAGCGCCGTTATCATAATATCCGTCAACAGTACGCACGTGCGGCACGCCTTCCTCGACAGTTGCCAATGCAATTAAACTGTCTTTTCCAAAGCGTTCTACTATAACTTTCTCTACATTTTCTTTTAATTTTTCCATGTTTTTTTACTCCTTTCATCTTTCATAATGAAAAAATTTTCTTTATGTATCACTGACGATTGATATGATACAAAATAATAAAATTATTTACCACCAGCTTTAAAGTGCTTTTCGCAACCTTGGATTGCTTCATTCACGGAGCGGCCTGTTTCAATACTGCACGCACATTCATTAAAGAAAAGCCCAACAGGTTTTGACCTTGCCATTCATGCAAATGTAATCGCCGCTCGTCTTTCATTGAAAGACCGATTCCCCATATTTTGTCTTGAACCGCGCACTCTGCTAGTAGGTGGTTTTGGGTAGCAAGTAGCTTTTCTTTCAATTCAACATTTTGTTGAAATTTTTCAAGCAAGCCCTGATAGACAATGATTTGTCGCATACCATTCCATAGGATATCTTCATAGTTTTTGACAGAGCGCCCTAAGGCTTTGATTTTTCCTACATTTGATGTGTTTAATATTTGCTCTGCAATCTCCATGTCGTTAAAAAGTAATGCTTTTTGATACATCATGTACTGTTCCATAGAAGAATATGGAATATTGTTTACGTGAAAATCCGCAAGATACCAGTTGCTTAAATATCCATTCATTTCGTCAGGGTTATGGAAACAAATGATCTCTTTCATAAAGGTCCACTTCTCCATTTCGATTTTTGTTTCTTTGCTTTTATTCTATCATAATTCCGCAGGCGTGAAAATGAAAAACTTTTGGAATTTTAAAACAATATTGCTTTTTTATTGTCCAGCCCGTATAATTAATAACAAGAGTAAAAGGAGTAAAGCTCCATTGATGTGTGAAGGAGAATATATTATGAAAAATTTGATGTATATGGTGATGCTTGAGAAGAGCAAGACTTACAATAAGGTAACAAAGAAGGTAATTACAGAGCATGTTGAGAACATAAGAAGGCTGGATGATGAGGGAAAGCTGGAAATTTGCGGCGCGTTTCAAGGGTATCCGGGGATGGCAGGCATGTATATCCTGAAAACAGAAAGCCGTGAGGAGGCAGAAGAGATTTGTAATAGGGAGCCTTTGGTTACGGGGGGATATGCAGCCTATAAATTAGTGACCTTACAGATTGCAAACCGGGAAAATAACTACCTGCTGTAATTGCGGAGGAAGAAAGATGGAAGCGGAAAACAGGATTTCAAAAGCGAAAAAGAGGCTGGTAGCTTTAGTATTGCTTTATACAGGAATTGCTTTTGTGCTGATAGGTGTTGTTGTGTTTAAAGCATTTTCGGAGAAGAAGAAAGAAGCTTCTGAAAGTGGGAAGGAGGTAATCGATTTATCCGGACCTGCTTCAGAGGAAAAGGCAGAGGAGGGACAGTATGCTATGCTGGAAATTGCCGAGCTGCCGAAAGCGATGCTTCCTGCGGTACAGAATGCCGGTATGTTTTATTATGTAACGGATGTAAATAGCCATATTTATATTGCCAATTTATCAAATGAAACGATGAAGGGCATCATAGACACACTGGATACAGAGACCGGGAAATTAAAGTCCGCTTACCGGTTCCAAGGTATTATTTGTAAGATTACCGAGCCGATTAAAAAGATGGCGATATCGAACAGCGTTAAGGTGTTTGGAAATAATAAAATGAACCTTGATAATTTTGCAGAGTATCTGGATGAATTTTATATAAAGGAAAGCATTACCAAGAAAGGAAGTGCTGTCAGTAAAAGAACTGCTACGTTGTATACGTGTCTGGTGCTTTGCGGCGTGTTTTTCCTTGTAGTAGCGTTCGGTCATATCCTGCCGGGGATAATAAAGCTGAATAAGGGGGAGTTTGGTATTATGGATGAGAAAGCGATGTGGCAGGCGTTACAAAAATATCTTCCGGAAGGAGAAACGCTGGAAGCCGGGATATGCGGTATCGGGCTTCAGACAAACGTCAGGCAGGCATTCGGAAAGTGCGTCCTCGCAGGGAAGCGGCTGCTGGCAGACGAAAACGGGACAACGCTCCGGGTAAGTAAAAGTAAGTATGCAAGGTTTGGTGTATACATCGGGATTACCTGGAACTATTTGATTCTTTCCGAATGCGAAACCTACAAGCATTATTATGAATTTGACGACGTTTTGGAGCCGGAGGGGGGCGCTGTGAAAGAAATTGATACAGAGCTGCGGTTAGAAGATATCGGCACTTGCTTTCCGCTTGCAGAAATTCAGAGTTGCGAGTTTAAAAAGCTGTGGACAGAAGCTGTCAGGTGTTCCATTACAATGAAGGATGGCAGTTTCCTTAAGCTCAGGCTGCCAAAGCAGGGCGGGCTTGGCATGCCGAATCATACAAAGTACCGTGAGGCGCTGATAGAGCGCCTGCGTACCGGCAGCGCAGATAATAGATAAGCCTGGTTTTTTGCAGTTTGCCTCTCCTTTTGTGATTCAAAGGGAGAGGCTGATTTCGTTCCGGCCCAATGAGGATCCTGCTCTACAGAATATTTGCAAAAAAAGTGCACATACTTCACTTAAATGAAGGAGGGAATGCAATGCTTGGCTTTATAATTGCAATTATTTCCGGTGCGCTTATGAGTGTGCAGGGAATCTGGAATGCGGGCGTTACAAAGCAGACGAGCGTCTGGACGGCGGCGGGTTTTGTGCAGTTTTCCGCTTTGTTGGTCTGTATTATGGCATGGTTTGTCTCAGGGAAGGAAAAGGGAATAGGCTCCCTGCTCTCGGTCAGCCCGAAGTATTTTCTGCTCGGAGGGATTCTCGGCGCATTTATTACATTTACCGTTATTAAGAGTGTGGCGATGCTCGGACCGGCGAAATCGGCAATGTTTATCGTGACAGCACAGCTGATTGTCGCTTATGTGATAGAGCTGTTCGGGCTGTTCGGCGTGGAAAAGGTGCCGTTTTCGTGGCAGAAGCTGTGTGCGGCGGCTGTTACCGTAGGCGGAGTAATCTGGTTCAAATCTTCGGGTTCCAAGTAGGAGGAAGTTTAAGCTTCCTGACAGGCTGCGGATTTTTTCAGATGGTTAAAAAATGTAGAAACTTAAGCAAGGGGAAAAGCACTTGTTTTTTTGACGTTTATCCGTTAAAATAGAGAAGGAGAGAACAGGTCCGCCGCTTTCTTGAAGGAGGAAGCGATGGACAAAAAACAGAAAAGAAAAGTATGGCTGGCTGCCGGTTTTGTTGCCGTTTGCGGAATTGTTTCGCTCGGCTCGTATTATGCGTCACAGCAGAAGGAGCAGATGGTACTGCAAAGGAAAGAGGACAGCCCTGCAGCGGATAGGGAGGGAAGCGCTGTTTCCGGGAAAGAAGAGAACACTCCCGGAACGGAGAGTAGCGGCAGACCGGAGCCTGCGGACGGCACGGAAGGAGCCGGAGGCGCTGCGGATGCAGTGCGAGCAGAGCCCGCACCGGAGGAGACGCTTTGTGTGTATGTCTGCGGAGCAGTAGCTGCCGAGGGGGTCTATTCCCTTCCGGCGGGCAGCCGTCTTGTCGATGCGCTCAATGCAGCCGGCGGCTTTACTGCGGAAGCGGACCGTACATATCATAATCTGGCGGGGTATCTTTCCGACGGACAGAAGGTGTATGTGCCGACCGGGGCGGAGACAGAAGAACTGACCGCGGCAGAGCGCCTTGCCGGCGAAGCGGAAAGCGGAGACAGGAAGGAGCCGCTGCCGGTGAATATCAATACGGCGGACAAGGCACTCTTAATGACGCTGCCAGGAATCGGGGAGGCAAAGGCAGAGAACATTCTTGCTTACCGGAAGAAGGCAGGGCCGTTTCAGGATACCGGGGAGCTAAAGAAGGTAAGCGGAATTGGCGAAGCCATGTTTGAGCGTATAAAAGACAAAATTGTAGTAAAATAAAGAGGTGTTTGTGTGGAGAAAAAGGTTTTGGTAGTAGACGATGAAAAGCTGATTGTCAAGGGAATTAAGTTCAGCCTGGAGCAGGAGGGGCTTTTAGTGGACTGTGCATATGACGGCGAGGAGGCACTGGCAGCAGTGCAGGCAAATTCGTATGATGTCATTCTTTTGGATGTGATGCTGCCGGAGCTTTCCGGTTTTGAGGTATGCAGCCGGATTCGTGAGTTTTCGGATGTGCCGATTGTGATGCTGACCGCAAAGAGCGAAGACATTGACAAGATTATGGGACTGGAATACGGTGCAGATGATTATATTACCAAACCTTTTAATATTCTGGAGGTAAAGGCGCGCATCAAGGCAATTCTCCGCCGCAGCGGGAAGCGTGACAGCGAAGATGCGGGTGAAAAAAAGCTTTCGGTCGGGGAAATCCGTCTGGAGCGTTCTGGCAGGAGGGTATTTTTAAAGGGGCAGGAAGTGAATCTTACGGCAAAGGAGTTTGATTTGCTGGAGCTGCTTATGACAAATCCGAACAAAGTATACAGCCGGGAAAACCTTTTGAATATTGTCTGGGGCTATGAGTATCCGGGGGATGTGAGAACGGTAGACGTACATGTGAGAAGGCTTCGTGAGAAGATAGAGCGTAACCCGAGTGAACCGGACTATATACATACAAAATGGGGGGTTGGCTATTTTTTCAAAATTTAAAGGAAAGCTGAAAGCATGGAAAAGCATGCGCGTTCATTTACTTTGCGTATTGCTGCTTGTGGGGATTCTGCCGTTTTATGCGGGGATGCACGCTATGAAGGCGCTGTATTGGAATTACAGCTATGAAAAGCGTCTGGAGCAGATAAAGGAGCAGGGAAAGACGCTGGCGGGACGGATTGTGCAGTCCGGCTATCTGGAGCAGCAGCTGCAGAGTGAGTTGTCTGCGGAGCTGCAGGCAGTAGCGAGCTTATACGAAGGACGTATTATCCTGGTCAATAGTAATCTGGTTATCGTAAAGGATACCGCCGGGCGCGAGGAGGGGAAGACCCTGATTTCGGAGGAGCCGATTTCCGCGCTGCGCGGGGAGACGGTTCTTTACTACAGCGAGGAAGAAAAAATGGAGGAAGTCACGCTGCCGATTGCACTCGCAGGCGGACAGGTGATAGGCGCTATGGTAATCAGCGCTTCGATGGCAGACCTTGAGGAAGCGCAGGAGTTGTTTTGGGAAAATATCATTGTCCTGACGATTGGTGCGTCGGCGGTTCTTTTTGTGGCAGCAATGCTGATTTCCGGCGGTATGACAAAGTCGTTGCGGAAGCTTTCGGGCCGGATTGAACACATTACAGAGGCATATGACGGTACGCAGATTATTGAGCCGGGAAGCTACTATGAAGTGGAACGGATTGCAGAAGCATTCCAGCGCATGATGGAGCGGATTAATGCGACAGAGAAGTCCAGACAGGAGTTTGTGTCTAATGTGTCGCATGAGTTAAAAACGCCGTTGACGGCAATTAAGGTGCTTTCGGATTCCCTTGTGCTGGAGCCTGACGTCCCGATTGAGATGTATCAGGAGTTTATTGCAGATATCAATTCCGAGATAGACCGGGAAGCAAAGATTGTCAATGACCTGCTTTCGCTTGTGAAGCTGGACAAGACCTCCGGAGAAATGCACATTGCCGAGGTAAGCATCAATGAGCTTTTGGAAATTATTATGAAGCGGCTGAAGCCCCTCGCCTTAAAGCGTGGAATTGAAATGGTATTTGAAAGCTACCGAACCGTGCTTGCCGAGATTGACGAGGTCAAGATGTCACTGGTTTTCTCAAATCTTATTGAAAATGCCATTAAATATAACCGGGACGGCGGCAGGGTCATGGTTTCGCTGAATGCGGATCACAAGTATTTTTATGTAAAGATAGAAGACACTGGAATCGGAATTCCGGAGGAGGAGCAAGGCTTTATTTTTGAACGGTTTTACCGGGTAGATAAGGCTCGTTCCAGAGAAACCGGAGGTACGGGGCTGGGGCTTTCCATTACAAAAAACGCGGTGCAGATGCACAACGGAACAATAAAGGTACAAAGCGTGCCGGGGGTCGGTTCTATTTTTACAGTACGGATTCCGCTCAGCTTTGTACCAGTAGTACAGTAAGGGAGGCAGACATGAAACAAAAGCGGATGCTTTGGAGTGTGTTTTTTCTTTTTCTGTTTGTCGGCTGCAGCAAGGAACCGCAGTCGGTGGTATGGGAGGGAGACATTCCGGTTTATTATCTGGATACGGCGGAAACGAAAATTGTAAGGGAGGGATATACCCCGGTGTCCGGGGAAGGAGAACCGATGGTGCAGGAGCTGCTTGTCCATATGCAGGTCCCGTCAGACGAGGAGCATGTTGCAGCGATTCCGGAAACGGTACAGCTGCCGGAAATCAGTATGGGAACCAGCGGGCTTGTCACGCTGCAGTTTGACGAAACCTATTATACGGTAACAGGAATCCGTGAGGTATTGATGCGCGCCGCAGTCGTGAAAACGGTGTGCCAGGTACCGGCGGTTGATTCGGTAGAGTTTTATGTAAAGGGGCAGCCTCTGATGGGGGCGCAGAATACGCCGGTCGGTATTATGAAGGAGGAGGATTTTATTGATAATACGGGACCGGATACAGACTATTATCAATATCTGTATGCGACCGTGTATTATGCTAACAGAACGGGGGATGCGCTGATTGCGTCCAATCTTAAGATTCCATACAGCGGTTCGGAGACAGAGGAACAGATTGTATTGCGCCAGTTGATTGCGGGACCTGTGGAGGACGGTCTTTACCCGGTGCTTTCTGAGGAGACAAAAGTGCTTAGTGTGTCTACCAAGGACGGCGTATGCTATGTGGATTTAAGTGCAGAGTTTCTGGACAAGCTGCCGGAGGTTTCAGAAGAGGTTACGATTTATTCAGTGGTCAACAGCTTGGCAGAGCTGCCTGGAGTTTACCAGGTCCAGTTTTCGGTAGACGGCGCCCAGAGACGTCTGTATCAGACAATGGATCTGATGGTGCAGTATGAACGTAATTTGAATGTAATTGAGAAGGAGTAAAGGAAAACAGGAAGGAGTCGGGACAATAGGACGGAGAATAATTTTTTTAAAACGGCCCGCGGTACTGTATGCCGCTTTGTTTGCGGCGGGTATCGCGGCAGAGCGTCTGAGGCCGTGCGTTGTAATGGGTGCTTTTTTGGTTTTTTATACGGCAGGCTTCTGGATGCTTGGAAGACTGCGGAAAGGAAAACGAAAGGTATCGTCCGGGGACAGGCTGCTCTTTGCCGCACCTGTATGCTTTCTTTTCGGATTTCTGCTGATGTGCGGCAGGAGAATGGAATATAACAATCAGGCGCTACAGCTTGAAAAGAGTATGGGGGACGGAAGGGAGATACTGGCCAGGGGAACAGTGACACATATCCGGGAGACGAAGAACGGGTTTGCCTTTGAACTGAAGCAGGCGGAAACCGGACCGGACTCCCCGGAGGGAGAATACCAGAAGGCCGGAACGCTGTTAGTCTATACAGACAGTCTGGCAGCAGAAAACGGCACAATAAAAGACGGACAGCAGGTGCTTTTACATGGAAAGGGCAGGGGAACCAAAGCGGCAGGAACCCCCGGAGAGTTTGATGCCGCACAGTATTATTTTTCTTTAGGAATTACGGGAACGCTTTCTGCGGATACCATGCGTATCACGAATTTTTCTTATCATCGCTTAAATCAGGCATTTTTTCTGGCAAAAAACAAATTAATGGAGCGCTATCCGGCATATCTGGGAGAAGAGGATGCCGGCGTGGTTTCTTCGATGCTTTTAGGGGAGCGGGCGCTTTTGTCGGAGGACACAAAAGAGCTGTACCGGCGCGGAGGAATTTCACATATTCTTGCCATTTCGGGTGTTAAGATGTTATCTTTGGTATCCCCTTACCCCTTGAAAAAGCCCGTAAATT
>CAJTLU010000020.1 GCA_910577175.1 uncultured Lachnospiraceae bacterium | reverse complement strand
TTTTTTCAAAAAAACAAAAGGGAACGGAGAAAGAGGGATTTGAACCCTCGCGCCGCTATTAACGACCTACTCCCTTTCCAGGGGAGCCCCTTCAGCCGCTTGGGTATTTCTCCAAAATGCTGACGCTAAGTCAATATTCAGCTTTATGTCCGGAAGAATTCTTATGAACCATCTTCCTAGCGGAGAATGTGGGATTCGAACCCACGGTCCCTTTCGGAATCACTGGTTTTCAAGACCAGCCCCTTAAACCACTCGGGCAACTCTCCGAAACAGTGCTTGATTATCTTACCACAGAACCCTTTTCATGTCAAGCACTTTTTATTAATTTTTTGTCCACTTTTTTATCTGATTTTTCCTGTTGTTTCCCCCGCATCCGATTTATAGCCTGCAGGCCTGAAAATACAGTCATTTGAAACAATGCAGACTTAATGCGAAAACTCAGGCAGATACTCTTCTTATACCTGTTGCTTCTATGTTATATAATAGGAAAAAGCAGAAAGGAGACCTGCTTATTATGAAGTTTATCTTTCCCTGCAAGGCATATGAAGAACGGGCAAAGGCATTTATCCAGGAGTTTCATGACTATCACTCCGATATTAACGGTTCCGGTACACCGGATTCCTATTTGGAAAAATCCACCTATGACGAGTGACTGGAAAAGGTGGCTGCAGACATAGACCTTGCCAACATACCAAACAACCTGGAAAATGAGCTCTACAGCGAGTTTTTCCACGAAACTATCCAGCGTTACTGAATTGGCTGACCTGCTGCTGCCTCCTCCTTTTTCCGGAAAAACACATAAACCGCATGCGCGGCGGCGGCATTCATGGACGGTACCGCTGCCAGCTCTTCCTCGCTGGCGGCGCGGATTGCCTCCTGGGATGCAAACGCCTTCATCAGCGCCCGGCGTCTTGTCGGTCCGATTCCTTCAATTTCATCCAGAATAGAACGTACCTGTTCTTTTCCGCGCAAGGAACGATGGTATTCAATCGCAAACCGGTGCGTTTCATCCTGAATCCGGGTAAGCAGGCGGAAGCCCTCCCCATGCTGGTTCATCGGCAGCTCTTCATTCTGAAAATACAGCCCCCGGGTATGGTGTTTATCATCCTTTACCATACCGCAGACCGGAATATTGATTTTCAGCTCCCTTAAGACCTCTTCCGCAATATTAACCTGTCCTTTTCCACCATCCATCAAAATCAAATCCGGAAACTTTGAAAAATTATCCTCGTTTCCTTCCTCTCTTGCGCGTAGTCCATGAGAAAAGCGTCTCGTTAAAACCTCCCGCATACTGGCATAATCATCCGGACCCTGTACCGTCTTAATCCGGAATTTCCGGTACTCTGCCCGGTTCGGCCGCCCGTTGTCAAACACGACCATGGAAGCAACCGACGCATAGCCCGCAGTATTCGAAATATCGTAGGACTCCGTTCTTCCCAGCTCGGAAAGTCCCAGAAGCGCTGCAATCTCATCGGCCGCCCCTCTTGTCTTCTTTTCCTCTGCTGCAATTTTCTCCGCATCCTTTTGCAACACCAGGGAAGCATTTTTCTCCGCCAGCTCGACCAGACGCTCCTTCTCTCCCTTTTTCGGCACCAATATCTTAACTCTCCGCCCGGAACGCTCCGACAGGTACTCCTCTAACAGCGCCCGCTCCGCAATTTCCTCGGACAAAAGCAGCTCCTTCGGAATGTGCGGCGTCCCGCCGTAATACTGCTTAATAAACTCCTGCAGCACCACGGCACGTTCCTCTCCTTCAACGCCGGTCAGATAATAATGCTCCCTGCCAATCATTTTTCCTTCCCGCACAAAAAATACCTGTACGACCGCTTCCTCCCCCGCCGTTGCAATCGCGGCAATGTCGCGGTCCACGGTAAGACTGTCATCCGCCTTCTGGCGTTCCGCCATCCGCTTTACGCTATTCAATAAATCACGGTATTCTGCCGCACGCTCAAACTCCAGAGCTTCCGAAGCCTCTTTCATCAGCCGCTCCAGCCTTTTGGTAATCGGCGAAAAATTCCCTCCGAGAAACGCCAGCACCTGCTCGATTGCCTGTCGGTACTCCTCCTGTGAAATCTCCCCCCGGCAGGGCGCTTTGCACTGTCCCATATGGTAATACAGGCACGGACGGCTGTTCTTTTCCTTCGGAAGACTTAAATTACAGTTGCGGATCTGATAGGTCTTTTTTAACAAATCAAGCGTATCCTTTACCGCCTGCCCGCTCGTATACGGTCCGAAATACTTTGCCTTATCTTTTCCTCTTGTCCGTGCAAACAGCACCCGCGGAAACGGCTCCTGCACCGTTACCCGGATGTACGGATAATGCTTATCGTCCTTGAGCATTGTGTTATACTTCGGCCGGTGCTCTTTAATCAGATTGCATTCCAGCACCAGCGCTTCCATTTCGGAATCCACAACGATATATTCAAACCGTGCCACCTTTGACACCATCTTCTGTATCTTCGGGGACAGGTTCCGGCTGCTCTGGAAATACTGGCGCACACGGTTTTTTAAACTGACCGCCTTCCCGACATACAGAATCGCATCATTTTTATCATGCATAATATAAACTCCCGGCTTAGCCGGGAGCTTTTTTAACTCATCCTCAATATCAAACACTGTCACCCTCCTCTTTTGCAGCGTGCTCCTGCGTCGTGGCGCCATCCTCCGGCTGTGCTTCTGCCCCCTGGACATCCTTTTCTTCCACGCATTCCTCCTCTGCAGGATTTGCACCGGCTTTCGCAAGCTCCTCTGCGCTGCGCTCCGATTCATCCGGCGTACCGCTCTCCTGCTCTGTGCCGTCTTCCTTCTTTTCCTCTTCCGGCTCCGGAATCCCCTTTACCTCACGGTAAAGCTTCATAAACTCCTTACCGGTAATCGTCTCTTTTTCCACTAAGAAACCGGCAATCCGGTCAAGCACCTCACGGTTCTCGGAAAGCTGACGATATGCCTTATCATAGCAGGTCTTTAACAATTCCTTGACCTCATTATCGACTAATGCTGCAGTCGCATCCGCGCAATTCTGTACCGGTCTGCCGTCCAGATAACGGTTCTGCACAGATTCCAGACCCATCAGGCCGAAATGCTCTGACATACCGTACTGCGTTACCATAGCACGCGCCAGTGCAGTTGCTTTCTCAATGTCATTTGCCGCTCCGGTCGTTACCTTGCCGAACACCAGCTCCTCTGCCGCACGCCCGCCATATAACGTAACAAGACGTGCCAGAAGCTCATCCTTCTTCATCAGATACTTCTCTTCCTCCGGCACCTGCATAACATAACCAAGGGAACCCATCGTACGCGGTACAATCGTAATCTTCTGCACCGGCTCCGCATTCTTATCAAGACATGCAATCAGTGCGTGTCCTACCTCATGGTACGCTACAATCTGCTTTTCCTCTTTACCAAGAATGCGGTCCTTCTTTTCCTTACCTGCAATTACCACCTCTACGGATTCAAACAAATCCGCCTGGGTTACCACAGTTCTTCCCTGCTTTACTGCAAGAATTGCCGCCTCATTGATAATATTGGCAAGGTCGGAGCCGACTGCCCCCGAAGTTGCCATCGCAATTTCCTCCAGATTCACGGAATCATGCATCAAAACATGCTTCGCATGTACCTTCAGAATATCGATACGCCCCTTCAAGTCCGGCTTATCTACAATAATTCTCCGGTCAAACCGTCCCGGACGGAGCAACGCCTTATCTAACACCTCCGGACGGTTCGTCGCCGCAAGGATAACCAGTCCTTTGGACGTATCAAAGCCGTCCATCTCCGAAAGCAGCTGGTTCAACGTCTGCTCACGCTCGTCATTTCCGCCGCCGTAATGGGAATCACGGCTCTTTCCGATAGCATCGACCTCATCGATAAAAATGATACAAGGAGCCTGTGCCTGCGCCTGCTTAAATAAATCACGCACACGGGAGGCGCCTACGCCGACAAACATCTCGACAAAATCCGAACCGGACAGCGAGAAAAACGGAACCTTCGCCTCTCCGGCCACTGCCTTTGCAAGCAACGTCTTACCGGTTCCCGGAGGGCCGACTAACAGTGCGCCTTTTGGCAGCTTTGCACCAATACGGGTATACTTTCCCGGATTATGAAGAAAGTCCACCATCTCCGTCAGGGACTCCTTTGCCTCCTCCTGCCCCGCAACATCCTTAAACGTTACGCCGGTCTCCTTCTCCACATAAACCTTGGCATTGCTTTTGCCGACGCCCATCATACCGCCGCTACTCCGGCTGAGCATCCGGAACACCAGAAACATAACGCCATAAATAATTGCAAACATAACGACGTAGCTTAAAATCGACTGCAGAACCGTATTTGTCTTATCCACCGTAACGCGGGCATACGTAACCCCTGCTGCCTCACAGCGCTCCTGAATCTTGTTGCCATCCTCCAGAATCCCGGTATAATAAGTTATTTTAAAATCAGAAAGTGTCTGCGCATCCTTCTTTGGAACAATGATAATCCTTCCGCTGTCCGAATCCACCCTGACTTCAGAGACCTTTCCCCCCTCTAACATTTCAAGAAAAACATCATAGGATACGGACTGGTTGGTACTGTCCTGAATCTGGTTCATCATATAAAAGAACATCATTACCATAACCAGCGCAACAATCAGGCAAAAAATCATACCGGTCTTGTTGCTCTGCGTTCCCTTGCCCTTCTTCCCGTCATTATTACTATTCTCTCCCATAAAATTTCCTTTCTTTTTTCGGTTCCCCGGAACCGTTCCTATGCTATCCATCCCTTTCATTGCCCTATGCTTATTATATAGGCAGCGTAATTTGAAATCAATAGCATAACGCTAAATTTTTTTTAAGATTTATAAATTTTCGCAAAAAGGAAAACTATCAGGAAACTACCGCGCGTTGTGCGACAGCTCCCTGATAGCCTTTTACCCTGCCTATGTATTTTGCTTTCTCCGGCTCCCCGTACCGTTCATTTTTGCTTTAATGTAATGGACGGACCTTTCTTGTCAGCAGAAAATTTTCCCTGCCGTTCTGTTGCTGTCTTGCATTTGCACGCGCCTGCTGGTATTCCCGGATTGTCCGGTCCAGCCTGCGGTAACGCTCTTCTTCCTGCTCCTCCTGCTGGCGGAACAAAAAGCGGAGTTCTCTTGCCATGCGCTCTGACACGCCCTCCTCAATTCTCTGGCTCAGCTGCTCGTTGTTGCGTTGCAGCACCTCTCCAAGCCACTTTGTCATTCCCTCCTGCAACATCCTTACTCCGTCTGTATGTTCCTCCGCTGCCGGAACCGTACTCTCTGCGGCGCCTCCCACACACAAACTGAATTTTCCTCTTTCCACGGCAGAGCTGCTTCTATGAAGCACTGCTGCTTCTTCCTGTTCCGCTTCGATTCCGGCAATCCGCTTCCGCAAATCCTCCAGCTTGTCATCCGGAAGCGCCGCCACCGCAGGCATGCGCTCTGCCATTGCTTTAATCTGACGCAGACCAAAGCCCGCATCCTTCAAGCGCTTTACTCCACGGAACAGCTCCAGCTGTTCATCCTCATAGTAGCGATGCCCTGCCGCATTGCGCGGCACCTCAATACCAAGCTGGTTTTCCCAATAACGCAGCGTATATACTTCCATTCCCAGTTCTTCTGCAGCTTCCGACACCTGATATATTTTACCCATAACTTGTCCCCCTTCCAGACTTCCGGTACTTTTCCTGCTTGTCCACACCAACAGTATACCGAAAAAAAGAACAGCTGCGCAAGTAGCTGTTCCCATTTTCTGTAAGAAGCGTTCGCCGTAATTCGCCAAAACTTAAACAAAATACGACTTTAAGACGGCACTACTGCCGCCGGTTGTCCAGATTTGCAAACTTCGTATAATTTGCCAGATAGGCTAACTTCACCGTCCCGGTCGGACCGTTTCTCTGCTTTCCGATGATAATTTCCGCAACTCCCGGCTCCTCGGACTTTTCCTTATTATAATATTCATCCCGGTAAATAAACATGACAACATCCGCATCCTGCTCAATCGCACCGGACTCACGCAGGTCGGAAAGCATCGGGCGCTTATCCTCCCGCTGCTCCACTGCACGGCTGAGCTGGGACAGCGCAACCACCGGACAATCAATTTCCCTTGCCAGTGCTTTCAGGGAACGGGAAATCTCCGAAATCTCCTGCTGTCTGGACTCCGCCTTTTTTCCGCCCGACATCAGCTGCAGGTAATCAATCATTACCAGACCAAGATTTTTCTCCAGCTTGAACTTCCTGCACTTCGAACGAAGCTCCGTAATGGAAATACCCGGCGTATCGTCAATAATCAACGGGGACTCCCCGGTCAGCCTTGCGCTCTCCATCAGCTTTACCCAGTCGTCGTCTTTCAAATCGCCGGTCCGGATTGCCTGGGAATCCACCTTGGAATTCATGGCAAGAATACGGTTTACAAGCTGGGTGCGCGACATTTCCAGACTGAAAATCGCGGTTGTAACCTTTGTGCGCAGCGCGACATACTCCGCAATGTTCAATGCAAATGCCGTCTTACCTACCGACGGTCTTGCCGCAATCAAAATCAGGTCTGCTTTCTGCAGGCCCGCGGTTTTATAATCCAAATCATAAAAGCCGGTTGCAATTCCCGTTACTGCTCCGCGGTTCTTCGCCGCATTTTCAATACTTTCAATAGCCTTTAATACGATGCTGCGGATGTCCTCTGTATCGCCGCCTCCCTGACGCTGTATCAGGTCAAACACCTGCTTTTCCGTATCCTGCAGAATCTCTTCGGTACTTTTCTTTCCAAGATAGCAGTCATTGGCAATTGCCTCAGTCACCTTAATCGTTCTGCGCTTCATTGCCTCATTCTTTACAATTTCCGCATAATAGCGCACATTGGCTGAGGTAGGAACCGACCCGATAAGTCCGGTGAAATACTTTAATTCATAGACCTCCGGCGGCGCTTCCTTCTCCTTTAAGCGGTTCTGCACCGTAAGAATATCTGCCGGCTTTCCTTCGTTAAACAGCTCTGAAATAATCTCGTACAAAAGCCCGTAGACCGGATTATAGAAATCTTCCCGCTTCAATAATTCGGCGACCGTCATAATGGCCTCCCGGTCCAAAAGCATCGAACCAATTACCGACTGCTCCGCCTCTGTGCTGTGCGGCATCACCCGTTTAATCAGTGCTTCATCCATCTTAAAATCCTTTCACCCTGCGGTACCTTACGCCTCTACTACCTTCACGGTAAGTTCAACCGTTACCTCCGGATGAAGCTTTACCGGTACGATTATCGTCCCAAGGGTACGAATCGGCTCCGGCAGAACCAGTTTCTTCTTATCAATATCAAGCTTTAACTGTTCCTTCAATGCCACGGCAATTTCCTTTGTAGAAACGGAACCGAACGTCCGGCCGCCCTCGCCTGACTTTATTTTCAGTGTCACGCTCTGCTTCTTAATCTCTTCCCCGAGCGCCTTTGCCTCTGCCAGAAGCTCCTGCTTGTGCTTCTCCTCCGCTGCCTTCTGCTGTTTCAAATCATTTAACGTCTTTGCATTCTTTTCTACGCCAAGCTTTTTCGGGAGAATGAAATTCCTCGCATACCCGTCGCTCACCTTTACAATCTCTCCCTTTTTCCCAAGGCTCTTTACATCCTGCAGTAAAATAATTTCCATTGCCGTTCTTCCTTTCCGTTATAATTTAATCTCACCTTCTGTTATCATCTGACGGAGAACCTCCTTCACCCGTTCTACCGCCGTCATAATATCACAGTCCTCAAACTGGACGCCTGCAACGCTGATATGACCGCCGCCGCCAAGCTTTTCCATGACAACCTGCACATTCACCTCGTCGATAGAACGTGCACTGACATAAATCTTGCCTCCGAACTGTGTAAACACAAACGATGCCATAACATCATTGATATTTAAAAGCTCATTTGCCGTCTGCGCCGCAACCACCGTAGGGCTGTCAACACCCTCGCTCTCCGTTACAGAAAACACAAAACGCTCCTCAAAAATCTCTGCTGCCGCAATCGCCTTTGCCTTCGCATGGTACTCCGGCAGGTCGGTCCGGAACATTTTGCGGATTCTGGTGACATCGGCACCGTTTCTTCTCAGATATGCCGCCGCCTCAAAGGTACGCACACCGGTCTTTGTAAGAAAGTTATTTGTATCAATCATAATCCCCGCATACATTGCATCTGCTTCCAGGGACTTTAACTTCAACCCTTCCCCGATATACTGTAAAATTTCCGCAACCATCTCACACGAGGAGGAGGCATACGGCTCGATATAGGAAAGCACCGCATTCTGGATTGCCTCCCCGGTCTGCCTGTGATGGTCGAGAATCACAATCGTATGCGTCATGGAAAGCAGCGCCTCACACTCTGTATAATTCGGCCGGTTGACATCTACGACAACCAGTAGCGTAGTATTATCCACAATCTCCTGCGCCTGCACGCTGCCGATAAACATATCCTCTTCATAATCGGAATTCTCCCGGAACTTTGTCAACATCGGACGAATCGAACTTGTCACCTCGTTAATGACAATGTGCGCCTTTTTGTTCAACGTCTTTGCAATCCGGTAAACGCCGATTGCCGCACCAAGGGAATCGATATCGGCAATGGAATGTCCCATTATGACAACCTTATCCTTCCCTTCTACAAACTCCTTCAGCGCGTGCGCCTTCACCCTGGCCTTTACACGCGTTGTTTTTTCTACCTGGACGCTTGTCCCGCCATAATATGAAATCTTGTTGCCATCCTTTACGACTGCCTGGTCGCCGCCCCTGCCAAGCGCAAGGTCAATCGCACCGCGCGCCAGCTCATAGCCGCCAAGGAAGGAATCCGCATTAACGCCAAGTCCCATACTGATGGTTACGACCGGCGTATCCGTGCCGATACTAAAGCTCCGTACCTCCTCTAAAAGGGAAAACTTACTTGCCTCCAGCTGTGCAAGGTACTTATGCTGGAATACAAACATATACTTGTCCTTCTCCAGCTTTTTAATAATGGCATCGATATTTACCATATATTTATTGATTTTACGGTCTACCAGAGCAGTCAGAAGCGAACGTCTTACTTCGTCAGTACTCTCAAACACTTCCTCATAATTATCAATATATAAAAGTCCTGTAATCAGTCTCTGATTCTCATTTTCCCTCTGCAATGCCACGATTTCCGTTTCATCGTATAGATAAAGGGCAACCAGTTCATTGGCATGCGCCTGGTTCTCCTGCCACAGCACATCCTCATCAAACCCCGGCGTATTCACTACGCGCAGACATACCTTGTAATTCCGCTCCTTTATTTCCACGTGCAGACTGACGTCATTTTCCACCGACGGCATATGCTCGCTGGTAATCTCCGGAATAATCTCCCGCACCCGTTTCTGCTTCGGCATCATCTCTGCCAGGTCCATAAACTCATCATTCGCCCAGAGAATCATTCCCTCGGAATCCATTACCGCATACGGCACGGCGAGCTCTTTCAGAAGCTGGCGCTGCACCTGGCTGTACCCGGCTGCAAAACGCACCAGTTCATTTACAATCAACGGCTTCTTCACCAGATACAGCATCACTGTAATCGCCGCATAAATAGCAACAAAAAACGCCATCACCGCAGCTGCGTGACGGTTTACCGTAAGTATACTCAAATTCATGCAAACCAAAAGTAACGTAAGAATCACCGGCCAATTCAGATAAAACCGCAACGTTCCTTTCAATTTTACGTTTCGTTTCATACTATTTTGTTCTCCCTTTTTTAAAGCAGCTCATGCTCTATGTCCGCAAAGGGCTCAAGCCCTTTGCGAATAGTATAACATATTTTTCCTTGGCTGTGAAGTATTTCTTTTTCCTTCTAGCTGAGCATGCCGCCCGCCATTCCTCCCAGGCACACCGGTACCGCTACCCAGAGCAGGTCGGTTATTGGCACATTCTGTGTACAGACAGCGATTGCCATATAAATAAAGTAATAGATTACACCGATGAAAAGCCCCCACAAAAAACGGTTTACCTTCCGCTTCTTTCCCAGCAGAAAACCTCCGGCAGCCGGAGCGAGCACATATCCGGCTATCATTATTTTTGACACAATATCTTCCCCTAACCCGGATTTCAGCATAATAAATGCAATCAAGACCAAAAAAAGAATTGTAATCAGCAAAGACACCCCTAACGCCTTTGCCACCTCTTTCAATAATTTCCCCTGCTCCATTTTCATTTTCTCCAACCGGATTTCCCTCTTTTTTTCTACTATATGAGAACAAGTTCTATTCCATTCCCTTGTTGCGGTACTTTTTTTGTGATATACTTTTTCTTAGTACAAATACCAAAAACCTGTGCTCCCGCATTCCTTTAACAGGCTTAAAAGTCCCGGCGGCTATATAAAAAATGCGGAAACGCAGGAAAGAAAGGATTTCATGCAATGATTGACCTTCATGTTCACTCCAACCATTCCGACGGCACGCTTTCGCCAAGGGAACTGACGGAACTTGCCATAACAACCGGTCTTTCCGCCTTTGCACTGACGGACCACGATACGGTTTCCGGTATTGCAGAGGCAAAAGCTGCCGCTGCATCCTTTTCCGCGGCAGGACAATCGGTTACGGTAATCTCCGGCACCGAAATTTCCGCCGCCTACAAAGAAAAAGACATTCATATTCTGGGGCTTTGGATTGATGAGACAAATCCAGTGCTTTTAAAGGGATTAGAGGATGCCGTTGCCGAGCGCGGCCGCAGAAACGAAGCAATGGCAGAGCGGTTCCGCGCCCTTGGCATTCCTCTTACCTTAGAAGAGCTCCGTCTGGAAAATCCGGACACCGTTATCACGCGGGCACATTTTGCCAAATATCTTCTGGAGCGGAACTATGTAAAAACCAGAGAAGACGCTTTCTCCCGCTATCTTGCCTATGACGCTCCCTGCTTTGTCCCGCGTGCCTACATGCAGCCGGAGCAGGCAATTTCCCTGATTCTTGCTGCCGGCGGCATCCCGGTTCTGGCACATCCCCTGCTCTATAAGCTCAAGCCCGAGGAACTGCACACCCTTTTAGAGCGTCTGACCGCCGCGGGCTTAAAGGGATTAGAGGTATTCTATTCTTCCAATACCTCATTTGACGAAAGTATCGTATATGGTCTTGCCAACCGGTTCGGGCTTCTTATGACCGGCGGTTCCGACTTCCACGGAACCAACAAACCAAATCTCTTTCTCGGCACCGGAAGAAACCACAACCTCAACATTCCGGACAGCCTGCTGAAGCCGCTTATCGCAGAAGTAACGCAGCAAGGAGAAACAAAACGATAAACAACGAAAAAATAAATTTCCATGACCCATGCGATTATACAATTTATCTGCGGAAAATAAACTAAAGAAAAATTTTCCGTGACATCCTGCTCTTTCCAAATTTATTCAAAAAATGCAAAAACACCGGTGTGATTTTGTTGAATTTTATCCACACTTGTGGTAAAATACAGGCGGAGATTCTGTGATACACAGAATTCAAATAAAATGAGGAGGATTTGAAATGTTTGAAAAGCTAAAAAGAAAGCACAGAACCTGGTGTGTTATAGGAGCAATCATTTGCTTCCTTGTCAGCGGAGTGGTCGTTGCATTCAGCATAGACGATATCAAGGCCCTTCTGCTAAAGCCGGCCGCATTGGAGACCTTAGACGCTGCCGATATCAAAGAGGACCTTAAGGTAACCGCTAAAATCCGCTATGTCATGGATTACTATGCCTATACCGAATCCAAGGGCCAGACCACTTCCATGGAGTTTATCATTCCTGTCGGAGAAGAGGAATACATGGGTCTTGTGTGCAGCGGTTCCAAAATGCGAGAGTTAAACGCAAACATGGAACTTTACTGGGATTACATGGATGGAAAGGATGTCGATATCAATGACCTGTCGGTTATCGAAGTAAAGGGAACCATCCAGCCGATAACGGGAGAGTCCCTGACATTCTATACAGAATTTGTCGCTTCCATCGGCTTACCAGAAGAAGATGCCGCCAAATTTATTCCGTACATGCTGAAGGTCGGGGAAATCGGTAAAGTAGACACCGGTAACTTTGCTATGAAGGTAATTATGTTTGCAATATTCTTCATCATAGGTCTCGTTGTCCTTATCTCCGGAATCCGCGGAAATAACTTAAAAGACGTAATGAAATATTGCGAGGCCAAAGGCAACAAAGAATATGAGCTACAGAAAATCGAGCAGTTCTACCAGATGCAGACACCGGTACAGGGCATCCGGGCAAATGAAGAATATCTCATTGCAGTGAACGGCTCCACAGTACGTTTTGCTCCTGCTGATAAACTGGTCTGGGCATATACCCATATCGTACAGCACAGGCAAGGCCTTATCCCGACCGGGAAGACCTATTCCATTATGATAAGAAGGTCTGACGGCGTGTCGCTTGACATTCCTATGGGCAGTGAAAACGCCTGCAAACAGGCTCTGGATTATCTGTCTTCTGTCTATCCGTACATTTATATTGGCTATGACAACCAGTGGAACTCCCTGTATAGTAAGAACCGGGGCGAAATGACCCGTCTTGTCCAGGAGAGAAAAGCCGAGATGCAGCAGCTGATGAACAGCGAAAGCGGTTATGACATGAACAACAATTCAGAACTGTAATCTGAAATACAAAAGGGGCTGCGCACGAAGCGCGGCCCTTCTTCTTACAAGCAGAGAAAATCTTTCTACCAAAAAAGAGAACGCCGCATTTTTTTGATTTGACCCCGAAAAGTTAGACAAAGCTTCTGATTTCATCGTTTACCAACCATCCTAAATGTTCTTCTTTTTCAAGCATCATTTTTTTCGCGAATTCTGGTTTTATCTTAATCGATTCTAACTCTTGCTTAGAAAACCATTTTATTTCTATTTTTTCTTCAATATTTTCTTTTTTAATGTCGCCTAATAATTCTATCCCAAAAATCACTAACATTTCATGGAACCTTGTACCTTTAAACTCAAAGAAATTCTCGCATACCCTTAGAATTTTTGCACTCTTGCATTCACACCCGATTTCCTCCTTAAGTTCTCTTCTTATTGCTTCCTCACACGTTTCACAATATTTCAAACGTCCACCAATCAAATTCCAGAAGTCATCTTTTTTCTGTTTATGGAGCAAAACTTGTCCGTCCCTTTCAACAATGCACGCAACCCTGAAATTAAATTTTGTTTTATTTGAGCTGATACCAATGCACTTACTTCCGAACTTAAACTCCCTTTCATTTTTGCTGAAACTAATATCATCTTTAGCCATTTTCTAACTACCTCCTGTTTCTATTTTGTTGCAATACAATAGCGTTATTGTAAAACAATCCGTATTGATAATTTTGTTCATTGTGACTTTGTTATATGTAACAAAAGGGAGTCACCTCATTTGTGGTGACTCCTTTTTAATACAATCTTTCATTACTTATTCTCTGCCTTGGCAGCCGGCTTTGTCTCTTCCTCGGCAGGCTTTTCTACCTCTACAATTGCACGCTTCTGCATCGGAATGCGGCAGTTCTTGTTATTTCCGAACTCTACAATAATCACCTCGTCATTTACAATATCAATGACTACACCGTAAAATCCTGCTGTCGTTAAAACGCTGTCGCCAATTGCAATGGATGACATTAGCTCATCCTGCTTTCTCTGCTGCTTCTTCTGTGGCCTGATTGCCATAAAATAGAACAAAACCACCATAACAACAATCATTACCACATAGTACGCAGTCATTCCGAGTCCACCGGAACCTGTCGGCGCAGGCGTTGTGTCCGCCGCTGTCAAAAATTGAAACATAAATTCCTCCTTTTTGTGCATATTGCATCGTTAATTTTTTTCCCCGGCTTCAAAGCCTGCAATTTTTTCTTTTTTATACTCCGAAAAACGCTTTTCTTCAATTGCTCCGCGTATTTCCTCCATCATCTTGTTGTAAAAATATAAATTATGTGTCACCAGAAGCCGAAGCCCCAGCATCTCCTTTGCTTTCAGCAAATGACGAATATACGCTCTGCTGTAATGGCGGCAGGCCGGACAAGCGCAACCTTCCTCGAGCGGCCGGTCATCCGTCTCGTACTTTGCGTTCAATAGCGTCATCTTTCCCTTGTTCGTATAAGCATTACCATGCCTCCCGTTTCTTGCGGGATATACACAATCAAAAAAGTCAACGCCACGCTCTACGCCCTCTAAAATATTGACCGGCGTACCGACTCCCATCAGATAAGTCGGCTTCTCCAACGGAAGATAAGGAACCGTCTCTTCCAGAATACGGTACATTTCCTCGTGCGATTCTCCGACAGCAAGACCTCCTAGTGCATAACCGTCCAAATCAAGCTCGGAAATCCGTTTGGCATGCTCAATCCGGATGTCGGTATAAGTACCGCCCTGATTGATACCAAACAGCATCTGCTTCGGATTAATCGTATCCTCCAAAGAATTCAGACGCGCCATCTCGTTTTTGCAACGCAACAACCAACGTGTAGTACGAGCCACAGAATTTTCCATATACTCCCTGGTTGCCGGATACGGCGGGCATTCATCAAATGCCATTGCAATCGTCGATGCAAGATTTGACTGAATCTGCATACTCTCCTCCGGTCCCATGAAAATCTTCCGGCCGTCCACATGGGAGTTAAAATAAACGCCCTCTTCCTTTATCTTCCTAAGACCCGCCAGAGAAAAAACCTGAAATCCGCCCGAATCCGTCAGTATTGGCCTGTCCCAGTTCATAAAACGGTGAAGTCCGCCAAGCTTCTTAACCACATGGTCTCCGGGACGCACATGTAGATGATACGTGTTGGAAAGCTCTACCTGCGTCCCGATTTCATGTAAATCCATTGTCGACACCGCGCCTTTAATCGCAGCAGCAGTACCAACATTCATAAACAACGGTGTCTGCACCGTACCGTGAACCGTAACCAGCTCACCGCGCTTTGCATTCCCGTCCCGACAAATCAAACGATACATGATACTCCTTTAGCAGACTGCGAATTTCTCCAACAGTCTTTCAAATGCCACGTCTTCTCCATGGCTGCATACCGAAACCTTGTTAGGGCAAAGTCCCAGCACTCCGAGAAATGACTTTGCATCTACAATAATGCGATTATACTTTACATCAATGTCAAAACTGCATTTCTCTGCGGCGCTCACAAACTCCTTTACTGCTTCTGGATCATTTAAACGAATGAAAATGTTTTTCATACTGCTACCTCCTTTTTCCAAATAGCACAAGCTGTTTTAACGTTTAAGAGTCAAAATACGACATCAACTAAGTTATAATTAGCAGTTATACCACCTTTTTTTCCATTCGTCAATACCTTTTATCAAGATTCTCTTTTAATATTATCCAAAACCCGGGCGGCACTTGGCAGATAAACATCCGGCAGACGGGCGTTTTCATCCCCATACATAAGCTCTGCAAAATCGCTGCAAACTGCTGAAAAAACCTCTGCCGTATACTTCACCTGAAGCTGCATCGCTGCAAGGTCAAACAAAAATGGCATAACTGCTCTCCCCCAGACTTCTCCTGTGTTTTCTACAAGCTTTGGTTGATTTAAACACTCTGGCGTTATCTCATACTTCACTCCTGTTATACGATTGACGCAAAGAATATGTGCATACCCTTTTTCATCTTTTTCATAAGTTAATGTACATTGATTCCTTTGTATTGCAATATCTTTTTCAATGGAAAGTACCGAATTTGCAAAAAGATGCCCTACACTGACCTCTGTTCCTGCCTTTTCCATAAACCTGCCGTCTGACAAAAACTTAATCAGACGGTCAATGCTTGCCTGGTCCAAAACTTCGTTTCCGACCTTTTCCTTCGTCGTCAAAAAAGCAACTAAGGCATCTATTTCCTTTTGTGAAAGTAATGTTCTGCTTTCATTCATTCCCTCCTCCTTTCCGTATACCACTCTCCGGCATGCTGTTTTTCTAGATATTTCCAGTATAACAAAAAGCATGGGCACAGTCAATAAAGATACTGCCTGAGTTTCCGCATTTTTAAGCAGCCCTGAAGGTCCTGGCTGCTATATTTCTGCTTTATTTCGCATTTGTCCGAAGAACCGCTGTTTTTACACAGCCGGAATCACCTTTTAAGGGGCTTCAGATTCCCATTTGCCGGATTATCCAGCAGGTGCCCGTCTGCACTGAAACGGGAACCATGGCAAGGACAATCCCAGCTATGCTCCTCCCGGTTCCATCGCAGCGCGCAGCCGAGATGCGGGCATCTCCTTTTCCCAAAATGCAAAAGTCCGGCGGCAGACTCTGCCAGATTTAGAAACAGCTGGCCGCTCAGCATCCCTCTGGAGGGCGAAAACACTTCGGCACTTTCGTTTTTCTTTCCCAGAAGCAAATCCGATAAAAGCATTGCCGCCACCATAGACGAAGTCATTCCCCACTTATTAAAGCCGGTTGCCGTATAAAGTCCGTCTGTCCCTCTGGAATACCGCCCGATATATGGTATCGAGTCTAAGGTCATGCAATCCTGCGCCGCCCAGCAGGCTGCCTCCTCTGCCTTCGGATAATACGTCGCTGCCGCCTGTCTGAGCCCGGTATAGCTTCCGCCGCGCTTTCCGGTCCGATGTGAGCCGCCCCCGAATAAAAGACAGTCTCCTGCGGTCCGGAAAGAAAAGCCGTCCTTTGCTTCATCTACATACATCCCGTCCGGCAACGGCGCATTTTTCAGAGCAAGGACATAGGAACGGTGCTGGTACATCTTCACAAAATACCAGCCATGCTTGTTTAACATCGGAAAATGCGTAGCAATAATAATCCGCTGTGCCTTAATCCTTCCCTTTTCCGTCATTACTGTTTTTCCTTCAAACCCGCACACCTTTGTATGTTCATAAATTGCCAGATTCTTAGAAATACCGGCAAGGAACTTTAACGGGTGAAACTGCGCCTGCTTCGGGAAGGAAACCGCGCCGCATGTCGGAAACGGAAGCGGGAGATTTTCTGCAAACTTTGCACCGGCTCCGATACGTTCCAGCACTCTCATCTCACGCTCTAACTTATCCCTGCTCTTCATAGAATAGACAAAATTATCCCTCTCTTCAAAATCACACTGCATTTCTTTACAAAGCACACGATAATTCTCTAACGCCATCTGGTTTATGGAAAGATACCGTGCCGCCGCTTCTAAGCCGTATTTGCCTGCTATTTTCCCATAAATCAGACCATGCTGTGCCGTAATCTTAGCCGTGGTATGCCCTGTCACCCCTGCACCGATTTTTCCTGCTTCAACCAGACAGTATTCTACTCCGAACTTCTGCAAAAAATAAGCGCAAAGAATCCCCGCCAGTCCCCCGCCGATAATTAAAACATCTGTCTTCTTTTCGCCGCTGAATGATTCAAACTCCAGCAATGCCGTATCCTTTTCCCATAAAGAACGCATATGAAACCTCCAAATCCGCCGCGCTGCTCCTGTTCTGCAGCCAGCTGCAAACAAAATGCCGCACCCTGCCTAAGTAACGGGAGTAGTATGTGCAGTTTTTGGAAATACTATGATTCGTTACCGAAATATCAGCCACTTATCATAATGGAGCCTGACATGAAATTTAAGAAACACACGGGGACAACTGCATCATTCTATAGAAGAAAAAGAAACTGGCCAGAAATCGGGATGGACATTCTGTTTGAAGTCATTGGAAGCATTCTGATTGCACTGGCGGTCCATAACTTTGCCCTTTCCGCCGGCTTTCCGATGACCGGCTTTTCCGGTATTTCTATTATTCTGAACCGCTTTTTTAGAATTCCTATTGGTATTTCTACTATCTTTCTGAATATCCCGGTAGCAATCCTGTGCGGCCGCTTAATCGGAACCTCCTTTTTAATCAAATCCTTCCGCTGTATGGTAATCTCCTCCTTGTTCATTGACTATATCGCCCCCCTTCTGCCCTCCTATCAGGGAATGCGCCTGTTAGCCGCACTCGTTACCGGAATCCTTGGCGGCATCGGCTACGCGCTTATCTATATGAGAAACTCCTCTACAGGAGGCGCAGACTTCCTCATTATGGCACTAAAGAGCAAAAAGCCACATCTGCGTCTCGGCACAATCGCCTTCCTGATTGATGTCGGTATTATTATTGTCGGCGGTCTTTTATTCCGTGACTTTGATGGGATTCTTTACGGCATGATTGTCAACTATCTCTTCGCCGTCGTAGTAGACAAGATGTTCTATGGTATCAATTCTGGGAAAATTGCTTTTATTGTAACAAAACAGGGGAAAGACATCTGCAAACTAATAGAGGAGTGCAGTAACCGCGGCTCGACAATTTTAAAATCGCAGGGCGGTTACCGCATGGAGGACAAACAGACTGTCATGGTCGTAAGCAGTTCGAAACAGATGTACCGCATCCTGCAGGAAGTCACCCGCAAAGACAAGGACGCGTTTATTATTCTGTTGGAAGCGCACGAAATCCATGGAAAAGGCTTTTCAGTCATTTAGTTTCCCACGACGCTCTTTTGAAACTCCGGCATATACTGCCGGAACCGGAGCGGCAGGTTACTGCGCTGCAGCAGAAGGTTCTTCCGTTCCTCAATCGCTATCCGGCTGTGGAAAATCCGCCACAGCTCTGTATACATATCTTCACTCTGCGCCATTCTGCAAAGCTCCTGGTATTCTTCTTCATTTAAACGGTACACAAACCATGCCGCCCCGCCCGGATGAATCCCGGCAATCCGGCGCTTCTCATCAAATATCATAAAATTCTCTGTATTCAGACGGTCGGAAAAATGTTCCATCAAATCCCCTATTACGTTGTTCTTCGGCGCATATCTTGCCAACAGAAGCCCTCTCTCTTTTCCTTCAAAACGCAGAAAGCCTTTCAGATGATGCGACTCATTCTCAAAGTTCCGGACGATTTCAAACAGCTTCATCGCCCAGGGATTACCATAGCTTTTGCATGCCTTTGGCCCTTCCCGGTAGGCAAAAATCAGAAAACGATAGATAACCTCTCCCTTCTCCGGCTCCTGTGACAGCGCTGCCTTCATTACCATCTCATACGCTTCTTCTGAAACCCGGAGACGCACCGAACGCTGTACCTTCTCACTCTTCTCCGCATCTGACACAACCTCAATATACTCGGCAAACAAAAACGTCTCCTCCCATTCCCTCATCCGGACCTCAATCCGGTTTTCCTCATGGCGGTGTACGGATGCCCATGCTTCGTAAACCGCAGTAAAAATCCCCTCTACGCTGTCTTCACACCGGTAAATATATTTTCTATCCATCCTTCTCGCTCCTTTATCTTATCCTGCCGCCGTTTCAAAGCCCGGCAGCTCAAACAATGACATCTGATGCCCGTAAAGCGCTTCCTTTAAATTCTTCGGAAGCCGCTCGCCCAAAGTCAGGCTTTGTGTAATGTACGCCTCATTGGACGGCAACACCCCGAGCGTTCTGCCGCCGCAGGTAATAAAATACTGTGCCCGCTTCAGCACTACACCGATTTTCTTTAAATCCTCAAACGAAAGCGCACCGCCGCGCCGCGCCTCCACAATCCGTTTCGCCGACTTCGGCCCGACCCCCGGCACGCGAAGCAGCAGAAAATAGTCCGCCTTCAGCACCTCCACCGGAAACAGCTCCAGATGATGTACTGCCCAGTCGCACTTCGGGTCCAGCACCGGATTAAAATTCGGCCGCTTCTCCGTAAGCAGCTCTCCCGCCCGGAAGCCGTAATAACGCATCAGCCAGTCCGCCTGATAGAGTCTGTGCTCCCGCAAAAGCGGCGGACCTCCCGGCAGGTCCGGCAGACTCGTATCATCATTGACCTTCACAAATGCCGAGTAAAACACCCGCTTTAAATCAAACTTCTGATAAAGTGCCTCTGCTACGGAAACCAGCTGATAATCCGTTTCCGGTGTCGCTCCTATAATCATCTGCGTACTCTGTCCTGCCGCAGCAAACCCGCGCCCTGACGGTACGCCGACCTCCTTTAACAGAGAAAGTCCTGCCGGAGCAGGCGCCGGTCTCCCGGTCCGGCTCCCTTC
This sequence comes from uncultured Lachnospiraceae bacterium, assembly GCA_910577175.1. Lineage (GTDB taxonomy): Bacteria > Bacillota > Clostridia > Lachnospirales > Lachnospiraceae > SIG307. The sequence continues at coordinate 24,027 of CAJTLU010000020.1, read as the reverse complement.
GTCTGCCAGAGCCGCGTCCGCTGCCAGTGGTACCTCTGCTCCCAGCGCTGTCTCAAGACTCCGTCCTGTCTCTCCTGTCTTCTCCTCTGGTATCCTCCCTCTCTCCGAAGGTGTAACAGCCTGTCCTATCTGTCCTGCCCTGAAACGCTCTTCAAGCCCTGCCTGCTCTGCCGCCCGGTTTGTATACCAGTAGGCGCTGTGATTCCCTCCCATGAAGCCAAGCTCTTTCCTGCTTTCCGCAATCCCTGACTGAATCTGGCGCATCGGCCGCAGGATGTTTTTTCGTGTTTTGTTCGGCGCAAGGCTGCGCAGCCCTTCATTCGTCGGCAGCTCCAGATTCACGCTCATACGGTCGGCATACCACCCTGCATACTCAACCAGCAGAGGATTCGCTCCCGGTATCGCTTTACAGTGAATATACCCACGGAACCGGTACTCCTCCCGCAGCATCCGGAGCGTCTTACAAATCAGCTCCATCGTATAGTCCGGCGTGTGCAGAATGCCAGAACTCAAAAACAACCCCTCAATATAGTTCCGTTTATAAAAGCCTATCGTCAGCTCGCATAGCTCCCGCGGCGTAAAACTGGCACGCGGAACGTCATTGGAGGAACGGTTCATACAATACTTGCAGTCGTAAATGCACTCATTCGTAAACAATACTTTAAGTAATGAAATACATCTGCCGTCTGCGGAAAAGGAATGACAGATTCCTGCCGCAATCGAATTTCCGATAGCACCGCTTTTCCCATCCCTCTGCATACCGCTGGAGGTGCAGGCAACATCATACTTTGCCGCATCCGCCAGAATCCCGAGCTTCTGCTCCATGGATAACGCTTCATTCAGTACCATACTGCTCCTCCTTTGCTTTTATAATATCATACATTTGTTCGATTTTCAATAGTAAAAACAAATATTTGTTCGCCATCTCATTTTGAAATTTTTCCCGCAACCATCTCACATTTCTGCATACACTGTTAGAAAGACTCCTTGAGGTCTGTCATGCAAACAGAAAATCTTTTTCTTTCCCTTCTTACCGAGGACCTGCCAGATGCCGTCGCCGTTCTGCAAGGAAATGCGGAGCATCCGGATATCGTCGGCATTGTAAAATTCTATGCCCTTCCGGAATCGGGCCTTCTAATCGCTGCGGAAATCACTGGTCTCCCTGATGATAATCCCGATGCTCCGGCGTTCTTTGCGTTTCATATACATGAAAAGGGGGACTGCTCCAACAATTTTGAAAATACCGGAGAACATTACAACCCGGACAATGTCCCGCACCCGGAACATGCCGGCGACCTGCCGACCCTTCTTTCCAACGACGGCTATGTCTGGACTATTGTGTATGACAGTTACTTAACCATCCCTATGATTTTAAACCGCTCTGTTGTCATTCACCGCCACCCGGATGACTTTATCAGCCAGCCGTCCGGCAATTCCGGTGAAAAAATCGCCTGCGGCGTTATCAAAGACCCGACTGAGCTTATACAGCCGCACCGTTCCTAGTATCTGCCCGCAGATACAGGATATGCAAAGCGCTTCTTAGCAATAGAAAAAGGGGCTGCCCTTCGTGCGACAGTCCCTTCTTCTGAATGATAACTATTTTTACTATCAACGGATTCCGCCTTTACGCAGATTTCCCAAACTGCTTTCTGTAAAACACTACCGACATCACCATAGCAACGCTCCAGCCAATTGGCCATGCACACCAGATTCCGATATAACCGACACGCTCCGCCAGCAGAATTGCAAGCACAACGCGCAATACAAGGTCAGTAAAGGTAGCCGCCATAAACTTTTTCATCAGACCCGCTCCCCGGAGCACCCCGTCTGCAGCCAGCTTCAGGGAGACTACAAAATAGAACGGCGCAACCACAAAAAGGAACTGCATTCCGGAGGAAAGCGCCAGTTCTGAAGGCTTCTCAATAAAAAAGGCAACCAGATACCGCCTGGAATCTGCAAGAATTTCATCCTGCGTATGAATCAGCCGCAGCAGCATCTCTCCGCAGAGTATTCCAAACAATATCAGCACTGCACACAATACTGCGCTTACAAGCATCGTGGTATAGACCGCAGTTTTCATCTCCCGGTAACTTTTCGAGCCGTATAATCTTGCGACAATCACCGAGCAGCCAATATTGCATCCAAATGCAACGGCAATAAAAATCAATGTAATCTCATAACTGTTCCCCACCGCCGCCAACGCATTTTCTCCGAGAAATTTCCCTGCGACCAGACTATCCGCAATGTTATACAGCTGCTGAAACAAAACGCTTCCAAACAACGGAAGGCAGAACCTCCAAAGCACCGTCTCCGGTTTTCCCGTTGTCAAATCCTTATTCATTTCCCTTTCCTCCTGGGCAAATCCCCTTGCCTTCCTTCCATCTCCCTTTCGCAAGCCCATAGAATACGGCAACCTCCGACGTAAACTTCCTTCTCGCTCCTACGATTCTTTGCCCGGCAAGCGGGGAATCCATCACTGCAAGCATCACCGGCTGTTCGTTTTCTGCCGCTTCCTTTTTCGATTTCCTCTTAACTATGCTCATAGCGCTTGCTCCTTACCAACTCCGAAATAAAATTCCTCATTCCTTCTTTTATTTATTCTATCGAACCAGCAGACAAAAATCAAGAGTCCCTTCTCTTTAATCCCTACACCCTTTGGACAACCCTGGAAAGCTGCGGCAGCCGCGTGCTGTCTTTGGAACATACGGCGACATATAAAATAGCATACTAACAAACGCTAATTTTTACAAAAAAGTATTTTATTCCTTCCAGTTTTATGGTATGATAAAAAGAAACAGCTCAATTATTTTCAATGTAGTTAAGGAGGAAGTATGTATGAGTGAAAAACTGGAGTGGCAGGAGCGCTTCAATATAGGAGTAGATTTTATTGACAAAGATCATAAGCAGCTTTTTTCTATTATGAATAAATTACTGTCCATGAGCGAACATGAGTCCAAAATCGAGTGGGTCGGCCGCGAAGGCATTAAATACTTTAAGAATCATGTTATGGAGCATTTTGCTAAAGAAGAGGAATATATGGATTCCATCAATTTTGAAGGCTACCCGATGCACAAGCGCCTCCATGACAATTTCAAGGCCAAAACACTCCCTGCCCTGGAGGAAGAGCTGGTAGAGGGCAATTTTTCCCTGGATGCTGTCAGGCACTTTCTTGGTGTCTGTATCGGCTGGATGACTGCACATACCTTAACAGAGGACAGTACAATTACCGGAAAGGTCAAAAGCAAGTGGGGCAATCTTCCTTCGGAGGAGGTAATCACCGCGCTTGAGCAGACAATTATAAAAACGGTCAACGATATGTTCAAGCTGGAAACGCGCGTTGTCAGCGACCACTACGGCGCGGAGGACTTCGGCAAAGGATTTTATTATAAGCTCGTGTATTCCTCGGAACAGGGCAAAAAATGGGATGTTATTCTGATTTTCGAGGAGGTTCTTCTTACAAGTACAGTCGGACAGATGCTCGGTATCCGGTTTGACAAAATAGACGACCTTATTATTAACGCCACAAGATATATTACGCTGCAGTTTATGGACTGCATCAAGTCATCCTTCCCTTCACTCGGCTTATTTAATCTTGAGAAGGAACATTTGCTTACATATGAACAGTTTTCAAAGGAGTTTAATGAGCAGACTCCGGAATGCAGTCTCCTGTTTAATACCGGAGAAGGATATTTTGGCTTCTGCATCCTTTCACCTGGCGCTTCCGGCGGAGAGCTCGGGCTTACGCTAAATCCGCGGAATGTGACGAGTGAAATCAAGAAATATCTGGATAAAGGAAAAACGACGGAGAAGGAACAGATTCTGATTGTCGATGATTCAGATGTCGTACAGCATGCCATGAAAATGCTTTTAGGAAGCGACTATGACGTTGTACTTGCAAACTCTGCAAGCGCTGCACTAAAATGCATCGCCAGAAACAGACCGGATTTAATTCTTCTGGATTATGAAATGCCTATCTGCGACGGCAGACAGACCCTCGAAATGATTCGCTCCGAGGAGGAAACAGCAGATATTCCTGTTATTTTCCTGACCGGCAGGGGCGATAAGGAAAGCGTTAAAAATGTCATGTCCTTAAAAGCGACCGGCTACATGCTAAAGACCATGAAGCCGGAAGAAATCAAAAAGGTAATTGACAATTACTTTAAACAAAGAAAGAAAAAATAAAGGCGCTTTACCTTTCGGGGCGACCACGTCAAGCACGCGGCCGCCCCGCTTTTCTTTCCCTTAAAGCCACTGGATAAACGCCGTCTTATCCTCACTATTGTACCCGGCTTTCCGGTAAAAGTTTAAGGTACTCTCCTTTTTAGAGCCGGTCAGCAGCATCATCTTATAGCAGTTTTCTTTTTCCGCCAGCTCCTTCGCATAGTTCAGGCAGGCGGTCGCGAACCCCTGGTTCCGGCAGTCCTCTGCCGTCACTACATTCTCAATAAAGGCATAGGACTGCTGGTGATGCGTCAGGTTCGGAATTATCACGCAGACGCAGGAGGATACAATCCTCCCGTCAACCTCCGCTACAATAATGTGATGATTTTTATCCTCCAGAATCCGCTTCCACAAGTCCATCATTTCATGGGACTTCTCCGGCATCGGATTGTCATGCAGCTGCATATACAGCTCCATCAACCCCTCAAAATCAGTGTCCTTTACCTCTCTTATCATAAAATCCCCCTTCTCCTGGCTTCTTTTATCAGCTCCGGCTGTATTTCCGGGTACGTCCACTGCTCCGGCAGCCGGTCCGTCACAATAATCCGCTCAATCTCCTTATGCAATTCCTCTTCCACTGACTGAATCTCAGCATAATACAGCATTCCGAACGACTCCTGCCCGTCAAGACTTTTGTCAGCGCTGACAGAATACACACAAACCGGCTGTATATGAAATTGAAGCGCCCCGGTCTCCTCCCACAGCTCCCGTTTTGCCGTATCCAGAATACTCTCTCCGGGCTCCCGGCGTCCTCCGGGAATTTCCCATGTATCCCTTTTCCTGTGCTTACAAAACACATATTGATTTCCCATCCTTGCTATAATAACTGCAAATTTTAATAACGCATCCTCTGCCTCTTCATAAAAACTTACTGCCATTTTCCTTTCCTCCTTGTACTCTTTGCCATTCCTCCCACAGCCGGTCATAGATGCCATTCAGCCGGTCCACAATCCGTTCATTTACCTCTACCCTCTTATCCAGAAACTGCATGCCGCGCTCCCCCATAAAATCTACGCAAAACAGCAGGGTATAAAACAAAAATGCCTTTCTTTCCTCCTCATCCGCCTGCATCTCCTCCAAAATGTACTCCACGTAATCCGTAGCATACCCAAGGTCAAGCAACACCATATTGGTCAGGGCAGCAAAGGTCAGCCGGTCACCGGTTCCCATCCAGTCTATATCGATAATACCAGATAGCCGCCCATTGTGAATCAGTAAATTTTTACTGCTGATATCGTCCAGATAGGCAACCGGCTTTATCCTTGCAAAATAGTCCTCAAACTGCCCGGCGCACCTCCGGAGACGCTCTACCTTTTCCACCTCAAAATAATAACCATTTTCGGCAATACGCTGCTCTGCCCTCTCCAGCATATTCCGGATAAATAAATCCCACGACCAGTCCGGCTCCAGATTCTCAAGCTCCAATGCCGCAACCCGGTTCTGGATTGCTACGACTTCCCTTGCGATCTCCCTCTTCTCTTCCGTTGTCAGTTGCGGATAGACAAGCCCGATATCCTTTCCTTCCAGATACGATAAAATCAGATACTCGTATCCCTCAAACCTTCCTTTGGCAAATACCCTTGGAACAGGGATTTGAAGCGGCTCCAGCCGTTCCAGCCAATAAATTGCAGGCTCGTAAGCCCCCCGCTCCGTACTGCACCGGATGACATACTTCTCCCCTGCACATTTCACTATGTAAACATAATTGCCCTGCCCTACTGTGCAGCGCCCGATAAACTGTAGGGCTTTCGAGAAGCGCTCCATCCATAGTCTTGCAATTATCTCTTCGTTCATAACTCCTCCATAAATTCCTGCAGCCTGACTTCACCAAAATCATACAGATTCACTTCACCTGAAACGAAATGTCAAGGACTTTTTAGTATCCCCCTGGGTTTCATTGCATAAAAAAAAGCCACTGTAGATTTCTCCACAATGGCTCTTAGGTCATATGTATATAATTCTTTTTACATAAACTCAGGTACAACCTGAAAGTTTCTGTTCTTACGAATTACAATTCATGATAACGTGTACATTACTTCTCTTAATTCTTTTCCTTCGATATTGTCACCCATATATTTTTCTTTCCTGCTGTGAGCAAACTCATACGCAACTTTCATATTAGTAATCAGCTGCTGGCATTCTTCAAGACTTTCTCCGTTTGCAAGTTCCTCTCTGAAAAGCCAAATGACCGTTTCAATATACAAACAGCGCAATAAAATCTCACAAGGAATACCTACACCGTCACCAAGCTTTTGTACGAAATCAATTACTACATCCTTTGGCTCTGAGGTCAAATCATCTCTAAACTCATCAAGTATAAATCTCGATAAATCAAATACAGGGTCGCCTATTACGCCTTTAGGGTCAATAACCGTATAGCCTCCATTTTCATTTTTAAGTATATTCTCATGGTGTAAATCACCGTGCAGCAGAAGATTGCGAGAATACTTTTTGCATATATCTGTAAGCATTCGCTCTGCACTGTCAAGATACTGATACAATTCTTCACAATCCTCACGATTTTTTGTACCCTTTTTGCCAGCTTCAAACCATTCGGTGTATGTAGGGAATGTACTATCGGGCAAGTCAGTCTTGTGCAGTCCTTTAAATATTTCGCCTGCAATTTTAATACGTTCGTTGCGGGGAGCACTTTCATATAAAGTATAGGCAGGCACAATTCGTTCCATTATGTATACCTTATCATCAAATGAATACTCATAAAGTTTACAAAAATTCTCACCTTGAAACAATTTTAATGCCAGTATTTCCTTGTCAAAACCATTGTTGATAAGAATTTTGAGAATAACCTTACCATATCGTTTTGAAACCGCATAGAAAATCAGGCTGTTAGTGGAAAACTCTGACTTAAATTCTATTTCAGACAGCTCCCATTGTTTTTTGTATTTCTCTACAATACTGATTCGTTCGTTAAAGCTTTCTGCACCTAACTTTTTTAAAAATCGCTCCTCTATAATATCAGTCAGCAATTTAAATCTGCCTCTCTCCTGTTTGTTAAATTCAAATTTTCATCTATTCGACCAATTCAAGTTTATCAAACTGTTCGACCTATTGGAATTTGTTGAAGAAAAAATTTAATTCTCCATCAAATTCATTCCAAACATTTTATATCTTATTCCAACAGAACGAACCATTTTCCCAGTTTCAATAAACTGTTCAATTTCACTTTTAGACAACCATGTCCAGTCCACTACTTCACTTTTATCCAATATAACTTCTTCATCTTTTAAATCTTTTCTAACTACATAAATATCCATAAAATAATTTCTGTGTTTATAATTCGTACAGTTTTAACTCTGCTTCATCTAAGCAAACACCCAACTCCTCTTTCACTTCACGAGATGCCGCTAATAGAGTTGTTTCTCCTGCAAGAACTCCACCACCAGTAAATTCCCACTGCCCACCAGCCTTTTTATCTGGATGTCTTTGAGTAACTAACAACACCACCAATTATATCATGATATATACTATTTTTCTACATGCTTTTTGACCTATGCGGTGTGTTGCGATGCCTTAACATCATTCTCCAGCATCCTCTTTATTTTATCCTTCATGGTTTCCTTTGCATCCTCATTGAAATGCACTCTCACACAATACATTGTGCCACCTATCATCTTCCTGAGTGCTACCAATGTGTTTGCTTTTCTATTCTCCATTCGTTTGCTCTCCTTTTGTGTTAATGCCCGATAAGGAATTCTTACTTCATCCACTCTTCTGGTAATGATAACTGTTCCATCTGTTCTTCGGTCAGTGGTTGAAAATCATCCATTTTGTTGTCAGGCTTTTCCCATCCTCGTTGTCGCCGGGGGAGGACGCAAAATGCGAAAACTCAGCTTGCTTAAGGATTTGACTTCCCCCTTGCTTTGCGGTAAAATATAGCCAGATTATTTCAGAGGAAGTGACAAAATGAATTTTGATATCGACCAGGACGCATTCCCCTCAGCCGTCCACAGCCTGATTTATTTCACTGCCCGCGGCATAATTCCCTTGGAAAAATCCCTGGCGGATATCGCGGATTCTGATATGCGTGCCTCCTGTGCGGCATTTCACGGGTTTGTAATGGCTATGCTTGCCGATATGTATGACAACCCCGGCGAATATCATCTACCCGTTATGCTTCTTGAGGACTTTTGTAAAGGGCGCAAAATCAACGGATTAAAGCAAAAATATCCCTCAAAAGCCAAAAATATCATCGCCCGGACAAGGAACGCCATCAGTAATTACATCGAACTGCTTTACAAGCTCGGCACGCATGGCGAGGCAGCCGGAGATACACTTGTTTTTTCAAGTGAGGCTTTAGCCAAATATGACAAAACCTTGAAAGGCTCTGTCCGCAACATTTGTGTTGCCGATATGTTCAAGGCAATGGCCCGTATGGGGATTACAGTGCGCGAAAACGAGGTCACTTCCAAAGAATACCCCGCAATGTTCCCTGCTATGTGCGCCCTGTCAAGCCTGGCCAAAACAAGCAGCGGATTTGACTTTTTTGCCTTTCGCACATTAGATTTTCGCAATCTGAACGGCAGGCACAAGCCTACATACGAGGATTATTTCCGCCCGCTTACCGCAAATCAGAAAAAGCAAGCCTACGAATTACACGATTTTGCAATTTCTCAGAAGGTGAAACCCGCCGTCAGCACCTTTTGGAAAGTCGACTACAAATACAAGGGTTCGCAGGTGATGTGCATAGGCTCGGAGTGGAATCTGGGTGAACTAGCTCTCGATATCCGGATAATGGGCACATATCATTGGGACGATCCGGCACTTATTAACGACAGGCTCGCTCAGGAATCGCCCGATTTTCAGAAGAATATTTTGCGGCATATCTTACGGTGCACCGCCTGCTCGACCACGCATCTGGGAATGTTTGTGACGGTGCTCGACAAAAAGCAACGCGTGTGCGGCGGCGGCGCAATCGCGTTCAGATGGAAAAATCCAGGCGATGAAGATATGGCAGTTATCAAAAGAGTGATAGAGTTAAGATGCGATATTATCGCGTCCAAAGAAAGGAAGTACTAATGAGAGCAGCATTTCAAATACTTGCAATACCATATCGAATCATGGATGGCTCTCCTTTTTATTGTGTGTTTCATCGTGCCGATTTCGACCAATGGCAATTTATAGCCGGAGGCGGCGAAGATGATGAAACACCTTTGGAAGCTGCAAAAAGAGAAACCTTTGAAGAAGGCGGGATACAGTCAGATAAATGGATCGAGCTGGTAAGCCTGTCTTATATTCCTGCTACGATTATTTCCGAAAAGCATCGGCAGCATTGGAGTAATCACACCTATGTAATACCTGAGTATACCTTTGGTTTTGAGTGCAAAGAAGATATAAAATTGTCCCACGAACATACCGAATGTGTTTGGCTGCCTTATGATGAAGCAACCAGGAAACTTAAATGGGATTCAAACCGCACGGCTCTTTATGAGCTTAATTGTCGTTTGGAGATTAAGTAATGAGCGGATTAAATTTTCCCAAAAACAAATCATACTGCTCCATATTCACGCATCTTTTCCCGTCAAATGTAAACCTGACAATCCACGGCATCAGCGCACGAATCCTCTCAAACTCCTGATAGCCGAACCGCCTGTCATAATAATTTACAATCGTACTCAGTGCAGTCCCATGTGAACCCACAGCAATCGTCCTATCTTTGTACTCTTCTAAAACACAATTCAATGCGCAGATAGTTCTCTCCTGCACTTCCCGCAAACATTCGCCGTCTGACAGCTTGTAGTCGAAGTCCGCCCATTGTGCCTTACTGAATGACAAAAAATCCTCTATCCCAATACAGCCTGTAAAACAAGGATTATCCTTAACCGAAATTATATCATAGCAAGGCAGGTCATGCAAGCACTTCCCACTGAGGAAACTCAAGGGTCAGAAGCATTGACGCAAAACAGGCTGTATGGTATAATCGGAAACAAAGTTTCCATAGGAAACGATAGAATGGAGGCAAGCAATATGAGCGAACAAAAAGACAGAAAGGAACTGCCAGCCTGTCCAGTAGAAACAACTCTGACCTTAATCGGAGATAAATGGAAGGTGCTGATTCTGCGCGATTTAATGCCGGGCACAAAGCGTTTCGGAGAATTAAAGAAGTCCATTGGCAGCGTATCCCAAAAGGTTCTGACCGCCCAGCTGCGCACTATGGAGGAAAGCGGTCTTATCAGCCGGAAGGTATATGCGGAAGTCCCACCGAAGGTCGAATATTCCTTAACAGCGCTCGGACAGAGCCTCCGGCCGATTCTCGATTCCATGCAGAACTGGGGCGAGGAGTACAAAGCCTCTCTGAGGTAGCAGATAGAAGCCTTCGGAATACTATATACCGCAAAGGCAAGGGGCTGTCGCACAAAGCGCAACCCCTTCTTCCAGGCAGACTTCGTGAGACACTATCTGTCATTCCGCAACATACCGCGCCAGCTCCAGCGCAATATCAAAATGCCCGACGTCATGCTGAGTGCCTTTTTCCTGTCTTTCCTTCCGTCTGGTATCCCATTCCGGCGCATCAAGCAGGTCGCCGCTCGTAAAAAAGGTATACAGATTCACCCCCCTGAAGTCGCACATTGCCTGCAGGGCAGCACATTCCATTTCCACGGAAATACAACCGTCCGCTTTGCGCTTTTCAAAATTATTCATAGTTTCCCTGTAAATGGCATCGGTTGTCCATGTTTTTCCCTTTACATAGGGAATCCCGTTTTCCTCCATAAAGCTGGCAACAATCCCTGCATTTTTTACAGTGACATAATCCGAAGCCGGTGCATAATGATAGGAGGTGCCTTCATCGCGGTACGCCTCTGTCGGCACCATTACCTTCCCATGCGCAATCTCCTTATTTAAGCACCCGGCACCGCCAAATACAATATACTTATCCGTTTTTAATTCCGAGAGCGTATCTTCTACTGTCCCGACGCACGCAGGCGCACCCACATAGGTCTTAAAAAAGCAACTCTTTTCCCTTTATAGCGGATGCCATACACCGGCGTCCTGCCTGTGGCAGACCAAAGGGAAGCAATCTCCTCACACTCGTAGCTTGCCAGGACAAATTCCTCAATCTTATAGGAAAATGTCATAATACACGCATCTACCCTCGGAGCATTCTCTTTGCGGCACGGATTGATAATTGCATTGGATTGATTGTCAAACGCTTCTGTTACCATGCTATTTCCTCCTTACACAATACTGCATTGCCATTTATAATCTTTAAAAGAGAACCTCCGTTTTCAGCAGGGAATACATCCTCATATCGACAACCTCACCGTTCTTTATCGCATTGCTTCTCAAGGTGCCTTCGTATTGAAAGCCTGCTTTTTCAAGTACCCGGCAGGATGCAGCATTGTGCGCAAACGGCTCTGCATAAATACGGAGAATATCGCTCCTGCCAAAAACATAGTGGCAAATCTGCATTACAGCCTCTGTCATAATACCCCTGCCCCAATATTCCTCTGCAATGTAATATCCCAGTTCGGCAGTCTGCCTGTGTATATTCCCCTGACGAAAACATCCGATACTGCCAATCACCTTTCCATCTGCCACAACAGCAAACGCAAAGGTCTCATCCTCCTTGGCAGAAAGCATCGCAGAGATATACTCTTTCCCATCCTCCTCCGTATAAGGATACGGCAATCCGTCCCGCAGGTTATTCTGCACCTTTTTATTCGAAAGCGCTGCTGCCAAATCTGCCGCGTCCGACAATTCCCATTTTCTTATGTTACAAAGCATTTTCTTCTCTCCTACATGATATATCTTTTACATGATATATTTTTATTGATACGCTTCTTTGCAGTCCTTCAGATACTCATCACTCCAAAGCTGTACCTCGATATAAGCATACTCCTTCACAAACTAAAAAAATCCCTACACACAAAGCAAAGGAAATCAGGCGCTCCCGCGAGGACTGATTGCCTTCCTTGTTCTTATTCTATCGCCTACAATGAAATGAGCATTCCTCTGCACTATCCCTGACCCGATATTCCCTCTGATTTAGTTCTTATAGTATAAAAAAGCTGAAACACTTCCGGTTCCTTTTCAATCATACTGCTCATTCTTTCTAATCTTCTCTTTCCAATTCTCCTGTCCAATATTGCAAAGATACGAACAAGCATATTTTCACTTGCCAGACTTTGTTCTATGCTTTGATTATCAAACTCATTAAAGGCATGATAAAAGCAGCTTTGGTCAAATTGTCCATATTGAACAGCCGTATCGTCCATAAACGGAAATACACTTGTCAACCTGGCTTTAAGTTTTTCATCGCGCGGCAAAAGATGCTCTTTACTCCACTGTTCATAGTAGCTTCCAGATACTATTTCTTTCCCGTCAAGCAAAATTGCAGCCCTTCCCTCATGGTCAGGACATTTGCTGTATGACGTAGCAAAGTATTGAATATGTCCTCTCAAGGAATAAGCAAGATATTCATTTTCTAATTTATTTCGCATTTTAGACCATCTATGCATATATAGTTCCTCTTAAAATTCTGTTTTATAGATTTTATTATAACACTTCGATTCTCCGTTTACCAGAACAAAATATAGGGCATAGAAAATGCCACACAGACTGAAATTTATACATTATCTGTGCAAACCATACAAATTACCTTGCATTCTTCAAATTCATATTTCTCATATAAATTCATTGCATCAATAGTGTCAAGAGCCTTGAGATTGTGCTTTATCAGCTCCTCATTTCGTTGTATAATATTATCAGACATGGTCTTTGTGCCTCCTTTAGTAGATTTTGTTGTGGTGACTTTATTCTACCAAACGACCATAGACCATATCTATTTTTATAAAATTGATTTGTAAAACTTATTATATGTCATCTGAAATGTTTTATAACACCAACTGACAGGCATAAACATCTCAGATTTTATAGATATATTAAATAATTATCTTGTGTGGTATAATAAGCCAAAACAAAAAATCATTAGGATATATGAGTCCTATGGAGTACAGACGAAGTCCTAGGTTAGCAGCTTAGCCAGTCCAAGAAATTATCCGCACCCCCGTCTCTGTTTAGCTGAATGATATCCCTTTCCGACTTAGTCATTGGATACTACAACCTTTTCGCCTATTATTTTCGAGGCATAAATTGTTTTTGGCACATTTTTCGGTGCTACCAATACAGGCCACCAAAAAGCTCTTTCATTCCATCCCGTATTTGTGCCCTTTTCTTGGAATAACATAAGGCAGGGAACATCTACAGCTAATTCTTTTGCCCTTTTAAAATGGGATTGCCCTGTATCTGGTGAATCTTGCAGGATTAACTCTTCTCCTTTATATTTACCAGTATCTAAATTTCTATAAACCGTACAAAAAGCCTTATCATTCTTCACAAAGTATCTTAACAAAGTATGCATTTCATCCAATGTTACGAATCTATATGTCTCTTCATCTTCAACAAATGTTGCATACGCATATGATAACATATCCTCTGCTTGCCTAAGAGTAAATGAATATGTATTTTCATCTAATTTATGCGATTCACTTAACAATCTTTCAATATTCTTAGTCACCTTATCGTAACTTGTTTTACACACAGGTGAAAAACCTACAGGCAACAATCGTTTATATCCTCGTAAGAAAATAACATCTGAAATACGTATTTTATCAGGTGAACATGGTTTGATATAACCATCCCCAAACTTACTATCTTGTTCTTTTCTAGTTATGAAATAAACTCCACTTCCTTGCTTGCCGTTTTTTATATCTTCTCTAAGAGCAATATCAATTTCTGTAATCTTTTCCATATTACTATGAATTCTCTCTGTTGTATAAAATCTTGTAACTGGCAACAAGTGCTTTCTATATCCAAACATTCTGGAATGTTGTAAAACTGTATCTTGTTGCATAGTTTTAGGGTTTCTCCCGTAGTAGAACCCAATCATGTTTGGAATTGTAACACCTCTATCAAGAGCCTGACCACCTACAAAAATCGAAAATGGTGTCGGGAGTCTCAATTCTCCGCTTTCCTCATCCAATAAGGCATCAACATCATTATCACTATTTACAACATCAACGCTATAGTATCCCTTATCTATAACATAGTAAAATTGTTTTTTCACATATTCATAGGAAGGCATTTCCATACCATATGCTATCACAGATCTTCTAATATTCTCGTATGACCGCAATAACATTTTCTCAACAATAGTTTCCTCAATTTCACCTCTATTCCGTATTTGCTCTAAAAATATATCTGTAATATTTTGCAAGTTGAAATGAGAACCTTTTTGCGTTGCTGTGTGTATTACATATGCATAGTGTGTATTACGCACTTCTCTATATTTTAAAACAATTACTCCTACCAAAAAATTGATAATTCCCCTTTTGAATACTGGTAATTTCCCCTGATTTATCAAAATCTCATCAAATCTAAATACTCTTTTATCTTCAATTTTAGACTTCTTTCCTTTTCGTTTCTGATCGGAAACAATTTCATGCTCCTTCACCCCAACCGGTTCAAATAACATTGACGCAGGATGTGATACGTCTTTACTTTTTATAAAATAATAATCCCCTCCAATGTAATCTTTCCCCCAAGGAACCAATACTGTATTCAATGGTTTTATAGGATGAATTTCTTCGCACTCTTCAAATTCCGGCTGTAAATATAATGCATAAGGTGTCGCAGTTACCTCCACAAAAACACATCCATCCAAAGTTCCTCTCATTTCATTCACTTTTGAAGAAACCATTCGTAAAGTATATACATCCTCACCTTTCACCTTACTGTAGCCAATACCTGTAGTATCTGCTTCATCATCAATTATGAGACACTTCTTTTTTTCACCAATTGAGTATTTATTAATGAAATCAATTAGTCGATTTATATTGTTTTTCTCCTTTTTCGCAACAATTATATTTTTCTGTTCTAGCTGATAACCACTGATTCTTATATTGGACTTCATAATATCTGACACTACTACTTCATAACTACTTATAAAATCCTTAAACTCTTTTTTCATTCGTGAAACAGTCTGGTTAATCAATGGCCTACTATTTTTTGACAATATAAACACCATATCAAAGTCATTATCAAATGCTAACGCTATAATCCCTGTATATGCCCTAGTTTTTCCACTTTGGATTTTGCCCAATAGCATTATAGGTTTATTTATTTTTTCTTCACTAGATTTATCAGCGTTCTCAATGCAATACTGACATGTCGTTTCAATACAATTTCTCAGGTTTTCATCATATCCAGTCCCTTCATTTTTTTTGTATGTATAAAACCTTCCGCCCACATTCATGCTAACTCCTCCTAAACATTTCTGGTTCATAAATAGCAACACCTTATCTTTCATCAACGCAGTACACAATGTTGTAAAGAACAACCAACATTATTTTTATATTGTAAATTGCAAGTTATTGCAACATGATTAAAGTTAAGAACAGAAAAAAACAATTTTATAGTTTCCTGCATTTATTTCCATACTTCTAACAATTCTTAAAAGCACAATCTTATATCTCATACTCTCCCGTTTAAAAACTCCCACCAAAACTGTTTTTATAATTCTTCCCATATTTTACCACATATATACCTATTTTTCAACAAAAATTTACAATTAAAGTAAAGAAAGCAGCTCCCTCCATTTCTCTTATCACCTTAAAATCACAGATCAAGAGAAAATGTACCCAGGAATTTCAGCGTCTGTAGCACGCCGGCGGGAAGACCCTGCATGGTCAAACTCCCATAATACTGCATTAAGGACAATGATAACCAGAATGAAGTTCTGAAACCGATTATTTTCTATAAATTTTTTACCTTCTCCATGCTTTTCTGTTCTCCTTTACTTTCATGCCCACATATTCCCGATGCTTTAGAAACTGTCGAAAATGCACTGAATCGACAGACCTGCCCGGAAACACCTTACCTTCCGGTGTCTTATGTTTCTCAGGTGTCCGGCTTCAGCAAAATGCGCTTCCATTCTTCTGCAAGATACAGGATTGCTGCACCATATATGCCAAGTTCCTCTCCCTGCATGGTCAGCTCATGGTAAATCTGCTGCGAAAGATCCTGTGTGCTGCCCCCGCTCTCCGGGGTCACGCCCTCTGTCCTGTTCCTTCCCCTCGCTGCCAGATGGACTGCCTGCTTCATTTTGTCACAGATATCGTCAAACACGGCTCTCTTCTCCTCAGTCAAGTGCGCGCCGCCCAGTTTTTGAATTTCTCCCTTGAGATAAAACAGCAGAATTTCTCCCCAAAGTCCCGGTTCCCTGTTATCCGCTTCCCGGACGGACCCGGAAATGTCATATTTGCAGTTTTCGATTTCTTGCTCCGATTCCACAGGGAAGCCAAACGCATCCCCCGGCAGACCTCGGAAGAATTCGGCTGTTTCACGTATTTCTTCCCTGAAATCATATATTTTTTCCAACAATGCTCTGTGCGCCGGGACGCGCAGTACATCCACGTCCACAGCAAAGGCGGTCACATCCAGACGAACCAGTTCATTTTCCAATCGGACAACGGTCACTTCCTCAAGGGGCATAGCAGCAAGTTCTTCCGCAATGCTTCTGACTTCCTCCACAATATAATCATACGGAAGCGCCGGATCGTCTGACAGATTCCTGACTGCAGCCATGCCCTTTTCCACTGCCTGCTGTATTTTTCTTTCGGCGTTCCTTCGCATGTCCTGAAAAATCAGCTGCCACAATTCCTGCATGAATTCCCCGATTCTCCCGGTCTTGATCCGGGCGTTCCCGGCCAGGGATTCGTATTTGTTGCACACAGACTGAATTGCTTCTCTATGCTCTGGTCTGGCCCTTGCAATCGTCAGTCCTGCCTGAAATGCAATAATACCGGATTGGAATGCAGTGTCCTCCATGGCCTTAATAATTCTGAAACGGGCGGATATTTCATCCGGCTGCTGCGCAATAGCAGTAATGCGGGTTAAAAGCTGTGCAAGGTTTTCCGCCATGGATTCTGTTTTATCCACAATAACCTCCCAGAACCGGGCATAAAAAACAGCAGCCTCCGCATTTATCTCTGCACTTTTTCTTGTATATTCCACGGCTTCCTTCGCCTGTACAATCAGGCTGTTCAGTTCTCGTATGATTTCCTCCATTGCTTTTGAATAAATCATGGCGCTTTTCTCCTTCTGCATTTTAAGAGAACTTGTGGACAAATGGTATTTCCGGTATTCCGTCGGGGTAATTCCCATATGCGTCCGGAAGCTTCGCGTAAAGCCCTCATGGGAGTCGTAGCCGTACTTAAGCGCGATTTCCAGAATCGATTCATCCGTTCCCGCAAGATCCTCAGCCGCCAGGGAAATCCTGCGCCTGGTCACGTATCCCATGACGCTGTCTCCCACTGCCTCCCGAAACATACGCTGGTAATGATATTGAGAAAAATGGACACTGTCCGCCAGGCTTTTGACGGTCAGCTTTTCCCGGATCCGCTCTTCAATGACTCCAAGGGAGCGAAACACCGGATTCTCATCTGTCATACCACTTTGCCTGTTCTCTGTATAATTTCCCATAGCTTCCTCCTGATGCCAGCAGCTCTTCATGTGCCCCATCCTGCACAATCCTGCCGTCCTCAAACACAATAATCCTGTCCGCCAGAGATGCCGCGCTGATTCTGTGAGTCACATAAATCACCGTCTTATCCTCCGCCATCTCCATATATTTCCTGAAAATTTCTGCTTCCGCCAAAGGGTCGAGATTACTGGTGGGTTCGTCTAAAATTATGAAATTCCTGTCCCGGTACACGTTTCTCGCGATAGACAGCTTCTGCCACTCACCGCCAGACAGGTCAACGCCGCCAATGTCCTTTCCCAGAAGGCTCTCCTTATCCTTATCTCCCAGTCCGGCAAAGGCAAGCGCCTCCTCAATCGCCCTCTCGTCGCGTTCCCTGAAGATATCGCCTAGGAACACATTATCCCCGATAGTAAAGGTGGTATACCCCATACTGCCCTGCATCATCACTCCCGCTTTATCGTAACGGCTCACGCATTGATACTGGGAAATTGATTTCCCATTTATTTTCAATTGTCCGTCGGAGGGAGAAAGCACCCCTGTGATTAGTTTCACCAGCGTCGTTTTTCCCATACCGTTCTCACCCACAAAAGCGATTTTCTCCCCTTTTTCAATGGTCAGGCTGATATCTTCCAGGACATAGCGGTCCGTCAGAGGATAGCGGTAATTCAAATGCTCCGCCTGTATCAGGGTTACCCCGCCGCAGTCTTCTCCCCCCTGGTCCTGCTCCGGCAGCTCCATCAGGTCAAAGAACTGTGCCGCCTCATTCTTTTTGGTCACAAAAGTAGCATATCCCGTCATCAGTTCCTTTACGTCCTCCACCAAAGTGGACACCAGTAACAGAACCGCACCCAGCTCACCCAGCGTCAGCCTTCCCAGAGCCATCAATACAATAGCGAATATACTGCCGGTCACAATCACGGCATGAATGATAAAATTATGCAGCAGCATGAAGTTTGCCCGGGTGCGGATCATTTTCTGCTCCTTTTCCGTGTATTCGTCGGCGGCTTTCTTCCATTTATCATAAAAAAAGTCATACAGGGCAAAGGTCTTCATTTCTTTTGCAGCCGGTGATATCATCAGTTTTTCAAAATAATCCGCCCTGCGCTGTAGCTTTATATTGCTCTTCCGAAACCGGAACATCAGCTTCTGTCCCGCCGTGTTCACCCATATAGCAGGCAGGGGCGCTATCAGCACGGTCAGGCACAACAGGGGATCAAACAAATACAGGGAAGCCGCTATGGAAAGGACGGAGACTGTCTTAGCAGCCATAAAATATCCCTGAAGCATCACTCCAGTGTTCATTCCGAAACGCCCGCACATGAACTGAACTACCTGTTCTATCCTGTCATTCAGCTTTGGAATCTCCAAATCCTCCGACGGCAGGCGCGCTATCTTCTGATACAGAACGGAATGTAACTGTTCCTGCTGCCGGTTGGCCTGCACCAGATTCAACTGTTCTATCTCATCCATCAAATATACATACCGGCTGATCAGATCCGTGAACAATTGTATCAGAAAGTAAATGACCAGCAGCATTGCCCCGGAAAATATTCCTTCCATAGAAAAAATACTTCCCATGGAAGAAATGTTTTCCGCCTTCTGTATGTAACCGTTCCACAAAAAGGCAGCCGCTGGCCGCAGCAGGGATAACAGCAGAAACGCTCCTATGTAGATAGCGCCGATTCCCTTTGTTTGAGAAAAGACGAACAAAAACAAACGGATTAAATGGGAAAGCTTCGGGGAACGCTCTCTTTGTACAGTTTCCTCTATTTTCGCGGTATTGTCAACAGACATTTTATGATTCATCTTATGATTTCCTCCTCATTCCGGCTTTACATACCACTGCTTCTGCGCCTGGAACATATCGGCGTACAGTCCGCCCTGCTCCAGCAATTCCTCATGTGTGCCGCTCTGTATGACCCTGCCTGCGCCTATGACCAGAATACGGTCCGTTATCATGGTGGAGGCCAGGCGATGGGTGACAAAGATTGAGGTCTTGCCTTCCGCCATCCCCGCAAACTCGGCATAAATCCGACTCTCTGCCATGGGATCCAGCTGGCTTGTGGGTTCGTCCAGAATCATGACAGGTTTCTTCCCCATCCATGCCCTGGCGATAGCAATCCTCTGCCATTGTCCGCCGGACAGGTCAACGCCGCCCTCAAATTCCCTCCCAAGCAGCGTGTCCGTTCCATCCGCCAATCCCGCCGCCACAGGCTCCACTCCCGCCTTGCTCATTGCCTTTGCAAGAGCTTCCCTGTCATGCAGCTTTTCCGGATCCCCTATCCCTACATTTTCCCCCAAGGTAATGCAATATTTCCCAAAATCCTGAAATACCGCACCAAACAGACGCTCCCGCACGAACCTGGAATAGCAGTCCAGCGGTTTTCCTCCGATACGAATCTCTCCACTGTCCGGCTTAAACAGTCCTAAAAGCAGCTTGATTACCGTACTCTTTCCCTGGCCGTTTTCCCCCACGATGGAAACCTTCTCCCCGTGACGGATCCGAAAGCTCATTCCTTCCAAAATCTTTTTCTCCGTGTTCGGATAAGCAAAGGAAACATTATCAAACTCAAT
The DNA here is from genome assembly GCA_910577175.1 of uncultured Lachnospiraceae bacterium. Classification (GTDB taxonomy): domain Bacteria; phylum Bacillota; class Clostridia; order Lachnospirales; family Lachnospiraceae; genus SIG307. The sequence continues at coordinate 3,731 of CAJTLU010000020.1, read as the reverse complement.
ATCAAAGGCATCCGGCATGGTTTCCTCCCCGCCCCACTCCTCCTCCGAAAGCCTGAAATAGCTGTCGTAGAAAGCAAACGCGTTTCTGTACTGTCCACTGACCCGAAGAACTTTCACCAGCCCGTTCAGACCATTCTGTGAGAACAGTTTCGTAAACAAGGCCAGGCTTAAGGAGATCAGCAGACCGATTTGTATTTCCCCATTGCAGTAAAAAAACAGCAGCAGCAGTGCCGCACCCAGCTGGGCAAATCTAATCAGATTCCGCTTTACGAGATTATGCCGCAGATGCTTGAAAAAGTAATGCTCATATTCCCTGTTGCGACGGTTCATCCGGCTGCGGTACTTATCGATCAGGTAATCCGAAATGCCCTGTAGCGTATTCTCCCTGACATAGTCCCTGGAACACAGCATCTCTCCCAGCTTGGTATAGAACCGCTCCTTTTTCCAGTAGGTTTCCATCTCCCGGTAAATTTGGTAATTGGATCTGCTCACAAGCCACGTTTCCAGCGCAAACGGCAGCAGGAGCACCAAAAGAAGCCACCATTTTACCGACGCGAAGAGATACAGGGTTCCCACCGAGGTAATCCCCGCCGAAATAATCTGCTGGATTGTTGTCGGGAAAAGAGTTAAGAGCGTATCCTCTGTCTTAGTGTACGCCTTGTCAATAATCTCCATGGACAAGGGGTCTTCCAAGTGCTCATAGCGAAGCGTTTTCAGCTTTTGGAGCATTTTCCCCTTATATGCGGTACGGAAAATCAGCTGGCATTTAGGACGGATATAGCTGTTAGATAAGATATCTCCCGTAAGTACGGGAAGCAGCGACAAAAGCACAAACAATATAAGATATGGAGTATAAGAGAGAAATGTCATTTCCCCCGAGGCCGTCAGCAGCCCAAGGTCAAAAATACGGCTGTTGACCCAGATCAATAAGGGTGTGGTCAAGCCGGAAAATATGGCGGCTGCAAAGGTCAGTATGACCAGAAACGGATTTTTTGAAAACAGAATGCCCAACAATTCTTTGTATGCAATACAAATTCTCTTCATAATGAATGCCCCTTTCTTTTATACCAGTATACTATAGAAAGAGGGGCATTTTCTTGACTGAACGTGCTATTTGGAGGAGATATACTTTATCGCATCAATCTTTAATATAGGTTCTCCTCCAAACCAATCGAGATAATACTGCCATACTTGCCAATATTTTTTCTTACAAAATTGATAATCCCATCTTGTATACCTTGGGCCATATCTGATGATTCAACAAACGAATAACCGCAATATTTACATCTGAAATTACATCGTTTGGTCACATAAATAATAAGATGCAAATTATTATCCATTCTCTTCTATCCTTCCTCCTAATTGTACATAGTTTTCAGCTTGTGCCTGAAACATTTTCCGATACAAACCATTTTCTATTTTCATTAACTCATCATGCGAACCTGATTCAAAGATTCTACCCTCATTTAAAACAATAATCTTGTCACAAAATCTACATGATGCTAACCGATGCGAAACAAACAAAATCGTTTTTTCTTTCATAATACGCCGAATATCCTGATATAAAGAATCTTCCGCCACGGGATCAAGTGCTGCTGTCGGTTCATCCAGAATAAGCATATTCGAATTTCTATATAACGCCCTCACCAAAGCTAATTTTTGACTTTCTCCGCCTGAAGGCTCATATCCCTGCTCATCAAATTCCTTATATAGATTTGTATCTATTCCCTTCGACAGACTCTGTACCTTATCATACATATTAAGCTGTTTCAAAAGAACATTTACTCGTTCCCCATCCTGCTGTTCTGTGAAAACTATATTATCCGAAAGAGGTCTTGCAAACATAACAAAGTCCTGGAACACCACCGATACAAATTTGCAAAAATCCTCCCTGTCATATTGAAGAATATCCTTGCCGTCTAACAATATCGAACCGGATGATACCGGATACAATCCGCATAATAATTTTACCAGTGTCGTTTTTCCCTCACCATTTAATCCGACCAATGATATTTTGTCCTTTGACTGAATCTCAAAAGAGATATCCTTCAGTACATATTGCTCACTTCCCGGATATTTAAAGCTTACATTTTGAAACTTAATGACATGGTCATCATTCTTCATATCAATCGGCTCATTACCATAGCAAATCTCTTCGTCTTTCTTGCTGATAAAGGTACTGTACCACGAAAAATACTCCGAACCAAGTATCATATTCTGATATTCTTCAAACATCTTCTCCATGGATGCAGCCATTACTGCCGTACTCCCGATTAACATCGTGAAGCTGGCCACTCCTAAATTGTTCAAAATGGTAAAAAAACCTACATACAAATATTGCAGTGCCGTTACTATTTCCTCCAGCAAGGACGATTTACTTCTAAGCTTTGCAACCTTGTGAGCAGCTGTTTTCATTTTTTCTGCATTTTCTTGATTTACCATTTCAGCTCTGTTTAACAACAAATCCTTAGCTCTATACAATCGGATATCCTTACCATATTTATAGTTCGATATCTCATAGAAATAGTAATCCATCCTTCTGTTGAGCCCCGATAATTGACCATAGTAATGTTCCATTTCATTCCATTCGTTCTCTTCAATCTTAGCTTTAACTAAAACCAATATAGTTACCATCACTACCAATAAGGGAGCTTCCTCGAAAACAATTGCAAACACAGATACTATAGAAATAACTGCTGCAACTACTTCCTTCAACGAATCAATTATACATGCTACATTTCCGGACCAATCAAGCCCATCCTTTGCATTTTTGATTTCATCCAATTTTTCTTTTGTTTCGGTATATTGATATGGAACCTCCATACACCGCCGACTATATTCTTCACTAAAATAACAGTCAAACCACTCTTCCGTCACTTGTGCTTTGTAATCCAGAGCCCCCAGTATGGTGTTACATATTAACTCACCTAACAGAAAAATTCCCGCTGTCAAGAGCACACTTTGATAATTCTTTTCCGTCAATGCCTCCACAATACGCATCGGCATCCAAACCCGCCAAACATTTAGTAACACTTTAAAAATGACTTCTGACAGCATGACCAGAATATAACCTTTTTTCTCCCGGCAAATGATCTTAGTCAAATAACCTATTGTATTCAACAAATTTTGCTTTTCTACCACTGACTTAATTTTCTTAAACATAGTATTGTGCCTGCAATTGGAACATGTCATAATAGTCGCCTTTACAAATCATTAGCTCATCATGCGTTCCCTCTTCTATAATTTTTCCTGTGTCAAATAAATAAATATAATCGCAAAACCGTGTAGAGGAAAGTCTGTGTGAAATATAGACTCCTGTTTTATCCTCTATCATTTCATTCAAAGACTGGTACAACCGCTGCTCTGCCAACGGATCCAAAGCAGCCGTAGGTTCATCCATTATTACCATACGAGATTTCTTATAAAGAGAACGCGCTATGGCAAGTTTTTGCTTTTCTCCTCCGGACAGCACGACACCCTGGTCAGACATAATCGTTAATAACTCCGAATGAATTCCTTGCTCAAGCGTCCTTACCTTATCTGCCAAACCGGCTTGAGCGATTGCATTATTAACCCTTTCTTCATCGTCACCTGCTCCGAAGTCAATATTCTGCTTCAGGGAAAGTGCAAATATATTAATATCCTGAAATACCGGCCCTATCACAGATAAATAAGTCGATAATTCATATTCCCAAATATTAATCCCATTCAGTAATATCTCTCCGTCCGTA
>CAJTLU010000019.1 GCA_910577175.1 uncultured Lachnospiraceae bacterium | reverse complement strand
TGGTAGGCTTTGAAAAGCCTTGTATTTACAGTGTTCTTATTAAGAAACAATCATATGATTGTTCTGAAACTTCTCATTTTGACAAATAAGGAAAGGAACGGAAAAGAACGGAATGGGAATCCCTGACAAAAAGAAATGGATTATAGACGAGAAAACGCCGCTGCGGTGAAACAATTTTTGATTTATGTATCGTTGGAAAACGCTCTATGATTGGAGAGACAGTACCGTTGTTGTTATTTTAGAACGTATGAAGAAGAAAACTCTATCAATTCCCTGTTTCCAATACAATGTCCACCTGATATTCCTCATCAATCAAGTTCTGCTTCTTCATAAGGCAAAAAGATCTCCTCCCCTTCCACCCGGTACGCCCAGAGCAAATATTGAATGGCGTTTTCCTCGTCGCCAAGCTCAAAACAGCAGGCTCCGAGGCGTAGCAGGACATGCGGGCTCTGCTCTCCTTCTCCGGTATCAGGCTAAACCCCGTCTGCCACGCCTGTACTGCTTTCTCATACCGCCCCTCTTTATCAAGCTGATAACCTGGTTCAAACGCCTGTTCAAATACTTCATCTAATTTTTCAGAGATTACATTTTCCACTTTCTGCCCTCTCTCCAGGAATCACATCTCCCTGCACTTTATTTCTGTTTTTATTACGGCTTCCCCTATCTTTTCCTCAGCCCCTCTGTCTTACCATTTCAAGCACCTGCTCTATATCATACTTCTTTGCCGGCAAAATCACGGCATCCCCGCAAAGCTCCTCCCGAATCAGCCGGAGCTCTAACCTTCTCCGCCGTTCAAAATGTGCAAGCATCTCCTCCATGCCAGTAAACGGATGGCTTTTGCCATAGGGCGAGTCCTGCAGATAACGAAGCATCATCGGATACCACAATTCCCTCCCTTCCGTATCTACCCGCTCTTTCCTGATCCGGAGCAGACTTTCTCGTAAATCCTCCGGGTCCAGATAAAGAAGAAAAAAGCCCTTCGGCTTTAAAATCCCGTACGCCTCCCTGTAAAATGCCACAATCTCCTCCTCTGACATTTCATAATACAGAAGCATACTTTCTATTGCATTTTGAAAAAAAGAACACTCGAACATATGCCGTCCGGCATTCAGAGCCGCATAACGGCTTAAAATAATCTCCCGGAAGCGCGTAAAGGGAACCCTGCCGTCGTATATCTCATACTGCTCCATCTGCCTGTGAAAGCCGCTCTGCTCCGTAAGAATCTGCGTATAGGGCACAATGCACATACCGCTCTCTGTCAAGGCTTTCTTTTCGATTTCCTCCCGGAGTTCCGGGAAGCTTAACAGGACTTCCTTATACTGCTTCTCTGTCAGATAGCTGCACCATGCCAGCTCGACAGGCGAAGCATCCCCCTCCCGGTACGCCTGATATTCCGGAAATGCTTGGGACAAACGGGTCAGAAGAGTCGACTTACCGGCTCCCTGCATTCCATCAATAAAAATATTCAAGGCCACTCCCTCAGACTCCTTTCCGGATTTCAAGATATGCCTTTGCAATATCTACACAGGTTTTAAAATCCATATCCTGCGTATTCAGGGACAGGTCATAATTCCCGGCATCGGTCCAGTTCTTTCCGGTATAATACTTGTAATATGCCGCGCGGCGTTTGTCCGTCTCAAGGATTTTCTTCTCTAACTCCTTTGGCGTACCGCTCATCATCCCCTGCAGACGCCGGATACACGCCTCTAACGGCGCATGGATATACAGACGGATAACATGATCATAGTCCTTTAAGATATAGTCTGCGCATCTGCCGATAATCACGCAGGAGCCCTCTTTGGCAAGGTCGCGGATTACCTTTGCCTGATACGTAAACAGGTTGTCATTGGAAACAAAGTCCTCCCTGTCCGGCGGAATCAGCTCCCCATTGTATTCCCGGCGCGCTATTTTAAATAAAAGGCTCTGTTTCAGCTTTTCATCTGCCTTTCCAAACAAATCCTCGTTAATTCCGCTCTCATCAGAAGCCAGACGCAATAGCTCTCTGTCATAGTAAGGGATATTAAGTTCTTCCGACAACATTTTACCGATTGTACGTCCGCCGCTTCCATACCCTCTTGCAATTGTAATTACATAGTTTTCCATAACGCTTCTCCTTTCCGGACTATGCCCCCAAATAGGCCTTTCGCACAGAATCATCATTTAATAAAGCCTTTGCATCTGCCGTAAGCACCACTTTCCCGGTCTCAAGTACATAACCGCGGTCCGCAATAGAAAGTGCCATCTGCGCATTCTGCTCTACAAGAAGAATTGTTACACCAGCTTTATTTAATGACTCAATAATCTTAAAAATCTCATCTACCAGAATCGGTGCAAGACCCATAGACGGCTCATCTAACATCAAAAGCGTAGGATTTGACATCATGGCACGCCCCATTGCAAGCATCTGCTGCTCTCCACCTGAAAGAGTCCCTGCCACCTGGATTCTTCGTTCCTTCAAACGAGGGAAATGCGCAAAAACAATCTCCAGATTCTTATCAATAGTGGAGGCCGGCTGCGTAAAGGCACCAAGCTCCAGATTTTCCATAACAGACATCTGTAAGAACACACGGCGTCCTTCCGGCACCTGTGCAAGCCCTCTGCCTACAATCTTATGCGCCGGAATCTGCATCAGGTTCTGCTCATTGAACATGATAGAGCCGGTAGTACTCTTAAGCAGTCCTGAAATTGTCTGCAGAATCGTTGTCTTTCCGGCACCATTAGCCCCGATTAAAGAGATAATTTCACCCTTCTCAACCTTAAAGCTGATATCCTTTACAGCATGGATACTGCCATAAAATACATTGATATTATTTACCTCAAGCATTGCCATGGCTTAGCCCTCCTTCTTTTTACCGAGATATGCCTCAATTACTACCGGATTTGCCTGAATCTCTTCCGGGGTGCCCTTAGCAATAATACGTCCGAAGTTTAATACCGCAATACCCTCACAAATACCCATAACAAGATTCATGTCGTGCTCGATAAGAAGAACTGCTATCTGGAAGGTATCACGGATTTTCCGGATATTCTCCATAAGCTCTGCTGTCTCGGACGGATTCATGCCTGCTGCCGGTTCATCAAGAAGCAAAATCTTCGGATTGGTTGCCAGAGCCCTTACTATCTCCAGACGGCGCTGTGCACCGTACGGAAGACTTCCTGCCCTATAGTCTGCCATATCCTGCATATCAAAAATAGAAAGAAGCTCCATTGCCTTTTCATGAGCTGCCCTCTCTGTTTTCCAATAAGATGGTAAACGGAGGATAGCACTTATGGTGGAATACTTCATTTCATTATGAAGACCGATTTTAACATTTTCCTCTACCGTCAATTTATCAAAAAGACGTATATTCTGGAAGGTACGCGCTATTCCCGCCTTGTTTACCTGCATGGTATTCATACCGTTTGTATCTTTTCCGTTTAAAAGTATAGTACCGGTAGTGGGCTGATATACCTTAGTTAATAAGTTAAATACCGTTGTTTTTCCGGCACCGTTAGGACCAATGAGTCCGGCAATCTCCGTAGCACCTACCGTCAGGTTAAAATCATCTACGGCAACCAGACCGCCAAAGGTAATCCCAAGATGATTACATTCCAATACAAGCTGCCTGTTTAAGTCCCGCTCCGGAATAATTCCTACGCTCGGTACAGCTACCATCTTCGTCTTATCCATTTGCGTTTCCCTCCTTTGCCGTCCTTTTTCTTAAAAATATGCTCTTTATCCTGCCAAAAAGCTTTCCGATGAAATCACGTACTTTAGGACTGTTGGTTCCGAGCATAACAAGAATCAGTACAATAGCATATACCAGCATACGATAATCGCTGAATTCACGCAACAGCTCCGGAAGCAGGGTAAGAAGTGCTGCCGCAATCAGAGAACCACGCATACTTCCGAGTCCTCCAAGCACCACAAATACCAGAATAAGAATGGAGGTATTAAAATCAAACTTTGCCGGCGAAACGGTAGAAAAGTTATGCGCAAATAATGTTCCTGCCATACCAGCCATCGCTGCCGAAACCGAAAATACCAGCAGCTTATACTTTGTAACATTAATCCCTACAGACTCCGCTGCAATACGGTTGTCACGCAGTGCCATAATCGCACGTCCGGTACGGCTCTGGATCAGGTTAAAAGTCACAATCAGACAAAGTAACAATAAAACAAAACCAAAAGTAAAGGTTGAAAGCTTTCTGATACCGGAGCATCCCATGGCACCGCTGATAATCATTTTGCCGCCTTCCGCCAAATTCATCTTATTTATTACGGATACATGAAGCCCCTCCGAGTCCAGACCGATGTATAAGATATTAACAATACTTTTAATAATCTGACCGAATGCCAGAGTTACAATCGCAAGATAGTCGCCATTTAAGCGGAGAACAGGGATGCCAATCAGAAGCCCCGCCAGCGCCGCAAGCACACCGCCTGAAATGACTGCCGCCAGAAGACAAATCAGATTGGAATCCGTTACCTGACGCACCAGGGTACCTGCAAGTACACCACCGAATGCGCCCACACTCATAAATCCTGCATGTCCGAGACTCAGCTCACCAAGAATACCAACAACAAGATTCAATGAAATTGCCATAATCATGTAAGCACAAATCGGTACAAGCTGTCCATTAATTAAGTTGGAGGTAATTCCGCCTTCCTTTAACGCTGCTACAACCAGGTAAACCAGAATCAAACCACCGATTGTAACAAAATTTCTCTTTGATGTTTTGTTTATCGTCTTCATTGCTTTCATCCGCCTCACCTCATACTTTCTCACTAATCTTCCTGCCTAGAAGACCTGTCGGCTTTACAAGCAGAACTACAATCAACACAGCAAACACAATAGCATCCGCAATCTCCGTACTGATATATGCTTTTGCGAAAATTTCTATAAGACCAAGTAAAACACCACCAATTAATGCTCCAGGAATAGAGCCTATTCCACCAAATACAGCTGCGGTAAATGCTTTAATACCAGGCATGGAACCGGTAGTCGGTACAAGGTTCGGATATGCGGAGCAGAGAAGTACACCTGCAATTGCCGCTAAAGCAGAACCTATTGCGAAGGTAATGGAAATCGTAGTATTTACATTAATACCCATAAGCTGTGCAGCACCCTTATCCTCCGAGCAGGCACGCATTGCCTTTCCCATTTTAGACTTTCCGGTAAAAAGAGTAAGTCCAGTCATTATGATAACGCATGCAGAAACTGTAACCAGCGTAACATAGGATATATGCAATCCCTCTGCAATCTTAATGCTTCCGCTTCCGACAACTGACTTAAACACCTTCGGATTGGAAGTCCAGAGAATCTGCGCCGCATTCTGTAAAAAATAACTCATGCCGATGGCTGTAATCAATACCGCAAGGGACGTAGCCTGTCTTAGAGGCTTATATGCCAGGCGCTCAATGACAATACCCAGAACGGTACAAACAAACATGGAAAGTAAGACACCTATCACCGCAGGCATATGATACCGGCTCGTCATAAAGAAACAGACATATGCACCAACCATAATGACATCACCATGTGCGAAATTTAACATCTTTGCAATACCATACACCATTGTATACCCAAGTGCGATAATTGCGTAGATGCTTCCAAGGCTGATACCGCTAATTACATTCGAAAGGAATTCCATATATTACACACCTCAATCCTTCAAAGTATAAAATAAAATCCTTTTAATTTTATCATAAAAAGACAAAAAAAGCAATATAAAAGGCAACTTGAGTTTCCGCATTTTTTGCATAAGCCTTGACACGTCCCGGTCGCCGCCTGTTGTTCTGATTTTGCATTTGTCCGACGGACCGCGGTTTTTAGCGGAACCGGAATCACCTCTTAGAGATGTTTAGGCGCGAGGACGCCACCGAGCGGCTTAACAGCTCTTAGAGGAAGTCCGGTGGAGCGTTCGCGCTTGCAAAATCAGGATAACAGGCGACGACCGGGACATAACATGATATGTAAAATGCGGAAACTCAAGAAAAGGCAAAGGAACCGCACAATTCACAGGACGGCTCCTTTGCCTTAAGCTTTATTTATGATCGTAATTAGTCAAGACCTACATATACACCATTTTCGATTACCATACCCTTCGGGCTCTTTGTAACCTCACCATTAGTGCCCCAGGTCATGCCGTCACCGGTCAGACCATCAAACTTCATAGAAGTAAACTGTTCAATCATAATGCCGCAGATATCCTCAGCAGACATCGAGGCAGTAACCTTACCATCCTTACAAGCCTGATAAATTGCGTATACACAGTCATATGCATCTGCTGCGAACTGGTTTGGTGTCTCACCGAACTTCTCATTATACTTCTTTACAAAGTTCACTGTCTTTTCATCGGAAGCATCTGCGGAGAACGGAGTCAGAAGCATAACACCCTCTGCAAGAGAAGTATCAAAGCCCTCAAGGGTAAGAATACCATCCATACCGTCTACGCCAAAGAACTTCGGAGCGTAGCCCATGCTCTTTGCCTGTGCGAGAATCAATGCGGCTGCCTCATAGTACATCGGAAGGAATACAAGATCTGCACCTGCATTCTTCGCATCATTTAACTGTACACTGAAGTCGGTCTTGCTGTCATCAGTAAATGTAGTGGTAGAAACAACGTTGATACCAAGCTCCTTTGCCTTATTCATGAATGTATCATAAATACCGGTGGAATATACACTATCATTCTGATAGATAATGGCAATTTTTGTTCCAAGCTTCTTGTCACTGATATACTGTGCAGATGCGGAACCCTGGTTCGGGTCGGAAAAACACATCTGGAACATATTGTCCTTATCAGCGGTTATATCCGTAGCAGAAGCAGACGGAGTCAATGCAAAAATACGATCTGCAAAGGTCTCTGTAGAGGTTGCAACGCACGGCTGAGTAGTAACGGAGCCAAGGGAAATCTGAACGCCCCAGTCCTTTAATACATTATATGCATTCACAGCCTTCTCCGGATCATTAATATCATCCTCGTATCTTAACTCAAACTGAATATCTCCAAGTGCATTAATCTCTTCTACTGCGATTTCAGCGCCACGCTTTGCAGCATTACCATAAATTGCTGCTCCACCGGTAAGCGGACCGGTTCCTCCGATCTTAATAGCCTCCTGTGAAGTGGAATCCTTCTTACCACATCCTGCAAATGCGGAAAGCATCATTGCAGAAATAAGACCGAAACATACTACTTTCTTCATCTTTTTCATAATCTCTCTCCTTTTAATCTGTACTGCTTTTTCAATTCAAAGCCGCCCTCGCAACTTTATCCTACTATACTACTACTGATTTCATTTTGTCAATAAAAATATTTTTGGATTTCCGTGCTTTTAAGAAAACATCAGAACGGTTTCTCCCGGAATCAGCACCGTCAATTTGTACAAAAACCATTATGAAGCGCTGGATTTCCGGCACAATTTTTGTGCAGATTGCCGACAGCGGAAAATGTTTTGCTCCTTTGATGACCTTCTGTCCCCAAAATGCGGAAACTTAAAAAATATTGCATAAAATATAACACTTTCTCTTCAAAAAAATTGTAAAAAATCCGCAAAGCAGAAAGGACTGGTACGGCCTCCTGCAAGATTTTAAAAATTTTTGAAAAAGCCATTGACAAGCTCTGCAAAATATTGTATACTAACGAAGTCGCTGATAGCGAGATGCTGCTGTGGCTCAGTCGGTAGAGCGTCGCATTGGTAGTGCGGAGGTCACGGGTCCGATTCCCGTCAGCAGCTTTTCATAAAACATTGACTTTAAAGGCTTTCTAAGCTTTTAAAGTCTTTTTTTGCTTATCAGCTAAGTAATAGTTACTGTTTAGTTACTACAATAAGGATTAGTAAAACCGGTATTGTATCATTTTATTTGACACCTTATACGCAGATAGTGTCAAGTTTTTTTCGCAAATTCAATTTCTGCCATTTGGTATCCGGTAGTCAGCCGGCTATGATATCAGACAGCAGTTCCTCCTCTGGTTTGGAGAGGTGATCCATGTTCAAACGGCGAGGGCCCCATTGGGTCCCGGCTACATAGCGCAGTCTGGCACATACCAGCATCAGGGCACCCTGCCCGTCAGGAAACGCATCGATCGCTTTGATACGGCGTTTGATTTCCCGGTCGAGCCGTTCAATGGTATTGTTGGTCCGGATCCTTGTCCAGTGCTGGGTAGTAAAGTCCATATAGGTAAGGATCTCCTCTATGCCGTCTGTCAGTTTCTTTGCCACTGCGGAAAGTCTCATCTCCTTGAGTTTCTCCCCTACTTGAGCCGCTTTTTCCCTGGCAGATTCCTTATTCTCCTGTGCATGGATGGCTTTCAGCATCATGGCAACGGCTTTTATCCTGTTACGAGGCGTGACAGAGAAGATATTTGAGAGGCAGGTAAACTCGAAGTACAAATATGGGAATCGGCACTTCTGGTGTAGGGGATACTATGTGGATACAGTAGGAAAGAATGCGAAGAAAATACAAGAATATATCCGGAATCAGTTACAGGAGGATTTGGAATACGATCAAATGTCACTGAAAGAGTATATTGACCCGTTCACGGGTGAGCCAGTAAAACAAAACCATTAAGATAAGCCCTTTAGAAAAGCCCTTATAGAACTTGAGCAGACCACCGGCTAAGCCGGTGGTGCTGATTTACCTGAAACCCAGAAAAGCTTCCGGATACCCTGATGACATCACCCGACCATATTTCCAATCGCCTCTTCTACTGCCGCATTCAGACTTTTCCCATGTTCCATTGCATATATTGCAATGTTCCGATGAAGCTCCGGGCTGATTCTGACATTAAATGTTCCCTTATAAGGCTGCTCCGGCTCTACATTCTGCTTCTTACATTCCTCCAGATATTCATCAATCACGTTTTGGAAATTCTGTTCTAATTCCTTAACATAACTTCCTTCGTAAGACAATAACGATTTTATTCCCACTACTTTTCCAAAAAGACAGCTATCTTCTTTTGAATATTCCACTGTCCCGTTATAACCCTTGTATGATAATAAACTGCTCATAGCAAACCATCCTTTCGCAATTTTTCTATCACCTGATCCAGCACATAACGTTTTAGTACTCCGTTAGGATGCGGCTTATGGAAATTTATCATTTCATTGCTTCCGCCTTTTACAAATTTAACCCCGGAGCCAGTTCCACCTTGCTTTAACTCATATCCAAAATATGATAATAAAGACTCCATTTCATCAAAAGTAAAATCTTTTGGCTTCTTTTGTAATCTATCGATTAATTTATCTTTCCTGCTGATTGGCAATTCCCCTTTACATATAATATATCATTTCAGAACAAAACATGCAACTATTTTTAGTTTCTGCTTACAGATAAGATAGCCCCCCTATCTTCCCCTCTGTCTTGTGACCTCATACATCAGAATAGAAGCGGCACAGCTGACATTAAAAGAACTGGCATAGGATGTTTCTGCCATCGGAATCGTACAAAGCACATCACAGTATTCCTTAAACGCTTTGTTAAGCCCCATTGTCTCGTTGCCGAGCATCAGCATCAGCGGGCCGGAAAAATCAACGGAGTACAACGGCGTCTCCTTGTGAGCGGTTGTTCCGGCTGTGACAAAGCCCGGATACTTCTCTTTTAAGCTGCGAAGATAGGCAAACAGCTCATTATTGTCTGCTATCCGGATGACCGGCATATTGAAAAACGAGCCCATTGCCGATACCACGACATCCGGGTCGTACAAGTCAACCGAATGCCCTGTGATAATCAGCGCATCTGCACCAAGCGCATCACAGGAACGTATCATCGTACCGAGGTTTCCTTTGTTGGAGGGTCTGTCAAAAAGTACAAGAAACGGCACTTCGGAAAGCCTGATTCCTTCCAGGCGGTCTTCCCGCATCTCTATCACAGCCATAAGCTCGGACGTATCTTCCTTCCCGCTGAGCGCCTCCATAAGCTCCTCAGTCAGGCAATAGTTCATTTCTGTCTTTACGCTCCGGAGCATCTCCTGCGCCCAGTCGGAGAGATGCCCCTCATTATAAAGAAACGATTTTATGTTCCAGCCGTTCTTCGCTGCTTCCTTCAGGCTCCGGACGCCCTCCACCAGAAACTCTTTGTACCGGTAGCGCTTATTGCGGTTCGTTTTCAGCACCTCAAACTTCTGAAAGGTACTGTTTTTCGTATAAAGTTTTATTTCAGCCAAGCTTCTACCTCCGTACAAATTCCCGGCACCATTACAGACTCTGCTCTAACAGCCGTACCATTTCATCCACATGCTCTTTCTGAATCACTAACGGCGGAACAAAACGGATTACGTTCGTTCCTGCGGCAATCAGAATCAGTCCTGCCTCCATCGCGCGGGCAATAATATCCTTTACCGGGCTTTGGAACTCCAGTCCCTGCATCAGTCCGATGCCGCGGTGCGCCGTAATACTGTCCTTATGGCGTGCCGCCAGAGCCTCTAACTGCGCGTACAGGTATGCTCCGGTTTCCTTTACGTTTTCTAAAAGCCCTAGCTCCTCAAACCGGTCAAATACCGTGCTGACTGCATGGGTTACAAACGGATTTCCGCCGTAGGTTGTGCCGTGGTCGCCTGGCTCATAGGCGGCAGCTACCTCTTCCGTCGCCACAAAGGCTCCTACCGGAACACCGCAGCCCAGTGCCTTTGCGGTCGTCATAATATCCGGCTGCACGCCATACTGCTGGTACGCATACATTGTACCGGTCCTGCCCATGCCGCACTGGATTTCATCCAGAATCAGAAGAATCCCTTTCTCATCGCAGAGCTTCCGGACGCCCTGTAAAAACTCCTTTTCCGCCGGATAAATGCCGCCCTCGCCCTGTACGGTCTCCAGAATTACGGCAGCCGTTTTTTCATTGACCTTTGCCTGAACGCTTTCCAGATTATTGTACTCTGCAAATACTGCGCCTCCGATTAACGGCTCGAATGCCGTGCGGTACTTCGGCGTTCCGGTTACCGCAAGGGCTCCCATACTCCTGCCATGGAAGGAATGCTCCATGGCAATAATCTCGCTGTCCGCCGTGCCATGCTTCTTATAATAATACTTTCTTGCAAGCTTAATCGCGCCCTCGATTGCCTCTGTTCCGCTATTGGTAAAAAACACGCGGCTCATTCCCGATGCCTTTGTCAGCTTTTCCGCCGCAAGGGTCGTCGGCTCGTTATAATAATAATTCGAGGTGTGCAACAGCTTATCTACCTGTGCCTTTACCGCCTCATTGTACTTTTTATCGTCATAGCCCAGCGCGAATACGGCAATTCCGGCAGAAAAGTCCAGATACTTTTTGCCGTCCGTATCGTACAGATATACGCCCTCGCCGTGGTCTAAAACAACCTGATACCTTGCATAGGTATGCATCAGAACCTTCTCTGCCCTTGCAATGCAGTCTTCCTTCTTCATAGCCACCGTTCCTTTCTACCGCTCATTTTCATAAAGCGTATTTTCACTGCCGATAATTGCGGTTCCGATACCCTTATTGGTAAAGAACTCTAAGAGCAGCGAATGGTCGATACGCCCGTCCATAATATGCACCCTGGACACACCGTCCTTTACCGCGTCGATGCAGTTCTGCAGCTTCGGAAGCATTCCGCCGCCGATAACGCCGGAGGCTAAAAGCTTATCCGCCTCGGCTAAGGTCAGCACGGAAATCAGAGAAGACTTATCCTCAAAGTCACGGTACACGCCTTCGATATCGGTTAAAAATGCAAGCTTTTCCGCATTCATTGCCGTTGCAATCGCGCACGCTGCGTCGTCTGCATTGATATTATAGGAACAAAATGCTTCATCCATCCCGATTGGCGCAATGACCGGAATATAGTCATTGACCAGAAGGGTTTCGATTAAGTTTGTATCTACCCCGGTAATATTTCCTACAAAACCGATATCTTCCCCGTTGGCATACTTCTTTTCACACTTTAAGGTACCGCCGTCCTTGCCGCAGATTCCCGCCGCCTTTACGCCAATCTGCTCTAACATCTGTACCAGACGCTTGTTTACCTTACCAAGCACCATCTCTGCTACTTCCATCGTGTCCGCATCGGTCACGCGGAGCCCCTGCACAAATCTCGGCTCCTTCCCTAAAAGTCCGACCCATTTGCTAATTTCCTTACCGCCGCCGTGTACGATAATCGGCTGCATTCCGACCAGCTTCAACAAGGCAACGTCCTTGATGACATCCTGCTGCAGCCTTTCGTCTAACATTGCGCTGCCGCCGTATTTTACAACTACAATCTTATCCTTAAACTTCTGAATATAAGGCAGCGCTTCAATCAGCACATTTGCCTTTGACATAACCTCTTCCATCATTCCCATTGTCTGCTTCCTCGCTTTCTTTCCCCGCACTCCTTTTTCTGCACTCGTTCCTCTCACGGACTCTTACAAAAACCCTCCTTACACTCTTATTATGCTATATGTCAGCTCCGGTAGTCCGCATTGATTTTCACATAATCGAAGGTCAGATCACACCCCCAGGCGGTAGCGGATGCCGTTCCCTGCTTCATATCTGCGACTGCTGTTACCTCGGAGGCAGACAGAATCTTCGTTGCTTCCTCCTCAGAATAATCCGTGGCGGCGCCGCCCGCTACCAGCTGCAGCCTTCCGTTTTCACTCTCAATGTATAAATCCACTGCATCCGGGTCAAAGCTCTCTCCCGAATACCCGAGCGCACAGAGGATACGGCCCCAGTTTGCATCCTGTCCGAACACGGCAGCCTTTGTCAGACTCGACGTAATCACGGACTTTGCAAATACGACTGCCTGCTCCTTCGTTGCCGCATGTAAAATCTTTGTAGTAAAGAGTTTCGTTGCTCCCTCGCCGTCCGCCGCAATCTTCTTTGCCAGCGTTTCATTGATATAGTAAAGCGCTTCCTTAAACTTCTCGTACTCGCCGTTTTCCTCCGTAATCTCCGGATTCCCTGCTGCGCCGTTTGCCAGAAGCAGTACCGTGTCATTGGTTGAGGTATCGCCGTCCACCGAAACCATGTTGTAGGTATCGCGGACCGTCTCAGAAAGCGCCTTCTGTAAAAGCGCCTTGGAAATGCAGGCATCCGTCGTAATAAAGCCAAGCATCGTACACATATTCGGATGAATCATGCCGGAACCCTTGCACATACCGCCGAGCGTAACTGTCACGCCGCCTACCTCAATCGTTACCGCCGCTTCCTTTTCCTTCGTATCGGTCGTCATAATCGCCTTTGCCGCCGCATGCCCTGCCTCGCGGCCTTCCTTTAACAGCGGCACCATTGCGGCTACCCCTGCGCAAATCCTGTCCATCGGAAGCTGCATACCGATAACTCCGGTAGACGCCACCAGTACGTTCTCTGCCGGAACGGAAAGCAGGCGCTCTGCCGCCTCGCCGGTCTCCTTACAGTAACGGAGCCCCTCTTCTCCGGTACAGGCATTGGCAATTCCTGCATTGATTACGACTGCATGCACGTCTCCGCCCTCTTCTACCACACGTTTATCCCATTTCACCGGAGCTGCCTTTACCACATTTGTGGTAAAAGTCCCCGCACTGCGGCACGGCAGGCTGCTGTAAAGCATTGCCATGTCGTTCCGTCCTGTCTTATACTTGATTCCCGCCGCCGTATAGGCTGCGGCAAAGCCCTTTGCGCTCGTTACGCCGCCGTCAATAATATCCATACTGTCCGTCCTTCCTGTCCGTACTGCATAAGCTCCTGTTTCCCGCCACTCTGCGGCAGCTTCTGTGTTTCCGGACGATACGCTACTCGATAAACCGCGTAATATTTTTTTCATTTAAGGTAAAATCATAATAATTCAGGTCATCCCGGAAGGTCCAGCCGACCTTGCGCCAGAAACGGTTGCCGCCCCGGTTACTTTTAAAGGCAATCAGGGAAACCTTATTGATGCCCTCTTTCTGCAGTGCCTGCATCGCCGCCGCCGCCATCTTCTTTCCGATGCCGTGCTTTCTGTGGCTCTCTTTTACGCACACATGGTAAAAGCATCCCCGTCTGCCGTCATGTCCGCACAAAATCGCGCCGACGATTTCACTGTTTTCCTCTGCCACTACACTGGTTTCCGGATTTCTTTGCAAAAACTTCTCCACGCCTTCCTTCGAATCATCCATGCTCCGGATTCCAAAGCCCTTGATGCCGCACCAGAGGCGGTACACCTGGTCATAGTCCTCCGGCACCATCACGCGGATGAGAATCCCGTTTTCCTTCTGCTCCATTTCTGTCACACTCTGCATAGGACCTTCTGCCTTTGCTTCCTTTCTCTGAAACTATGCCGCAAACTACGGGAACATCGGAACCAGCTCCAGTCCCATACGCTCCGGCAGTCCGAACATCAGATTCATATTCTGTACCGCCTGCCCTGCGGCGCCCTTTACGAGATTATCCATAGCGCCCATCATAATGACACGCTTTGTCCTCGGGTCTGTCTTTATATTTACGTCTACGAAATTCGAACCTTCCACAAAGCGGGTTTCCGGACAAACACCGGCATCCAGAACACGCACAAAATACTCGCCGTCATAATACTTATGATAAATCTCACGCAGCTCCTGTTCCGTCACATCCTTTACCAAAGAAGCATATTCGGTTACGAGAATGCCGCGGTTCATCGGAACAAGGTGCGGCGTAAAATTAATCGTTATCTCCCTGCCTGCGGCATAGCCTAACTGCTCCTCGATTTCCGGCGTATGACGGTGGGTCGTTACGCCGTATGCCTTAATATTTTCGTTTACTTCACAAAATAAATTATCCGTCTTTGCAGAGCGTCCCGCGCCGGAGGTGCCGGACTTTGCATCCACAATCAGGGTGTCCGGGTCAATCAGCCCTTCCTTTGCCAACGGATACGCCGTCAGAATCGAACAGGTTGTGTAGCAGCCCGGATTCGCCAGAAGACGCGCCCCCTTAATGTCCTCCCGGTTAATCTCGCACAAGCCGTAAACCGCCTCTTTTATGTACTGCGGACTCTTATGCTCAATGCCGTACCACTTTTCATAGACAGCCACATCCTTGATGCGGAAATCCGCGCTCAGGTCAATAATTTTTGTATTGGCAAGCACTTCCTCATTAACAACCGACGCGCAAAACCCCTGCGGCGTTGCCGTAAAAATAACGTCTGCCTGCTTTGCCAGCTCCGGGATATTGTCGTCCAGACACTTATCCTCCACTAACGTAAACATATTACGGAACACATCTGCATACTTCTTATCTACATAGCTCCTGGAACCGTACCATACAATCCGTGCTTCCGGGTGCGCCAGTAAAATGCGCACCAGCTCCTGTCCTGCATAGCCGGTCGAACCGATAATTCCTACATTAATCATATCTTTTCCTCCTGCAGCTTCGATATCTTCGATAATTATACGACACATCTGAATATTATGCAATACCTTTTGTAAATATTTTTTCACCCGTTTTCAAATCGATGCCATTTTCATACAAACGCCGGTAAATTCCGGCTACCGGAAGTCCCACGATATTATAGTAATCTCCACGGATGCCCTTGATATGAGGCGCAAATCTTCCTTGAATCGCATAGGCCCCTGCCTTGTCAGCGGACTCGCCCGTGGCGGTATACTCCGCAATCTGCTGTGCCGTCATTGCCTCCATAACAACCTCGGAGCATTCCACAAACATAATCGTCCTGCTCTCCCCGGTTTCCTCTTTTATCATAAGGGAAACGCCGGTATAGACCTGATGCGTGTTTCCTGCTAACATCGCAAGCATCCGCCTGGCGTCCTCCGTATCCTTCGGCTTGCCGAGAATTTCCCCGTGAAACGCAACAATCGTATCCGCTCCGATAATCACTGCGGCGCCAGACACCTTGTCTGCCACTGCCGCCGCTTTTTGTGCGGAAAGCTCCTTTACCAGTCCTTCCGGCTCCTTACTCTCTGCCTTCTCCTCACAGTCACTTACGATAACCTCAAAGGCTGCGCCAATCTGCGCCAGAATCTCTTTTCTTCTCGGCGAACCCGAGGCAAGTACAATCCGATACTTCATACAAAGCTCCTTTCTTATCTGTTCTATTATAAGCCAGGACAGGCTGAAATACAAGTTCTTTTCTCCCTGACCTGCGTTTCCGCATTTTTATGGAGGCTTAAGAAAATTCCGGCGGGTGCGTGCTATCCTGATTTTGCATTTATCCGAAGAGGGCGGCTTTTAGAGGAGCCGTAATCACCTCTTAGAGCCGCTTTGCCGCGAGGACGCTACCGGACATCTTAACCGCTCTCAGAAGAAGTCCGGTGTAGTGTTCGCACTTGCAAAATCAGGGCAGCACGCACCCGTCTGGATATAAAACCACATGAATATTTATAACTTTTTTTCAATTTTCTCTTGACTTATTTGCAAAGCGCGTGTATTATGTGCTTAGATTGAAAAACCGTACGCAAAGTACAAAAGGAGGATATTATGAAGGAAAAAGTCATTTTAGCTTATTCCGGTGGTCTGGATACGACCGCTATCATTCCGTGGTTAAAGGAAAACTACGATTATGACGTAGTCTGCTGCTGCATCGATGTAGGACAGGGCAACGAACTGGACGGTCTGGAAGAGCGCGCAAAGTATTCCGGCGCAGAAAAGCTCTATATTCTGGACGTTGTTGACGAGTTTATTGACGAGTACGCCATTCCTTGCGTAAAGGCAGGCGCCGTATACGAGAATAAGTATCTGCTCGGTACCTCGATGGCCCGCCCGGTAATTGCAAAGAAATTAGTGGAAATTGCAAAAAAGGAAGGCGCTGTTGCTATCTGCCACGGTGCTACCGGCAAAGGAAACGATCAGGTCCGCTTTGAACTTGGCATCAAGGCGCTTGCACCGGAGTTAAAGATTATTGCCCCTTGGAGGTGCAACGACACCTGGAAGATGTCTTCCCGTGAAGAGGAAATCGAATACTGCCGCGCGCATGGCATCGAGCTTCCGTTTGACGCAAGCCAGAGCTACAGCCGTGACCGCAACCTCTGGCACATCAGCCATGAGGGCCTTGAGTTAGAGGACCCGGCAAATGCCCCGAACTATGACCACCTGTTAGTCTTAGGCGTTACCCCGGAAAAGGCGCCGGAAGAAGGAGAGACCATCTCTCTTACCTTTGAAAAGGGCGCACCGGTTGCTTTAAACGGAGAAAAGATGAAGGCTTCCGATATCCTCCGTGCATTGAATACGCTGGGCGGAAAGCACGGCATCGGCATTGTTGACATCGTGGAGAACCGTGTTGTCGGCATGAAGTCCCGCGGCGTCTATGAAACACCGGGCGGAACCATCCTGATGGCGGCTCACGAGCAGTTAGAAGAGTTAATCTTAGACCGCGATACCCTTGCTTACAAAAAGGGAATCGGCGATAAGTATGCAGATGTAGTTTATGAAGGAAAGTGGTTCACTCCGCTTCGTGAGGCACTGCAGGCATTCATTGAATCCACACAGCAGTATGTTACCGGCGAGGTTAAGTTAAAGCTCTACAAGGGCAATATCATCAAGCAGGGCACCACCTCTCCGTACTCCCTGTATAACGAAAGCATTGCCTCCTTTACAACCGGCGATTTATACGACCACCACGATGCAGAAGGCTTCATTAACCTGTTCGGACTCTCTTTAAAGGTTCGTGCAATGAAAATGAACAACATTGGCAAAAAGTAAAATAAAAAGGCACAAAAAATGCGGTCCCATTCTTACCGTCAGCGGATATCCAATACAACAGCAAGGATATAACGCCTGCAGGAACGGGGCCGCGTTTCTATATTAAATTAAGTCCTCTGCTATTACAACAGCTACTCGTGCAGCTTCTCTTCCTTCTCCGCTGCCAACTTTGCTTCTCTTTCTTCTCTTTGTTTCTTCTTTTTTTCCTCAAGCGCCTGCTGTTTTCTTGCTCTCTTATACTTGTCCTTCAGGCGTTCCCTCGGGTCTCCCCACAGAGCTGCTACAATGCAGATACCGACGCCGAACACACAGCATAAAAATAAACGGAACTTATCTGCTCCTGTCATCGGCTTTACTACATACTCACTCTCCCCTGTCTCCTGCTGTCCTTCCTCCGCACCAGATACTTCTCCTTTGTTCTCAGAGGTACTGCCTGCAGCCTGTCCTTCGTCTGCTTTTCCTTCCGCTGCCGCAAGGGCTGTCTGTCCTTTTGACCCTGCAAAAAAACATACTCCTGCCAACAGCATACAAAACAGAAAAAGCGGAAGTATACACCTTCCTCCAAACACTACCCTTCTTTTCTTCTCTTTCATGGCAAAATCCTCCGGACCTTTCTCCCTAAAACATTTGAGCCCCCGTATTTTGTTACCATTCTATATTCCTTAAAACCCCATGTACCAGCAAAATCACAACTATGATATATAGCAGAATCTCCTGCCACTTCTGTAACCGCTTCTTCCCTGTTTTTATATATCGGCACGCCCCGTCGATAAAAATACCCACAAGAGGAAAGGAACAAAAGAAAAGTGCTGGATTGCATTTGACTGCTTCCGGAATATTCCCTTTCAAAATCCAGAGACACATCCGTGTAACGCCGCAACCGGGGCAGCGATACCCTGTAATCTGGTAAAATACACAGGGTACCGCAACTCCGGTTGCCATACAAAACAATCCATATAACACTCCGCACAATAAAAGAACTGCACCACAAATGGCTACTTTTCTTGCACGCTTCTTCATTACTCTGCCATCTTGTTCAGAGAATCCTGCATCAGAGCCCAAGATATAAGAGAAAGTCCGAAAACAGAAAGAATTAAATACAGGATACCGCTGTTGCTGCTTGCAATTCCTTTTTCACTCTTTACCTTGTCAAGCTTTTCTCCCTGCTTGTAGCTCCAGTACAGCATGTAAATGCCACAAGTGACAATGGAAAGCAGAAATGCTACAATACCAGTCGTCCCCGCTTCGCCAGTTACTGCATTCGTATCATCTGTCAGATTGATGAACCAAATGATACCATAAATACCACAGGTAACAATGGACAGAACGATACACATCGGAATGCTCTTTTGTTTTACCATGTTTGTTTCCTCCTCATGTTATAACAATTTTACATTCCAATCATATCATATCTGTGACATTTTTTCAAGATTTTTCAATCATATCCTTAAATTTTTCTTAACCGTCCGTACAGCTCCGGGTCAAATACCCCTGCCCGCAGCATTGCAATCTCCTCACGGTACGGTGCGATGACACGCGCATTGTCTTCCGGTGTTTTTGTTACATACGGCGTTTCCAGAATCTTCGGCACATGGCTGAAATCCTTCCAGTAAGCAATCTTTTTCAGCGCATCAAATCCAATCTGCCCGAAGCCGATATTTTCATGGCGGTCTTTTCTGGCACCGCAGACATTTTTGCTGTCATTCATATGAAACACGGCAATCTGCTCTTTTCCAAGGATACGGTCAAACTGCTCTATCACCCCTTCAAAGTCATTCACGATATCATAGCCTGCATCATGCACATGACAGGTATCAAAGCATACCCTCAGCTTTTCATTGTACGTGACTCCGTCATAAATGCGCGCCAGCTCTTCAAATGTTTTTCCGAGTTCGCTTCCTTTGCCCGCCATTGTTTCAAGCGCCACATACACTGGCGTTTCCGCGTCCAGCACCTCATTTAAACCTTTGATAATCTGCGAAAGCCCGGCGTCCTCTCCCTCGCCTACATGAGAACCCGGATGCAGTATCAGCACCTGGCTTCCCATTGCCTCGGTACGATGAAGCTCCTCCCGCAGAAACTCTGCTGCAAGCTCATAGGTCTCCTGTTTCACCGTATTGGCAAGATTAATAATATACGGCGCATGCACCACAAACTCGGAAAGCCCTTTTTCCTTCATCAGCTCCCATCCTGCCGCAAGGTTCAGCTCCTCTATTCTTTTGCGGCGCGTATTCTGCGGCGCACCCGTATACAGCATAAATGTATCCGCTCCGTAGGAAAGAGCCTCCTTGACCGAACCAAGAAACATTTCCTTTCCACTCATTCCGACATGTGAACCTATCTTTAACATAAAACCTCCTGAAAAGTAAAAAAGTGTGCATTTTACGGAGCATCTTTTCGTATAAGGATGAACTTTCCTATACGATAAAAAGGGCTGCCACTTTACGCGACAGCCCTATTCTTTGCATTCTGTCCTCCGGACAATCGGGTATCTTTTACCAGCTTAGAACAAAGAATCAAATACCGTTCCGGAATTCATGGACTCCGGCTTATATGTGTCACCCGACGGCGTATAAGCGGAAGCCGCTCTCGTTGCCTGAAGGTCTGCTGCACCGGCAAGCGAGGATGCCTTTCTGGCAAGCTTACTTGCAAAGGAATTGCTTCCCTCGAAGAAATCCTGGATATCCGGCATCTCCTTGCCGCGGAATACCTTCTCATCCAAGGAAAGTCTGCCTTCCTTATCTACCGAAATACCAAATTCGGAAAGCTGGTCCTTATACTGTGCTGTAAGATCCGTCATCCACTTCGCCTTATTCTGTACCGAACCGGAACCGACCTTAGCCGCCTCATCCAGCGTCTCATTGTATGCCGTAACAAGAGACCTCACTGCACTTGTCACCGTATCATAATCGTAGTCGGTACGGGTTGTCGTAACTCCATCCTTCTTCTCTACAATCGTCTTCTTCGCATAAATGGAGGAAGTCCCTTCCTTCACTGCCGAAAGCTTGGTTGCCGCATTCTGAAGAGACGTCGCCTTCTCGGAAACTGCGGTCAGCTTCTTTGCGGAATCCATAGTATCGGAGCTGGTCTTCTGCTTTCTCTCCCGCTCGGTCTTCTCCGTGGACTTTGTCGTACCATCAGCATTATACTTGCCATAATACGACTTTAAAAGTCTTCTGTAAGAACCGTTTTTAATGGAGTTATACTCTCCAAGCAGTCCCGAAAAAGAAGAACTTGAAGAAAAGCCGCCAAAAAACGCACTCGTGAAATTATAGTTTGACATATGCATCGCCCTCCTTGACTTTTGCTGTATCGTTTTGCAATATAATATTAACTCTATATTTATTATATCGTCACTTCCGGCAATTTGTAAAGAGGAAATGAAAAATTTTCCTTAACCATTCACGAAAAAGGGAGGCGGAAGCTTTTCATCCTGCAATTTAACATCTTTTTTCCCTCTTTTTAGGATGACTCTGCCTGAGTTCCTATAAAATTTTTCTTTTCGTAAACCTTTGAGTTATTTTGTTCAAATTTGTAACAAGGACATCTCCCGTTATGCGCAGACCACTATCTCTATTATTCCGATTTATATCCTCTATAGTACGGTAAATACAATCAAGATTCTCATATCCTTTGGAAAATACCAATTTAAGGATACGCATTGTCCTGTCATAACCGCTTTTTATCATTTCCCCGATACTATCCTGCTTAAAAACAAGGGATTGCTTCAGTATACTTTCACAAGGAAACGTTACCTTAATTATCTTGTTATCAAAATACGTGTTTTCAAATTTATAGCAAACATCATCAAAATAGACGCATATCATATAATCAAGATTGTGTTTTAACAGGGGAAAAACCGGAATGTTATCAATTATCGCTCCGTCAAAATACGATGTCTTGTCAATCGAAACAGAGCGGTTATATACCGGCATGGCAACGCTTGCTTTTAAATATAACGGAATCTGATTATTGTCTACCGTTGATAAATCTTTATAAACAATATTTCTGTGGCTTAAATCAAGCAAAGAACAATAAAATGATGCCGAAAGTGATTTTTCCGGGTCATAAAGTGTTGTAATATTTTGCTGCAACATACTACTTCTCAGTATCTGGCTTATGACAAGTCTCGTATCACTGTTACAGATATTTTTCCACATCTTCTCCGCACAATTAAGATTTCCGGCAGCATACGCATATCCATTGAGCACTCCTATGGAAGCACAGCTCATATATTTAATTTCATTCAGCGGTACAAAATTATTTAACGCCCGAAGTGCTCCGATTTGATACGCCCCCTTCGCCATACCACCTGATAATACTAATCCTATCTTCATCTGCTTACCTCTGAAAAAGCGAAAGGAGCTGTCGCACGAAGCGCAGTCCCTTTGCAGTCCGATTAACAATTATTTTATTAGATTTCCATATTTATCCTTAAATGAGCCACAAAGAATCATAATAAAATCAATCAATACCCCCAGCCCTAAAAAACCGAGTGTCAGCATCCAAATAATCCCTGTGCCGACTTTGCCGACATAAAAACGGTGGATTCCAAGTGCACCAAAAAAGAAACAAAGCACTGCTGCCGTTCCCCGAGACTTATCAGAAAGTCTCTGCTGATTCTGAAAATTTTGTTCGTCCATTGTTATATCCTCCTAATATTTTGTGTATAATAACAATCAGAATGATTGCTACTACCGCCACTTACATAAAGCTGCCTACTTTGTGTAAACTTAAGGAGAAGCCTCCGACTTGCAAGGCTTCTCCCTGTTCTATGACCATATTCCCGACCCTTATATCACCGTAGAAAACAATTCCATGTTACGGCGTTTGAGCTCTATCGAGGAATGCACGTAACGATCCAGTGTGATATTGACACTGGCATGACCCAGAATCTCACTCAGGCTTTTCGGGTCAAACCCAAGCTCGATTGCCCGGCTTGCAAACGTATGACGGAGTGTATGGAAATGAAAGTCCTCCGGCAGACCGCTTTCCTTAAGATATGCCTTGAAACGATTCTGATAAGTCCTTGGTTGCACAAACTGTACTGTCCCTGTCAATACATAGGCTGCCGTATCGGCACATCTATATTCCTTTAAATATTCCATCAGGAAGTCCGGAACAGGAATGTCTCGTATGGATTTCTGCGTCTTAGGAGTATCAAGCAAAAATCTTGTGCCATCATTTCCCTTACCAATTCGTTGGATTGTCCGCCGTATCTTAATCATTTGGTTCATAAAGTCAATATCCTCCCATCGCAAACCACAGATTTCTCCCAACCTCATTCCGGTATAAAGACAGAGCAGCACACCCATTTTCTGCAAATCAGGCTCTGACTTTAAATATAGTGAGAGACGCTGCTGCTCTGTTGGAGAAAGTATTTTCATCATCCTTGGAGCATCCTTTGGCAACTGTATTTTTACAGGAGGTTCTGTACACAGTCCCTGCTCTGCCGCATAACCTAAAATCTGTTTCAATACTGTCAGGATATCCCGGACGGTCTTTGGCTTCAAACTGCACATCAGCTCTGCACAAATCCTCTGAATCATAGCGTCGGTTATCTCTGTAACCGGTTTGCTTCCAAAAAAGGAATCAATATGCTTTTCTGTAACAGATAGATAACGAAAATAGGTAGATTGCTTAATATACGGCTTTTTGCTTTGCAGCCACATGGAAGTAATTTGAGATACCAGAAGCCTGCCTCCTGTGTTTTTTTCTAGGTTATACCTCCCACCTGCCGCTTCGTCACATTTCTTCCTAGCTTCCTCATATGTCTTTCCATATACGGAATGATACTTTATACTCCCGTCCGGTTTGTATCCGTCAGCATATCTTCCCTCATACCGTCCATCTTTTCTTTTGCGAATGTTCTTTCTCATTTTTGGCATATCAGCATCCTCCTTTGCAGCTTTATCTGCCCCGTATCCGAAATAAAGAATTCTGCATTACCGACCACTTTCTGACCACCTAAAAGCTCGTAACTACCTTGTAACGAGACAAAAACTACCGTTTTAAAAAAATCGAAAAAACTATTGTAAAAAAAGAGTCTTTGTGATATAATTAATTTATTAAATGACAAAATACCTTATTTTTCAATCTACACAAAGTAGGCAGCTTTGCGTAGATTTTTGTTGTTTTAGGGATATATTGGAAGGGATGAATCTGCGTTTCCAGCAACATTCTCCACTCAAACTGCAAAGAAAGGCGCCTCTCCAGCGGCTTTTAAGCCAGAAACGCCTTTCTTCTATAACTTAAAAAGATTTGCACACTTGAAAAATATAGAACTTCAGATAATACGACTCGTCCGCCGACCACAGAATCGGGTGGTCCGGCGCCTGTGTACGGTACTCCACCTGACGCAGCCGCACATGGGCATCCCGCGCTGCCTGTGCAAGCGTCTCCGAAAACAGCTCCGGCGTCATAAAATGGGAGCAGGAACAGGTACAAAGATAACCGCCGTCCTTTACAAGCGAAAAGCCGCGCCGGTTGATTTCACGATATCCCTTTGCCGCATTCTTTACGGAGCTGCGGGACTTTGTAAACGCCGGAGGGTCCAGTATCACCACATCATACTGCTTCCCGTTCTGCACAAGCTCCGGCAGAAGCTCAAACACATCTGCACACCGGAAAGACACTCTGTCCGAAAGTCCGTTGAGCGCCGCGTTTTTCTCCGCCTGCGCAACCGCAGTCTCCGAAGCGTCCACGCCGAGCACCTGCTTTGCTCCGGCAAGCCCTGCATTTAAGGCAAACGAACCAGTATGGGTAAAGCAGTCCAAAACCTCTGCGTCCTGACAAAGCCTCTGCACTGCCAGACGGTTATACTTCTGGTCTAAAAAAAAGCCCGTCTTCTGTCCGTCCGCCACATCCACCAGATAACGTACCCCGTTTTCGACGATTTCCACCTCCGTATCAAACGGTTCGGACAAAAAGCCCTTCATGCGCTCCATGCCCTCCTGCTCACGTACCTTTGCGTCACTGCGCTCGTAAATACCGCGCAACACAATCCCGTCCTCTGCAAGCACCCTTTTTAACGCCTCCAGAATGACAGGCTTTAAGCGTTCCATACCAAGGGCAAGGGACTGTACCACACAGACATCGGAAAACTTGTCCACGACAAGCCCGGGCAGAAAATCCGCTTCCCCGAAAATCAGGCGGCAGCTTCCCGTATCGACCGTTTTCTTACGGTATTCCCATGCCGCACGCACGCGCTTCTCGAGAAACGCCTCCGTAATCTCCGTGTCCTTTTCCCTCGTCAGCATCCGCACTGTAAGTCTCGACTTCCGGTTAAGAAACCCGGTTCCGAGCACATACCCGTCAAAGTCCTTCACGCGGACCAGCTCGCCGTCCTCCACGCTCCCCATGATAGTGTCGATTTCATTATCATAAATCCAGAGGCCGCCTGCCTTCAGGCTTTTTGCCGCACCCTTTTTCAGCGTAACCGCCGCCTTGACCGTAAAATCCATAGAAGCGTCCCCTTTCTTACTTTCCTTCCTTCTTCCGGGAACCGGAAATAAACACAAACACCTTACTGAACACATAATTCAATATGGTAACAATCACTGCAAGCACCAGCTTGACCGGCCAGAACTCCACTTCAAGCGTCGTTACAAAAATAAAAATACCAAGCCACTCCACAGCAAACGTAAACAGCCGCGCTGCAACGAACTTCCCGAACTTCACTGCTTCCTTTGCTGCGGCGTCCTTCTTCTCTAAAAACACCCAGTATTTATTAATCACATAGGCAAACACAACCGCCGCCGTCCATGCGACCACGGTCACGAAATTTTCATTCCAGTGCAGGCAGTCGTAAAACAAATAGGAAATCACAAAATTCACTAACGTCGTCAGCACACCCGCAATGACATACGTAATCGTTTCACGATTCACAAACATATTCCAACATTTTTTAATAAAGCTTTTCATAACTTCTCCATTTTTCTAATCGTTCTGCTTCCATTCCACAAAGTGATAGCTGTCCAGAATCTGAAAATACCTTGCCAGACGTTCATACAGCGGCTCGGCTTGTTCGCCGAAGCGCTCCTTTACCGCCTCGCCAAGTGTCAGAATCGTTCTGCTGCCATCTAACAGCGGCCAGACAAAGCTCCCGATTTCCTCCAGATGCACATAACTTACCTTCGGCTTTTTAAAAAGCCTCTGCGCCACACGGTTCATAATACCGGTATTTTGTAGTTCTAACGTCACAAGCCCTTCCTGGTCCGTATTCCAGGCAAGCCCCTCTCTCCGTACCGGGCGGCGCTCCAGATAATTTTCCTGTTTTTTCTTCTTCATCCTATCTTTTTTCCGCCTTCTTCTGCTTCTTCCAGACAGAAAACTTCAATACGCACAGAATAATCAACGCAAAGACAACCAGACTTGCCACATCCGACACGACAGCCGGAAGCTTCAGCTTTTCGGAAATATCGATTACGGAATCCAGATGAACTACGGCAAGCAGAGCAAGCAAGATACCGACAAGACCCTCTCCTGCAATCATACCGGAGCAGAACAAAATCCCGTCGTTCGTAATTCTCTTCTTTTCCTTCTCATCCCCCTTCTTCTTATCAAGGGCAAGACGAACAAGACCGCCTACCATAATGCAGGCATTTAACTGTACCGGCAGATACACGCCGATAGCAAACGGCAGCACCGGGATTCCGATTACCTCGACCACTATCGCAATAAACACGCCGACAAATACCAGCGCCCACGGAAGGTTCCCCTCCATTACGCCTTCAATAATCATCTTCATTAACGTCGCCTGCGGCGCTCCGAGCTGTTTGGTACCAAAGCTGTAGGCACTGTCTAACAGATATAAGGTTCCACCGATGGCAAGCGCTGCGGCAATAATACCAATCAGCTCTCCTATCTGCTGCTTCTTCGGCGTCGCGCCAAGCAGGTATCCGGTCTTTAAATCCTGCGAGGTATCTCCGGCGATTGCGGCTATGATACAGATAATCGAACCGATCGCTATCGCGCTGCGCATTCCCTCCGCACCGGAATCCCCGGTTACCTTCAGAATTACGGTTGCAATCAGAAGCGTTGCGATTGCCATACCGGAAACCGGATTGTTACTGCTTCCGACCAGTCCCACCATACGGGAGGATACGGTTGCGAAAAAGAAGCCGAAAATAACGACAATGATTGCACCAAGAAGCGTGACCGGAACTGCCGGAACAAGCCATACTAAAATCGTCAGAAGCGCAATTGCCACCAGCACGATTTTGATGCTGATGTCCCGTGCAGTACGGCTGCCCTCTGTGCCGCCCTTTGCCGCCGTCATACCCTTTAGCGCATCGCGGAAGGTCCGAACAATCAGCGGAAAGGACTTTACCAGACTGATAATACCTCCGGCTGCCAGGGCGCCTGCACCAATATAACGGATGTAAACGTCCCAGATAGCACCGGCGCCGCCCTTTGCAAATATTTCGCCAATCGGCTCCGTTCCCGGACTCAGGATAAGCGTCTCCCCGAACAGCACGATGAGCGGAATCAGGACAAGCCAGCTCAGCACGCCGCCTGCAAACATATAGGAGGAAATCCGCGGTCCGCAGATGTAGCCTACGCTCATAACCGCCGGATAAATCTGCGTGCCGATTTCGCCCGCATAGCCCTTTACACGGAACGATACCTCGCCCGGAACCGCCTTGATTCCGTCAATAATAAACTTAAACAGTGCCGCAAAGCCCATGCCTGCAAATACGGTAGACGCATTCGCGCCGCCCTCTTCTCCTGCAAGAAGCACCTCGGCACAGGCAGTCCCCTCCGGATACGGAAGCGTTCCATGCTCTCTTACAATTAACGCATTCCGGAGCGGAACCATGAAGAACACGCCCAGCAGACCGCCGAGCAGGGCAATCAGGGTAATCTCAATGATACCAGGCTTGTCCATGATACCGTCCCTCGCCCACAAAAACAGGGCAGGCAGGGTAAAAATCGCCCCGGCCGCCAAAGACTCGCCTGCAGAGCCTATCGTCTGCACGATATTGCTTTCCAAAATCGAATTCTTACGCATAATCACACGGATTACGCCCATCGCAATCACCGCCGCCGGAATCGAGGCGGAGACCGTCATACCCACGCGAAGTCCCAGATACGCATTCGCCGCGCCAAATACTACCGCTAACAGAATTCCCATCAGGACTGAAGTCACAGTAATCTCCGGCGTTACCTTATCTGCCGGTACATATGGCTTAAATTCTTTTTGATTTTCCATAGCACACTCCATTCTGCTCTTTTCTCAATTATTTGTTATTATTATAACATTCTGATTTTAAAATTTCAACCCAAACCTGCCCCGCCTAAGATTCCGCCTTACTTCCCCTTACGAAGCCTGCTCGGTACACAGCCATAGTATTTTGCAAATGCGTGGGAAAAATGCTCCATGGAAGAATATCCGAGCTGCTCGCTGATTTCGGTAATGCTGAAACGGCTGTTCTGCAACAGAGTAAGTGCTGCCGACATCCTTGCCTCCAGCTTTTTCTGTGTAAACGATTTCCCGTAAATCCGGTACAAAAGCCGCTGTGTCTGCCGTACGCTGAAGCCAAGCCTGCGCGCCAGCTCCTGCAGCGTAATCTCCCGGTATTCATAAAGAAACACCTCATCGGTTACCAGAAACGCATTTTCCTCCTGTACCGTATGCGCGGAAAACTTCTCCTCAGGAGCCGGAAGCTGCTCTCCTTCCTCCGGTACCTTAAGCATGCTCCGGATACATTCAATCAAAAAGTCCGCCAAAAGGTGCGGTAGCTTTTCCACGCTCCCCGGCCGTTCTGCCGCCTGCTCCGATAAAATCTGCCCTGCCAGCAGAGGAAGCGATTTCCTGCCTTTGCCATGCCACATCGGCTGCCTCCGCAGACTTTGTATCAGCTCCCCTCCTGCGCGGTCTTCCTCAAGCTGCAAATACAAGCCAAATTCCGTGACAGGATTTTCTTTATCGGAAATCTGCTCATGGAGCACTCCGGGGCCGGTAATATAAAGAACCCCGCCGCCAGCCGGATGCGCCTCCCTGTTTAACAGAACCGTTCCCTTTCCGTCTGTTACCAGATGAATTTCATAGATATTTTCCCCGTGCGCATGCTCCGGCATTACCTCTGTAAACCGCCGGTAGCTCACCATCAGCGCATTTACCACAACGCCCTCCAGCAAGAACCGGACTCCGCCGCCCTGCTTCCCCTGCCGGTTTCCCTTCTGTTCCTTTTCCATCCTCTGTTTCATCTGCGCTGCCTCCGAAATATCTTCGCCAAAATACCATTTTCTTCGTTCATATGTCACATTATACTATATAAAACCCGGGAACACAACGCTATAATACTATTTAGGATTCCGCATTTTCCAGACAATTTGGAAAGTTCCGGAGCCTGTGTATTATCCGATTTTTTGCATTTGTCCGAAGGACCGCGTCTTTCGCGGAACTGGAATCACCTCTTAGGGAAACGCTGATTAAAGCGTTTCCCGCGCCGGATTTGCGTTGCGAAGCAACATTCACCCCTGCAAATCCGTGCGCATCCGCCGGAGGCTCTGAGGAAGCGATGATTTAATCAGCGCTTCCTTAGAGATGCTCAGGCGCGAGGACGCCACCGAGCGGCTTAGCATCTCTTAGAGGAAGTCCGGTGAAGCGTTGCGCATGCAAAAAACGGATAATATGCAGGCTCCGGAACATAACACGCTCTATAAAATGCGGAAGCACAAGTATAAACTACAAGAGGAGGTACTGCATGAACCAACTGATTTACACCACCCCGTCAAACGGCAGCTGGAACCGGGCGCTTCCAGTAGGCAACGGCACGCTGGGCGCCATGATTTACGGAGAAAATACCTATGAGCATTTTCAACTAAACGAGGACAGCGTCTGGTTCGGAGGCGCACGCAACCGCAATAACAAGGACGCCCTTGCGCATCTGGAGGAAATCCGCTCCCTGATTTTATCCGGGAAGATTGCAAAAGCAGAAGAGCTCTGCAAATACGCTCTGACCGGAACCCCGCAGAGCCAGCATACCTACCAGACGCTCGGCGACGTTTACTTTGACTACTGCGGACGCATCAAAAACGGCAAGGATTTCTGCCGCACGCTTGATCTGGAGACAGCCCTGCACAGTACGGTCACTACGGAAGAAAGCACCGGCGTTACCTATCGCTGCGATACCTTTGTAAGCCGTGATTATAACTGCATTATCGCAAAGTTTTCAGCCTCCGTACCAGGCACGCTGGACCTTGCAGCCTCCCTGCAGCGCGGGAGCTTTTATCAGACCACAGAGCATACCGCTGATTCTTTATATATTTCCGGTAACCTTGGCAGCGACGGAATGGACTTTTGCTGTGGCATGCGCTTTGTTTCCGACGGCGCCTCCTTGGAAGGAATCGGAGAGCATCTGATTACACGGAACGCTTCCGAGGTCTGCGTTTTCCTTACGGCAGCTACCACGTTCCGTCACAAGGATCCGCAGAAAACGGTAGAGGAAACCTTAACTAAAGCGGCAGCCCTTTCCTACGATACGCTTTATAACGCACATCTGGCAGAGTATCAGCCTTATTTTAAGCGGATGCAGCTTTCTTTATCCTATGATACCGCACTTGACGCGCTTTCTACCGGAGAGCGTTTAAAAAGAATCGACGCGGAACACCCGGACAACGGGTTGCTTGCCACCTACTTTTCGTTTGGCCGTTATCTGCTGCTTTCCAGCAGCCGCGGAGACTGCCTGCCTGCAAATCTGCAGGGAATCTGGAACCAGGATATCAGTGCCCCTTGGGGAAGCAAATTTACGATTAACATTAACACGGAAATGAACTACTGGCCGGCAAACAGCTGCAACCTTGCCGAATGCCAGATGCCTCTGTTCGAGCATCTGCGCCGCATGTTGCCAAACGGCATCCGCACCGCAAAGGAAATGTACGGCTGTTCCGGCTTTGTCGCACATCACAATACAGATTTGTGGGGCGATACCGCACCGCAGGATATCTGCATTTCTTCTACCTTCTGGGTTATGGGAGCGGCATGGCTCTGCACCCACATCTGGAAGCACTACCTCTACACCGGCGACCTTGCATTTTTGAAGGAATATTATCCGGTGCTAAAGGAAGCTGTCCGCTTTTTCTTTGACTTTTTAATCGAGGTAGACGGAGCCTATGTCACCTGTCCTTCCATTTCTCCGGAAAACACCTATATTATGGAGGACGGCACAAGAGGCTGTCTGACTTACGGGGCGACTATGGACAACGAAATCCTGCACGAGCTGTTTGAAAGCCTTTTGTCCGCTGCACCGCTTGCCGGAGAAACCGATACGGCATTTTTAGAAAAAGCCGCGGAATACAATGCAAAGATTCCGGGACTTCAAATCGGACGGCACGGACAGCTCATGGAATGGCAGAAGGACTATGACGAAGCCGAGCCGGGGCACCGGCATATCTCCCACCTCTGGGCGTTGCACCCGGCATTTCAGATTACACCGGACGCCACCCCGGAGCTTTGTCAGGCGGCGGAGACCACGCTTGCCAGAAGGCTTGCAAACGGCGGCGGCCACACCGGCTGGAGCCGCGCCTGGATTATCAACATGTATGCAAGACTCTGGGAGGGCGAAGCCTGCTATGAGCATCTGCTGCTCCTTTTACAGCGCTCAACGTTAGAGAATCTGTTAGACAACCACCCGCCGTTCCAGATTGACGGCAATTTCGGCGCCACTGCAGGCATCGCCGAAATGCTCCTGCAGTCAAGCGAAAGCCGCACCGTTCTGCTTCCGGCGCTGCCAAAGGCGTGGGCCGACGGCAGTATCAACGGACTATGCGGAGTCGGCGGCATCACCTATGACCTTGTCTGGGAACACGGCGCACTTGTCCGCGCCACGCTGCTTCCAAAATATGATACTACTGTCACGCTTGTTTATCAGGACAGGACACGGCAGGTAGTATTGAAAAAGGGAGAGGAAACCACGATTTCCGGAACAGAATTTTAAGTCAAATCCCCCGCAGGCGCGAATAAAAAACATGCTGTGCAGAAAACTCCGGTTCTCTGCACAGCATGCACTTTTCTATCTGACTCTATCTACATATGGTCATAACTCTTATGATTTTCCAGCTCAACCCCGTTGTGTTCTGCAAGCTCCGAGACCGTAACGAAACGGTAGCCCTTCTCTAACAGCGCAGGAATCAGGACTTCCACGGCACGCTCCGTCGTCCGGTACGGCTCATGCAACAGAACAATCGCATTCGCAAGCGTACCCTTTTCCTCTGCATCCATAATCCGCTCGATAATTACCTCCGTGGAAACATGGTCCCAGTCCCGGCTGTCCACACTGCAGGCAATCATCGGATACTCTGTCGCAGCAAATATCTTCTCATCCTTCTCGAGAAACGGAATCCTTGCAAGACGCGGCGCCTTCCCTGTCACTTCTTCAATCAGCTTTGCCGTCTTTGCAAACTCCTCCCTGATTTCCTCCTCCGTGAACTTTGACAGAAAGCCGTGCGTAAAGCTATGGTTCGCCGCCTCGCAGCCAAGGCTCTGCGCAAACTCTATCTCCTTCCGGTTCCCCTCATTCATCTGCTGTCCTACATAAAAAAACGTCGCACGCTGCCCGTACTTCTCAAGCGTATGTAAAATGTTCATTGCGCTGCTGTCCTCGGCATACTCCACAGGACCATCGTCAAAGGTAAATGCCACTAGCTTTTCTTCCATTTTATAATCCTCCGTTCGTTCTGCTGCCACTTCCCGGCGGCATCTCTGCTTTATCGTTTCCTGCCGGAACCTTCAGACAGGAAACCGCTATTCCGGAACCCTTCTCAGCCGGACCGCCATATAAGGCCGTCCCGGCAGATGAAGCTTAAACTTCCCACGGAACACGCCCGCCTTTTCTATTGTCATATTCCATGTATCAATAATCTCCGCCTCGTAATCGAAGGTATCGTCGATATGAAATACCTTACTGGACGGCTGCATAAAGCTGTAATAGTAAATCCTGTAATTCTCACGTTCCGCCTCGTCCTCCGGCACAGCCATAACTCCGAGATAATCAAATCTTGCATCCGAGGTCAGCCCGTGTCCCGGCGTTTCGGTCAATATCCTATGAAGGAACCGCATACGTTTCCAGCTTTCCCCGCGGAGCTTCCCGCCATGGGACCACCATAATACCTTATCCTCTCTGTCATAGGTTTCCCCGTGCCCCGGATAACCGCCGCGCATGGCACATTCCCAGAAACGCCGCAGCATCTCCTCTGCGGTGATATTCCCCCAGAAATGAGGGATATCTCCCTCATATGCCATCTCATCGATTACTACCGGCTTTTTATACTTACTCCGCCACTCGTTCGTAAGCTCTGCCGTCTTATAAATATCCTGCCGCTGGATGGAACAGTGCGTTACCCATGGACGGGTATAGTCATAAAACGGAATACAGTTATGTATCGAGCGAAGATGCCCGTATGGGTCCCTGCTGCAAAGAATAGAACCGAACCGTTCCCAGTCCTCTGTTGTTTTCTCCAGAAGGTCATATTCATTTGCAAGCGACCACCAGACATTATGAAATGCGGCAAAACGCGCTATTACATAGTTAAGGTATACATCATCCTCCGCCTTTGACATTTTCGAAAATCCCCAGCGGTCATAAGGGTGCCAGAGAATCAGGTCTGCCTCGACGCCACGTCTGGAAAGCTCTTCTATACAATGTTCGATATGCCTGAAATGCTCCGGTCGGAACCTGGTAAAATCCCATTGATTATTTTCTTTTGGATTCTTCGTATAGCCCCAGAAATTATCCTCCGTAAGAACGGAATTGTCCATCGGAGTCCCCTCATACGGGTAAGAACGCGGCTCGCCAAAATTATAATCATAGTGCTTTGGGAAGATGCAAAAACGGATTTTGTTAAATCCTGCTTCCGAAAGACTCTCCAATGTCTCCGCAATCCTTACATCCTCCTGCAGTTCCCAGACATAGCAGGTCGTTCCTAAAGAATAGTACGGGGTACCGTCGGCATACGAAAAATGATAGGTCCCGGCCACCCTCACAGGCCCGTGGTTCCCTTCCTTGGCAGGAAGCACCTCAAACTCTCCGGAAACCGGCTCCGGGGAAACAGAATAGCTGCCGGTTACCATATACCGGTACTTTCCTTCGTAGGAAGGCATAAACCTCACCTTATATACCCCGTCGCCATCATAAAAACCGTCGGCACGAACTGTCTCGTGCTCTCCTGTAAAAACTCCCTCTATCGTATAATCCGTAAACGGATTTCCGTCGGTTCTCCCGTTTACGCTGACCTCATAAATCCCCCATCTTGCCACAGAATCCCCGTTCATCCAAAACCATCCTTTCCGCAGACTGCTTCCCTGAAGCTACATCCGGTCCGGCTTTACCGTCTGCACCTTTAATACATCGGTAACGCCCCCGGCTCCTGCGGCAATTACTACCCTGTCATTTTCCTTCACAAGCCCGTAACGCTTTGCGCAGGCAACCGCATGGTCAAAAAGCACATTGGCATCCTGCTGGTACAGCGCCGTTACCGGATAAACGCCCCAGGAGAGCGCCAGCTGATGAAAGGTCTTTTCATTCGGCGTCGCCGCAATAATTGCCTGCCGCGGACGGAACTTCGACATTCTCCTTGCCGTATAGCCAGACATCGTCACCGCAATAATCGCAGTTGCACCGACATCCCTTGCCGTCGTACATGCCGCATCGCAGATTGCATTCGTCGTATCATTCGTATCGTTATCGTACTGGACGCCGCGGTAAATCTCCATTTCAAAGGCATCCTGCTCTGCCTGCTCCGCAATTCTTGCCATCACCTCTACCACCAGCGCCGGATGATCCCCCGCTGCGGTTTCTCCGGAAAGCATAATAGCGGAAGTGCCGTCAAACACCGCATTTGCCACGTCCGTAATCTCTGCTCTTGTCGGCGTATTGCTGTGTATCATTGACTCCAGCATCTGCGTTGCCGTAATCACCATCTTACCTGCCTGATAACACTTCTTAATAAACTTCTTCTGAAGTCCCGGAAGCTTTTCGTACTCAATCTCAACACCCATGTCGCCTCTTGCTACCATGATACCGTCCGAATGCTCCAGAATCTCGTCAAAGTGCTCTACGCCCTCAATATTTTCAATCTTAGAAATAATCCTGATGTCATAGCCGCCATAATAATCCAAATAGTTACGGATACTGATGATATCCTCCTTCGAGCGGACAAACGACGCCGCAACAAAGTCCACATTCTGCTCTACTCCGAAACGTAAGTCAGCCTCGTCCTGCTCGCTTAAATACGGAAAATCCAGATGCACATTCGGGATGTTGACGCCCTTATGATTCGAAAGTATACCGCCGTTTACTGCTTCGCAGATAATGTCCGTATCCGTCAGCTCTTTCACATGAAAGCACACCTTTCCGTCGTCCACTAAAACCGCATTTCCCACGGTAAGCTGGGAAGGCAGGTCCTTGTAAGTAATGCTGACCTCCTTCTTATTCCCCTCTACCTCTCTCGTGGTAAATGTAAAAGTTTCCCCGCTTTCTATCTTTTCCGAACCGTTTGCAAAGTTTCCGAGACGAATCTCCGGCCCCTTTGTATCTAACATAATCGCCGCCGGAACCTTCAACTCATCGCGTACCTTCCGGAACATCGCAATGTTCTCCTTATGATACTCCTGCGTTCCATGGGAAAAATTCAGACGTGCCACATCCATTCCATTCTTGAGCATCTGCTTTAAGGTCTGCTCATTATTACACGCCGGTCCAAGTGTACACACAATTTTTGTCCTTCTCATTTTCTAAGCTCCTTTTACATTCTATAATAACCCCTGCCCTGATAAAACGATATCGCCACGCTGTAGTCAGAACAAGCTACAACGTAACTTCCCTCTTTAATCCTGCGTATCCTCTGCTTTGTCCCTCTGCAAAATGTAGCGGACAAACTCCTCCGCATTCTTCTCATTTCCGGAATTACCGCAGATACCGAGTACCAGCGGCTCCGCCTCGTTCTCTCTCCCTGAGAGCAGCTCTGTCACATAATCCCCATACGGCTTCTTCCTCCCCCGGAACAAATCCGTTACATACAGCCCGTACGGCTTCTCCTCTCCCTCGATGACATTCCCATTGCCGTCCTGCGACGGCGCATAACAGAAGCGCTCCGAAAGCTCCTCGTACAAATCCGCCGGGAGCTGCTCCGAAAGCGGATGAAACAAAACGCCGCCCCATCCCTTGAACGTGGACTCCCCGACAATGATAACATCAATCTCTCCTGCAAAGACATGCGTCATCAGCTGCTGCATAGAAGAGGTCTGCCGGACGCCGGAAACCAGCATACTGTTATCAAACCTGCTCTCCTGCGTCTTCTCATCGATGCCAAGATATTCATTATAACCTGCCTGCAGCTCCTCTGTCTCATCATTCAAAAGAACTGCATCCAGAATCGCTACATACAGCACCTGCTCCTTTTTCGGCCGGAGCATGGCATAGCCTGCATAAATCACTAACACCGCAACGCTGGCCCAGATAGCCGTCTTTAGCAGATAATAGGCCCTGAAATGGTCCCACTTTGCTTGAAACCCCTTCAGCTCCTTCCACTTTGCACGCTCCGACTTTTCTTCCCTTTTCTGATAGATAGATGCAGCGTCATCCAATACCGTTTTCTTATCCGAAATATCCATAAGTCTACGTCACCTCATTTACATCCGTTTTGATGCACAATCGTGCATCAAAAGGAAAAATTAGTATACTAAGTATCTGGTGTCAGTATACCATTTTTCTCCCCGGAAAAAAAGAAACTATTTATAAACTTTACAGAAAATATTGTAAACGCTTACTCCTGCTCGTCCGTCGGAAACTTTTCTCGCAGCTTCAGCCAGAGCAGCCCCGTAATACAGATGGAAGAATAGGCTCCGCAGATAATCCCTGCCAACAGCGGAATGGCAAACTCCCGGATGGAGCTTACGCCGAAAACAACCAGCGCCGCCACCATGAAAAAGGTTGTCAGTGAGGTATAAATATTTCTGGAAAAGGTCTGGGCAATACTTTTATTTACAATATCGGCATAGCTCTCCTTTTTCAGCTGCTCCTTTAAATTTTCACGGATACGGTCAAAGACGACAATTGTTGCATTCACCGAATATCCGACAATCGTAAGCATGCAGGCAATGAACGTATTGCCAACGGAAATCCTGCCTACCGCATACACCGCCAGCACAATCAATACATCATGCAACAGTGCAATTACCGCACTTGCCGCAAACGCAAGATTCGAGAACCGCAACCTGATATAAATCAGCATTACTAAGGTTGCTACTACTACCGCTATTATCGCATCCCGCTTCATTTCACCGCTCACGGTACCGCTGATGCTATTTATATCAATTTCATCTTTATTATTTACGCCGTACTGTTCCACCAGGTATTTGGTAAGCGTACTGCGCTTCTCCTGATTCAGCTCCTGCGTCTTTATGACTGCCGCATTCGATTCGCTGACCAGACTCACCACAGCCTCCTCGCCGATTGCATTGCGGACTGCCGTTTCCAGCTCGCTGATGGATGGCGTGACCTCCTCCGGAAACAGCACTGTCATAGAAGTACCGCCCTTAAAATCCAGTCCGTACGCAAGAGCATCCCCTGTCGCAATCTTCCCCGCTGCCATACCGGCGATGCCTGCCAGAATCAGTATACCCGAAATCAGCGCATACTTCTTCCCATGTTTCGTAAACGAAAGCTCCTTATAGCCCTTCACCTCTCCATAATGCTTTTCCTTATCAAATCCGGCATCGTACAGCGCATATAGAATAAATCTCGTCACAGCAAGCGCCGTAAACATGGAAAGCACGATACCAAGCGCAAGCGTCGTCGCAAATCCCTTTACCGTACCGGAGCCGAGAATATACAGTACAACCGCTGCAAACAGAGTCGTAAGGTTTCCGTCAAAAATGGCCCCGAATGCCTTGGAGAATCCAAGCTTAATGGCAGAGAGAACCGTCTTTCCGACGCCGATTTCCTCCTGGATACGGGAAAAAATAATGACATTCGCATCCACCGCCATGCCGATGGAAAGAATAATACCCGCAAGTCCCGGAAGCGTCAGCGTAATCTCTAAAAGGTTCAGGCAGACTACAGTCAGTCCGATATAAATGCAGAGCGCCAGGTCTGCCGCAAGCCCCATAATCCGGTAGCGGACCGCCATAAAAATCAGCACGAGCGCAATCCCAATTGCCGCTGCAAACAGACTGGTCTTTATTGCCTCCTGTCCTAACGTCGCACCCACCACATTAGAACGAAGCTCCCTTAACTCTAACGGAAGCGCACCGACACGGATGGTCGTTGCAAGGTTATTTGCCTCCTCTGCGGTAAAGCCGCCGGAAATCTGCGCCTTCCCTTCGGTCAGGGGCTCCTGCACCGTCGCTACGCTGATTGCCTCTCCGTCATAGATAATCGCAATCGTCTCACCGACATGCTTCGTCGTTGCCTCTCCGAACTTTCCCCTGCCACTGTCATTTAACGTAAGCGACACGATATTCCGCGTCAGGCCGTTCTCCTGATACCAGCCGGCTTCCGCGCCCTGGATATCGGTTCCGTCCAGAATCACGTCTCCGGCCTCTTTCATTTCCTCTATCGTTTTTAAAAGGACATACTCCCATCCATCCTCCGTCTTCACCGACGTGACATTCCCGGTTCCCAGTACAAAGAAGATTTCCCCGACACGGCCTAATTCCCGCAGCGTCTCTTCTGCATCCGTTGCACCCGGAATATCGACATTGACACGGTTGTCTCCCTCCTGATAGACTGCCGCCTCGGTCTGCCCGCTGTCATCTACCCTCTTTTGCAGCTTATATACCGTATCCTTTAACTCCTCTGCGGTCGGATTCTCTTTTACCGTTTCATAGGTAATGCTGACACCTCCCGCAAGGTCCAGACCAAGCCTTATGCCCCCGGCACTCCCTTTTTTGCTTTTTCCGATTCCGCACAGGGCGGTAAACGCAATCGCACCTCCTGCCGCCAGTACTAGCAGTACCTTCAATAACCCTTTTACCTTATGGTTCATAATTTACCTCTTTTCCGTACATATCTCTCCAGGATAGTATCCCTGAATTATAAGTATAGCACAGCCTCCCTGTGAAGAAAAGAGGTTTTTACAATTTGTCACCTTTCCTTGGTCTCCGGGACTTTGCGGGGTTGCTAAAAAATGCGGAAACTCAATTTGGTCTCCGATTGACAAAAACATCAGGATATAATATAGTAATGACAGTACGATACTTTCCATTGACAAGGAAACAGCGTCGGATAAAGTGAAATTGGAGGAAGCATTATGAACCGTTTTAAGAAGATTTATAGCCAAGGCAAAATGGATGTTGTTGAAATCTGGATTGACACAGAAACAGGCGTAAACTATGTGTTTCGTAAAAATGGATATGCGGGAGGCCTTACGCCGCTGCTTGATAAAGATGGAAAGCCAGTGGTAACACCGTAACCCGGGGGGTACGGCACAGAACAAAAGTGTAACTAACAACAGCAGGGCGGTCACACGAAGGATAAGCGGCTCCGGGTGTGGCGACGGCTTACAAACAAGCCGGGGGCTG
The DNA here is from genome assembly GCA_910577175.1 of uncultured Lachnospiraceae bacterium. Classification (GTDB taxonomy): domain Bacteria; phylum Bacillota; class Clostridia; order Lachnospirales; family Lachnospiraceae; genus SIG307. The sequence goes on along the minus strand of CAJTLU010000019.1, from coordinate 5,029 downwards.
CGCTTCGTGCAACAGCCCCCTTCCATTCTTTCCTTACTCTTCTTCTATTTTCTGCTGCAGTGTTCTTTCGTAGGAATATCCTGCATCACTCTTTATCTCTGCTGGAACAAGCTCAAAATACTGCACGGCATTCTTTTTCAGATGAAGCGAAAGCTCTGCGGCTCCGTTTGCCGTCATAATACGTTTTGTCGTAACAAGCGGCTTTGCAGCCTCCCGCAGCAGCTCTACCGTCTCCTTTGACGGATTTGCCGGCTCCCCGAGCTCGTGCCATACCTTTAACGGGTTACAGCACTCCTCGTCCACCGTTTTCCCAATCAGGCAGTAGGCAGCCTCTCCTGCCGGAAGCGTTAACGTAACGTCAAGCTCTTCCCCGGACGCCCTGCCGTCCGCGTTCCAGACAACGCCCCGGTAGCCGTTCCCGGTCCGGACAACAAGCGCCTCCTCTGAGCGGTGTACACATTCGCCCTGCAGCTTCTTGAAAAAGGCAAAGGTCCAGAAGGTCGGCTTTGGAATGATTCCGTTTGCCACCAGCCCGAAGCCGCCGGAAAACGGTGTAAACGCCACGCCGCTTTCTTCAAACACATCCCCGAAGGTCCAGTAGGAATAGGACGCATGCTTATCGCCAAGTCTGGAAAGCATATGCGCCAGATAAGCCGCATTCAGGTTGGTATCATGAATCGGGCACTGCGGGATATACGAGGTATTAAACTCCGTAATATGGATGTCCATTCCGGAAAACTCCGGAAAGCTGTCGATAATCTCCCTGGAACGCTCCAGCTCTCCAAACGCATATTCCGGCTCATGCAGCCCGATATAGCCGTAATGCCCGTCCCACTTCGGCACATGGCTCGTATAGTGATGTCTCGTTACAAAATCCAACGGCGCATGGCTTTCACGCACAAACTCCAGGAAGGAACGGAGCCATACTTCATCATCTACGCCGCAGATTGCAGGGCCGCCCACACGGAAGCCGTCCTCCACCGCCTTCACTGCCTCGGAGGTTATCTTATACAGCTTAAAATACTCCTGCATATCCGCATCCTTCCAGAAGGTACGCAGATTCGGCTCATTCCAGACCTCAACCGGCCATGTCAGCACCTCTTCCTTGCCATAGCGCTCAATCAGATGCTTCAGGGTTGCCTGCACCAGCGCCACCCATGCGCTATAGTCCTTCGGCGGCGTTACATTTCCTTTCCAGTAAAAGACGGTCTGCTCCCCGGACGCAAGCTTCTTCGGCATAAAGCCAAGCTCCAGGAACGGACGGATATTCAGCTCAAGATAGCTGTCCATCACACGGTCAAGATAGGTAAAATTATACTCCGTATACTGCCTTCCCTCCCTGTCCTCACGATACTGGTAAATCGCCATATCGTCACAGAACAGTCCGTGACCGCGGATATAAGAAAAACCAATCTGCTCCTGCACATAACGGAGCTGTTCAAAATACTCCTTCTGCAAAGCTAACCCCATACGCCCGGTCCCGATACAATAGTCTACCGCATTATGAAACGGCACCTTACTTTCTTTGTCCACCTGATATTGCTTTTTCATTCCACTTCTCCTTTCAGACTATCCAAAAGCTAGCTTAATGTATATCCGAACCCTAAAATCGTAAACCCTTTCTCCATATCTTCCGGCTTCATTGCAATTTCTACCTCGTGCTCCGCAGCTTCCTCGCTCTGGTACACAATATATGCGTTACAATGGTTCCAGCCGATTTCCAGCGGGTCGATTGTACGCGTGACCGTATTGTCTACCCGTACCTCCACCTTGCCGAACCTCGGATCCCCGGCATCCTTATAGACTAACAGCAGGTCCTTACAGCAAATCCGCATACGGAACGGCTCCCCGCTCTTTTCCGGCGCCTTCATCCAGTTATCCGGGAACTCCGGCGACGCATAGGCATTATCATCCTTTTCCACACACTGCAGCATCGTATCCGTCTCTTCAAATACGCCGCAGGAAAGCTCCTTTACCGCTGAATGCTCTTTATAGCTGCTCCGGTCAAAGGAAAGCAAGGTGCGGTATCTCTCTCCGATTGCCGGCTCCGCCCCGATAACAGCATCCTCCGTCTCCGGTGCTGCCGCTCCTGCCTGTTCCCAGAAATAATCGATACAATCTGCCATGACACGGTGTCCCTCATTGCTCGGATGGAACAGGTCATAAAAGAACTGGCGCTTTGTCATAACCGGCTTTTCCCCGGAAAACTGCGGTACTACTGCATTCCGGATACTAATCATCGGAAGCTTTAAACGCTCTCCGACCGGTATCATACGCTCCTGCAGGTTAAAGTCGCTCATAAAAACTGCAAACAACAGAATCACTGCCGGCGTCCCCGGGCCGTCCATTGCCATCCGGGCAAGGCTTTCAAAGCAGACGCCGTCTGTCTCGTCTCCCGCATCGTTGACCGCATACTCAAGAAACAGAATATCCGGCGTTACCGTACCCTTGCGGAGTACGTCTAACTCATAACGCGTCAGACCAAGCTCGGAACAAGTGCCGCCGGCGCCTGCCTTTATCAAGCGTACATTCTCCCCGTTTCCCTTTCCAAAACGCTTCCGGAACGCCTGATAAGAACGGTAGGCATAGGACTCGGTATGAATCGGCTTTGCGCCTGCTCCCTGCGTAATGGAACCGCCAAGGTATGCAATCACGACCTCTTCTCCCCGTTCTGCCTTTTCGATAGCTTTCTGGATACGGTACAGATTTCCTGTCTGCACCAGAGAAGCCTCAATCATCGCACGATATTCCTTTGATTCAAAATCCACCGGCGGGTCTAACTTTAACTCCGGCGCAGTATAGCCGTCGTTCAGATAAAAGCAAACCGTAAGCTTTGCCGTCTCATGCGAAGGAAAGGTTGTGACAAACGAACCAAGCAGGTCGTCCTCTTCATTTTCCGGATAATCCGCTACGGTTATCTTTACCTCTTCCCCGTTGCACGGCACCCCGGCGCTGTAACAGCTTCCTTCCTTTCCCGGCGTCTTCGTAAGACAATGCAGCTCAAACGTAACCGTTTCTCCCCGCAGCTCCTCTTTCGTTGCAAGCACCGTAATACCAATACTATGTACCACCTTGCGGAACCCCGCCCCATACGGCACAAGGTCAATAATCTCTTTGGAAACCTCGCTGCAGATAACAGAAATCTTCTGTGCGATTCTTCCGTTTAAATAACATATATCCTGAAACTTTCCGTTTCCTCTCGGACTTCCTTCAATTACGGAATCTACCATGACATATACCGCCGGTCTTTTCGCCGTCGGGTCCTTTGGCGCTTTTGGCCCTTTCATGCTTGTATCCCCCTTGCTCTTATTTCACTTTTCTCTGCTTCTGAAATGATTTTCTTTACTTCTTCCGGTTCTTATACGCAATTTCCAGCATCTTCTTCGTCTCGTTAAACGCAGGCTTTGGCTGGAAATTCTTATCAAACAGACGGGTGGTCGTCGTATCGCTGTCGCCATAGAACACATAACCATCCATCAGGCCGAACAGCGTAACCGACGTAATATTAGCCGGACCGCCGCCCTCTTCGTCCAGATAGCTCAGCATATAGAAGATAGAAGAATAACGCTTTGCCTGCTTTTCAAACTCTTCCTCTGTCGCTTCATCGATACTGATGCTCATTTCAGTAATCTGGATTTCAAGACCAAGCTCCGCAAACTTTTTAATCGTCGTCTCAATGATTGCAACCGATGGGAAGCCTGTGCTCCAATATGCCTGCATCCCTATTCCGTCAATCAACCCTTCGTCTGCTAACGCCTTGCAGAGATTATAGATGCAGTCGCGCTTTCTGGTATCATAGGTATTAAAGTCATTGTAAAACAGGGCGACATCTTCCGCCGCATGCTTCCTTGCAATCCGGAACGCCTGCTCCACATAATCGTCTCCTACTACCTGATACCACAAATTCGGTCCTTCATCGCTTTCCATACGGCAGCGGTAAAAGCTGTCCGGGTCTCCCTTATCCGGGTCTACTGCCTCATTCACGACATCCCAACAGTAAACGACACCCGGGAAATTCTCCTGGCAATACGTCATAAGCTGCCTGGTATAGCTGTCCAGACGGAACAGCATCGTTTCTCTGTCAACATAGGCTCCGTCCGACTCATATCCTTCCCTGAAATACCAGTCCGGCGTCTGCGCATGCCAGACAATCGTATGACCGCGCATCTGCACGCCATTATCCATACACCACTGCAGCACTTCTTCCACCCTCATAAACTCCAGCGCAGGCTCCTCATTTCCCTCTGCCATATTCTTTTTGCTCTGCGCCTGGTCCAGTATGTAAGACGGCTTAAACAAATTCGTAAGCGTAACGCTGTTAAAATGCTTCTTTGTTACCGCCATATACTCGTCCGAATGGATGGCAAGATTGTTATACGAACTGCCGGTAAGCCCGACGCCAAGCTTAAAGTAGCCGTTGCACAAATCCTTCAGCGCAGTTCCGGTCAATGCCGCCGTGAGGTCATATTTGCTTCCCGAAAAGCTCTCAAGCACCCCCTGCCAATAAAGCTCCTCCTCGGATGGCTCCTCCGGTACCGGCGTTGCAGTTGCCTCCGGTGTCACCGTCGCCTGTACTGCCTCTGTCGGCGAAGGCGTCCCTGTCTCCTGCACCGGCGGCGTCGCCTTCTCCTCCGGCTTCTCCTGTGATGCGCACCCCGCAAGAAGGCACGCTGCCAACACCCACGCTGCTTTCTTAAACTTCCCCATACAAAATCCTCCTTACTCAGATTCCTATAGCAGGCAATATGTTCCTCCCTATGCCGGAGAACACCCTGCTCCTATATCAGTATACCGTTTTTTGAAAAAAGAATCAAGCCTAAGTAACTTCACGTTTTCGCATTTTTTAGCAATCTTAAAATTCCCGGTAGGTTGATTCGGAAATAAATTTAGAAGAAACCTAATAACTTATTAAATCTATAAAAACAAAAGAGACCGTGCTTCATGCACAGCCTCTCTTTTTTCTGGCGTAGCGGAAGGGGGATTTGAACCCTCGACACCACGGGTATGAACCGTGTGCTCTAGCCAACTG
>CAJTLU010000018.1 GCA_910577175.1 uncultured Lachnospiraceae bacterium | reverse complement strand
AAGGTTTTCCGTTGCTGATGGTACGGATAAACTGTCCGCGCCGGTTGACTTCAAGAATACATCCGGAGGTAGACACGTAGTCCTGCGGCGTATCCTTTACGCATATCTGGAATGCCTGTGTCTGCGGCGGTATACTTCTTGTCATGTTTTTGGAAAAGGTGGCGTCGACGACCATACCGGCTTGCAGCGCCGTTACCGGAATATCCTCTCCCTGTTCGTTGCGGATTTCAGTAGTTTTGTTTACAATCAGGGTGACTTGTGCCTGTTGCCGGCAGGCAGAGCAGTCGTCATAGCCGATTGTGACAAAGGACGTGCCGCGGTTTGCGGTAACATTCTGGATTACAGTATCTGTAACGTGGATGCTGTTCTGTGGGGAATTGTTCTTATTGGTTCTGCAGTCTTGAAAATTTTCCATATTGAAACCTTTCTTGCCATAAAGCTCTTTTTAGTTATCATATGCAGACAGTGGGCATATGGAGCGTAGGATGTTGCTATCCTTGAGTTTCTGTAGTTTGGATGTGGCTTTATGTTTGAAGATAGCACACAGTATTCGGAGTGTTCCAAGGTTGTGTTGGAAATGCGGAAACCCGCTTGCTGTATTTTTGAATTCATGGTAGTATAATAGGGAGTGAGAACCGGCGGGCAGAAAATGAAAATGTGAGTCCGGAGAGAAAGGAGAACACAATGAATCTTTTGGTCGGTGACATTTTGAAAATGAAAAAGCCGCATCCCTGCGGGAGTAAGGAGTGGGAGCTTCTCAGGGTAGGAATGGATTTTCGCATGAAGTGCTGTGGCTGCGGGCACATGGTGATGCTTGCAAGAGCGCAGGCGGAAAAAAATGTCCGCGGTGTTATCCGGGACGGGGTTACGTTTTCTTTGGACCAGATAAAGAGTGTGAAAGCTTCCGGAGACAGAGCAGAGGAACAGACCTTGGAGGCATCGGATGGAGAATAGTACAGGGGCAGCGCCGGATGGAAAAAGGTTTTGCCGGAAGTGTCTGCTGCGGGAAATGATGGAGAACGGGGCGCTGGAGGAAAGCTACCGGAATATGTATGAGCGTATCGAGCTGATGGACGAAGACCTGCGCTGTCAGGGAGAAGACTACGAGAAGCGGCTTGCCCTGTGCAAAGCATGTGATAACCTGTTGGATGGTATGTGCAGGCTTTGCGGCTGCTATGTGGAGCTGCGGGCCGCGGTAAAAAAGAACAGCTGCCCGGCGACGCCGAAGCGGTGGCAGGCCTCCGGGACATAACGCGGCATACAAAATGCAGAACTCAAGTTTTCAAGCTATTGACAAAACCGGTCTTTTTTGCATATAATGAGGGAAGGAAACGCAGTGAAGAAAAGAGTAACCAAAGGTGCGGCGGCAGAGAGGAAGCGTCATCGGCTGAAAGCGCTTTTCGCAGGCGGTTTTGGTGAAGTGCATTTCGGAGCGGACGGGTGAGCGCGTAGCGCGGGTAGCCTTGTACGGCGGCAGCCGTTAACATGCAGAGAGAGCGGATTACCTTGTGCTTAGCGTGGTAATCTGTAAAAGCAGAGTGGAACCGTGCATTGTCACCTCTTCGTAAGAAGAGGTGTTTTGTTTTTATGCACACGCCGCGGAAAGGAAGTTATGCCCTTACGGGCATCCGCGGCGGCGCGGCGAGTAGGGAGAAAATCTTCCCTACTCGATTGTGCACAGCCCCATGCAGAGGAAGTATGCCGCAGAAGCGGCGCATGGGGCGCGCGACAAGTAGGGAAAGAAGAATCTTTCCTACTCGATTTTGTGCGGACTCCACAGGAAAGAAAAGGAGGTTTCTATGGGTTTTATTCAATATGTCAAGGAAGAAATGCAAGTGATAAAAGAACGGGATGCGGCGATTAAAACCTCATGGGAAGTGTTTTTGTACCCGAGCTTCCGGGCGATTTTACGGCATCGTCTGGCGCATAAATTATATTTGAAGAAGCATTATTTTCTGGCGCGGTGGTATTCCCAGCGGACTGCCAGAAAGACCGGAATCGAGATTCATCCGGGCGCACAGATTGGAAAGGGGCTGTTTATTGACCACGGCCATGGGGTTGTAATCGGGGAAACCGCGATAATCGGAGATAATGTGACGCTTTATCAAGGGGTGACGTTAGGCGGCACTGGAAAAGAGCAAGGGAAGCGTCATCCGACGATAGGGGACAATGTGATGATTAGCGCCGGGGCAAAGGTGCTTGGTTCGTTTACGGTCGGGGAGAATTCTAAAATCGGCGCAGGCTCCGTCGTGTTAAAAGAGATTCCGCCGAATTCTACGGTAGTAGGTGTGCCGGGAATTGTAGTAAAGCGGGATAATAAGCGGGTTCCGCGGGAAGATTTGGACCAGGTGCATCTTCCGAACCCTGTTATGATGGAAATCGACCGTCTGCAGCAGGAAAATACCAAATTGAGAGAGCAGATAAAAGAGATTTATGCTATGCTTGATAAAAAGAAGGAATGATGGCATAGAAGCAGATAGAGCGTGAGAGAACGGGCAGCAGGGGCACAAAAGATAAGAAAACAGCACAAGGAGCAAACGAAACAAAAGGCAACGAAAAGAAACAGAAGAATGAAATAAGCGGACGAGAAGCAATAAAAAGCAACGAAGATAATAGAAATGTAATAAAAAGTAACAGAAAGAAATAGAAAGCAACAAAGAATAACAGAAAGCAACGAAAAGAAGAGGAGTATGACATGGAGAACAAGTTTCAGTTATTTAACACGTTGACAAGAAAGGTAACTCCGTTTGTGCCGAATGCGGACGGAAAAGTAAAGATGTATACCTGCGGTCCGACCGTGTATCATTTTGCACATATTGGAAATCTGCGCAGCTATATTATGGAGGATGTTCTGGAAAAGTCGCTGCGGTTTGCGGGCTATGACGTAAAGCGTGTGATGAATATTACGGATGTCGGGCATCTTTCCAGTGATGCGGATACCGGCGAGGATAAAATGTTAAAGGGCGCAAAGCGTGAGAATAAGAGTGTTATGGAGATTGCAAAGTTTTATACGGATGCGTTCTTTTCGGACTGTAAAAAACTGAATATCAAGACGCCGGATGTGGTGGAGCCGGCAACCAATTGTATTTCTGATTTTATCCATATCGTAGAGGTGCTGTTAGAAAAGGGCTATGCCTATGTGGCGGGCGGCAACGTGTATTTTGATACTTCAAAGTTAGAAGATTACTATGTATTTTCCAGCCAGAGTGAGAAGGAGCTGCTGGTAGGCGTGCGGGATGATGTGGAGCAGGACGAGAACAAGAAAAATAAAAGCGATTTCGTGCTCTGGTTTACGAAGTCGAAGTTTGATGCGCAGGAGCTCAAGTGGGACAGCCCGTGGGGCGTCGGGTATCCGGGCTGGCATATTGAATGCTCCGGGATTTCTATTAAGCATCTGGGGGAGGATATGGATATCCACTGCGGCGGCGTGGACAATATTTTTCCGCATCATACAAACGAGATTGCACAGAGTGAAGCTTATCTCGGACATAAGTGGTGTAACTACTGGTTCCATGTGCATCACTTAAATGACCGTTCCGGTAAGATGAGTAAGTCAAGCGGCGACTTCCTTACGGTGTCCCTGTTAGAAGAAAAGGGGTACAATCCGTTAGTTTACCGGATGTTCTGCTTACAGTCCCACTACCGCAAGCCGCTTGAGTTTTCCTATGAAGTGCTGGACCAGGTAGCGGCGGCTTATCAGAAGTTAGTAAAGAGAGTGGCGGCACTAAAGGATGACGGAGAAGCAGATGCGGCAAAAAAGGAGACATACCGGGAGAAGTTTTTAGAGGCGTTAGAAAACGATATCAATACCTCAAGTGCGCTTACGGTAGTGTATGATGTATTAAAGGATGACATGAACGATACGACAAAGCTTGCCCTGGTCCGGGAAATGGACGAGGTATTAGGGTTAGACCTTACCGCAGGGGAAAACGCCGCAGGCGCAAATGCACAGAATACTGCTGATGAGGAGCTGACCGCATTTATCCTTGAAAAAATCGAAGAGCGCAAAGAAGCAAAGAAGGCGAAGGATTTTGCAAAAGCGGATGCTATCCGGGAGGAGCTGCTTGCAAGGGGCGTTGTAATTAAGGATACGAGAGAGGGCGTTGTATGGGAGCTGGTATAAACCCTGAGATGAGGGAGCAGATTGGAGAGGTGTTCTCCTTGACAGAACAGGATATCAAGACCTACTCGCCTCTGACCCTTGCCTATATCGGAGACGCGGTGTACGAAATTATTGTCCGCACGGTTCTTGTGGGGCAGGGCAATGCGCCGGTGAACCTGCTGCATAAGCGGGCAAGCAATCTGGTAAAGGCGGGGGCGCAGAAGGAGGCATATGACCGCATCAGGGAACGGCTGACGGAAGAGGAGATGTCGGTGTTCCGACGCGGGCGGAACGCCAAGTCCTATACCAGTGCAAAGAATGCCGCAATCGGGGATTACAGAGTGGCTACCGGCTTTGAGGCATTGTTCGGCTACTGGTATCTGACGGGACAGACAGAGCGCATGCTGCAGATGGCAAAGGCGGGAATGACGGAGGAGACAGAGCGATGCGATATGAAGAATTGACGATAGAAGGAAGAAATGCGGTACTGGAGGCGTTTCGTTCCGGAAAGACGATTGACCGGCTGCTTATAGCAGAGGGAAATAAGGAAGGCGCAGTCAGTACCATATTAAAGGAAGCCAAAAAGCAAAATGCGGTAGTATCGTTTGTGAAAAAGGAGCGTCTGGACCAGATTTCCACAACAGGAAAGCACCAGGGCGTCATTGCCTATGCGGCGGCGTATGAATATGCAGAGGTGTCTGATATTCTTTCCGCAGCAAGGGAAAAGGGAGAAGAGCCGTTTCTGTTTTTGTTAGATGGGATTGAAGACCCGCACAATCTGGGGGCAATTATCCGTACGGCGAACCTTGCGGGGGCCCATGGCGTTATTATTCCGAAGCGCCGGGCAGCAGGTCTTACTGCAACCGTAGCAAAAGTCAGCGCCGGGGCGTTAAACTATACGCCGGTAGCAAAGGTGACCAATCTGGTACAGACGATGGAAGAGCTGAAAAAGGAAGGAATCTGGTTTGTATGTGCAGCGATGGACGGAGATGTGATGTACCGTCAGAACCTGCGCGGGCCAATCGGGCTTGTGATTGGAAATGAGGGCGAAGGCGTAAGCAGGTTGGTAAGGGAAAACTGCGATTATACTGCCAGTATACCAATGAAGGGAAATATCGATTCCCTGAACGCTTCGGTGGCAGCGGGGGTGCTGGCTTACGAAATTGTACGGCAGCGTTCCTTCGGGTGACGGCAGAGGCGCCGGATTCCGGCGGGGTGTAAGCGCGTGAGCTGTAGTACGCTCCACGGGGTGTAAATTGGCATATGAAATGCCAAAACGCAAGAATTACGGGAAAGGAGGCGCAGCATGCGGGAGATTCTGCTGGTGGATGGATATAATATTATATTTGCATGGCCCGTGTTGCGCAAACTTTCCGAGGAGGACCTGGAGGCTGCACGTATCCGGCTTGCGGACATGCTTGTGAATTATCAGGCGTTCCGCAAAAATGATATTATTCTGGTGTTTGACGGCTACAAGGCAAAGGGAAGCACCGGAAGCGTCGTGCATTATGGCGGAATTGATATTGTCTATACGAAGGAGGCTATGACCGCAGACAGCTTTATTGAAGCCGTGTCGTGGCAGATGAGCGGCAAGTATACGCTCAGGGTAGCAACCGGGGACGGGCTGGAGCAGATGATTATCCTTGCGGGAGGCGCCGCGCGTATGACGGCAAAGGAGCTGCGGCATGAAATCGAGCAGGCGGAGCGGGATATGCATGCCGTCATGGAGGAGAAAAAGGCAAGACCCGGAAAACGGAATGTTCTTTTGGATTCCCTTCCGCGGGAAACTGCGGAAATGCTGGAACGGATGCGGCTTCTTGAGGATGAGTGAGGAGGAAGGTATGACAGGCTACGAGGCAAGTGAACAGAAAAACGGGATTTCCGATGTGCCGGAGCGCGAGCTGATTCTACGCTGTCAGAAGGGAGAGAATGCAGCCATGGAGGAAATGCTGAACCGCTATAAAAATATGGTGAGAAGCAAGGCTACGGCATTGTATCTGGTCGGCGCGGATAAGGAGGACTTAATACAGGAGGGGATGATTGGTCTCTTTAAGGCAATTCGTGAGTACAAGCCGGAGAAAAATGAGTCGTTTTCCGCATTTGCCGGACTCTGTGTGAGCCGGCAGATGTATACGGCAATCAAGTATTCCAATACAAAAAAGAACCAGCCGCTAAATAATTATGTTTCGATTGACCTGGTGGAAGGGGAAGAGGAGGTCGGGCGTTCCGGAGCTGCCGCAAAGAAGTATGAGAGCGTGGACTACTGGCAGAAGAATCCGGAGAACTCGGTGATTGACAGGGAACGCAGCGTCCAGCTTTTAGAAGAGGTGGAGTCGCATCTTAGCAGTATGGAGCAGCAGGTACTTGCGTACTATACCGCCGGGTTCCCGTACCAGCAAATTGCACAGCTCATGGGAAAGGAGCCGAAGTCGATTGATAATGCACTGCAGAGGATTCGGAAGAAGCTGAAAACGGTGCTTGCAATAAGCCCCAGAATGTGATACAATACAGGTCATAACAGGTCGCAGGAGACTCCAAAGAAGAAAAGTGAAATGGAGGCAGTTGTTCATGGCAGCACTTAATGTGGAATATGTAAATCCTTTTTTAGCAGGGGCAGTGAAAGTACTGCATGATTTTGGCATAGAGGCAAAGATAGGAAAGCCTTCCGTCAAGAAGGACGTAGCATTTGTAAAAGATTCGCTGATTATTATGATTGGTGTTACCGGGGAGATGAAGGGACAGGTTATGATTGCGTTCCAGAATGAGGTGGCCTGTGAAATTGCCTCTAAGATGATGATGATGCCGGTAACAGAAATGAACGAGATGTCAACCAGTGCAATCTGCGAGCTTGGAAATATGATTCTTGGAAATTCTGCTACGATATTTTCTACAAAAGGGATCGGGATTGATATTACGCCTCCCGCCGTATGCTTCGGCGACGTAGTGTTTTCTACAAGCTATGCGGCAAATGTCAGTATTCCGCTGACGCTTGAGGACGGAAAAGTAATAGAGATTAATGTGTCGATTAAGGGTGAATAGCTTCACCCTTTTGCTTTATCGTATAGGAGACATGATGTTAAATATTGTTTTATTGGAGCCGGAGATTCCGGCGAATACCGGAAATATCGGCAGGACCTGCGTTGCTACCGGCAGCAGGCTGCATCTGATTGAGCCGTTAGGCTTTGATATTTCGGAGAAGGCGGTGCGGCGCGCAGGAATGGATTACTGGAAGGAAATCGACCTTTCGGTATACAAAAGCTACGAGGAGTTTCTTGCAAAAAATCCGGGAGCCAGACCTTACATGGCAACAACAAAAGGAAGGAAGCTGTATACAGAGGTGTCCTTTGAACAGGACGCTTACCTTATGTTCGGGAAAGAGAGCGCCGGGATTCCGGAGGAGCTGTTAATGCAGGATAAGGAGCGCTGTATCCGGATTCCGATGTTGGAGAAAATACGCTCGCTGAACCTTTCCAATTCCGTGGCGATTGTTACATATGAGGCATTGAGACAGAACGGGTTTGCTCATATGCAGATGCAGGGAGAGCTGCACCGCCACAGCTGGAGCATGGTTGACGGAGAGTGACCGGCGGGCATTTGATTGAAGTAAGAGGTAGTTATGTTATGGCGAGTATCAATGAAAAGGCGTTGCGTACGCTGGAATATGGAAAAATAATAGAGCGTCTGCAGCAGTTTGCAGGCTCGGAGCCAGGGAAAAGGCTGTGTGCGGAGTTAAAGCCGCAGACGGAGCTTTCTGTAATCCGCTCTTTGCAGACCGAGACCTCGGATGCGCTTGCGCGGATTTTGAAAAAGGGCGGACTTTCGTTTCACGGCCTCCCGGAAATCGGAGGTACGGTAAAGCTTTTGGAGGTAGGGTCTTCCTTGCTGGCAGCGGAGCTGTTAAAAATCAGTTCGGTGCTGACGGCGACCCTGCGGGTAAAACAATATGGAACCGGCGGGCAGGAGGAGACCGAGGATTCTCTTTCGGAACGCTTCTCCCTGTTGGAGCCGCTGGTAGCGCTGAACAATGAGATTCAGCGTTGTATTTTATCCGAGGAAGAGATTGCAGATGATGCGAGTGCGGGACTGAAGCAGGTACGCCGGCAGATGCACCTTGTCAATGACAGAATCAGGGAGCAGCTTTCCTCTATTGTAAATGCGCAGGACAATAAGCTGATGCTGCAGGATGCGCTGGTTACAATGCGCAACGGCAGGTATTGTTTGCCGGTAAAGCAGGAGTACCAGGGGAAGTTTTCGGGCATGATTCACGACCGTTCCTCAAAGGGTTCGACGGTTTTTATCGAGCCGATGGCAGTGGTAAAGCTGAACAATGAGCTGGCAGAGCTGGCGGAAAAAGAGAAGGCGGAGATTGAAAAAATTCTGGCGGAGCTTTCTGCCTATGCGGCGGAGCATGTAGAAAATCTTGCGTACAATATGCAGACGCTGACCGAGCTGGATTTCATTTTTGCGAGAGCGGCGCTTTCTAAGGGGATGAAGGCGGTTGAGCCGAAGTTTAACGAAAACGGCTATATCAATATCAAAAAGGGGCGTCATCCGCTGATTGACGCGCATAAGGTAGTGCCGATTGATATTTATTTAGGCGGGGAGTTTTCCCTGCTTGTCATTACGGGACCGAATACGGGAGGTAAGACGGTTTCCTTAAAGATGGTAGGCCTGCTTACCCTGATGGGACAGGCGGGGCTTCACATTCCTGCGTTTGATGGCTCTGAGCTTGCGGTATTTCACGATGTCTTTGCCGATATCGGGGATGAGCAGAGCATCGAGCAGAGCCTTAGTACCTTTTCCTCCCATATGACAAATACCGTTTCTATTCTGGAAAAGGCAGATGAGCATTCCCTTGTGCTGTTTGACGAGCTTGGGGCAGGAACGGACCCGACTGAGGGCGCTGCGCTTGCAATGGCAATTTTAACGCATCTGCACCGGAAGGGAATCCGGACGATGGCAACGACGCATTACAGTGAGCTGAAAATATTTGCCCTTTCCACGGAAGGGGTCTCCAATGCATGCTGCGAGTTTTCCGTGGAGACGCTCCGTCCGACATACCGGCTGCTAATTGGGATTCCGGGAAAGAGCAATGCTTTTGCCATTTCAAAAAAGCTTGGGCTTTCTGAACGGATTATTGAGGAGGCAAGGGGCTTTATCGGGGTAAAGGACCAGAGCTTTGAGGATGTGATTGCAGACCTTGAGAGAAAGCGGCTTGCGACGGAGCGGGATGCGGAGGAAGCAGCAAAGCGTCTTGCTGAGGCGGAAAAGTTGAGACAGAAGCTCACTGAGAAGAATGAGCGTCTGGATGCGGCAAAGGAGCGTGTGCTGCGGGAGGCAAACGAGCAGGCAAAGGATATTTTGCAGGAAGCAAAGGACTATGCGGATGCTACGATAAAGAAGTTTAACAAGTGGGAGCAGAGCGGCGCCGGGCGCGACATGGAACTGGAACGTGCCGGGCTCCGGGAGAAGCTCGGGGAGAAGGAGAACCTGCTTGCCGTAAAGCGCAAGAAGAATCATAAACAGAAGAAACAGATTGCCGCAGAGGAAATTAAGGTAGGCGATACGGTTCATGTGTTGAGCCTTAACCTGACTGGAACGGTTGCAACGCTTCCGAATGCCAAAGGAGAGCTGTATGTGCAGATGGGAGCTTTGCGCACACAGGTGAGCTTAAAAGACATCGAGCCGGCAGAGCCGGAACAGGAGCCGGAGAAGAAAACGAGAACAGAGACCGGGAAGATAAAAATGAGCAAGAGCATGAGTATCAGCCCGGAGTGCAATTTAATCGGGATGCGTGTAGACGAAGCGCTTCCGGTTTTGGAAAAGTATCTGGACGATGCGTATCTGGCGCATCTGCCGCAGGTAACGATTATTCATGGGCGCGGTACGGGCGCACTGCGGGATGCGGTGCATCAGTACCTGAAACGCGTGCGCTATGTCAAGAGCTACCGGGTCGGAGCATTCGGCGAGGGTGACCACGGAGTGACCATTGTAGAGTTTTAAAGGAGAAGGGGATATGGCAGTAAAACAGAGAATAATGATTGTGGATGATGATTCCAGTATTGCAGAGCTAATTTCCCTGTATTTAATGAAAGAATGCTTTGATACCTTGATTTTGCCGGACGGCGAGGAAGCGCTGAAGCAGTTTGACCAGTATGAGCCGAATCTGATTCTGTTGGATTTAATGCTGCCGGGAATCGACGGCTATGAGGTCTGCCGGGAAATCCGGAAGGTTTCTAAGGTGCCGATTATCATGCTTTCGGCAAAGGGCGAGGTTTTTGATAAGGTGTTAGGTCTGGAGCTTGGTGCAGACGATTATATGATAAAGCCGTTTGATACGAAGGAGCTGGTGGCAAGGGTGAAGGCAGTGCTGCGCCGTTTTGTGCCGGAGCAGGAGACGGAGAAAAAGGAGACCTTTCCGAACGAGAAGCAGGGGGAATGCGTGATATACACGGACCTTTTGATTAACCAGACGAATTATGCGGTTACATATCTGGGACGACAGGTGGAAATGCCGCCGAAGGAGCTGGAACTCTTATATTTTCTGGCTTCGCATCCGAATCAGGTATTTACCAGGGAGCAGCTTCTTGACCACATCTGGGGCTATGAATATATTGGTGATACGCGGACGGTAGACGTTCATGTAAAGCGTGTGCGCGAAAAGATAAAGGACCGTGCGAACTGGAGTATTGCGACGGTCTGGGGAATCGGTTATAAATTCGAGGTAAAGAAGGTATGAAGAGAAGCCTGACGAGAAAGCTGGCAGTTTCCTATCTGTTTATTGCAAGCATCCTGTTTTTGTTAGTGAATACGGTATGTTCCAAATGGATAGCAGAGAAGGTATTCGACGCACAGGAGCGGACCTTATATGCGGAAACGGACAAGATAATCGACAGGTATGTGGAGCAGTATTACAATAACAGAATTACCATTAAAAAGCTGATGGAGGATATTACGCCGGTTGCAGAGCTTTTAAAGGTAAGGCTTTGGATTGTGTCGCCCGGGGGGAAGGTAGTCGGGGATACGGCTCCGTTAAACGATACGGTAATCGAGCTTAAGGAGCTGGATGGTGCGTCCGGGGAGTTTCTTTCCGAAACGTTTCACCGGAACGTGTATTCCCGGGGGATTGTCGGAACACCGATGTTAGTTGTCGTAGTGCCGATTACGCATCAATATATGGTGAAGGGATATGTCTGTACTATGGTGACAATGGACTCTGTCATGCAAAAAGCAGGTGTTTATGTCAATTATGTAAATGGATGTTATCTGGCAGCAATCCTTGTTTTACTGCTTGTATTTATCGGAATTTATTGCTTTATGGGCATTCCTCTGAAAAAAATTACGGCGGCGGCGCGCGCCTATTCTTTATCAAATTTTGAGAAAAAATTCACGGTATATTCCGATGGGGAATACCGGGAGCTTGCAGATATTATCAATTATATGGGCGATACGATGAAGCGGTTCCATGAGTACCAGAGAGAAATTATTGCAAATGTTTCCCATGATTTCCGCTCTCCGCTTACCTCGATTAAAGGCTATGCTGAAGCAATCAAGGACGGGACGATTCCGCCTGAGCAGCAGGAAAAGTATCTGGATGTCGTTTTGTTTGAAGTGGAACGTCTGACAAAGCTGACTTCGAATCTTCTGACACTGAACACGTTTGACCAGAAGGGGATGCTTTTGCAGGCGTCGGAGTTTGATATTAACGATGTCATAAAGAAGCTGGCTTGTACCTTTGAAGGAAAGTGCAAGAAAAAGCATCTGGTAATCCAGCTTGTTTTTTCCGCAAAGGAGATTTTTGTATATGCCGACCGCGGAAAAATAGAGCAGGTCATTTATAATCTGGTAGATAATGCCATTAAATTCAGCCATTCGGATGCGGCGATACAAGTCGGCGTAGAAGAAAAGGGAAGAAAGGCCATGATATCGGTCAAGGATGAAGGAATCGGTATTCCAAAGGAAGAGCTGGCAAAAATATGGGACCGTTTTTATAAATCCGACAGCTCCCGCGGTAAGGATAAAAAGGGAACCGGTCTGGGGCTTTCCATTGCGAAAGAAATTATAATGGCGCATAAAGAAAATATCAATGTAATCAGTACAGAAGGCGTTGGAACAGAATTTATTTTTACGATTCCGCTTGTATTAAGTGAGGAAGTCTGACAAAAGAATCGTTCTTTGTTTCGGGAGGTTACGCTATGGACAAAAATAAGGATGGTGTACGGCAAAAGGAGTATCAGGTGATACAGGAACAGATTGTACCGAAAAAGAAGAGCAGATGGAAAAGATGGGGCAGGGCAGCGCTCCGTACCATTCTTCTCGCGTTGCTTTTCGGCTTTGTTGCCGGCGTTGCCTTTGTGCTGTCCGGCAAGGTGCTGGCAGAAAAGCTTGGTCTGGAACAAAACTGGCGGCAAATCGTCGGAATCGGAAACACCACGCCGACGCCGAAGAACGTACCGACGAAAGGGCCGACAAAGACGCCGACGCCGATACCAACAAAAACACCTACGAAGATACCGATAACTCCGGAAGGGCCGTCTCCGTCGGGAACCATAACAAAAACGCCGGAGGTCACTCCGGAAATCACGGTGACGATTGAACCGGGGCAGGAGCTTTCCGGAGAAAACACCGAGGACGGGAAAACAATACAGGAGTTTTTAAGAATCTATTCCAGTATGTCTGCACTGGCGCATACGCTGGAAAATTCCCTGGTGCAGGTAACTGCGATTACGAAGGGCGTAGACTGGTTCGAAGAAGACTATGAGACAAGAGAGCAGGCATCCGGACTTTACGTGGCGGATAACGGGATTGATATGCTGTTTCTGGTGAATTTAGACAGCATTGAGGGCGCTACAAAGTTTGAAGTCACCTTTGCAGGGGGAGAGAAGTTCCAAAGCAGGATTTTTTCCTATGATACCAACTACCGTCTGGCGGTTCTGGCAGTGCGCCTGTCCGAGGTAGGCACGGTAGAGGAGGAGTCGCTCCCTGTGAAAGCAAAGTTTGCCTTTGATGAGGTAGAGACCGGGCTTCCTGTGATGGTACTCGGCAATCCAAACGGTCACGCCGGAGCCATGGAGTTCGGAACCACAACCGGCGTGAACCGGGTTGTTCCGGTGATTGATGACGAGGTTCTTTATTTTACAACGGGCATTACCGAGTATGCTTCCGGTGATGGCTTCGTCTTTAATCTGTCCGGCGAGGTCATTGGCATCGTAAGCAATACCTTAAACAACGGGGAAAAAGGCGTGATTACGGCGGTCATGGTAGGCGGAATGCGGGAGATAATTGAAAATACGCTGAATAATGTACCACGGGTATACTGCGGGCTGCGTTTAGAAGCGGTGGAAGAGGCGATGATTGAAATATATCACCTTCCGGAAGGAATTTATGTAACCGAGGTACTTCCGGGGTCACCGGCAATGACTGCCGGAATTAAAAACGGGGACATTATTACACAGGTAGGAGCCGCCCGGGTAACGGAGGTAAAACAGTTTTATGAGACGGTTAGTAATGTCGCCAAGGGAAAAAATATCGGGGTCATGGTCAGCAGGGAGGTAAAAGGAGTGCGCAAGGAGCAGGTAATCTATCTGGTGCCGGAGGAGCGCATGCACTAAACAAAAGAATGGAACAAAAGCTGCGCGCAGAGCGACAGCTGCGCACGGAAAATGGATAGAAAAGACGGAGGAGCAAGGATATGAGATATTTGAAAGAGCTGCGGGACGGAGAAACGGTTTCAGAAAACTATTTCTGTAAACAGAAGCAGGCGCTGCAGACAAAGGCCGGAAAAAATTACTATTCTCTGCTGCTACAGGATAAGACCGGGACATTGGACGGAAAGGTGTGGGAACTGAACGCAGGGATAGAGCATTTTGAAGCGATGGACTATATCCGTGTGGAAGGACAGGTCGTAAGCTTTCAGGGAGCGCTGCAGTTAAATATCCGAAGGATAAGAAAGCTTTCGGAGGGAGAGTATGATATCAGTGAATTTATGCCTTGTACGGCAAAGGACCAGACGGCAATGTACCAGGAGCTGCTTGGCTATATTGCATCGTTAAAAGAGGACAGTCTGAAGCTGCTTGCGGAAAGCTATTTTAAAGAGGACCCGAAGTTTAAGGAGATGTTTTTAAAGCATTCCGCAGCAAAGACAATGCACCATAACTTTATCGGAGGTCTTTTAGAGCATACCGTTTCCGTTACAAGGCTTTGTGCCTATCTTGCGGAAAACTATCCGGTGCTTGACCGGGACCTGCTTCTGACCGCGGCAATGTTTCACGATGTCGGAAAGCTTGCCGAGATTTCTGCCTTCCCGGAAAATGATTATACCGACGGCGGACAGCTGTTAGGGCATATCTTTATCGGGGCAGACTGGCTTTCCAAACGTATGGATAAGCTCGGCGGCTTTACAGTAAAGCGGAAAAACGAGCTGCTTCACTGCATTCTTTCGCATCACGGGGAGTTGGAATACGGTTCGCCGAAAAAGCCGGAGTTAGCAGAGGCACTGGCGCTTAGTATGGCGGACAATCTGGATGCAAAGCTAGAGGGCGTGACGGCGCTGTTTAAAGGAACGGACGAAACCGGCTGGCTCGGTTACCAGAAGATGTTTGAATCGAATATGAGAAAAACAGGAAAGTGAGGAATTGGAATGACGATTTTAGTATTGGGCGGAGCCGGTTATATCGGTTCCCATATGGTATATGAGCTCATAGCGAGAGGAATTGATACGGTAGTAGCGGACAATCTGGAGACCGGCTACCGGGAAGCGGTGCATCCGCAGGCAAGGTTTTATCAGGGCGACATCCGGAACCGCGCGTTTGTGGATTCTGTATTTGAGAAGGAAAAGATTGACGCGGTAATTCATTTTGCGGCAAATTCCCTGGTAGCGGAGAGTATGTCAAATCCGTTAAAGTATTACGATAACAATGTATGTGGGACAAAGGTACTTCTGGAGTCCATGATTGCCCACGATGTGAAAAAAATCGTATTTTCCTCCACGGCGGCAACCTACGGCGAGCCGGAGCGGATTCCGATTACAGAGCAGGATAAAACGTCCCCGATTAACGCCTATGGCGAGACAAAGCTGACCATGGAGAAAATGATGATGTGGGCAGACCGTGCTTACGGCTTAAAATATGTGGCACTGCGCTATTTCAACGCCTGCGGTGCCCATGAGAGCGGTGAAATCGGCGAGGCACATTCCCCGGAGACGCATCTGATTCCTTTGGTTTTGCAGGTGCCGCTTGGGAAAAGGGAGTCGATTCTTATCTGTGGACAGGACTATGACACAAAGGATGGCACCTGTGTGCGCGATTATGTTCATGTCATGGATTTAGCAAAGGCGCATGTGCTGGCGGTCGAGTATCTGATGCGGGGCGAGGAGAGCAGTGTCTTTAATCTTGGCAACGGCGCAGGCTACAGTGTAAAGGAAATTATTGAGGCGGCAAGACGGGCAACCGGACTTCCGATTCCGGCAGAGGATGCACCAAGGCGGCCGGGCGACCCGGCGACCCTGGTTGCTTCCAGTGAAAAGGCAGAACGGGTTCTTGGCTGGAAGCCACAGTATACCGATATGGAAAGCATCATTGCATCCGCATGGAAGTGGCACGGTGCGCATCCGGACGGCTATAAGGGAAATTGCTAAACAGCTGATGAAAGGTTTTTCGTGCAGGATTTGCGCCGGGGAGCGGCAAATTCTGCAAATCCGCGTGTATTCGCCGGAGGCTTAAGGAAGGTTCAGGAGGGCAGCATGGCGCCGAAAAAGAATGAGTTAGTGACAGTAGAGATTACGGATATCGGAACCGGCGGCGAGGGCATCGGCAGAGCGGATGGCTATACGTTGTTTGTAAAAGGCGCAGTCTGTGGGGATGTCGTCAGGGCAAAGGTATTAAAGGCAAAGAAAACCTATGGTTATGCCAAAATTGAAAGTTTGCTGACTCCGTCCCCGGACCGGGCAGAGCCTGTCTGTCCCGTTGCCGGAAGATGCGGCGGCTGCCAGCTCCAGCAGATGAGCTATGCGGCACAGCTGCAATGGAAGGCACGCAAGGTAAGGGAGTGTCTGGAACGAATCGGCGGCGTGAGCTTTGCCGGTGAGGCGGAGTTTCTTCCGGTTCTCGGAATGAAGGAACCGGCTGCCTATCGCAACAAGGCACAGTTTCCGGTCGGCAGGGACAGGAACGGAAGGATTGTGACCGGATTTTATGCAGGACATACGCATGCGCTGGTTCCATGTGACCGCTGTGCGATTCAGGCGCCGGTGAATGAGGTAATCTGTAAAACGGTGTGCAGCCATATGGAGAAGTATCAGATTGCGCCGTATGATGAAGTAACGCATACGGGGCTTGTGCGTCATATTTTAACCAGAGTCGGCGCAGTAACCGGAGAAGTGCTGGTCTGCCTGATTCTGAACGGAAGAGAACTGCCAGAGGCAGAGAAGCTCGCGGAGCGGCTGAAAGCAGCCGTAGAAGGCTTTGATGCCGCCTGTCAGAAGAATAGTCCTGGCGCCCAGCCGCAATTGCAGTCGCAATCGCAAACGCAATCGCAGATGCAACCACAATCGCAGCCGCAACAGCAACTGCAGAAGGATTTCGATGCTCATGGAAAAAACGGAGCCGGAGCCGGAATCGGAACCGAGACCAGAACCAGAACTGAAACCAGAGCCGCCCTGACCTTGAAGGGAGTATGTCTTAACGTCAACTGTAAGAAAACGAACGTCATTCTTGGCGAGGAAATCCTGCCGGTATGGGGAGAGACTTATCTTACGGACTACATCGGCAGCGTAAGCTACCGGATTTCGCCGCTTTCCTTCTATCAGGTCAACCCGGAGCAGACGAAGGTGTTGTATGAAAAGGTTCTGGAATTTGCAGGACTGACCGGAAGGGAAATTGTCTGGGACTTGTACTGTGGCATCGGAACGATTTCCTTATTCCTTGCGGCAAGCGCAAAACAGGTCTACGGTGTGGAAATCGTTCCGCAGGCGATTGACGATGCGAAGGAAAATGCTCTCCAAAACGGCATCAAAAATGCAGAATTTTTTGTCGGAGCCGCAGAGGACGTGCTCCCTGCCAAATACCGCGAAAGCGGCGGCAGCATGTGTGCCGATGTCATTGTCGTAGACCCGCCGCGAAAAGGCTGCGACGAGCGCCTCCTGCAGACAATCGTCGAAATGGAACCGGAGCGTCTCGTTTATGTTTCCTGTGACCCGGCAACCCTCGCACGGGACGTAAAGTATCTGGGGGAACAGGGCTACCGGGTAGAAAAGGCGCAGCCGGTGGACATGTTTCCGATGACAGAGCATGTGGAGACTATTATGTTACTACAAAGGAAAGATACCTAGATTTCTTTTCTAATTAGATGAAACCGCAGGGCATTGATTTGCTATATAAACAACAGGAGGCACTGAAGAATGAAGCGGGATGGGAAATGGAAATAAAGAATATGCAGACTATCTGAAAAGCAGCCATGAAATACATGAATTGGTAATTTCTAAGCGAAGAGTAAGGGTAATCACCCATAACGAAGGACTTACAATCATGTTTGCAGATAAAAGTATTACAAACGATTCAGATGGGAAGCCGATTACTTTGACCTGGAGCATGGCAGTGCGGTATATCAGAACTCATATCAGGATTGGAATTTTGATAAGGTGACAGGATGCGTTGCGGGAAAAGAACCAAGAACAGATGAAAGAATAGAGGCGGTTACAATGGGTGATCAGGTGTAAGAAACATTAATAGATTAGTTATTGGAGCAGGGGAGGCTAGAAGGAAGGGAAGAAGGGTTAGATATGAAAATGCTTAAATCTCCTAATATTTGGGTAAGTTTCAAGCGAAATTAAAGAGTGATACTCTTACAGTATCTGATTTTACAACAGAGATGTGTCAATATCTACAGCCGCTGTTGTGCGGAGAATATTCAGCGGCGAGACGGCAAAAGTTTCTGGATTCCCCGTTTGATATGTATGAGAAAATGGATAAAATATCTGTTATCTCACATTGCGCAGATGATGATTCCCGCTTTGATTTTGTGCGTAATGGTAATTTATGGAAGCTTGCATTTATTGAATGTATTACACTCCCGGTTTCTGACATGAATGTTTTCCCGTATTCTGAATTCATGCCTTTGGATGAAAAAGAATTACATATACGAAAAGAAAAAGAAGTGTCCCAGCTGGTGTATTTTTATTTAAAGTTCAAAGAACTTGTCGGCAAAACGAAGGCTTTAGAAATATTTTGTGACGGTAAAGGCGAGTATCTATGTGCAAGATCATGGGTTCCGTTTTATAGCGATAGTCTTTCCTATATTGCGTATTCTGCCTGGTGCGAATACAGGATTAGAAAATGTGGTTATTCAAGAATTTCAAGAAAACAGATGCGAAGTGGCAATATATAACCATATATGGAGAAGGTCATACTTCATTGTAGGGCATTTAAAACCTATAATCGAATATTCAGAATATATGGAATTATTTGAAACAATATGGAAAGACCGAGCGGCAAGTGCCGGATGGGAAATTCAGTTTGTTTATACAGATGAATGTACATCCTTGATATTTAGCAGATGTGGGGAAAATTATCAAGAGAATTGACGGTAAAAGTTGGAATAAGGGAAAAGGCGGGCCACTGTGCTGCGAAATGTTGTAAATAAGATATATAAAAAGAGTAATAATATAATCGGAATGAAGTTTAAAATTAATGTCGGAATTGCTTTATATTTTTATGTATAAGGAGAAGATTGGAATGTATGATATGATTATTATCGGTGCAGGACCGGCGGGGATCAGTGCAGCTATTTATGGGAAAAGCAGAGGAAAAAAGGTTCTGGTGTTGGAAAAGAAACAGGTGGGTGGTCTGATTGGGGCGGTATCTACCGTGACACACTATACAGCAATTGTGCAGGAGGAAACCGGCAAGACATTTGCCGAACGAATGAAAGAGCAGGCGCTCGGTGCCGGTGTGGAGATTCGTTATGAAAATGTGACAGAGACAAAGCTTACAGGCGAAATAAAGAAAGTCGTTACGGATAAAAATAGTTATGAATCTAAAACCTTAATTCTGGCAAATGGGGGTTCGGCACGCATGTTGGGCATTCCTGGGGAAGGTCTGAAGGGTGTCAGATTAAATGCCCCAAAAGATGGTTTGCATTATAAAGGAAAGAACGTGTATGTAATCGGCGGAGCAGACGGGGCAGTAAAGGAAGCTCTTTATCTGGCTGGAATAGCAGGAAAGGTAATGATTGTATGCGTGGAAGATGAACTTGCATGTATACAGGAATTTAAAGATAAAGTTGCTGCCTTTGATAATATCGAAATCATGCCGCATTCAAGTCTTACTGCAGTATATGGCAATGAAGCCGTAGAAGAGCTTGAATTTACAGATAACAAAACCGGAAAGAAGCAGATTATAAAAGATGCGGAGTGCGGAGTATTTGTATACGCAGGGATTGTTCCGAATACGCAGATGTATACAGAATTGAAGTTAGACGGCGGCTATATTCCGGTGGATAACTCCATGCAGACGGAAATTCCGGGAGTGTTTGCGGCAGGTGATATCTGTGTGAAAAAAGTGAGACAGGTGGCTACAGCAGTTTCGGATGGTGCAATCGCAGGGATTCAGGCAGCAGCAATGTGCGGATAGATTCATTATTACGGAAAAGAATTTGTGCTAATTCAAAAGGCTCACCTGAAAAAGAATAAATCCTGCAATTCCGCAATAGGCTTACTAATGGGAAGAGAGGAATGAGCGACGATGGGCGTTTTAAAGAATCATTTCACGGATTTTTCAAAGTATTTTCCTGTATGGGAAAGACTTACACCGGCACAAAGAGCCAGAATTTCGGAGAATATGATATTCCGAAGCGTAAGCAAAGGGACTGTGGTTCACAATGGGAGTATGGATTGCCTTGGCCTGCTTATGGTGCGCTCGGGACAGCTCAGAGCCTATATTCTTTCTGAGGGGGGAAGAGAGGTTACGCTTTATCGGCTGTTCCCTATGGATATCTGCCTGTTTTCGGCTTCCTGCATCATGCATTCGATTCAGTTTGAACTTGTCATTGAAACAGAGAAGGATACGGAGCTATGGATTATTCCTGCAGAGGTTTATAAAAGCATCATGGAAGAATCGGCGCCTGTTGCCAATTATACCAATGAAATTATGGCATCCCGTTTTTCTGAGGTAATCTGGCTGATAGAACAGATTATGTGGAAAAGCCTTGATAAGCGTATTGCCGCATTTTTGCTGGAGGAAGCCTCACTTGAACATACCAATCAGTTAAAGGTCACCCATGAAATGATAGCGAACCATCTGGGGACGCATCGTGAGGTAGTCACCCGGATGCTTCGCTATTTTCAAAGTGAGGGCATGGTAAAGCTAAGCCGCGGGACCATAGAGCTTACCGGGAAAGAAAAGCTGGAGTCCCTGAGTGCAGAGTAAGGGAAAAGGCGCGCTTTTGCAGTCCGTTTTTTGATTTTTTACTATCAGCTTTCTGCCATGTCCATGCCGCAGGCGGTTGCCGCTTCGGTCATATGGCGGTCATGCTCCACCGCATCATAGAAGCGGAAGCCGCCGGAGAAATTGTAGGTGTCATAGCCGTTTCCTGCAAGAATGCGCGATGCAATATAGCTGCGCAGCCCGCTCTGGCAGATGATATAGACAGGTTTATCTTTCGTAAGTTCTCCCAGCCGCTCGCGTAGTTCGTCCACAGGGATGTTAAGAAAGCCGTCGATATGCCCGCGCAGGTATTCTTTTTCTGTCCGGGTATCCAGAAGGGTAACGCTTCCGTCCTTTGGAAGCGTTTTTACATCCTCCAGATGGAACTGCTTTACCAGACCGTTGGCAATGTTTTCGGCGATAAAGCCTGCCATATTGACCGGGTCCTTTGCAGAGGAATAGGGCGGCGCATAGGCGAGGTCAAGCTCCGTCAGGTCCGTTGCCTTCATCCCTGCATGAATTGCAGTAGCAAGGACATCGATTCGCTTGTCTACGCCCTCGTATCCGACAATCTGGGCGCCTAGCAGGCGGAAGGTTTCTTTTTCAAAAATTAGTTTCATCGTCATAACTTTTCCACCCGGATAATAGCCGGCATGGCTCATCGGAGACAGGACGACCTTATCGATAGCAAGACCGGCTTCTTTGGCAGCTGTCTCGTTAATTCCGGTCGTTGCAGCAGTCATCGAAAAAACCTTGATAACAGAGCTGCCCTGCGAACCCGGATACCGGCTGTCTCTGCCGCAGATGTTATCCGCTGCGATGCGTCCCTGCTTATTGGCAGGACCGGCAAGTGAAATCAGGGCATTCTGTCCGGTAACGGAATGCTTTACCTGTACTGCATCGCCGACCGCATAGATATCCCGGACGGAGGTTTCCATCCGGTCATTGACAACGATGCTGCCTTTGATGCCAAGCTCCAGACCGGCATCCTTTGCAAGCGTTGTATCCGGTGTAACGCCGATGGCAAGAACCGCCATATCCGCATGAAGAGGGGCGCCCTCTTTTAACAGGACATCTATGCCGTTTTCCTTTTCCGTAAAGCCTTCCACGGTATGGCCAAGCGCCAGCGTGATACCGTGCCTGCGCATTTCATTGTGGAGAAAGGCTGCCATATCCGCATCGAAAGGAGTCATCAGCTGCTTCGGGCGCTGGACGATGGTGACCTCCATTCCAAGCTCCCTGAGGTTTTCTGCCAGCTCCAGACCGATGAAACCGCCGCCTGCAAGCACGACGGAAGCGGGATGGTGTTTCGTGATGTATTCTTTAATATGGAGCGTGTCCTCCACTGTCCGGAGGGTAAAGAGTCGGTCGCTTCCCGTGCCGGAAAGGTCTGGCTGAGCCGGTTTTGCACCGGGAGAAAGAAGCAGCTTATCATAGCTTTCCTCAAAGGTTTCGCCCGTTTCCAGGTTTTTCACGGAAACGGTATTTGTTTCCGGATGAAGTGCCGTAACCTCATGGCGTACCTTCATTGTCACACGAAATCTGGAGAAGAAGCTTTCCGGGGTCTGGAGGGTCAGAGCCTCCGGGTCGGCAATGACGCCGCCGATATAGTATGGCAGACCGCAATTTGCATAAGAGATAAATCCGGAGCGTTCAAACACAATGATTTCTGCCTGTTCGTCCAGTCTGCGGATTCTGGCGGCGGCAGTTGCTCCGCCGGCGACACCGCCTACAATTACAACCTTCATATGATGTTCCACCTTTCTTTGTATAAAAAGTCATACTATACGGACAGTTCCGCCATTCCCTGCCGCAGCCTTCTGCCGTATACCTATCATGTATCATTCCGAAGCCGGGCTGTCGGTATGACAGGCCGGCTTTTCTGGTAGTTTACCGGGAACCGGAAACCGTTTCCCCGGTCCAGTCAATGATTCCGCCAAATTCCACAACATTGGTATAGCCAAGGTCAGCAAGCTTTTGGGAAGCCTGCTTGCTGCGGTTTCCGCTGCGGCAGTAAACAAGAATCAGCTGGTCCTTGTCCGGCAGCTCCGGCAGTTCTTCTGTACCGATGCTTTCATTCGGGATATTGACCGCGTCCGGGATATGCTTTTCTTCATATTCCTCTGCAGTCCGTACATCCAGGATAATATAGTTTTCTTCTTCCTCCATCCTGGTAACTGCTTCCTCCATGGAAATCCGGGAATAGCTGTTTTCTTGTTCTTCGTTGTCTGTACCGCAGCCTGCAAACAGCAGCAGAAGCATAAAAATGGGGATAAGCTTTTTCATAAATGTACCTCCAGCTTTTAAAGAGTATCCGCTTTGTACGGATGCCTGTTATGGTCTGTGATGTGACCTTCTTTTATTATAGCGCATGAGGCGGATTCTTTCTATAGCATTATTTCCTTATTTTGTTTTTGGCTTTGCAAATCAGCTGTGTCATCGTTCCCATAGGGCAGTAGACGCACCAGCTTCGCGGTTTAAAGAGAAGCATTGTAATAAAGCCAAGCACAGTGGAAGTCAGCATCACGCTGTAAAAGCCGAAGGCAAACTGTGCAACGCCGGGATGAAACAGGGTGCCATGATATGCCCAGTGCCACGGCAGCTTGAAAGTCCACAGAAGCGTGACGGCCTGCCGTAATCCCCGTGTACCGGAAAATACCAGATAAGTATTCCAAAGCATCTGGAAGAACATGATGAAAAAGAAAATCAGGAATCCATAACGGAACCATTTGCTTTTTAGCCATTTTGGAATATCCTTCTTCCGGGATAGTCCGAACCTGCCGCCCAACAGCCCGAACAGCTGTCCTCTGCCGCAGTAGCGGTTACAGTAGCCTTTGGTTCCTTTGGTAATCGAAATAATCAGGGGAATAAAAAAGCATAACAGTCCCAGCCATGCAAACAAAATATTAAAAAATCCAAGAATAAGATAGCTCAGGGAGAAGAGCCACAGATAGTCATACCAGTGTTTTTTCATGGCAGCACCTCCTGGATTTCTATCACAGACGCAGGGCATTCCCTGGCACATCTTCCGCATCCGACACATTGTTCTGTAGTAACCCTTGCCATAGTTCCCTTCCATATTTCGATAGCGCCTTTCGGGCAGACCTTGACACAGCAGCCGCATGCAACGCAATCGTTTTCGTTTACAAAAGCTTTTCGTGCTTTCCGGGGTTTCGTTTCCATAGCAGAGCCTCCTTATGATTGATAAGAAAAGTATACTACAGAGCGGAGCGTAGTTCCGTGATGTTATCACAGAAGGACGGAAATCCAAGGCAGGAAAATGTTGTGTAATAGCCGGAAATACAGTATAATATCCGTGGAGGCAAAAGTGAGGATGGACAAAAGCAGATGCCATGCCTGTATGGGAGATGTCTTTCGGACATCCCCAAAGCAGTTATCATGATTCCGGTGTCAAAAGCACCGTAGGTGCTTTTCTGCCGCAAAATACAGATGTGCAGGCTTGTCTGCAACAGCTGTATTTTGTGGCAGAAACCGCGCGAAGCGCCGTTTGACGCCAAGATTATACCAAGCTTGCATGGGCAGATGCGTTGGGATGGACGAAAGGCAGATGCGATGCTTGCATGAGCAGATGCTTTTGGAGACATCTGAACGCGCACGCGAACGAGAAAACCGGAGGTTTTCAAGTTTTTTGCCGGAGCATTGCACATAGTAAAATAGGATATGAGAAATCCGAAGAAAGGAGAAATTCCAATATTGCAGACAGGATTGGATGATGGTGAAGAGATGAAACGGGTTATTGTGATAGGATGTCCGGGTGCAGGGAAAAGCACTTTTTCGCGGAAGCTGCGTGATAAGACCGGGTTGCCGCTGCATTATCTTGATATGCTTTGGCACCGGCCGGACAGGACCAACATTCCGAAGGAGGAGTTTGATGCCAGATTGGCGGAAATTCTTGAAACAGAGTGCTGGATTATTGACGGGAACTATAACAGGACGTTAGAAATGAGAATGAAAGCCTGCGATACGGTAGTTCTGCTTGATTATCCTCTGGAGACATGTCTTGCAGGGGCGAAGGAGCGGATCGGGAAAAAACGGGAGGAGATGCCCTGGGTGGAGGAGGAGTTTGATGAAGAGTTCCGTCAGTGGATTCTTGAATTCCCGGAGAAAAAATTACCACAGATATACCAGCTTCTGGAAAAGTACCGGGAGGGACGACAGGTTATGATTTTTCATTCCAGACAGGAAGCAGACGATTATTTTGAGCGGGAGGATACCTGAGAGGAGATGTTGCAAAATGATAAAGGAAATAGAAAAGGCTGACATTGCGGAATGTGTTGCAGTGATAAGAGAAAGCTTTATGACAGTGGCAAAGGAGTTTGGCTTTACAGCGGAGAATGCGCCGAGGTTTACGGCGTTTGCCACTACGGAGGACAGGCTCCGCTATCAGATGGAACATGAAAACCGTCTGATGTATGCGTATTATGATGACGATGAAAAAATAATCGGCTATTACTCGCTTGTGTTGCAGGACAATAGCGAGTGTGAGCTGAATAATCTTTGCGTTGTTCCGGCACAAAGGCATCGGGGGCTTGGAGGGGAATTGCTTACGGATGCGTATGACAGAGCAAGGGAATTCGGATGTAAGAAGCTTAATATAGGCATTGTGGAGGAGAATGGGGTACTGAAAAAATGGTACGAGAATTACGGATTTCTTTCTACTGGAACAAAGAAGTTCGATTTCTTCCCGTTTACATGCGGCTATATGGAGAAACGCTTGTAAGGAAAGGAGGAACCGCCGAAGCTTTCAAGCGGGGAACAGAAAGAAAAAAAAAGACAGAAAAGGAGATTGCCATGACACAGCGGGAACGAATGGAGGCAGGGCTGGTATATGACCCGCGCAATGCGGAACTGATGAAGGAACAGCAGATGCGTCTGGAAAAGCTGTATGAGTTTAATGCGACGCGTCCGTCAGAGGGGGAAAAGAGGCAGCGGTTGTTAAAGGAGATGCTTGGCAGCATGGGAGAGGGGTGCTATATCGAGCCGCCGTTCCGGGCAAACTGGGGCGGAAAGAATGTGCATTTCGGGGACCATGTCTATTCCAATTTTAATCTGACCTGTGTGGACGATGCACCGATTTATGTAGGAAATGATGTGATGTTTGCGCCGAATGTTACGATTGCAACGGCAAATCATCCGATTTCTCCAGAGCTTCGAAAGAACATGCTCCAGTACAACAGGGAGGTGCGTATCGGAAACTGTGTGTGGATTGGAAGCGGTACGGTGATTGTGCCGGGCGTTACGATTGGAGAGAACACGGTAATCGGCGCGGGCAGCGTGGTGACAAGGGATATCCCGGCAAATGTAGTCGCAGTCGGGAATCCGTGCCGTGTGCTGCGGGAAATCGGAGCGCGTGACAGGGAATACTTTTATAAGAACGAAAGGATTGACTGGGAAAACCTGAAATAAGAATATTTTTCATAAAAGTGCTTGACCTTTCCCTTACGGGAACCTTTATAATGGCAGTACAGGGATGGTCCGGACATCCGTTGGAAACAAAGGAATCATTTTTGAAACGGAGGTTTTTATGGAAAAGAAGCATTATACGGTAGGTGAGATTGCCGGAATTTCTGGTGTTTCGCCGAAAACGATACGATTTTATGATGAAAAGGGATTATTAAAGCCGGTAGGATATTCCGAGGCGGGCTACCGCTATTATGACGAGACTTCCTTTGTGGATTTGCAGAAGATTCTGATGTTACGCTATCTCGGACTGCCATTGGAGCAGATAGGCGAGGTGGTCTGTGGCAGTACCCAGAGTCTGGAGGAGTCGCTTCAGGAGCAGAAAAAGCTTCTCAATGAAAAGAAACGTCATCTGGACCGTGTGATTGATGCGGTAGAGAAGGTGCAGAATGCGAAAGGGGGAGCCATCTGGGAGAATCTTGTGGAGGCAATCCGGATTTTGGAAATCTCGGATATGGTAATCAAACAGTACCGGAGTGATGAGAATCTTCAGAAAAGAATTAATCTGCACAATTACAGCACCGGGAAGCAGCCTTTTTCCGAATGGGTATTGGAGAAGCTTGCGCTTTCGGAGGGAATGGATGTCTTGTGCATCGGCTGCGGAAATGCTTCCAATCTGATTGCGGTTGCAGAGCAGCTTCCGGAGCATCTGACCTTCCTGCTGACCGATTATTCCGAGGGAATGTTAGAAAAGGCAAGAGAAGGATTGATGGCAAAAAAGGCAGTTTTGGAAAAGAAGGATATAAAAATCAGCTATCAGGTGACCGATGCGAACTGTCTGTCCGTGCCCGGCACCTATGACCGGATTACGGCAAATCATATGCTGTACCATGTAGAAAAGCGGCAGGATTTGTTTCAGAAGGTAAAGCGGCTCTTAAAAGCAGACGGGATGTTTTGTGCGACTACAGTGGGAGAGAGCCATATGAAGGAGCTGCACGAGGTTGTAGAGCAGTTTGATTCCCGTATTGAAATGCCGTTTCAGCGGATTTCCTGTAACTTCCGGCTGGAAAACGGAAGAGAGCAGTTAGAGAGGGTATTCCACAAAATAGAATGTTTGGAATTTGATTCCGATATTCTGGTAGATGCGGCGGAGCCGGTTTATGAATATGTTGATTCCTATCCGGGAAATGCAGCGGAGATTATCAAGGACAGAAAACAGGAATTTATACAGGCTGTCGATGAAATAATTCAGAAGAAGGGGGCTTTTTTCATTCATAAGTCCACGGGAATGTTCCGGTGCAGGTTATAATCTATCCGGAGGCGGCCGCACAAAGCGCAGCCTCCTGAATACAACCGAAGGACTGCTGTAAAGCGGAACAGTTGCCTTCTGTTTGCAGACGCAACGCTTCACCGGACTTCCTCTAAGTATTGCTAAGCCGCTCAGGTGCGGCCTCGCGCCTAAGCAATGCTAAGAGGCGATTCCGATTCCGCTAAGTGCGCGGTCCTTCGGACAAATGCAAAGAGAAGGCAATTGTTCCGCTTTACAGGCAGGTATTCTGACCGCTTGTAAGAGGCTGCCGCGCTTTGTGCCTGCTCCTGCAGATGATATAAGGAGAGTATAGAATGAATTTATTACTTACAGCCTTCCGGGGAAGCTCGGCAGAGTATTTGATAAAAGGGAGCAGTCTGGAAACCGGTTTTAACTGTGAATATTTGAAAAGGCTGCTTTCGCAGAACGGAATTATGGCAAAACTCTCGCAGAATGCAGGAACCTCGTATTGCAACAGCATTTATTGGAACGG
Source organism: uncultured Lachnospiraceae bacterium (assembly GCA_910577175.1). Lineage (GTDB taxonomy): Bacteria > Bacillota > Clostridia > Lachnospirales > Lachnospiraceae > SIG307. The sequence continues at coordinate 24,489 of CAJTLU010000018.1, read as the reverse complement.
GATGTCGTATCTGGCGGAGCATAGTCTGCATACCAAGATGGTATTTCTGCATGTACTGTTCCGGAAAAATATCGGAGCGATGGAAGAAAGCCTGAAAAGTATTTTGACGGAAAGGCTGCATACGCTGCTTCCGGAGAGCCGTTTTATCCGGATGGACAGAAAGGGAGAGGGCAGAGGGGATATTTGTGATCTATATGGATTAAAGAATTTTTCTTAAAATGCCGATAAAATAGAAAACGGAGTTTATAGCTGCTTTTCAAGGAGGATAACGGTATGGTAAAGATAGGAGCTTATCAGCAGACAGCAGGCTATCATCACAGCACAGTAAGCAAAAGGGAAAAACAGCAGACAGGACAGGCTGCTTCGGCAGACAAAGCCCAGTCTGCAGGGTATGTGGACCAGAAGAAAGAGGCGACGCTTTCGCGCGGGGCACAGAATGTTTTAAAACAGCTCAGGGAAAAATACGGCGACATGGATTTTATGGTGGCGGACTTTAAGGATGCGGCAGAGGCGAGAGAGGCTCTTTCGAGAGGGACAAAGGAATTCTCTGTTCTTTTTTCCAGTGAGGAGCTGGAGAAGATGGCTTCGGATGAGAAGTATCTGGAAGAGAAGATAAAGGGTATGGAGGGCGCCGTCCGTATGTCCGAAGAGATAAACCAGAAGTTTGGCTTTGAACGTGCTTTCGGGAAAGAAGGTACGGAGGGGGTCGGAATCGCCAGAATCGGTATTGCGTTCGGGGATAACGGTACAACAAAATTTTTTGCAGAGCTGGAAAAGTCAGGTGCGAAGCAGAGAGAGCGCATAGAGGAAGCCAGAAAAGAGAAACGTGCCGCGAAAAAGGCGGAAGAAAAGAAGGCCGGGAAGGAGTTTCAAAGTTATTCCAGGAATACTACCGATGTGAAACGGACTACCGTTCAGGCGGATAGCATGGAGGAGCTTCTTGAAAAAATAGGAGCAGTGGATTGGGATGCCGTTAAGGCAGAACAGCTGCCGGAGAGCGGTAGGCAATATGATTTTCATATCTGATAAAAGCAGGCAGAGGCATTCCCGTAAAAGCAAGGGTTGCCCCTGCCGTTTTTTCATCTGCATTTCTTTTGGGACAGCTGTCCGGCTGTGATAGCTCTTATATTCGTCTGTCCATTTTTTCATAAAATAAAATTGCAAAAGGGTATTGACTCTCCTCCAGGGTCAGATGGTAAACTAACGTCAGATTCGAATCTATCATCACGAAACGAGGGAAAAGGAAATGCTGCAGATTGGAGAATTTTCGAGAGTGTGCCAGGTCAGCGTTAAGACGCTTCACCATTATGATAAAATCGGGTTGCTGGCTCCGGCAGAGGTCGACCGCTTCACAGGCTACCGTTACTACAGAACCGAGCAGATTGACACGATGAACTATATCAAGCGTCTGAAACGCTATGGCTTTTCTCTGGAGGAAATCCAGCACCTGATTACTGTTTCGGACCACAAGGAGCTTATGGCGCTGCTGCGGAGGCAAAAGGAAAAGCTGAAGCGGGAGCAGCAGGAGATGGCCATTATCCTGAACGAGCTTCAGACACACATTTCTGTATTTGAAAGGACAGGTGATATTATGACATATCAGAAGGGTTACACAATTGAGGTGAAGCATTCCCCGGCAATGAATGTTCTGGCAACGCGCGCCGTAATGGGAGTAGATGAGTTTGGCAGGTATTACGGGACGCTCTTTGAGCGTGTACCGAAAGAGCAGGTTACGTATACTGGATTAAACGGTTCAAGGTATTACGATGAGGAGTTTAATAAGGATTCCTCGGACATTGAGGTGTTTATCGAAATTAAGGAAAAAGACAAGGCGGATACGGTACTGGAGCCATGCGAGTGTGCGATGACAGTGCATCACGGGGGCTATTCCACGCTCTCTGAGGCATATGGAGCGGTCGTTTCATGGATTAGTGAGAACGGCTATAAGATAACAGGAGCGCCGTTCGAGCTTTATATCAAAACACAGTTTGACTCTCTTTCGCCGGAGGATTGGGAGACAGAGATATATTTCCCGGTGCAGAAGAAGTAAGCGGAAGCAGTGCTGTATATGCAAGCAGTTAGTTGGAAATGACAATGACAATTAACCAAGACAAAAGGGGCTGTCGCACAAAGCGCAGCCCCGGTTTACAAGCCAAAAGTATCTTTTCCTGTAAAGAGAATACGGTTGTCTTATTTTTGCATGCGCGACACTCCACCGGACTTCCTCTAAGTACCGCTAAGCCGCTCGGGTGCGTCCTCACGCCTAAACGGTACTAAAAAGCGATTCCGGCTGCTTGTAAGCCGTTGCCATGCCCGGAGCCGCTGCCCTTCGTGCGACAGGGCCTTTTTAGATGGTGCTTCTGTGGGGGCAGTTATGCCGGAGGCGGATAAAATGCTCGACTACATAAACAGGAGCGGTATAAGGAGCGCCGTTATCAGTAATCTTTTGTGGTCAGGGGCTGCTTTAACGAACCGGCTCAACCGGTTGCTGCCGGGGAATCAATTTGAGTTTGTTATGACCTCAAGTGATTATTTTATGCGCAAGCCGAACCGGATTTTATTTGATATTGCATTACAAAAGGCCGGCATCTGTGCCGATGAAGTATGGTATTGCGGAGATAACCCGAGGGCAAATGCTCATGTACAGTAAAGAAGCAAGTAACTGAAAACAAGATATAGACCGCCAGCACCACGCTATTCCGAACCAAAGAAACCAAAGACCAAAAGACAAGCATTATGGAAATGTGCATAACAGGCTATGGAATCATGGATAACTCCATAAGACAGCTGGTTATACACATTCCCGCAATGCGGACTACAAAGGAATCCTTTTCTTTTTTTGTTTTATTAGGTCAGAAATAATTTTTTGATAATTGTCTAATTATTGTCAGACAGTTCATTTTGCCGATAATTGTTCCGATAAATAAAATAAGGTTGAATACTGGGCTAAGGAGAGCGTTGTTTTCTATGGATAGGAATTATGTTAGAGAGCAACGCTGTTTTTTTGATTAGGATGAAACTTTTCAAAGGTATCGATCGTATTATTGTTAGGATAATAGTATGGCGAGGAGGTGTAGGCAATATGGAATTTGATAAAGGAAGTTAGCTGAAATGTATTTTGTGATAATGATGAACTGCTCGGACTTATTACAAGGGAGCAGGAGTGACTCTGATTGACAGATGAGCCACAGAACTAAAACTAATTGACACCAAAAGGAGAATATTGGGAAATGAGCATAAACGGAATAGGACAGAATTATTATCAGAACAATGTATCAACGAATAAGTACAACAGGAGCAGAGCCGGACAGTTCTACCAGCAGAAACAGGAGGCAGAGGAATTCGCGCCCGAAGATACAAGGCAGAATGCCGATGTGCAGGATATATACGAGGCACTTAAAAGCAGGATACCAAATGGACATGTAAAAGAGCAGGACAGTTTGAACGATGTTGCGGAAACGGATACAGGCGAAGACGATAAGAAACTTACCACATGGTACAAAGGCAAGACATTGGACGAATGGGCGTTGACATCACCTAAATATACAGATTCAGCAACAGGTATTTCATGGTATGTTATAGACGACAAACAACCATATATGACAGGGGAAGATGCCGAAAAATTTTGGAAGATGTGTAAGGAAACGGGAGAATTTCCGGTGAAAAAATTTGCGGAAATGACAGGAATGATACAGTACCTTGATGATAATACAGTTGCTTACGTGGGTGATAACGGCACCGTAATCAAATCAAAGGACGGGAAGGAATTGGAGATTGACACGTCATCCATGACTTATGACATGATTATGAATATGTTCAAGAATCTGCCGAAAAGCGGGAATTACTTTGACAGCTCATATTGGCAGAAGAATATCCAGAAGGCTATGTTTTCTACAGAACAATGAAATTTTACATATTCAGACTGGCACAGCGTAGCTTGGGGGAAGCGAAAGAGAAAGCCGCCGTTCTGCAGAGCGAGCTTTCAAGGACGCTGGAAGCCACGACAAACGCTGAAAAGTTTATGAAAGTGGTACGCAAGTACACTAGCTTTGAGGAACTTACCCCTACCCTGTTACGGGAGTTTGTGGAGAAAATCGTTATCCACGAATCGGAAGCACTGGACGGGAAACGCCGGGGGAAGCTCCGCAGACAGGAAATCGAAATCTATTACTCTTTTGTCGGCAAGGTAGAGTTGCCCGACACCTGTTGCCCGACACCTAAAGCCGTTACCTGTCCGGCAGTCAGCCGGATAGGTACGGCAAAATTTTTTACACTTCTTTTACTTCTCTATCTCACATGAGCAGATATCGAAGGGGCGTCACAAGCCGGCATGTATCCTGTATGGTACGGTAACGACACGGAAAGGGACTACAAGGATTGTTCCGGCGGATATGAGCCTGTGTGTGAACATTTACATATCCATGAATGGAATGAGATGATAGAATTGTTAGAGAGAATAAGAGCGTAAAGAAGCAGAAGATACGGTTTGGTAAACACAAAATTTTCACAAAGAAATTAGCACTCACCTCTTGACACTGCTGACAGCGTGTGTTATATTACAGATAGAACAGAGAAAGGAACAAGAATCCTGAAGTTCGTTCCCTTCGGTTCTGGTTTTCAGGTAACAGGAAGGCAAATTGATTTAGCAAAGGAGAGATGACCTATGTTGATGCCAAGTATTTTTGGAAAAAATTTGTTTGATGACTTTTTTGATTATCCGTTCGGCAGGCTTACGGCAGGCTCGGGGGACCTGATGAAAACCGATGTGAAGGAAACCGGCCAGGCCTATGAGATTATGATGAATCTGCCGGGAGTGAAAAAGGAGGATGTTAAGGCGGAATTGAAGGACGGCTATCTGACGATTACAGCCGGGACGAACACAAGCTCGGAAGAGAAGGCGGAGGACGGCAGATATATTCGCAGAGAGCGCTATACCGGTTCCTGCAGCAGAAGCTTCTTCGTAGGAGAGCGGGTGACGGAGGAGGATATTAAAGCGAAGTTTGAAAACGGGACGTTGGTGATGCAGATTCCTAAAATGGAAGAGCAGCCTGCGGTAGAGAAAAAAAGATATATTGCCATTGAAGGCTAAAGGAAAGTGTCATAGCGTCCTGTCTGAGACGCATCCGGAGAGGTTCCGGATTCTTATAAGCGCTCAGAGGACCTGACTAACTGGAAAGAGGGACTGTCGCACGAAGCGGCGGTCCTTTTCTGTTTACAACAAAAAACATTCTTTCTGCATCATTTCATTACAACAATTCCAGTTATGTTCCGATATATCGATATATAGTTTCATTGACAGGAGTGCATAGAAAAGAAGGCTTTTGTACCATGCTATTTGGGATATATCCGGAGGAAGGCGGGCAGCAGATGAAATCAGCGGAATTTTATTGGAGAATCATATCGTATGCATATGCAATAGCGGATATGGCGGGGATGGGCTGCTTTTTTACGCGTTTTGCCAGACCCTTTATGGAGCGCAGGCATAAGGCGCCCTGCATTGGAACGGTTTATTTTGTTACAATGTCCGTGTTTTATTTTTTGCCCTTTGAGATAGAGAATGCCGTAGTATATGGGATAGGAGTCCTGGTGTCGTTTTTTGTTATGTGTGGGATAGACAAAAGGAATTACCGGCAGAAGGTATTTATCGCAGTGACGTTCTTTTCCCTGCGCTGGCTTTCTGCCTATATGACGTTGGAAATCAGCCTCTGCCTGTATCAGAAGATTATCAATACGCCGTATCTGATAGAGCGCCAGATGCTGCAGCTGGGGTGTTATATCGGTGCGGAGCTGTTCGACCTGGCGCTGCGCTTTCTGGTGATGGGAGTCAGCGTGCATTCTATTACAAAGGCTTATGTATATAAGCGTGAGAACATGTCCGTCAGGGAAATGCTTATGCTGGCGGCGCCGTCTGCTGCAGGGATGACCGAGTATGTGATGATACGTTATTACCGGGGCTGGTTTGAGACGAATGCAGGAAAGGAAGCGCCGGGAATTTACAGTGCGGTTGCATTTCTGCATTATGGGATGTCCATTATTACGATTGTGGTAGTAACGGTGCTGTTCCAGAATATCCGGGCGCGGCAGGAGGAAAGGCTGCAGAATGAGCTGCTTGCCGTGCAGGTTGATACGCTCCGGCGGCATATCGGGCAGATGGAGGAGCACTACCGGGATATCCGGAGCCTCCGGCACGATATGACAAACCATATTCTTACCCTGGAACGGCTGTATGCCGGAAATAAGCTCCAGGAGGCGGGCGCTTATAGTGTGGATTTAAAGGCAGTCCTTGCCGGGATGGCGGGGGAGATAAAAAGCGGGAATCCTGTAACCGATGTGATTTTGCAGGAAATGAAAAATGAGATGGAGAAAAGGGACATCCGGTTTAGCACGGAATTTTATTTCCCGGAGGGCTCGGGGGTCAATGCCTTTGATGTCAGCGTGATACTGAACAATGCCCTGCAGAATGCGGCGGAGCATGCGGAGGAAAGCAAGGAGCCGCAGGTAGCCGTGCGTTCGTACCGCCGGGGCAACGCCTATATGATAGAGGTAAAGAACAGCTTTACGGGAGAATTGCGATGGGATGAGGAAACCGGACTGCCGCTTACGACGAAGGAAAGCCCGGAGGGACATGGGTACGGGCTTTCCAATATCCGCAGGGTAGCGGAAAAATACGCCGGGACAATCCGCATCGAGGGAGGGGACGGGGAGTTCTGCCTTAGCGTTCTGATGATGTTAGAGGCAAACGTAGATAAATAGATTCTTAGTTCAGTTTTTCATCCTGACATTCCGGATTGCAAAAGGAAAGGGAGAAGTTTCCAAGGTTTGCCTTGTGGACAGGGACAAGGTTTTGTGTTACACTGTAACTGCTTTACTGCAGAATTTATGGGCAGGATAACAGCAAAATGAAATTTCCGGAAATTTTTTTATAAAAAACCCAACAAAACGGAGGAGTTATTTGTCTTTCTATTGTTGGAATAGTGCCATGTTACAAGAGGAAGGATGAAGATGGAACAGCTGGAGGAGTTAGTAATACGGTTTCAGGGTGGAGACCAGGCGGCGCTTGGAGAGATTTATGAGAAGACGAACCGCTATGTTTATTTTACCTGTATCAGTTTTGTGAAAAACGAGCAGGATGCAGCGGACATTTCGCAGGAAGTGTATCTGACGGTAATGCAGCAGATAGATACCTTGGAGGATGCAGCAAAGTTTCTGCCGTGGTTGAACCGCATTACCGTAAATAAGTGCAGGAACCATCTTACAAAGAAGGCGCCTGTATTGATGGAGGAGGATACGTTAGAGGAATGTCTGCCGGAAACGGACGAAGCGTTTCTGCCGGAGGAATATGTGGAAAGCAAGGAGAAGCGGGAGATTGTGCTGCAGATTATGCGTTCCTCTCTTTCGGATGTACTCTATCAGACTATCCTGCTGTATTACTTTAACGAGATGACAGTTCCTGAAATTGCCGAGGCAATGAACTGTCCTGCCGGTACGGTTACATATCGTCTGAGTGCTGCAAGAGCAAAGATAAAGGAAGGAGTGCTTCATTACGAGGAAAAGCACGACGAGAAGCTTTACGGTCTTACCGCATTGTTGTTCTTTGGCAGGCTCTTTACAGCAGAGGCAGCCGAACTGGCAGTTCCTGGGCTTTTGGAAGGCGTTTTTGGTACAGGTTCCACAGAACCAGTCGTTGCAGAAGCAGTTAAAAAAGGAGTGAAAGGAATGTTTAAAACATTAAAAGCAAAATGTATTGCCGGGCTTCTTTCCCTGGCAGTGGTAGGCGGAGGGATTACCGCAGCAGTTGTTGTAAGCAGCAATAATGACAAGAACGTCATGCAGGAGGATGACAAGAACAAAACGCAGGATGACAAAGATGAAACGAAACCGGATAAGCAGCCTGATGATAAGAAGGATGTTACCCCGGAAATTACAGCGTCGCCGACTGTCGGAGCAGAGAGGGATTATAAGACAATAGCAGAACAGATCGATGCCGCTGCGATTACCTATCTGGAGGCATTAAAGGCGGGAGATATCGAAACAATACTTTCCCTGACAGATCCGGAGAACAAGATATATAAAAAATTGTCCGAAATCAAGGAGTATGAGACCGGAAAGGAATTTATCCGTACCGTTTTTTCCAATCTGCGTTACGGGGCAATCGAGGCGGGCTCTACGGAATACCGGATAAAGGATATGTTTGAATTCGGTCAGAAAGACTTTAATCTGAAGCAGTATCTTGCCCTGCCTAAAACGCTGCTATTTAACGAAATGCTTTCAGTTCCTGGTGTGGTATTTCAGGAAGGGGAGCATATCCCGGAAGGGTATCAGGTGAAATCTGCAGAAGAGGCAATGCAGATTGTCCGTACTGTGATGGAGAAAATTCCGTTATCTTACGCTAGCGTCCAAGTAGAGCTTTTGGAGGACGGAACCTTTTATTTTGATATTCACAACGGATTATCTGTTATTGTAGATAACTTAAAATTTGGTTCAGACGAGACATTTCTGGAGGATTTCCTTTCGGAGTCCATTTACGGTGGAACAACGGTAGGCGCATCCGACGGGGTATTCAAGGGACGTCAGGAGGAATGGGAGCAGTTGCTTTCACTGTTAAGGAGGAGAGATTTTACCGGGCTGTATGAACTGGCAACCGGGAAGCCTGAGATATATGCCAAAATAGGGGTAGGGAGCACGTATAAGTCTCCGGAGGGATTGAATGAGGAGCAGCGGGCATTTTTTGACAGCTATATAAAGCAGATAGAGGTTTATATTTCTGATACAACCTGGGACAAAACGAAGTCGCGCAGTACGACGGTGATGGTGGTTTCACCTGCGCTTAGTCTGGACAATGAAGAGCAGGAATGGCTGACGGAAAACGGAGTAAAGGAAATTGATATTGCATGGCGTATTGGTGGCGAAGATAACAGCAATCTGAGGGATGCGATGTTAATGTTCCTGAATCCTTGGAGTGATGCAATTTCCCATGTGGAATACAAGATAAAATAGCGTTTTCTCTGTTTTCCGCAGAAAGGGCGGGTTATGGGAAAAACTGTTTTGAGAGAGCCGGCTGCTATGATACTGATTGGCAGCTGGCTCCTGCTACAATGCCAGGATAGTGTAGCATCCTTTTCCGGCGTATGCTCTGCATCATTTTTTGCGTTTTACCTGAAAATGGAAAGAACGGTAACTGTTTTGCTGCGGAATCGTGGGACGGGATTACAGCAGAATGAAACTTCAAAAAATTTTTTAAAAAACCCAACAAAACAGAAGAGCTATTTGCCTTTCTGGTGTTGGAATAGTGCAGTCATACAAAAGGAAGGATGCATATGGAGCAGTTGGAGGAGTTAAAGGAGTTAGTAGTACGCTTTCAAGGCGGAGATCAGGAGGCACTCAAGGAGATTTATGAGAGGACAAACCGCTATGTCTACTTTACTTGTATCAGTTTTGTGAAAAACGAGCAGGATGCAGCAGATATTTTGCAGGAGGTGTATCTGACGATAATGCAGCAGATAGATACTCTGAGAGATACCGCAAAGTTTCTGCCGTGGCTGAACCGCATTACCGTAAATAAGTGCAGGAATCATCTCACAAAGAAAGCGCCTATACTGATGGATGAGGATACGTTAGAGGAGTGTCTGCCGGAAACGGACGAAGCGTTTCTGCCGGAGGAGTATGTGGAAAGCAAAGAGAAGCGGGAGATAGTGCTGCAGATTATGCGGTCCTCTCTTTCGGATGTACTCTATCAGACTATCCTGCTGTATTACTTTAACGAGATGACGGTTCCTGAGATTGCCGAGGCAATGGACTGTCCTGTCGGTACGGTTACATACCGTCTGAGCTCTGCAAGGGCAAAGATAAAGGAGGGTGTGCTTCATTACGAGGAAAAGCACGGGGAGAAGCTTTACGCTCTTACCGCATTGCTGTTCTTTGGCAGGCTTTTTACAGCAGAGGCAGCCGGGCTGGAAGTTCCTGTGCTTCCAGAAGGTATTTTCTGCGCTGGTTCCACAGAATCAGTTGCTGCAGTGGCAGCCAAAGAAGGAGTGAAAGGAATGCTTAAAACATTAAAAGCAAAGTGTATTGCCGGGTTTATTTTCCTGGCAGTGGTAGGCGGAGGGATTACCGTAGCAGTTGTAGGCAGTAATAATGACAAAGAGGTCGTGCAGGAGGATGACAGGAACAAAACGCAGGATGACAAGGACAACATAAAGGAACCGGATAAACAGCCGGATGATAAGCAGGATGTTACCCCGGAAATTACAGAGACGCCGTCTGTGAATCAAGAGAAGGATTATAAGACAATGGCAGAAGAAATCGATGCCGCTGCGATTTCCTATCTGGAGGCAATGAAGGCGGGAGACATCGAAACGATACTTTCCCTGACAAACCCGGAGAACGAAGTATATGAAGATTTATCCAGAATTAAGAAGTATGCGTCCGGGAAGGAATTTATCCGTACCGTTTATGCTAAGCTGCGTTATGGGGAGATAGAGGAGGGCTCTACAGAATACCAGTTATTTGAAAGCGGCTTGAGCGGGTTTTCTCTGAAGCAGTATGTTGCTCTGCCTGATACGATGATGTTTGACAATATGCTATTAGTTCCCGGCGTGGTATTTCAGGAAGGAGAATACATTCCGACAGAGTATCAGGTGAAGTCGGAAGAAGAAGCGATGCAGATTGTCCGTACTGTAATGGAAAAGGTTCCACTATCTTCCTATAATATTGAGGTAGAGTTGCAGGAGGACGGAACCTTTTATTTTGATATTGAATGGGGTTATTATATGCTTAAGTATTTGCGAGATGTGCTAGATGCCGATTCCAGCGAGATGCTGTTGGCAGATTTCCTTTCGGAGTCTATTCCCGGTGGAAAAACGGTAGGAGTATTGGACGGGGAATTCAAGGGCCGTCAGGAGGAATGGGAGCAAATGTTTTTGTTGTTAAGGAAAGGGGATTTTAACGGGTTGTATGAACTGACAAGCAGGGAGCCTGAAACATATGTTGACTTAGGAGCGTACACAGGGTATACTTATAGTTCTCCAGAGGAATTGAATGAGGAGCAGAGGGCATTTTTTGACAGCTATATGGAGCAGATAGAGGTTTACATTGAAATGAAAATAAATTCTGCTAAAGTGATGCTGGTTGCGCCTGCGCTTAGCTGGGACGAGGACGAGATGGCATGGCTGACGGAAAACGAAGTAAAAGAAGTCACTTTCTCAGGGCGTATCGGTGGTGATGAGACCGAACATTTGAGTGAGGCGATGTACTACTTTCTAACTCCTTGGCAGGATGCAATCTTGTATGCGGAATATAACATAGAATAGCGTTTTCTCTGTTTTCTGCAGAAAGGATAGGGCTATGGAAATACCTGTTTTAAGGGAGACGGCTGCCATGATACTGATTGGCAGTTTACTCCTGCTACAGTGCTATGATAGTGTAACCAGGGAAGATGTGCGGGCACATCTTCTCTGCGTGTCCGGAAAGCTTGTCTTTGTCACAGGCTTTCTTTTGCTGTATCCTTTTCCGGTTTGCGGGCTGCTTTATTTCTTTTCGTTTTACCCGAAGACGGAGCAGAATGGAAACAGTCTGTGGCTGTCCGGGCTCCAGATTGTGCTTCCAGCGGCGGCGGCGTTTTTCTGCGAAGCCGGGGAGGCGGCAGAAACGAGACTTTTCCTGGCAGCGGGCATTTTTCTTTTGGCACTTTTTCTGGCAGTATCGGAGTCCGTGCTACGAAGCCTTGTCTTGAAAAACCGGATGCTGTACCGGCAGATGGAAAGAGCGGCGTTAAGCGAGCTGGACGTGAAAAACCTGAACCGGGAAATCAGCCTCTATGCACAGACAGCCGAGCAGAACGCGAGGTTCGAGGAACGGGAGCACATTGCAAGAAACATTCATAATGTAGTCGGGCATACGATTACGTCGGCGTTAGTTTCCCTGCAGGCATATGAAGTGTTAAAGGAAAACCAGCCTGCGCGGGCAGAGGAGAAGCTGACCGCTGCCTCCGGGCGGATGCACCTTGCCTTGGAGGAAATCCGGCGCGCAGTGCGTGTTCTGGATGCGGAAACTGAGGAAATTGATATGCAGGACTTTTGCAGTCTGCTTGCCACGGAGCTTGCGAAGTTTTCTGAGGATACCGAGCTTAAGATTGTGCATAATTTTCAGGAGCTTTGTGAAACGCGACAGGGAGCCATGTTAGGAAAGCGTACCTGTGAGTTTTTACATTCCGTGCTGACGGAATGCTTAAACAACGGCATCCGCCACGGCGGAGCCACTGCCTTTTTCGTAGTTCTGACCTGTGACACCACGCATATCCGGCTGACGGTATCGGACAACGGAAGCGGGTTCGGGCAGATGAACGCCAAAGAACAGGAAGGGTGTCTACGGCAGGGCTACGGACTGCGCAAGATGGAGGCGTATGCAAGGCGGCACGGAGGAAGCTTCCAGTTCCAGGCAGAGAAAGGGTTTAAGGTCATGGTGGGGCTGCCGCTTGCAGGGAGAACAGACAGAGGAAACGGAGGAGACAATGGCAGTTCGGGTATTTCTAATAGACGATGAGGAGCTTTTGACGGAAAGCATGGAGATTATTCTTACGATAAAGGGGCAGATGGAGGTTGTCGGGACGGCGAAGGACGGAAAAGAGGCGTTGGAACGGCTTGCCGGAGTGACGGCGGATATTGCGTTGGTTGACCTGAATATGAAGGGGATGGGGGGCTTAGAGCTGATACCGAAGCTGAAAGAACAGTATCCGCGGTTAAAGCTTCTGGTACTGACAACCTTTTATGACGATTCCTATATTACACAGGCGATTTCCGGCGGGGCGGACGGCTATCTGTTAAAGGACAGCTCGGCAGATACCGTGATAAAAGCGATTCATCAGCTGCTTGCCGGACAGAGCATTCTTGCTGGAAGGGTTCTGGAGGCTTTGTCACGGATGATGTCAGCGGAGCTGGCAGGGAAGCAGAGGAATCAGAAATCCGAAGGGGAAGACAGGGCATCCCGGGCAGCCGGAAAGCAGCTTCCTAAGGATTTGACACCCCGGGAACTGGAAATATGCGGACTTCTGACAAAGGGGCTTGGCAACGGGGAGATTGCGGCGGAGCTGTTTCTGGCAGAGGGAACCGTGAAAAATTATATGATGTCGATTTACGATAAGTTTGCCATCCATGACCGGACGGCGCTGGTACTGTTCTTAAAGGAAATGATAGGCTAAAAGGATAAAATATGACCCAGGTCACAGGGAAGCATGCTTCTTTGTGACTTTTGCTACTATTAAGGGACAGTTCTTTTTGTTACAATAACGGTAATAAATTTGCGGAGGAGAAAAAGATGCAGCGGCTGAGAGCATGGTTTTATTTAAAAAACAATAAAAAGCGGGCGGCGATTCTGGTTTTGAGCTTCGGCCTGTTTTTCGTCCTGCTGTACGGGGTACAGTTTTTTCTTTTCCCTGCGTATTACATGGACGAGGCGGTACTGGTAAAGGGCGCGGAACGGATGCAGATTGCTTATCTGAACCAGATGAGGGAGCTGGGGGTTGAGATGGATGCTTCCTTATGGGAGGCGGACTCCAGCGCCACGGAGGAGGAGCTGATTGCAGAAATCAACCGGGGGAGCAGGCAGTTTGCAGAGCGGCTTCGGGAGGATGGTACGGCAGATTACGTTTTTGTGTGTAATGTTTATCAGATTGGAATCCGTTCCTTTGCCGGGGATAATTACTATACGGCGCCGCTGCTTGATAAAGAGGAGCTGGAACAGATGATGGATTACCTGGAGCCGGAGCTTGTTTCGGGAGTCCTGCCGCAGAAGCCGGGAGAACTGGTTATGGATGAAAATATGGCAAGAAATATCGGTGTTTCCATCGGCGATACCCTTTATGACCGGAAGACAAAGCTGGTTGGTATTATCAAATATGATACGTATTTTGCGGCAGGAATCGACTATGACGATATTGTATTTCCGAAACGGCATCTCTTCTTTTTGGATAATGGGACAATTCCAGACTTAAAGGAATATATGGCAGGGTTCGGAATCGAGGCAGGTACGGATCAGTTCAGCGTGATACAGATTATAAGCGATACGGTGAATGCGGTAGAAACCGTACAGGAATCCAGGGAGGAGCTGGAAAGCCCGCTCCGGGTGATGGCATACTCGGTTGCTATTGTTCTCGGGATTACCGTGTTTTTCGTTTACCGGCTCCATGTGCAGGACCGCTATGCGGAATGGTGTCTGTACCGTTCCCTCGGCTATCCGGAAAAAGAGGTGTATTTGCTGGCATTCCGGGAATACGGAATTTGTTTCGGGTTCAGCATACTGCTGGCAGCGGTGCTTACCGTGCTTCTGTGCGTCGCCGGAGGGATGCTGATGCGCTCCAGAGGAATGCTTTTTCAGTATTTCCTGCCGGAGGCGCTGCTGCAGATTTCAGGAATTGCCGTGCTGCTGACCGGGATTATGCAGCTTCCGGTCGTATGTGCCCTACGGAGAGTAAAAACGATTGATGCGATGGAGGAAGAGTAAGGAGGAGGTTTCCATGTTCCAGGTAAATCATTTAAGCTTAATTTATGATATTGAAAAGGAAGAAAAGGTCTGTGCGGTAAATGACGTTACCATACAGCTTCCGGATAAGGGGATGATTGGAATTATCGGACCGTCCGGCAGCGGGAAGTCGTCCCTGATGTACTGCCTTTCAACGCTAAAGAAAGCGACGAGCGGGGAGATTTTTTATAATGGAAAGGATTACAGGACGTTAAGCCATGCCGAGCTGGAGACGCTTCGCAGGGAGCGGTTCGGCTTTGTTTTCCAGCATCATTTCCTGATTGGTTATATGAACGTCCTTGACAATGTGATTGTGGCGGCGAAGGGAAGCATTGCGGAGGCAAGGGAGCGGGCGCAGGAACTTTTGCAGGCACTCAGTATCCGGTCTTCGGAGCTGAAGAAAAAGCCGGGACAGCTCTCCGGCGGACAGCGCCAGCGTTGCGCCATTGCACGGGCTTTGATGAACCGGCCGGAGGTTGTGTTTGCCGACGAGCCAACGGCGTCTTTAGACCATGAAAATGCCTTTCAGGTGATGCACTATTTGCAGGAGTATGCGAAGGAGCATCTGGTGCTTATCATTACCCATGACCATTCGATTTTAAAGGAGGCGGACCGGGTCATTGAAATCTGGGACGGCGAGGTTTCCGAAAAGGGGGCGGTACAATGAATCCCTTCCACGCGGGCTATTTTGTACTCCGGAATATGCGCCGGATGGCTGCGGTGTTTTTTATGATTGCAATGACAGGTCTGCTTTATGTGGGCGGGAGCTATCTTTCCAATATTGAGGTAGAGTGTGCAAAAACAATGGAGCAGTACCGGGATTTTGCGTTTGTTTCGGATAACGGGGAGGATACGGACGGGAGCCAGCTAAAGGCGCTTCTTGCGGAGGCGGAGGCAGACGGGCTGCTAAAGATGTACCCGGTGGGAGCAAATAGTTTTTTGTTTCCGACCACGCTGGGGTTCCAGAACGGCGATTATGCGTTCAGCTATACGACGGAGGATTTTTTGTGGGTAAACCGGCGTATGGGACTGATAGAGGATGAAACGGTGATTGCAGATAATACGCTGTTTGTTTCCGGGCGTCAGGCAAGGTATCTTAACTTAGAGGACGGGGGTCTGTTTACGGAAAACAGAAACGAGGCGGTGTTTTATTACGGGGAGCGTCCGTATCGTGTCAGGCTCGTTCCGGTGGACAGCTTCTTTATGTGTCTGGTGGCAGAGGATTCGGCGTTTCATTCCTTTTACCATCTTGCATGGAGCGGGGAGGGAAGCAGGGATGCCTTTACAGAGAGGCTTACAGAACTGAAAGTAAAATATGACAGGCTGAAAATAGAACGCTATGAGGACCGGAAGGAAAGACTGGTAGAGAACTTTGCAATCAACAGCGTTATTTTTGTAAGTATTATTGCGGTAGTGACCTGTGTGTTTTTCGTTACAATCAATGCGGTTCTGGTCGGAATCTACGACAAAAGGACGTCAGAGTTTATACTATATGAAAGTATCGGGATTCCGAGGCGCCGGATTTACCGGAAGGTTGTGTGGGAATTGCTGCTGATTACCGGAATCGGCATGGTGCTTGGAACCGTACTTGCCTTTCTTACGATTACGCTTCTGAATCTGTTTGTGTACCGCAAAAGCGGGCTACAGCTCTACTATTATCATCCGTGGTCGCTGTACTCGTGGCTTTTGTGCAACGGGATGATTCTGGTTCCGAGTATCCTTATCAGGCTCCGTGGAATTGCAAGGGGACAAAAAAAGCTTGCTTGAGATTTCCGCATTTTGCATTCCCCTTTGTGCGCAGGAGGCTGTATGGCATTTTATTTTTGCAGGCGCAACGCAAATCCGGTGTGGAAAACGCTTTCGTCAGCATTTTCCTAAGTATCGCTAAGCCGCTCGGGAGCGTCCTCGCGCCTAACCAGCTCTAAAAGGCGATTCCGGTTCCGCTAAAGACGCAGTCCTTCGGACAAATGCAAAAATAAGATGCCATACAGCCTTTTGTGTGTTCCAGGGTTGCTTAAAAATGCGGAAACTCAAGGTTGACATCGCTTGGAAATAAGCCTACAATAAAGGTACAAAAGAGTGGCTTATGGGCCTTTGAAGAAAAGCGAGGAGGAATAGAAATGGCAGAGGAAAAGGAAAAGAAGCCGTTTGTTCCGGAGAATCCGGACAGGATGCCGACGGAAGGAGCGGGCAATCTGGCAGAGGACTGTCCAAGATATGCGGCGGATGCGGCGTCGGACTGGTATCAGACCTTATTGGCGAATGCGCAGATGAATCTTGGAAATAACAAGCGTTTAAAGGCAATGATAAAAAAGGCACAGGCGGGAGAGCAGATTACGATTGCGTCCATCGGAGGCTCCATTACCGAGGGGGCAGGGGCAGTCCGGTATCAGCAGTGCTATGCCTATCAGACCTATGAAAGCTTTAAACATGCTTACGGCGCAGGAGACGGCTCCAATGTGCATTTTGTAAATGCGGGGGTCGGCGGTACGCCGTCTACGTTCGGACTGCTCCGGTATCAGCGTGATATTGTGGCAAGGGTTACGGATGATGACGGGCTTCCGGATATCGTACTTGTGGAGTATGCCGTAAACGACGGAGAAGAGCCGACCGGACACGGTTGTTATGAGTCGCTCGTAAAGCAGATTTTACAGCAGCCGAACCATCCGGTGGTGATTCTGGTCTTTGCCGTATTCCCGACCGGGTATACGCTGCAGGAGGAGTTAAAAAAGGTTGGCAGCACCTATGATCTTATGATGGTAAGCACGAAAAACGGCGCGTTCCCATTTGTCGGGGATAAGTGGACCTCCGAGGAGTTCTTCTATGATATTTATCATCCGACGACGTTAGGACATAAGGTAATGGCAGACTGCATCTTCCATACGATAAAGGCAGCGGCAGAGCAGCCGGAAGCAGCTTCAGACATCAATCTGGACGTCCCTCCGGCATACAGCACTGCGTATATCGGACTGAAAACGATTTTTAAGGACCAGCACGGAGAGGAGCTTAAGCTTTCGTGCGGAAGCTTTGATGAGGATGACGACAGGGCTTACCGGAACCTTCCAATCGGAATATTGTATGCGAAGAACTTTTATCATACTGCGGGAAGCGGAAATGAAAGCCTGACCTTTGAGGCGGTTTGCAAGAATCTTTTGCTTGCGTACCGTTCAGTAAATGATGAGAAATATGGAAAGATTGATATTTATGTGGACGGCAGAAAGGTAAAAACCATCAATGGTAATACCGGAAGCTGGGGACAGTCCGTAACGGACCTGATTTTTGCAGAGGACACGGCGGCAAAGCATATCGTAGAAATTAAGATGGCGCCGGGAGATGAGGAAAAGCACTTTACGATTACCTGTATGGGATATACGGAGTAAAACAGAAAAAAAGGGGCCGTGCTTTGCGCACAGCCCCTTTTTTTAGTGCTTTTAGCAGCCACATCCGCATCCGCCGTTGTTGCCGCAGCCGCATCCGCCGCCGCAGAACAGAAGCAGAAGGATGATAATCCAGCAGCAGTCGCCGCCGAAGCCGCCGCCGACACCGTTGCCGCCACCGCATCCGCAGTCGCAGTCATTGCCGCCGCCAACGCCGTTGCCGCAGCCGCATCCGCCGCAGCAGAACAGAAGTAAAAGGATAATAATCCAGCAGCATCCACCGTTGTTGCCGCCACCGATTCCACAATTAGATAAGTTTCCCATGAAGATTTCCTCCGGAATTTTTATTTACAACATATCGTATGCGCCCCTGCTTGACTGTGTTTCTGGTGTTCCGCCATATTTTTCAGGAAAAAATTTTGCCTGGGATTTTCTTCTTGTAAATCCCCGTGCGGTGATGTATGATAAAAGGGAAAAGCAAGGAGGTGTCTATGAAGCGGCCTGATGTAATCATACCAGTTTACAAAGCAGATAAAAGATTGGAGCAGGCGTTGGCAATGCTGCTACAGCAGACGATACGCCCGGCGAAGGTCATTTTAATGAATACAGAAGCAGAGGGCTTTACGTCGGAAGATCTGAGAAAGCGGGTTGAAAGAGTCGCGGCAAAGCATGACAGTGGCAGAAAAGCTTCGGTGGAAATCCGGATTGTCCGCGTAAAAAAGAAGGACTATGACCATGGGGGCACAAGAAATCTTGCAGTACGCCGCTATTCAGAGGCGGAGTTTTTTCTTTGTATGACACAGGATGTCGTTCCGGCGGATATTTTTCTGATAGAAAAGCTATTGCAGTGCTTTCAGGATGAGCGGACAGGAGCGGCATATGCAAGGCAGATGGCAGACGAGGGTGCGGATTTTACGGAGCAGTATCTGCGGCTTCACAATTATCCGTCTGTTTCCATGAAGAAGACGAAAGAAGAGAAGGAATGTCTGGGGATTAAGACCTATATGATTTCCAATGCCTGTGCAATGTACCGCCGGAGTCGTTATGATGCGCTGGGTGGGTTTGAAAATGATACGATTTTTAATGAAGATATGCTGTTTGGCGCGGCATTGATTGAAGCAAGGGATGCGATTGCCTACTGCGCACAAGCGCGGGTGTATCACACACACCGTTATGGACTGAAGGCACAGTTTCAGAGAAGCTTTGACCTTGCCGTATCGCAGGCGGACCACCCCGAGGTGTTCCGGCAGGTGAGCTCGGAGCGGGAAGGGTTTCGTTATGTAAAGGGCGCGGCGGAATATTGTATTTCGCAGAGACGCTATGGAGACCTGGCAAAGTTCCTTGCGGACGCAGCGGCACGCTACGCCGGATATTTCTGCGGAAAGCACTACCGGCTTTTGCCGGAGCAGGCGGTGCTTGCCTGTACCCTGCAGCCTGCCTACTGGCAGAAGAAAAAAGGCGAGGCAGAGGAAGAATGTACGGAGACAGAGAGAAAAGCAGAAGAGGAGAAGGGGGCGGAAGGAGAAGTCCTTGCAAGGCTGCATGAGTTGGAGCTGGATGCCCTGAAAGCGTTTCTGGCGCTTTGCGAGCGGTACGGGCTGCGCTATTATGCAATCGGCGGCACGTTGTTGGGCGCGGTGCGTCACAAAGGCTTTATTCCGTGGGATGATGATATAGACCTTGCGATGCCGCGGGCAGATTACGATAAGTTAATAGAATTAGTAAAGTCGGGAGAGGCAAAAGCGTCTCTGAACGGGAAATACAGAATCGAAAGCTGGCAGACGGATGAGGATTTTAAAAGCTATTTTGCAAAAATCAGCTCGACTGAAGTAGAAATCTATGAGGAGCTGTTAGAGGATACGACAAAGCGGCGAGGGTATCTGATTGACCTTTTGCCGATTGACGGGGCACCGGAGGAGGAGGGTGCGAGACGGATTTATTATGCGAAGGCGATGGGACTGCGCTTCCTTTGCGGGACAGCAAATGTGCATACCGGAATCCGCACCAGCCGTCCGAAGTGGGAGCAGGGGGTACTCCGTGTGGTACGTGCCCTGCGGCTGTACCGTCTGGTAAAGGTGAAGCGCGTTTATCGTGCAATGGATAAGCTGTTCCGGAAGCAGGATGCGGAGCATGACGCTTATGCCGGTACACTGACCGGTGCATATAAAACAAAGGAGATTGTACCGCGGAGTTTCTTCGGAGAAACCTATGAGGAGTGCAGCCTGTGGGAGTTTGAGGGAGTCACGCTGCGCGGACCGGTGCGCTGGGAGGAGTATCTTACGCATATGTTCGGGAATTATCAGGAGCTTCCGCCGGAGGCAGAGCGGAAGGTGCATTACAAGCCTTTCATAATTGAAAAGGGAAAGGAATAGGTCTCCATGACGAAGCTGCAGGAAACGATTTTTGGGATTATGAAGGTATTTGACCGGCTGTGCCGGGACAATGACCTCTGCTACTATATGTTGGGTGGGACAATGTTAGGAGCAGTCCGCCACAAGGGCTTTATTCCATGGGATGACGATGCGGATTTCGGGTTGCCGCGGGAGGATTATGAACGGCTGCTTGCACTGCCAAAGGAAGCGGTTCCGCAAGGTTTCCGGCTGCGGCATTTTTCCAAGGAAGCGGGCGTGCCGTACGCGTTTGCCCGGCTGGAGGATGAGAACACGACCTGCATCGAGGCGCGCAGAAGCGGGAGCGGCTATACCGGCGGGGTTTATATTGATATTTTCCCGTTGGATGCGGACAGCAATGTTTCTATCTTCCGGCGGTGGAAGGAATGGCGTGTGAAGCTTATAAAAAAGCTTTTATATGCGCATATTGCAGAGGAAGGAAAGGTAACAAATCCGTTGAAGCGTGTTATAATGAAAGCAGCGGCCGGGAAAACAAAGCAAGAAGCACTGGTGGTCCGGCTGGATGCCATGGTTTCCGCATATGGGAGGAAGAACCTGTCCGGACGGCGTTTTCTGCGGGGAGAGACAAGGCTTTCGAACTACCTTGGACACTGGGGATGCAGGGAGTCGGTTCCACGCAGCATATTTGATGGAAAAAGCGGACAGCGGGGATACGCTGTATTTGACTGGCGGCGCGGGGAACGGATTACGGCTCCGTCAGGGGGCAGGGAATATGAGTTTGAAGGGAGCCGCTTTTTTGGAGCGGCAGACAGTGCGGCATATCTGACGGCGTTATACGGAGCTGACTATATGACGCCGCCCCCGGAGGAAAGACGGGAGGGACATCCGGCGGTGGTGATAGAGCTTTCTAAACCGTACCGGCAGGAGAACGGGGACGGCGGTGCGGAGAAAGCGGACCAGGAAATGAAAAGACCAGAGGAATAAGAGGGACGCAGGAAAGCAGAAGGACGTAGAATCGTAAGGGAAAGCGGGACAGGAAATAGAAAAGAGTACAGGAGGAGTCTGTAATGAAGTATGAAGAGGCGTTAAAGAAGGTAAGCGGATATGGGCAGGAGCATATACTGCGGTATTTTGACGAACTGTCAGGAGAGGAGAAGGAGTCTTTGCTGCGCCAGATAGCGCAGACGGATTTTTCTGTTCTTTCTAAGGCTTCCGAACGGGAGAAGAACCAAAAGAGGGGCGTTATCACGCCAATCGTGGCAATGAAGCTTTCAGAAATCGAGGAAGGAAAGAGCGCCTATACGGCAAAAGGAATCGGGATGCTTCGTGCCGGAAAGGTAGGAGCGGTGCTGTTAGCGGGCGGTATGGGAACGAGACTCGGTTCAGATAACCCGAAGGGGATGTATAACATCGGTCTGACAAAGGAGGTCTATATTTTTGAGCGCCTGATCCGCAATCTTTTAGACGTAGTGGAGCAGACCGGAAACTTTATTCACCTGTTTATTATGACAAGTGAGAAAAACCATGAGAAAACGACGGCGTTTTTAAAGGAAAAGAACTATTTTGGTTACGCGCCGGAGTATGTCAGTTTCTTTATGCAGGATATGGCGCCAGCGTCCGATTATAACGGAAAGGTCTATATGGAGCAGAAGGGGCTGATTTCCGCGTCCCCGAACGGAAATGGCGGATGGTTTTCCTCGATGAAGCGTGCAGGCATTCTGGATACGGTGCATAAGGCAGGGATTGAGTGGCTGAACATTTTTGCCGTGGACAATGTGCTGCAGCGGATTGCAGACCCTTGCTTTGTCGGTGCGGTTGCGGAAAAGGACTGTGCCGTAGGAGCAAAGGTCATCCGGAAGGCGGAACCGGGAGAAAAGGTAGGTTCTATCTGTCTTGAGGACGGCAGACCGTCTATTGTGGAGTATTACGAACTGACGAAAGAAATGGCAGAGGAAAAGGACGCGGCAGGAGAGCCGGCATACAATTACGGCGTTATTTTGAACTATCTGTTCCGTGTAAAGGATTTGGAGGAAATCGTAGGGCAGGAGATGCCGCTGCATATTGTAGAGAAGAAGATTCCGTATCTGAATGAGGCAGGCGAGACGGTGAAACCGGAGCAGCCGAACGGATATAAGTACGAGAGTCTTGTGCTCGATATGATTCATATGCTGGACAGCTGTCTGGTCTATGAGGTGGTGCGGGAAAAGGAGTTTGCCCCGATTAAAAACCTGACCGGCACGGATTCCGTGGAAAGCGCAAGGGAATTGTTAAAGTTAAACGGAATCGAGCTGTAGCCCCGGAACAGGACTGCGGCGCAGGGACAGATTCCGGAATATTAGTTTGAGGTAGCAGGGCATGGATAAAAAAACGCGTCAGAATCGTTCGTGGGCCATGGCAGGGGTTATTCTCGGGCTTGCCTGGCCTACGATGTTAGAACAGGTCATGCAGACTGCGGTACAGTATATCGATACCGCGATGGTCGGCGCGTTAGGCACACAGGCTACGGCTGCCGTCGGCGCGACCAGTACGGTCGGGTGGCTTGTATTCAGTACGATTTCCGCCATCGGCACAGGATTTTTAGCGGTTATCGCAAGGGCGTGCGGCGCGGACGACAGGTCCGCCGCGCGGCATATCGCGTCCCAGGCAGTATTGCTTGTCTTAGTGACCGGGACTGCGTTTACCGTACTGACGCTGGCACTTAGCGGGCGCATCCCGGTCTGGATGCAGGTGGATAAGGGGATACAAAAGCTTGCTTCCACGTATTTCTTTATTCTGTATCTGCCGATGCTGCCCCGGACGGCAAGCACGATTTTCGGGACGGTGCTCCGGGCGGCAGGAGATACAAAGACGCCGATGAAGGTTGGTGTCTTTGTAAATATCATTAACGTCGTACTGAATTTTTTACTTATCTATCCGGTACGCACGTTTTCCCTTTTGGGTCTGGATGTTACCATACCGGGAGCAGGGCTTGGCGTAATCGGCGCGGCTGTGGCAAGCGCGGTTGCGTATGCCTGGGGCGGGCTCCATAGCACGGTCGTATTGTGGCGGCATCCGGTCGTCTCCCCGCGCGGACAGAGGCTCCGCCCGGACAAAAAGATTCTGAAATCGTGCATGAGGATTACGCTTCCGAACATGCTGCAGCGCTTCGGCACATCGCTTGGGTATGTTGCCTTTGCGTCGATGATTAACTCGATTGGCGAGGTGGCGACTGCCGCACATACAATCGCAAATACGGTGGAATCCGCGTTTTATATTCCGGGCTACGGCATGCAGACCGCGGCAGCCACTTTGGCAGGCAATGCGTACGGTGCGCGGGACGGCAAACGGATGAAATCACTTGCCTCTATGTTTATCCCGATTGAAATTGCCCTGATGGTACTTTCCGGGACAGCTCTCTTTGTATCGGCGCCTGTGCTGGTGGGACTGTTTTCGGACAACAGCCGGGTCATTGCCCTTGGGAGTAATGTCCTGCGCATGGTTGCGGTATCCGAGCCGCTGTATGGCTTTTCTATTATTATCGAGGGCATGATGTTAGGCGTAGGGAAGACAAAGGCGCCATTTCTATTTAACCTGACCGGAATGTGGGGAGTCCGTATTGTCTGTACCTTTTTCTGTACACAGAGACTTGGAATGGGACTTACCGCGGCATGGGCATGTATGATTGCGCATAACATGCTGTTGTTTGTGCTGTATCTGGTGTGTTACCTGAGAGGGACATGGAATCCGCTGAAGGAGAAGAAGGAGTGCTGAAGGAGGAGGCGGTTGCCCGTGGCGCAAAAAGCGCAGCCCCGGCTTATAAGCGGAGTGTATTTTTTACTGTAATCGGAATACGGGTGTCTTATTTTTGCATGCGTGGGTGCTTCACCGGACTTCCACTACTTTTGTTCAGACAGTTTTGAGAAGTCTGAAAATTCATATATGCAGAATATTATTTCAGATGATAATGAATGGTGACCTGCACAGGCAGCGTTTCTCAATCCAATGCTTGTCTATCAAAAGTAGATGAGAATGTGAAAACCAAGTTGCTTTTTTCGAAAATTTTGGTATACTTTAATAGTACTTACTGTTTAATGCGTACTGGATTCACGAGGAGGTGCTTGCAGTGGATATTATAAATCATGTTTATTCAGCTATTGAATTTTCCCATGCAGAATAGTAGAGATGCAACGGTCTGTATGGGTACAATGAAAGTTGCATAGTCTGCTGATTCTGCACTTTATTTAATCATATTAAGTAAAGGACGGGAT
>CAJTLU010000017.1 GCA_910577175.1 uncultured Lachnospiraceae bacterium | reverse complement strand
GAAAGAAGCGGAGAAAATCAGAAAGAGCGTTTACAGTATCTTGCGGCAGGAACAGCGGGAACAACAGCCCCACAGAAAGCAGGATATGGAGCGATAACAGACAGGGCGGCGGGATAGTCAATGTCTATTACCGCCGTCCTGTTTTGGATTTTTATTAGACCGATAAACCGGAAGTTATATTTACGTTTCTATTCTTACGAAAAATACTATTTAGCGGTCAAACAATGAACCCGTACCACTATGCGTACTGCCATCATTTTCTGTATATGTCGAAATAAAGCGGGGTTCACGCTTTGTGCAATGATAAAACTGCATCAATATATCTACAACATCCGCTTTCTTCTCTATTCCTAAACGAACTGCTAATTCCTGCTGAGCATCGAGCAAATCAAAGTCAATATCTTCGGCGTTTTCCATGTGTTCCTCAAAAACTTCTTTTGCAAACTCACTAAGACCATCCCTGTCTTGATATTCATCTTCATCTAAATAATCCGACCAATAGGGGCAATTTACCATGAATTCAAAAAACGCTTTTAGATTATCCGCTATTCTGCCACATTCACCTTCACTTCCCCAAAAACCTATTGAGCCGTCTTCCAGTAAAATATATTCACTTCCACTGCCTGCTTTAGCAAATGTTTTCCCAGAGATATTATAAGTCAAGTGACCAAATTCGTCCTCCGGTGTCTTGAATTCTGGAAGAACCTCTATATCGCAGACATCACACAACAAATCCGACAAGTCACTGTCCTCGCGTAGCATTTTAATATAATCCATTTTTGTTACCTCCTGTTTAAGTCGCGATGTATCGGCTTGTTACTAGAAAAATTATACCATAGCAAATTACGAAAAACAATCCCTGTCCTACGTCCGCTTCATTCTAACGGCAAAACCGTCTGCACTACTTCGGCGGCTATCGGTAGGTTTTACGGTGGCTCTGCCCCCGCACCCCCGACCTCTCCCAAAGAACAGAATGGAGTGTTACGCAATAGGGCTTGAAAAGGCTTGATTTTTAAGGCGTTTCAGACACAAAAACCACCGGGTAAGGGTTTTACCCACCCGCAAAAACGGCTTCTAAACGTCCACAGGCGCGTTTTGCGCCCCTTTTCCTGCCGTACAAACAAGGGATTGCGTCAATAACTCAAAAAAGCACTTGACAAAACGCTTCATGCCTTGCAGTTCCGTACTTTTTAGTCACCTAAAGAGGTATACAAAATGCGGAAATTCAAGGCGCTGCCTCTTGACTTTTCCCTGAAATTCCGTTATGATAGACGCATATTATTCAAATGCAGGGAAAAAGAGGAGTACATAAGTCATCTTAAAAGAGAGCGGGACCCGCTGGCTGAAAGGTTCCGTGAAGGCTTGCTTATGGAAGGTAGCTTTGGAGCAGTATTTCTGAACAGGGAGACCGGAGTTTTTAAAGACTTCCGGAGAACAGTAGGAGATACCGGGTAGTTCCGTTAAAGACCGGGAGGCGGCATTTCGTCGGGAAGTGCTGCGAATTAAGGTGGTACCACGGTCGATTCGTCCTTAGCAGGAGAATCGGCCTTTTTTATGCACAGCCCCATGCAGAGGAGGTATGCCGCAGAAGCGGCGCATGGGGCGCGCGACGAGTAGGGAAAGATGAATCTTTCCTACTTGATTCTTTGGAATGGATGAAAGGAGAATGGCAGGATGCACAAAGAGCTGGCAAAGACCTATGACCCGAAAGATATCGAGGGCAGACTGTATGCAAAGTGGCTGGAAAAAAAGTATTTCCATGCCGAACCGGATGAGACGAAAAAACCCTTTACGATTGTAATTCCGCCACCGAATATTACAGGGCAGCTTCACATGGGACATGCGCTGGATAATACGATGCAGGACATTTTAATCCGTTATAAGAGGATGCAGGGCTATAATGCGCTCTGGCAGCCAGGGACGGACCATGCAAGCATTGCAACCGAGGTAAAGATTATCGAGCAGATGAAAAAGGAAGGAATCGATAAGCGTGACCTTGGCAGAGAGGGCTTCCTTAAGCGTGCATGGGAGTGGAAAAAGGAGTATGGCGGACGGATTGTCGGCCAGCTCAAAAAGCTCGGCTCTTCCTGCGACTGGGACAGGGAGCGTTTTACGATGGACGAGGGCTGCAATAAGGCAGTCGAGGAAGTGTTTGTAAAGCTTTACGAAAAGAAAATGATTTACAAGGGTTCCCGTATTGTCAACTGGTGTCCGGTATGTAAGACGTCGATTTCCGATGCCGAGGTAGAGTATGAGGAGCAGGCAGGGCATTTCTGGCATATCAAGTATCCGGTCGTCGGAACGGACGAGTTTCTGGAGTTTGCGACGACGCGTCCGGAGACGATGCTCGGAGATACTGCGGTTGCGGTACATCCGGAGGATGAGCGGTATGCGCATCTGGTAGGTAAGACAGTAAAGGTGCCGTTTGTAGACCGCGAAATTCCAATTATTGCGGACGAGTATGTAGAAAGGGAGTTCGGTACAGGCGTGGTAAAGATTACGCCGGCTCACGACCCGAACGATTTTGAGGTAGGAAAGCGCCATGGTCTGCCGGAAATCAACATTATGAACGATGATGCGACCATTAACGCGGCAGGCGGCAAGTTTGAGGGAATGGAGCGTTACGAAGCAAGAAAGCAGATTGTAAAAGAGCTTGACGAGATGGGACTTTTAGTGCGCATCGAGGATTATTCCCACAACGTAGGTACGCATGACCGCTGTAAAACAACGGTTGAGCCGTTAATTAAGCAGCAGTGGTTTGTCCGCATGGACGAGCTGATTCAGCCTGCGGCAGAGGCAGTCAGGACAAAGGAGATTACGTTAGTACCGGAGCGTATGGAGAAAACCTATTTTAACTGGACCGACAACATCCGCGACTGGTGTATTTCCAGACAGCTCTGGTGGGGACACCGGATTCCGGCTTATTACTGTGAGCGCTGCGGCGAGGTGGTTGTGGCAAAGACTGCAGATGCGCCAAAGGTCTGTCCGAAGTGCGGACATTCCCATATGGAGCAGGACCCGGATACGCTGGATACGTGGTTTTCTTCCGCCTTATGGCCGTTTTCCACGCTTGGATGGCCGGAACTGACGGAGGATTTGAAGTATTTCTATCCGACAGATGTTCTGGTAACCGGCTATGATATTATTTTCTTCTGGGTAATCCGTATGATTTTTTCGGGCTATGAACAGATGAAAGAAAAGCCGTTTAAGACGGTACTGTTCCACGGTCTGGTCCGCGATTCCCAGGGAAGGAAGATGAGCAAATCCTTAGGAAACGGAATCGACCCGCTTGAAATTATTGACCAGTACGGCGCGGATGCGCTCCGCTTTACCCTGATTACCGGAAATGCGCCGGGCAACGACATGCGCTTTTATATGGAGCGTGTGGAGGCAAGCAGAAACTTTGCGAACAAGGTCTGGAATGCAAGCCGCTTTATTATGATGAACATGCAGCAGATGCTTTCCGAGGAGGCAGGAGACGCCTTAAATGCGGCAGCGGTGGCGGATACAGTAGATACTGCTGCACTTACCGATGCAGATAAGTGGATTCTTTCCAAGGCAAACACGCTGGTCCGGGAGGTAACGGAGAACTTAGATAAGTTTGAAATGGGAATTGCGGCACAGAAGATTTACGATTTTATCTGGGAGGAGTTCTGCGACTGGTATATTGAGATGGTAAAGCCGCGCCTGTATGGAACTGATGTGCAGAGCAAGGCAGCGGCAATCTGGACGCTGCGCCATGTACTGACTGACGCGTTAAAGCTGCTTCATCCGTATATGCCGTTTGTAACCGAGGAGATTTTCTGTACGCTGAAGGAGCTTGAGGGGAACCAAAGCGAGGAGTCGATTGTCATTGCTTCCTGGCCGGAGTACAGCGAACGCCACACCTTTGCAGCGGAGGAAGAGGCAGTAGAACGGATTAAGACCGCGGTAAAGGGCATCCGTAATGTGCGCACGGAGATGAATGTGCCGCCGAGCCGTAAAGCCACAGTCTTCGTTGTTTCCGGGAATGCGGGCGTCAGGGAGATTTTTGAGAACAGTAAGGTATTTTTTGCTTCCCTTGGCGGCGCAAGCGAGGTAATCATCCAGGCGTCGAAGGAAGGGATTGAGGAGGACGCAGTCTCCGCAGTAATTCCGGATGCAACGATGTACATTCCGTTTGCGGACCTGGTGGATATCGAGAAGGAAATCGAACGTCTGCAAAAGGAAAAGACAAGGCTTACGGGCGAGCTAAAGCGTGTAAACGGAATGCTTGCCAATCCGAACTTTGTCAATAAGGCGCCGGAGGCAAAGCTTGCCGAGGAGCGCGAGAAGCTTGAAAAGTATACTTCGATGATGGCACAGGTAGAGGAGCGCCTGGAGCATCTGGCGAAGGTACGGTAGCACAGAGCGTTCTATGGCTCCAGCTTTTGGAGGAGTGCCACTGTAATTTCAGCTGAAATCTGAGAGGCATGCTCACAGTTTTTTTCAAAATGTTCTATGCCGTCATGCTCTGCCGTGTCCGTTATGGTTCTGATAGAGAGAAAGGGAATCTGATTGACATGGCAGACATGGGCAATACTTGCCGTTTCCATATCGACAGAGAGCGGGGCATACTTTTCATAAATAGCAGCCCGTTCGGAATTATTGATAAACTGTTCTCCTGTGACGGCTGTCCCGAACAGGATACGGTGCTCCGAGGCATGGCCGTAGTCTTGTGCAAGTGCCAGAAGCTCCGCCGAAGGCTCAAAATAGACAGAGTCCAGCCATGGATGAAATTCAGTCAGGATATCATCAGCAACATCATGGTATGCGATTTTATCTGCCACAATCGTATCAAAAAGCCGGACACTGCTATCGATTGCGCCTGCAGTTCCGGCATTGATGATAATATCGGCGTGAAAAATATCAATAAGAAGCTGTGCGGCAATTGCTGCATTTACCTTACACACCCCGCTGTATAACACAACAACGGGAATATCTTCTATCCGCCCTTCGTGAAATTGAAGCATCGCCTTTGTCGTTACTGTTACATCTTTCAGGTATTGGAGAAATGGAAAAAACTCTGTGTCTCCGGCACATAAAATTCCTACCTTTTTCATAAGCCTGCCCTTTCCGGATATTTTTTAGGATATTGTATCATGGGGCGCTATTTTTGTCTATTGTAAAGTACCTTGAGCTTCCGCATTTTTTGAATGACCCGGAAAGGTTCCACACAACCCATGGAACACAGAAGGGCGCCGCACACTTGAAGAAAAGGAAAAATGGCAGGAAAGGGCGATATTGTACAAAAAAGAAACAATATTGCCTTTTTTTGTGCAGGAGAATAAAAAAAGTAGAGAGAAGCTATTGATTTTTCAAGCATTTGTCTATATGATAATGTAGGAAGGCTGTTTTGGAACGGGTACGAGACAGGAGGAAAGAGTATGTTAAATTACGAAGAAGAACTTGCAAGGTTCCAGCCGAGCCTGGAGATTGACCAGGCGGAGGAAGCAATTTTAAATAATGACCTGACGGATTTATCAGATTTACTGGAGCAGGCGGTTACGGGAAAAAAGGAGAAAAGGTAGGGATTACAATGGATTGTCCGAGATGCGGATATGAGATAGGGCGGAACCGCCGGTATTGCGAACGATGCGGGAGCGATGCCATTGCCACGGAACAGTTATACAAGCTGTCGAACCGGTATTATAACGAGGGATTAAGCAAGGCGCGCGTGCGGGATTTGTCCGGCGCTGTAGTCATGTTGAAAAGAAGTCTGGAATGTAACAAGAGGAATATAAATGCGAGGAATCTCCTCGGACTGGTTTATTTTGAACTGGGAGAGGCAGTTGCCGCGTTAAGCGAGTGGATTATCAGTAAGCATTTTATGCCGGAAAATAACCTTGCCGATTATTTTATGAATAAGGTGCAGTCAAATCCGGCAAAGTTTGATACGGTCAATCAGACCATTAAAAAGTTTAATCAGGCGCTTGAGTATGCCAGGCAGGGAAACGAAGACCTTGCGATTCTCCAGCTAAGAAAGGTAATCAGTGTCTGTCCGGGCTATGTCCGGGCACTGCAGCTTCTTGCGCTGCTGTATATTAAAAGCGAGGAGTATGAAAAGGCAAAGCGCTGTCTTTTAAGGGCGCAAAAGACCGATGTGGCAAATACAACGACCCTGTTGTATCTGAAGGAAGTGGAACGGGTACTGAACCCGGAAGGAGTCGCGGTACATACCGAGAAGAAGGTGGAAAACACTTCGTATCATATTGCACCGCCGACGGTTCCTATTCAGGAGGACAGGCCCAATTATATTGCGTTTATTACTTTTTTCGCGGGGATTCTGATTGGAGTCGCAGTTCTGTACTGGCTGGTGGTGCCGACGGTGCGTTCCAGTGTGAAAGCAGAATATGCAAATGAGGAACGGGATTACGGGGCGGAGATTGCCTCCTATACGACAACGATTTCCGTTTTGCAGAACGAAAAGGCGGATTTGGCGGACAAGCTTGCAAAGGCGGAAAGCAGTATTGCAGATTTAAAAAAGGAGAACGCCTCGGCATCTGCGTTTGATCCGGCCGCCTATGAAGAGGTATTGCTTCTGGTAGCAGAGTTTCCAAAGATGCAGGAGAAGATAGCAAAAGCAGAGGAAGAGGAAGAAATTGCGCAGATGCTGGAGGAACTGACTGCTTATGCAGGGCGGCTGTCAGAGCATAAGGAAACGGCGCTTGCACGCCGGAGGACCGCCGTCGTATATCAGGAAATCATGGACGAGATATTCGCAAAGGTAAAACAGCACGCATACAATTACGGTTATGAGTTGTATAATGCCGCAAGGTACGCTGAGGCGGCAAAATATCTGCAGGCAGTTTATGAAGCAGGCGGAACTGATGCGGACACGCTGTATTTTCTCGGACGCTCCTACCAGCGTTCGGAGGACGAAAGTCAGGCAAGGATTTATTTACAGATGGTAGTTAATCAATATCCGGACAGTGAGCGTGCACAAATGGCGCATCAATGTATGGAAGGATTGAATTAACATAAAAAATCGCAGAGGTGATTACGAAAGAAGACATGGCAGGTTCATGTCTTCTTTCTTTTGTACGGGCAGAGCAAAGCTGCACATAGCTGCGGGAAGGCACGGACACTGCGGGAAAGGAGGAGAAATGCAGGCAGCAGAGTATGAAGTACGAAATAATATGCTAATCATTCATTTAAAGGCGGATTTGGACCACCATACCGCGCTGGCGGTGCGGGAAACGGCAGATATCCTGTTAGCGCGCAGCAAGGTAAAGAATATTCTGTTTGATTTTACCGGGGTGGAGTTTATGGACAGCTCGGGAATCGGAGTGATTATGGGACGTTACCGGCAGGTCATTTTTCAGGGGGGACGTGTCGGTGTCATGGGCGTCGGGAAAAATGTAGAAAGGATTTTTACATTTTCAGGACTGTATAAAATTGTAGAACAGTATGAGACGGCAGAGGAAGCGTTTGTGCGTCCGGCCAAAGAATGTCTCGGAAACAGATAAAAGGCAAGACGAGAAGAAAAAGGAGGCAGGAGAGTGGAGAAATATGATAATGAGATGCGTCTGACGTTTCAGGCAAAGTCCTGTAACGAAGCATTGGCGCGGATGACGGTAGCGGCATTTTTGACTCCGTTAAACCCGACGCTGACCGAACTTGCAGATACAAAAACGGCGGTATCGGAGGCCGTAACAAATGCAATTATTCATGGTTACGGTGAGGATGGGGGAACTGTGGAGCTTTGGTGCGCAAGAAAGGACCGGGAGGTGTTCTTTCATATCAAGGATACCGGAAAAGGCATTGCGGATATCGCGGCGGCAATGGAGCCGATGTATACGACAAAGCCGGAGCTGGAGCGTTCCGGTATGGGATTTTCTTTTATGGAGGCGTTTACGGACGAGCTGTCAGTAGAATCCGCAGAGGGAGAAGGAACCGTGATTAAGATGCGCAAGGTAATCGGGTAGACAAAAGGAGGAGAGCTTGGATACAATCGGACTCATACGTCTGTCGCAGTCAGGCGACAGGCAGGCCAGGGAGCAGCTGATTACCGAGAATGTCGGACTGGTTTGGAGTATGGTGCGGCGTTTTACGGGACGCGGCTGCGAAGCGGAGGATTTATTTCAGATAGGAACCATCGGGCTGATAAAAGCAATTGATAAGTTCGACGTGTCCTTTGACGTAAAATTTTCCACCTATGCAGTACCGATGATAAGCGGGGAAATTAAACGTTTCCTCAGGGATGACGGAATGATAAAGGTAAGCAGAACCTTAAAGGAAAACAATATCCGGCTCAGGGCATCCGGCGAGAGGCTTCTGGCACGGCTTGGCAGGGATGCGACCCTCGAGGAAATTGCGGAGGATACCGGGATGAGCATGGAAGATATTGTGCTTGCCATGGAAGCATGTACGGAGGTCGAGTCTCTTTCCAAGCCAATCGGTCATGCGGACGGGAGCGAAAGTACCCTGGCAGAGCGGTTGCCGGGGGCAGAGGACGCCACGGAAAAGATTGTCAATCATCTTGTGACAAAGCAGCTTCTGGATATGCTTGAGAAAGAGGAGCGGCGGCTGATTGAGCTCCGCTATTTTGAAAATAAAACGCAGACCGAGATTGCCGGAATGCTCGGCGTCAGCCAGGTCCAGGTCAGCCGGATGGAAAAGAAAATATTGCAGCGCATGCGAAGCCTGCTTGCATAATTTCTACAAAAACGGCACATACTTCCGTCAGTATTACGAAAGGCGGTGAAAGGATGACAGCAAAACAAAGAGTGGTCCTGGCAGTTGCGGCAGTTTTTCTGCTGGCAGTGATTGTCTTTTTTATCTGGTATTTGCAAAGACCGGAGGATATACCGGAGGGAACCTTAGTGTACCGTGAGGCATATATGCGGATTGCAGAGCAGCCTTGGCAGGGAGAGCGCTTATGTCACAGCAGGTAAACGTATTTTTATATTTTGAACAGTGTGTTCTTGTCAATAAGCGCAGGGTACTCCTTTCTGACGTCGCATCCGTGTATACAAGCGACGCGGTAATGAAGCAGAAAATCGAAGCAATAGAGCTGCATGTATTTTCCGGAAAAAAGAAAGAAAAGCTTCCCTTTTGTGTAATGAAGGTAATCGAGCTGATTGGGAGTGCATATCCGGAGGTATCTGTTACTCCGCTCGGGGAACCGGACTTTATTGTAGAATATAAATCGGCGGAAAAGAAGAAATATGAAAAGCTGTTAGACTGGAGTAAGGCAATCTTTGTCTGTCTGACCGTGTTTTTCGGCTCGGCATTTACGATAATGACGTTTAACAAAGATGCCAGTGTGGAAGAAATCTTTGCATTACTCTATAAGATGACGGAGGGAGCAGAACGGAGCTCGCCCGGCGAGCTTGAAATTGCATACAGCATCGGAATCCCAATCGGAATTATCCTGTTCTTCAACCATTTTCTGCGTAAGAAAATTGACAGCGACCCGACGCCGCTGCAGGTGCAGATGCGGCAGTATGAGAAGGATGTGAATTCTGCCATAATTGAGAATGCAACAAGAGAGGGGAAGGAAGAAAATGTCTGAGATATTCCGAACAATTCTTTACTGCTTTGCAGGGATTTCCTTCGGTGTAGCCGTAGCGGGCGGATTATTTGCATTTATTACAACGGTAGGCGTGGTAACAAGACTTGCGGCAGGAACAAAGACGGCAAAGTATGTGATGTTGTATGAAAGCGTCGCTGTATTTGGCGTGACATTTTCCAATATCTTTGACCTGTTCCATTTAGAACTTTCCTGTGGAACAATCTGCAGGGGAGCATACGGCTGGTTTTCAGGTATTTTTGTCGGCTGCCTTGCGGCGGCGTTGGCGGAAGTGGTGCGGGTGATTCCGGTATTCGCCAAAAGAATTAAGCTGCGTGTCGGTATGTCATTTATTGTAGTGGCATTTGCCCTTGGAAAAGGCCTTGGAGCGTGGTATCAGCTGGTTCTTGGCGCAGGGAAGTAGAAAGAAGTCCGGTGCGGCGCAACGTCTTTAAAAATACGGCAGCGTACGGTTCCGGGAATACAGGATAGCAGGCAAAGCGCGCAGAAAACGGAGAAAGGAGCGGCGTTTATGGATGAAAAGCAGAGAAAGCGTATGATACATGAGGTGGTACAGGAAACCGACAACACAAAGCGGGACCAGAAGTATAACCAGTATGTCAATCAGGTGACACCGAAGCATAATCCATGGATTAATATTCTGTGGGCATTTCTGATAGGCGGCGCCATCTGTACGTTAGGTCAGGCACTGATGAATCTCTATATGAACCAGGGCGCCGAGAAGGAAGATGCCGCCCTGTATGTCACAATTACGTTAGTAGGGCTGTCTGCCTTAACGACCGGCTTGAACCTTTACCAGAAGCTGACGAAGTATGCCGGCGCAGGCAGCGTCGTACCGATTACCGGCTTTGCCAATTCAGTCGCAGCCTCTGCGATTGAGTACAGTAAGGAGGGCCAGGTATTCGGAATCGGCTGTAAAATTTTTACGATTGCAGGACCGGTGATTTTATATGGAATCTTTACGAGCTGGGTTCTTGGCCTGGGCTACTGGGCAGGGAAATGTTTTGGAATCTGGTAGGAGCTAAACTTTTGTATTTTATATACTTTTGTGTCGGGGCTGTCGCGCAAAGCGCGGCCCCTTTTTTATTTGCCTGACATGGGCAGAGGAACTGGATTCTCAAGAAAAAAGCTGGCATGAACTGCTACATTATGTTATAATGCGGATAGGGACAAGCATAATGTTCTAAAAAATATATGAATTTTACAGGGGGTTACTATGGACAATGAAGTTTGTATGGACGGCTGGGAAGCGATAGAAGAGGCTTTTCTGAAGGCGTATCCCGAGGATGCTCCGAGGCATTACGGAGTGTTAATGCCGTGGATGCTTGGCGGACCCGACCCGTTGGACGGCGTAAGCATTTACGACGGCGGCGATTGCTGGCATTTTGTGACGTTCGGACTGACGGAGCTTCACGAAAAGGAAAGTGAGGACAAGGAATTCAGCGGCTACGGTATGGAGTTTACCATGCGGCTGAAAAAGGGCTGTTATGAGGACGAAGAGGCGGAGTTCCGCTGTGCAATCAACAATTTTCAGAGCATAGCGAAGCTGACGTTCCAAAGCGGCGAATTGTTTTTGCCATGGGAATATATCTACACGGGTCAGAAAAACGGAATCGACGCGCGGCATGCCTCAAAGCTCACCGGCTTTATTACCGTACCCGACACGAGAGTTCCTGCCATTGATACGCCGAACGGCAAGGTTGAGTTCGTGGAGTTCATCGGCGCGACGGACGCAGAGCTGGTTGCGATTCAGAATAAGAAGCTTACCGTCAAAGAGCTGTTTGAGAAGGTTGGCGACGTGACCGATTTCAACAGGGACAGCATGGTCTGAAATATAAGCTCCGTCCGGGTTACCCGGCGGGGCTTTTGCGGTATTAGCGCAGAGGAAGCTGTAGGTATTGGAGGTAATTGCTATGGAGGAGAAAAATTTAGAACAGGTAAAAGAACTGATTAACAGAATTGCTGATTCTTATGATTTGCCGACAGAGGAGCAGGTCGAAAGGATGAATCAGCTGACCGGAGAGGAGTGGAATGCAGAAGACTTGCAGATGATATGTTGCGAATATTGGAGCCACAATTCTCTGGAAGAGACTGCATATATGATGTTTCATGGGGATTATCCACCTGTGCATGAGACGGAGCTTGTCTTTTGGAAATATAAGTCCGGCGTTGTCCTGGATGACAATATGGTGTATGAGAAATACCGATTTGGAAAGGGAACATTAAAGGCGTTGGAGGCACTGCCTCTTGATAAGATTTTGGAACGATTAAAAGAGATGTTTCCGAAGTGGAAAGTGGAGAAATCGGACGGGAACTACAGCTATCATTTTGACAGCCCGGAGCAGGAAGCGTATTGGTCTGATACGAATTTTTGGCTTTTTGAGTATGGGCGTGATTTAGAAACGGGAAGGGAGCATCAATTACTGCGGTTTTCCTGTCATAATATGAGTGAGCAGCAGATGGATACAATTCTACGTTGTATGGAGAATTTTCAGTGTCCATTACATAGCAGAGAAGAGGAAGAAGGGGAAGAAGAATAAGAGAAACAACCGATAGACGGCTCTGGAAAATCAAAGCAGAAAGACAGGAAAGGAACGGTATGATATGAAGAAGTATCTGAAGTATATTTTATTG
This sequence comes from uncultured Lachnospiraceae bacterium, assembly GCA_910577175.1. Lineage (GTDB taxonomy): Bacteria > Bacillota > Clostridia > Lachnospirales > Lachnospiraceae > SIG307. The sequence continues at coordinate 52,172 of CAJTLU010000017.1, read as the reverse complement.
GCGGTTGTGGCAGGAATGGTGATTTATACGGTCTGTGCCTACGTCGGCTTTAGCCGGAAGGGACTTGATGCCTGGCTGGTGGGGCAGACAGAAGGAGACCATTATCCGGATTGGGAGAAGGACACGGAGGTTCTGGAAGTGGACCGTAATATCCTGGAGAAAGCCCATTTATTCTTTTCCAAGGTATATTTTATTCAGCGTTCCGACAGCTATCAGCTTCGTTTCCGGATTGCGTACAGCGTTCCGTTTCTTCACGGAGATTTGCTCGGGGATACAAAGTGGTTGAAGCTGGCGGATTCTGACGGGAATGACTATTCTGGCTGTCTGACGGTGTATCCTTCTAAAATTGCAGGCTTGAATTGTCTTAATGTGGCGTTGGTGATGGATGCGGATACAGCTTCTGCATTGTCGGGTGGTAAATTAACTGTTTCGCTAGTCTGCACAGAGGGCGGCCTGGATGAGGAAAACAGCTATGCCAGCTGCGAGGCGGAGATTCTGATTCCTGAGATTGACCCGGGGATGGAAGGGGAGCATAATCAAGAGAGCATAGCTTCTCAGCCAAATTTAATTCAAACGTATATGGGTCTTGATTTGGCGTGCAAATCTGTTATACTGGAGATAAAGAATTTATTACGGAGGTATGCTATGGAAGATAAGGAAAACTCAACCCCGGGATTTCGTAAGAACCCGATTATCACATCAATTTACACGGCGGACCCGGCGCCGATGGTTTACGGGGATACGCTGTATCTCTACACCTCACACGATGAGGATACTCTGGCCAACAATTTTTATACGATGGTGAACTGGCATTGCTTTTCTACAAAGGACATGGTGAACTGGACGGATCACGGCGAGGTTTTCTCGTTGGACGATATCAGCTGGGCGGACGACAGGGCATGGGCGCCGCAGGCGGTAGCGCGTAACGGAAAGTTCTATCTCTATTGCCCGGTACATAAGAAGAACGGCGGGATGGCGATTGCGGTCGGTATATCGGACAGCCCGACGGGACCGTTCAAGGACCTTAAGGATCATCCGATTGTGGATGAAGGTGACTGGAACGATATTGACCCTACTGTTTTTATTGATGACGACGGACAGGCCTATCTTTACTTTGGAAATCCGGAGCTCCGGTATGTTCTTTTAAACGAGGACATGATTACCTATGACAAGACAGTAGGCGTGGTGAAGGTTCCAATGACGGAGGAGTCCTTTGCAAAGGGCAGCCATATGACCGGTACGACTTATGGCGAGGGTCCGTGGTTCTACAAGAGAAATGGTATTTACTATATGGTTTATGCGGCTTTCGGAGAGGGGAAGCAGAATGAGCATCTTGCATATTCTACCTCCACGGGACCGACCGGCCCTTGGGTTTACGGCGGCGTACTGATGACCGAGGAGGGCGGCGTGTTTACGAATCATCCCGGAATTGTAGATTTCAAGGGGCATTCGTATCTGTTTTACCATACCGGTGACCTTCCGGGCGGCAATTTGTTCCAACGTTCCGTCTGTGTTGCCGAATTTCATTACAATGAAGACGGCTCCATCGATACCATTGAAAAATGCGACGGGGTAGAGGAAATAAAGTAGGGTGCGGAGATATAGTTAAAACCTACATAAACCTGCTTACAAATCGGAAGCGGCATTGGCGAAAGCTAATGCCGCTGCTTCATTTGAAAAAGTGGAAAAACTCATCTATGTATGGTAACTATTTTTGTGATATGAGTTGTAAGCTTGTATCAAGGGTTTCCGATTGCGTTCAGCAGGGGGATGTTTCTATGTCCTGCGCCCTATTCGTTCCACAAAAGCTAACATGGGAGGCTGTACTTCGAGACATTTTGTCCCAAAGTGTACAATAGACATTCGTATTGGGATATGCTATACTTATCAAGTAAAACGGAATATATTACGGAGGTGCTTTCATGTCGGATTGTATTATGAAGATAATCCCTAAAGACCCCTTTTATAAAGTTTCGGACTTGACGCTACAATCAGCAAAGTCTTTTCTCCAAACGCAGATACATTGTGATTTTATTGAAGTGGAAATCAATGAAATGCCGGTATTTGTTGATTGCGGAGAAAATCTTGAAAGAATTTCTTGCCCGGAATGTAGCACAGAACTTGATTTTGAGTGGTGGGGAGATGCTATGGATAAAGCCGCTGGATGTGAATTTACATCACTTAAAACCGAAATGCCCTGTTGTAAAAGATTTATATCCCTCAATGATTTAGACTACTTTTTCCCTTGCGGATTTGCTTCCGCCTTGATTAGCATTTTTAATCCCTCACAACCTATTGATAACAAGATAATAGATGCCATCGAAAACGTTCTTGGCACCAGTGTACGCATTATTGAGGCGCATGTATAATTTCCAGTTTCTCAAATACATCGATATTGTTAAGGACAGTAGGCAGCCTGCCTGCTGTCTTTTCATATGTCAATCCGGAGGTATATCAGTTACTGGAGCACCTGAAGGCGATGGGACTGTGGCTGGCTGTGCAAGCGAGATAGTATATATGGTTTCCTGACAGAAGATGAGCCTTTTGCTATTTTAAATTATGTGGAATAAAAGACAGTTTCCACCGCCTTATTTTGGAAAGCGCAACGCTTCCTGAAATAAGGCGGTGTTAAGCTGTGTCGTAAACGGCGCCGTGCCCTACGCCTGCCGGTTATGGACCTGTTCCATCAGGAACGAGATAAACGGAGATTCCTGCCGTTCCCCGGTGACAAGGCCGTCGGTGCGGAAGGTCATTTCCGCCGGGTGCTCCTTTGTATAGCTGTTCCATTCCGGCATCGGATTGCCGTTGTGGTCGGTGCCGTTCGGGTTGCCGGTTTTGATGAAGTTCGTCATATAATTGCACATATGCCGTGCAAGGTCGTAATGACGCCCCTCGAACGGACGCCAGCACTTGGCAAGCGTCTCAAAGAAAAACCAGAGCTCCACGGAGTGGAAATTGCCCGGATTGTCCCACCCCGGGATGTCGGCGTCGAAACGGTAATAGTAGCAGTTTTCTTTGTTTCCGTTCTTCTGGTTCTGGAGAAACAAATCCTTTATTTTGCATTCAATACCGCTGACCGGCGCGTAGCCGTGGTCGCCGTACCGCACCGAGGCTTCCGGGAAGGCAAGGAACTCCTCCGCGCGGCTGCCGAACAGAGCGGCTGCCTGCTCTTTAAGCTCCGTTTCGTCTGCGGCAGGGAGAAAGCTTAAGAACTCATTGCTTGTGTTTCCTGCCATCACCGGTACGCCGACGTGGCGGTTTGCGGCGTAAAGCGCAATCGGGTCGCCGACCGAAAAGACGCCGTCCTGTACGGTATACATACGGGAGTGTGCTGCTGCAAACTCGTTATACTTTTGCAGCAGATAGGAGGCATCCAGCTTCCGTGCCTCTGAGAGACTGGAAATACCTGCAAATTCCAGGAATGCCCTGCCCTGCTCCTCGGCATCCCGTAACGGCAGCGGGGGAGCGATAGGGGAAGCTCCGTAAGGGCTGCGGATAATTCCGCTCATCACAATGGCTCTTTGGAAGAGCCCCTTGTTCAACGGGCTGGTAAGCTGTGCCATGACGCTGCCGCCTCCTGCGGACTGTCCGGCAATCGTAATATTTTCCGGGTCGCCGCCAAATTCTTTGATGTTGCGGATAACCCATTTTATGCCTGCCTGCTGGTCCAGAAGGCCGAAGTTCGTCGGGGCGTCCGGCTGCTCTTTCGTCAGTTCCGGATGTGCCAGAAAGCCGAACAGGTTCAGGCGGTAATTTACAGTAACGACAATGACGCCGCGTCTTGCGATGCGCTCGCCGTCAAATTCCATCTCCGACGGATAGCCCCACTGGAATGCGCCGCCGAAAAACCAGACCAGAACCGGAAGCTTATCGCCGGTTGTTTTCGCGTTGGTCCAGACATTCAGGTAAAGACAATCCTCGCTCATCGGGGTTTCCGGGTCAACGTGCCACTCGCGGCAGTAAATATCGGTGCCGAGCCCCGGCGTATCCTGTATGGAAATCGGAGCAAAGCGGTAAGCATCCAGGGTGCCTTCCCAGTTCTGACATGGCTGCGGCGCCCTGAAACGGTTTTCCCCTACCGGCGGTGCGGCAAACGGAATCCCTTTAAAGGAGGTCACACGCGGGTCTGCCGCCGGTAATCCCCTGACCAATCCATTTTCAGTTTTTGCTGTACGAAGCATAGGCGTCTCCTTTCCGGTTTAGTTTGAAAGCGCGGCGTTATCTTCCGCAGTCAGCAGTTCAAAGGACTTAAGGCTGACATTTCCGCCGCCGCGGTAGGTCAGATAAATGGCATGAACGCCGTCCGGAATCCGGACCGGGACAACCTGCCGCTCCCAGATGTTAGAAAACGGAATGTGCAGGCTTGCAAGGACTTCTCCGTCCCATGCGGTTTTTATTTCAAAGGTGCCGCCTGCATAGCCGCGGGTAGTAAGGGCAACGGCAGTTACGCCTTTACAGGAGAAGTATTTAAAGCCTGCTGTAGCAGAGTTCTGCATATTGGCAAGATACCCGGTTTCCTCATCGCCGTCCCTGCCGTCCTGCATTACCTTCGGATAGCGGTCCCCGCCGACATACATGCTTGGCGTATCGGTAAAGAGATTGCAGGCAAGATAAGCAGGATATTCGCCGTGTCCCGGAAGCGGTCCGCCGTTTAAGCCGCAGGAGGTAATTTCAACCTGCGGAATCGTGCCGTCCGCAAGCACTTTGATTTCCTCGGCGCAGCCCTGCCTGCTGTACCAGGTGCCGTTGGTATGGCGGTGATAGAAAATGTACCACTTATCGAGAATCTGCACAATGCTGCCGTGGTTGTTTGCGCCGTATGCCGCAGGCATGTCCGCAGGCTTATAGGTGGAAATATGTAAATCGCAGTTGCTGACAATGACGCCGCCGTAGGTAAACTTTTCCGTCGGGCTCTTTGCAGTTGCGTAGCAGAGCTCGTGCATGACCTCGGAGGAATAGATAAAGTAGTAGGTATCGCCGATTTTGCGGATGGACGGGGCTTCAAAAAATGCGTGTCCTTCAAAGCCGGTTCCGGCACTGTATTCGCTGCCCGGCGCAACGAAAAACGGAGCCTTAAGAATCGTCAGCATATCGGAAGCAAGCACCGTAACCATAGCGCCGCTTCTGCTCTTGTCGCCTCTGCCGCAAAAGCCGGTATACAGATATGTTTTTCCGTTTTCGGTCAGGACGCCCGGGTCAAACTGCGGCTCATCTCCCGGCTTTTCGCCAAGACGTGTTCCGTCCTCATAATGGACATAGCCGTAAAACTCGTATTTGCCTGCCGGAGTGTCACAGACAGCAACCGAAACGACCGAAACGTGGTCTAAAACATAGTAAAGATAGTAACGTCCGTCAGGACCGATGGTCACATCAGGCGCATACAGGCACATTTTGCCGTCGCGGTTTAACGGGTCCGCGGTTTTTGGGTAAATGACGCCCTCATATCTCCAGTTTCCGAGGTCATCGACCGGCGCCGACCAGCAGACGTAGTCTCCGAGACAGAATACATAGCCGTTGAAAAGGTCATGTGAACCGTAGACATAAACCCGGCCGTCAAAGACATAAGGCTCGCCGTCCGGAATGTATTCCCAGGACGGGAGATAAGGATTCAGTGCGTTTTTCGATTGTTCTGCTGCCATAAAAAATACCTCCGTTTGCTTAATAAATTGGAATAACTTTTCTTTGAAGGGAGAAAATGAAGCATCCCCCTGAATCTACTATATAGGAGATTCAGGAGGATGTCAATCAGGAAACAAACGAAAAAGAACCCTTCTCCGAAAATCGGAATAAAATGTTCAAATAATTATATAGGAGACAGGCGGAACATTGCAGAACCGTGCGGTGGGAGCGTGGCGCCAAGTTCCTTTTGTACGGAGGATACGGTCTGCTGGTTCCAGATGTCGCAGCAGGTAAACGTATCGCCAAACGGAAGGATGGCAGTAACGGGAGCCGGTTCCTCCCCGAGATTGAACAACGCAATACAAAGGTCGCCGTTTTCGTAGACAGCGCTCCAGGCACAGATTTCACCTTTTTCATCCTTTTTACGATAGAGCGGATGGGCGGAATGCGTATGCTTTACAACCTCGATCAGCGCCGGGTTCGTGACAAGACTCATGGTAAACGCATCGAAGCCGGTCATGTCGCCGCCGATGATAAGCGGGGAACGGAGGATGCTCCAGAGCGTGAGCATCGTGCGCTGCTCCTCCTTAGTAAACCGGGTGCGGTTTGCCTTGTCATAGACCTGGTTAATCGGGCCGATTGGCAGCATGTCCGCATCCGGCCAGTGCCCGTGGTCTGCGGCAATGCCGGAATGGATGCACCATTTTTCCGCGCGCTCGAACATATTGTAGAGAAGCTCCCATCTGTCCCAGAAGTCGTCGGTAATACGCCACATATTGGTGTACTGCTTCATATGCTCTGCCATATCGAGGCGTGCCGGTCCCGGAGAAAGGGAAAGCACCATCTCGCGTCCGCAGTGCCGGATGGCAGCGGCGATTGCCTCTACCTCGGCAACCGGATAGCCGCGGCAGATGTCGTCTACTTTGACAAAATCAACGCCCCAGGAGGCATAGAGAGTAAAAAGGCTGTCATAATAGGCCTGCGCGCCCTCCTTGGAGCAGTCGACGCCGTACATGTCCGTATTCCAGTCGCAAATGCTGCTCTGGGCGGCAATTTCCCTCGCTGTCTGCGACGTCCCTAAGACCGGCGTGTTCTGATGGGCTGCCTGGCGTGGAATGCCGCGCATAATGTGGATGCCGAACTTTAATCCGAGAGAGTGGACATAGTCGGCAAGCGGGGCAAAGCCCTTTCCATCCGCGGAAGACGGAAAGCGGTTCTCCGCCGGAAGAAGCCTCGAATACTCATCCATGCAGAGTTCGGTAAATTTGTGATAGTAGTGGCTTTCTGCCGTCGGCTCGTACCACTGGATATCGACAACGATATATTCCCAGCCGTATTGCTTCAGATTCTCTGCCATAAAGCGGGCGTTTGCCCTGACGATGTCCTCCGTGACTGCGGCTCCGTAGCAGTCCCAGCTGTTCCAGCCCATAGGCGGTGTTTTTGCGACCATAAGAAAACTCCTTTCATATCCTTGGTTTGTTTTATCCTGCCTTTAGTGTACGATTCTACAGGAGCTTTTGAAATAGTAAAATGTTGACACAACATGGGAAAATGTGATATATCAGAAAAGAGGAGGAATGGCGATGGGCTTGTTTCATGTATGGTATGCGGACACGGGGCTGCTGCCGCAGGATATTTACCCGTTACAGTACGGGGAGCAGGAATGTGACGGCGGGTACGGGTACGGCCCGTGTATCCGCAATTTCTATTTTCTTCATTATGTATACAGCGGCAGAGGATATCTGCTTGCAGAGGGGAAACGGTACGAGATAGAGGCTGGGCAGTATTTTCTGATTTATCCGGGGCAGCTTGCCTATTATGAGGCAGACAAAAAGGAGCCGTGGATGTACCGCTGGCTGGAGTTTTCCGGCGCGTTTTGCGAGGAAGTGCTTCTGGCAGCCGGATTTTCAAAAGAAACGCCGGTGCTCTCCGATACAGACGGAGAGGTCGGGAGGGCGGTCTGTTCGCTGACTGCGGCAGGCCATGCGGAGTTTTCCCTTATCATGGGGAAGCTCTGGGGGGTGCTTCATGCAATGACAGCCGGACGCATGCAGGAGACCGGAGGAGGCAGTACCTATGTTCGGAAATGTGAGGCGTATATGCGTATGAACCTGCATAAGAAAATCAGGGTAACGGAGCTGGCCGCCTATGCGGGCATTAACCGCAGCTACCTAAGCCGCATTTTCCGCGAACAAAAGGGCCAGAGCCCGCAGCAGTATCTGTTAAAGCTGAAGATGGAAACGGCGGCGCAACATTTAAAAAAGAAGGAGATTTCGATTAAGGAGGCGGCACTCTGTGTCGGGTACGACGACCCGCTGGAATTTTCCAAGCAGTTCCGGCGGCATTTCAAGGTTTCACCGGGCAGGTGGCAAAAGCAGCAGTTTTATGAGCAGTCCGTCCGCGGGCACGGTGCCGGAGCGCCGTCTTCTGAATAGTTTTGCGGCCGCGTGGAATACTGGAAGGGAAAGGAGGTATTCCATGGAAAAGGAGAAAAAAGAAGGAATCCGCGATGATATGCCGATAGGCTTCGGACTGTCCCTGGCGGCGAATACAAAGGCAATGAACAGCTTTGCCGGAATGAATGACGAGGAAAAGCGCGCGGTCATAGAGGCAAGCAGGAACCAGCACAGCAAGGAGGAGATGGAGCGCTTTATCAGCCGTTTGGGAGATAACTTCGAATAGGAAATAGAAACAAAAATGTAAAAAAATGAATCTCTTGCAGAAAAGAGAAGGATGCCTTGAAATGGCAAAAAATATGCAAGGTACAGGCAAATAGAAAGAAATATAATAAAATGAACAAAAGAACAAAATATAAATATTTGCAGATTTTTGCTTGCAGTCTTGGAAAAATCGAGGTATAGTAGGGAAAACAGAGTCGCGTTCCGAGGAAGGCGAAAAGGTCTGGAGGAGTTTACCAATGAAGCATGGAACGATGGAAATCAGTGAGAAGACCCCGATGATTCTTCTGGCGGGTCCGATTTTTGCAGAGATGCTGCTCAATATTCTGCTGAATAACGTAGATACCATTATGATCAGCCGTTACTCTGAAAATGCGGTCGGAGCCGTAGGCAATGCAAACCAGATGATGAGTCTGTTTATCATTATGTTCGGGGTGATTGCCGGGGCGACCGGCGTTGTAGTGGCGCAGTATCTCGGGGCAAAGAAGACGGACGATATGAACCGGATTTATACGTTGTCGTTTTCGTTTAATCTGGTCTTCGGACTGCTTGTGAGCCTGTTTGTATTTTTCTTTTGCGGGAGCCTGATGGATTTTTTGAAGGTAGATGCGCTCCAGAGAGAGGATGCCGTAACCTATATGAGAATTGTCGGCGGGCTTTTGTTCCTGCAGGCGGCATATAACGTCATGGTGCAGATTTTGCGCTGCCATGGCTATACAAGGGTGGGAATGTACATTTCGCTTATGGTGAATCTTGTGAATATTGTGGGAAATTATATTTTCCTGTACGGGCCGTTAAAGCATCTGGAGCTCGGGGTTGCAGGCGTGGCAATTTCCACGGTGGCGGCGAGGGTGCTTGCCCTGACCGTTTCTGTCATTATATTTTACCGTTACCAAATCGGGAGGATGTCCCTCCGGCTGCTGTTCCCGTTCCCGAAGGAGATTTTAGTGCGGCTGTTGAAAATCGGGATTCCGTCGGCAGGGGAAAATGTTGCGTATTCCTTTTACCAGCTCATCCTTTTGTCGTTTATCAATCCGATGGGAGCAATGGCAGTAAACGCAAAAGTATATTGTACTACGCTGATGTCGTTTTCCGTTGTGTTTTCCAATGCGCTTGCCCAGGCGACGCAGATTGTGACAGGACATCTGGTCGGCGCCGGACGGGAGGAGGCGGCGGACTGGCGGGTTATGAAGACGCTGCGGACTTCTCTTCCTGTGGCGGTCAGTATTGCGGCGCTCAACTGCCTGCTCTGCCCGTTTACCTTGAAGCTGTTTACGGACAGTGCGGAGGTAGTGCCTCTGGTACAGCAGACGCTTGCTGTCGTGGTTATCATGGAAATCGGAAGAACGATGAATCTGGTGTTAATAAGCAGTATGAAGGCGGCGGGCGACGTCCTGTTTCCGGTGCTGATGGGGTTAGTCTCTATGTGGGGAATCGGAATCGGGGTAGGCTATGGCTGCGGGGTATGGCTTTCCCTCGGAATGACGGGCGTTTTTCTTGGAACGACGGCAGACGAGTGTACGCGCGCGGTGGTAGCGTTTATCCGCTGGCGGCGCGGGGCATGGAAGGGAAAGGCGGTTGTGAGGGCGGCAAAGCCGCAGGCTTAGGTAAAAGATATGCTTGCCTTTTTGAAAACATTGGTATATAATGCTTTTGTCATCAGAGGAGAATTATGACGGGATATTTTTAACATGTAGGAGGAAAATAGTATGAAAAAGTTAGTTAGCCTGCTCCTCGTCTGTACAATGGTACTGGCATTCGGAGCATGCGGCAAAACAAAGGCAGATGGAGATTTTAAAATTGGCGTGATTTTAATCGGAGACGATACCGAAGGATACACCGCCGCACACATGAACGGGATTAAGGAGGCGGCAAAGTCGCTTGGCGTTGCGGAGAGCAATATTATCTGGAAGTATAAGGTAACAGAGGATTCCAAGTGCTATGATGCGGCAGCCGACCTGGTAGCTTCCGGCTGTAAGGTGATTTTTTCTAACAGCTACGGGCATCAGACCTTTATGGTACAGGCAGCAGAGGAGTTTTCCGATGTGACATTTGTTTCCATGACCGGTGATTTCGCAGCTATCTGCGGAAGCAATAACTTAAAGAACGCATTTACGAAGGTATATGAGTCCCGCTATGTTTCCGGTGTGGTTGCCGGACTGAAATTAAAGGAGCTGACGGAGAGCGGTAAGCTGACTGCTGAAACACAGGCAAACAGCTTTGATGCAGACGGCAATATCAAGGTCGGTTATGTCGGCGCGTTTAATTACGCAGAGGTAGTGTCCGGCTATACGGCATTTTATCTTGGAATTAAGAGCGTTATGCCGAATGTTGTTATGGAAGTAAAGTACACCAATTCCTGGTTTGATATTGACAAGGAGGCTGCGGCAGCAGAAGCGTTAATTGCAAGCGGCTGTGTTATCATCGGTCAGCATGCGGACTCCACCGGTGCTCCGGCAGCGACGGAGAAGCTGTTAAACAGCGGAAAAATCTGCTACTCGGTCGGCTATAATGTGGACATGCTTGAGACCGCTCCGAATGCAGCGCTTACTTCTGCAACCAATACCTGGTCCGCTTATTATACCGAGGCAATTAAGAATGCAATGGACGGCAAGGAAATTGCAACGGACTGGGCAGAAGGCTATGCAAAGGACGCAGTAGCAATTACGAAGTTAGGCAGTTCCTGTGCAGAGGGTACGGCGGACTATGTAGCCGGTGTAGAGGCAAAGTTAAAGGACGGTACGCTTAAGGTATTTGATACCAGCAAGTTTACGGTAAGCGCAAAGCAGAATACCTGTACGGTAGAAACCGATGCGGATGGCAAGGTTACGAGCTGTAAGGTAAACCTGTCCTTTATGGATTATTCCACGATGACTCCGATTTATGAGGGTGAAACCGTCGAGTGTATTAAGGACGGGGCTTTTGAAGAGTCTTCGTTCCGCAGCGCCCCGTATTTCTCTATCCGTATCGACGGGATTGTGGAGAATACCGTTCCGGTAGAGTAATCGTTCCGGGAGTTTATTCTGAAAGCTGTATAACTATCCGGTTTTGACCGGATTTCTCAGGGGCTGCCGCACGAAGCACGCGCGCTTTGTGCGGCAGCCTTTCAGATTACCACGGGAAAGGAGATACATCGCAAGTGGAATGTGCAGTGCGGTTTCAAAACATAACGAAGACGTTCGGTCCGGTGACGGCAAATAAGGATGTGTCGATGGAGGTTTACCGCGGGGAAATTTTATCCATTCTTGGTGAAAACGGAAGCGGAAAAACGACATTGATGAATATGTTAGCCGGAATCTATTATCAGGATAACGGGCAGATTTTTGTAAACGGAGAGGCGGTAGAAATCCGTTCGCCAAAGGATGCGTTTGCGCTCGGAATCGGTATGGTACATCAACATTTCAAGCTGGTGGACGTATTTACGGCTGCGGAAAATATTGCGCTCGGACTGGATCAGCCGGGGCGTTTTGATTTAAAGAAGGTAAAGGCGCGGGCAGAAGAAATCTGTGCCAGATATCACTTTGAACTGAACCTGGACCAGAAGGTTTATACGATGAGCGTTTCACAGAAGCAGACATTGGAAATTGTCAAGGTGCTGTACCGTGAGGTAGGCATTCTGATTCTGGACGAGCCTACTGCGGTGCTGACGCCGCAGGAAACCGAAAAGCTGTTTGACGTAATCCGGAACATGCAAAAGGACGGCAAGGCGGTGATTATTATTACCCATAAGCTGCAGGAGGTGCTTTCGGTTTCCGACCGTGTGGCAATTCTGCGGAAGGGGGAGTATATCGGTGCGGTGCCGACCGCAGAGGCAGATGTCCAGTCGCTGACGGAGATGATGGTAGGAAAAAAGGTAGCCTTAAATATCGAACGGCCGGAGCCGAGGAACAGGAAAAAGCGTCTGGAGGTAAAGAACCTTACCGTAGTGAATGTAGACGGTGTCAAGGTGCTGGATTCGGTTTCCTTTGACGCCTTTGACGGAGAAATCCTTGGAATTGCAGGGGTTTCCGGCAACGGGCAGAAGGAGCTTTTAGAGGCAATCGCAGGCTTGCAGACGGCAGAGCCGGAAAGCAGCGTACAGTTTTTTGCCCCGTTTCATATGGATAGCGTGGAGCTGCTCGGAAAGTCGCCGAAGGCAATCCGCGAGGCGGGCGTGCATCTTTCCTTTGTGCCGGAGGACCGTCTCGGTATGGGACTGGTCGGCTCAATGGATATGACCGGGAATATGATGCTGAAAAGCTATGAGAAAGGAAAGTCGTTCCTGCTTGACCGGAATGCGCCAAGGCAGCTGGCAGAGCGCGTGATGGAAAGGCTCCAGGTCGTGACGCCGGGAATTTCCACGCCGGTTTCCAGACTTTCCGGTGGAAATGTACAGAAGGTACTGGTGGGACGTGAGATTGCGGAATCACCGGTTGTCCTGATGACCGCCTATGCGGTGCGGGGACTTGATATCAATACCTCTTATACGATTTACGAGCTTTTAAATGAGCAAAAAAAGAAGGGAGTTGCCGTAATTTACGTCGGCGAGGACCTGGATGTGCTGCTGGCGCTCTGTGACAGGATTCTGGTGCTTTGCGGCGGGCGCGTGACCGGGCTGGCAGACGGACGGACGGTAACGAAGGAAGAAATCGGCAGGTTAATGACAATGTCTGCCGTTTCAGGAGGTGACGGCAATGAGTAAGCAAATGACGGTACAGGAGCCGTTTCTGCGTATTGCAAAGCGGGATGCCGTAAGAAAGAGGACAAAGGTTCTTACTGTGACAGCAGCTATTTTTGCAGCCCTGGTAGTAGATGCGGTATTCATCTTTCTGGTAACCGGCTTAAATCCGCTTTCTGTATACGGCGTTATGTTCAAAGGGACTTTCGGGAACGGGATGCGTCTGTCATGGGCCATCAGGGACCTGGCAAGCCTCCTTTTAGTAGGCATTGCGCTGGCACCGGTATTTAAAATGAAGTTCTGGAATATCGGCGCAGAGGGGCAGATTCTGATGGGCGGGCTGGCAACCGCGCTTGTGATGGTGTATGTCGGAGACAAGGTGCCGACGGCGCTTCTGTTTCTTATTATGTTTCTTGCAAGCGTGCTTTCAGGCGCCTTATGGGCATTTCTTCCGGGGTTTTTTAAAGCGCACTGGAAAACGAACGAAACCCTGTTTACGCTGATGATGAACTATGTTGCGACAAGTATTGTCGCCTGTGCCACAAATATCCTGCGCGGCCGTGCCTCCAGCCTTGGAAAGCTGAACATGAAGACGAAGGCGGGGTGGTTCCCGGAGTTTTTGGGGGAGCGCTATAATATTAACATACTGGTAGTGCTGGTTCTGACCTTTGCGATGTTCTTTTACTTAAGGTACACGAAGCAGGGGTATGAAATCAGCGTTGTCGGTGAGTCGGAAAATACCGCCCGTTATGCGGGAATCAATGTAAAGAAGGTCATTATCCGGACCGTGATGCTCTCCGGCGCTATCTGCGGACTCTGTGGTTTTCTGCTTGTTGCGGGAAGGGACCAGACCATTTCGGTTGCGACTGGCGGCGGACGCGGCTTTACTGCAATTATTGTAGCATGGCTTGCGAAGTTTAATACCTTTGTGATGGCGCTCATTTCCTTTTTGCTTATCTTTCTGGAGATGGGAGCGGGAGAAATCTCATCGGCATTCGGTTTAAACGATTATGTGGCGGATATTATTTCCGGCGTCATTCTGTTCTTTATTCTGGGCAGCGAGTTTTTTGTAAATTATAAACTGATTTTCCGCGGAAGGAAGGCAAAGGAGGTGCAGAAGAAATGAATGTATTAGTTTCCTGGGTGCTCCGTGCCGTCGCGTTTGGTACGATTATCATGTATGGCGCAATGGGAGAGACCGTGACGGAAAAGTCGGGCAATCTGAATCTCGGCGTGCCGGGCATCATGTATCTTGGCGGGTTTGCCGGGTTTGCCAGCGCATATTATTATGAAAAGAATGCGGCAGCCCCGAACGGTATCGTCTGCATTCTGCTTGCCCTGTTCTGCTGTATTCTGGCGTCGATGGCGGGCGGTCTGATTTTCAGTTTCCTGACAATTACGCTCCGGGCAAACCAGAATGTAACGGGACTTGCGCTGACGACCTTCGGGATGGGCGTGGCGAACTTTTTCGGCGTATTCATCTTAAACGGTGCGAGCTATACGGCGGCGCCGCTTGCTAATAAGGCGTTTTCCGCCAAGCTTCCGTTTCTTTCAAGCAGGCTCGGCGCTGCCGGGGAGATGCTGTTTGGCTACGGATTCCTTGTCTATGCGGCGATTGCCCTTGCAGTGATTTTGCATTTTGTCCTGAACAGAACAAAGGCGGGGCTGAATCTGCGCGCCGTCGGAGAGAATCCGGCAACTGCAGACGCCGCGGGGATTAATGTAACGCGGTATAAGTATCTTGCGACCTGTATCGGCGCCGGGATTTCCGGTATCGGCGGGCTGTATTATGTACTGGATTATAATCAGGGAATCTGGGCGACCACCGGGCAGATTGAGGCGTTAGGATGGCTTGCGGTAGCGCTTGTTATTTTTACAACATGGCGGCCGTTAAACGCTATCTGGGGTGCGTATCTGTTCGGCGTTCTGTACTGGCTGTACCAGTTCCTGCCGACTATGTTAAAGCTTCATCTGCCGGTCTACATGACGGACCTGATTCAGATGATGCCATATGTTGTAACGATTCTTGTGCTGATTGCGGTAAGCCTCCGCAAGAAGCGGGAGAGCCAGCCGCCGGCAAGCCTCGGTGTGGCATATTTCCGGGAAGAGCGGTAATATAATCATGATGTTGGGGTCAAAAGTATTTGACCCCGACTATGATACGGATTGCTCCGTGCTTCGCACTCCCGCAATCCTCAAAACACCTCAAATCCGCTCATTTTTCTTCGAAAAATGGATACTTTTCGGTGTTTTGGGCGGGTCGAAAGGTAAATGCTCCTCTTGCAAGCGAGCTTGCATCGGATGATTTACCTTTTGACCCTGGTATCATAATAATAGAATTTCCTTGCTTTCCGCATTTTGCGGGCAGCATGGCATTCCGGAGACTGCGCATTACCTGATTTTGCATGCGCATGCGATGCTTAAAAATGCGGAAGCTCAGGCAATATAATTTATCTTAGAAAAGGAGAGAAGCTTATGAAAATGAACACAAACCCTTATGCAGGGACCAAAACGGAGAAGAATCTGGAGGCGGCGTTTGCCGGGGAGTCACAGGCAAGAAACAAGTATACATATTTTGCATCTGTGGCAAAAAAGGAAGGCTATGAGCAGATGGCGGAGCTGTTCCTGAAAACGGCGGATAATGAAAAAGAGCATGCAAAGATGTGGTTTAAGGAGCTGAAGGGAATCGGCGATACGGCTGCGAACCTTGCAGCGGCAGCCGACGGAGAAAATTATGAGTGGACCGATATGTATGAAGACTTTGCCAAGACCGCGGAGGAGGAAGGCTTTATGGAGCTGGCAGAAAAGTTCCGTATGGTCGGGGCGATTGAGAGAAAGCATGAGGAACGCTACCGTGCCCTGTTAGAAAATCTTAAAACTGCCGCAGTCTTTGAAAAGAGCGAGGTGAAGGTATGGGAGTGCAGAAACTGCGGGCATATTGTAGTCGGAACAAAGGCTCCGGAGGTCTGCCCTGTCTGCGCCCATCCGCAGAGCTATTTTGAAATCCGCAGCGAAAATTATTAAAAGGCAGCGAAAAAGCCTTGCCGGACGGGATAAATTTTCAGTGAACTGCGCACACTGAATCCGGAAGTAAAAATCTGAGAGAAGAAACTTTGGATGGAAAGGCGGTAAGGCAATGAGTGCAAAAAGGTGTGTCGGAGCGCAGAGCATCTGTTTTGCGGAGGATATTTATGTACTGGGACGCGCGGCGGTTGTCGGAAAGAAGGAAGGTAACGGGCCGCTGCGTTCCTTTTTTGATGAAATTGATGAAACGGATTTATTCGGCGGGGAAAACTGGAATGATGCGGAAAGCCGTATGATGCAGAAGGCAACGGCGACGGCAATCAGAAAGGCAGGGTTTACCCCGAAACAGATACGTTTATTGTTTGCGGGGGATTTGCTGGGACAGCTTTTGGCAAGCTCCTTTGGAGCAGGAGAAATGCCAATTCCGTTTCTTGGCGTATACGGGGCCTGTTCGACCATGGGAGAGAGCCTTTTGTTAGCATCTATGGCGGTCGGCGGCGGATTTGCCGACTGTGCCGCAGCAGTAACCTCCAGCCATTTTGCCAGTGCGGAGAAGGAATTCCGGTTCCCGCTCGGCTACGGGAACCAAAGACCGCTTGCGGCGACCTGGACCGTGACCGGGAGCGGCGCACTGGTCGTCGGAGATAAGACGGCACTGGAGCGCAGCATGGCGCAGACTGAGGAAAGCGTAAAAAAGGAACGTGGCGACGTGCAGGTTGTAATTGCCGGCGGAACTATCGGCCGGGTGACGGACTACGGCGTAAAGGATAAGGCAAATATGGGAGCCTGCATGGCGCCTGCTGCAGCAGCCGTGGTAGAGGCACATTTGCAGGATTTTCAAAGAAAGCCTGCGGATTACGATAAGATTATAACCGGCGACCTTGGAAAGGTAGGCGCGGAGATTTTTGCGGACCTTCTCGGGCAGAAGGGCTACCGGGTAGAGCCCGTGCAGGAAGACTGCGGCCTGCTGATTTATGATAACGAGCTGCAGGATACGCATTCGGGCGGTTCGGGCTGCGGGTGCAGTGCGGTGACCTTAGCCGGGTATCTTCTGGATAAGCTTTATGAAGGCGAATGGAATCGGATTCTGTTTGTGCCGACGGGCGCGCTGCTTTCACCGGTCAGTGCCAATGAGGGAAGCACGATTCCAGGGATTGCACATGCCGTTGTCCTGGAACGCAAGAAGGGAGGAAATTAGATGGAGTATCTGATTGCATTTCTGATAGGAGGCGCCATCTGTGCGCTGGTGCAGGTGCTGATGGACCAGACAAAGCTGCAGCCCGGCCGGATTATGGTGCTTTTGGTGTGCGGCGGCGCGCTGTTAAGCGCAGTCGGCGTCTATGCCCCGTTTAAGGAGTGGGCAGGGGCAGGTGCCTCGGTGCCGCTGACCGGTTTCGGGCATACGCTGTTTGAAGGAGTGAAAAAGGCGGTGGATGAAAGCGGCTTTCTTGGAATTTTTAAAGGCGGCTTTACCGCTTCCGCAGTCGGAATCAGCGCCGCACTGGTATTCGGATACCTGGCATCCCTTGTATTCAAATCTAAGATGAAAGATTGAAAAGATTGTGAAAACAGGGATTTTGCCTGCGTTCTGCTTGCCTTTTTGAAAATATCGTGCTATACTATAAAGCGTGTTTCCTGTGACAATGTGAGAACAGGCGCCGCGGGAGGCGAACCCCCTGCGGCAGAGGGATAACCGCTGCTTGTAAGAGGGGAGCCGCACTTCGTGCAACGCCCCTTTTCCTTTTTCAGTCATAGGGAAAGTTTTGCTATGTTTCTATATGGAACAATGGAATATCAAATTTTCTGGAATAAAGCAGAGGCGGGAGTTCCGGGCGGACTTATCCGCTTTGTTGCTTTATTTGCAGAATTCAGAAAAGAGGAAGATTATGATGAGAAAAAAGATTTTAGCAGCTATGCTTTGTACGGCAATGGGATTGGCAGCATGTGCCTGCAAAGGGACAACACCGACGGAGTCGGAGTTCCCGACAGTACGCGTGCCGGAAAAAACGGCTACGCCTGCAGTGTCAGCGACGCCGGCACCGACAGGAAGCGGGCAGGAGGAGGTTCCGTTTACCGATTATGAAACGTATGTTGCGACGACGAAGCTGGCAAAGGATTACGTCGGGTTTCCGGTAGAAAAGGTAACGGATGAGGAAATAGAGGCGTATTTCAAGGAAGTTCTGGAACGGAATAAAACGATGGAGGAACGGGACCGCGCTGTGCAGAACGGGGATGTTGCCAACATTGATTTTACCGGATACCTGGATGGCGAGCCGTTTGAAGGCGGGGCAGATACGGGCTTTGACCTTGAAATCGGAGCCGGCGGTTTTATCGACGGATTTGAGGAAGGTCTGGTCGGTGCCAAAAAGGGAGAAACGAGGTCGTTGAATCTGAAGTTCCCGGACGAATACAAGATAAATCCGGATATGGCAGGTAAGGCAGTCGTATTCGAGGTTAAGGTAAACAGTGTTTCCGAGTATGTACTGCCGGAGCTGACGGACGACTTTGTAAAGGAGCTGACGGACGGGGAATATACGACGGTGGAGGCATTCCGGGAGTATTCCATAGATGCCCTGACGAAAGATAAGCAGTATCTGGCTGTGATTGATTATCTGGTACAAAATTCCGAGTTTCCGGAGCTGAATGAAGAATATATTACGGCAAGCCTTGATTCGATGAAGAATTATTATCAGATGTATGCGGTGATGTACGGTGTAGATCTGGAAACATTTATGCAGATGGCGGGCATAGCGGACACAAAGACGTTCTGGGACGATATGGAAGCAGAGATACGCCGTATGGAGAAGGAGCGCATCGTGCTTTACTGCGTGGCAAAGGCGGAAGGCATTACCCTGACCGAGGAGGAGTTTACGAAATATGCGACGGAGCTTGCAGAGAGCTATCAGCAGACGCTGGAGCAGTTTCTGGAGGAAAGGGAAAGAAAGTATGTGGAGCAGAGTCTTATGATGGAACGTGCATTGGAATTTTTGCTGGAAAATGTGACTGAAAAGTAAAAATGTGGAATTTTAAGCAAAGATTTTATTGAATGTTATACTGATATGGTGTATAATTATTAAAAATATAAAGGGGGAACTGCGATGAATTTAAAGGGCCGTTCGTTTTTGACATTGAAGGATTATTCGCCGGAGGAGATTTCGTATCTGCTTGACCTGGCAGCGGAGCTGAAGGCGAAAAAGAAGCAGGGGATTACCGGGAACAGCTTAAAAGGAAAAAACATTGCATTGATTTTTGAAAAGCCGTCTACGAGGACGCGCTGTTCGTTTACCATCGGCTGTATCGATGAGGGCGGACATCCGGAGTATCTCGGCAAGGAGGATATCCAGCTCGGCCACAAGGAAAGCGTTGAGGATACGGCGCGCGTGCTTGGAAGGATGTTTGACGGTATTGAGTTCCGCGGCTTTTCCCAGGAGACTGTGGAGAAGCTTGCAAAGTACAGCGGTGTGCCGGTGTGGAACGGTCTGACGGATTTGTATCATCCGACGCAGATTCTGGCGGATTTTCTGACGATGCGCGAGCATCTGGGGGATTTAAAGGGAAAGAAGCTGGTATTTGCAGGCGACGGACGCAATAATATGGCAAACAGCCTGATGATTGGTTCGGCAAAAATGGGGGTTCATTTTACGATTCTGGCGCCGGAGGAGCTCTGGCCGCAGGAGAGCCTGGTAGAACTCTGCCGGGAATATGCAAAGGAATCCGGCAGCGTGATTACTATTACGAAGGAGCTGGATGCCGTAAAGGATGCCGACGTGATTTATACCGATGTGTGGTGTTCCATGGGCGAAGAGGATAAGGCGGCGGAGCGTGTTGCCCTGCTGCGTCCGTATCAGGTAAATGCGGAATTGATGGCGCGTACCGGAAAGGACAGTACGATTCTGCTGCACTGCCTGCCGGCGGTAAAAGGCAACGAGGTAACGGCGGACGTGTTTGAAAAGTATGCCGATGTAGTGTTTGACGAGGCGGAAAACCGCATGCACACGATTAAGGCGGTTATGGTGGCGACGCTTGGAAACCTGGATGCTTAAGGAAAGAGGCGTGTTTTCTAAGAAATCTAATCAATTTCTAATTTGATTTTTGGCGAAACCTCTTGTATCATAAAGATAGAAAGACAAAACCGTTTTGAGAGAGGTAGAGCTTATGAAAAAAAATAATTATGTCGGCATCGTTTTAGGACTGCTGTTTCTGGTAATCGGCGGCGGGTATCTGGCGGAAGCGTTAGGGATTGTCGAAGAATTTACAATTTTCTTTGACGGATGGTGGACACTGTTTATTATTGTTCCGTGTTTTTGCGGGCTGCTCGGAAGAGGCGGCGAGAAAATCGGTTATTTAATCGGGCTTGCCATCGGGTTGTTCCTCCTTTTATCGGCGCAGGGAGTTTTGGATTCTGATAAACTGTGGGCGCTGATTCTGGCGGCAATCTGCATTCTGCTCGGCCTTAACCTGATGCTTCCCAAAAGAAGCAGAAGGGCAAAGGAGGAAAAGCAGGAGAGCGTACAGGCAGACCGTTTTGACCGTGCGGAGCATGTAACGGCCGAGGCGCCGTCGTATACGGTGCAGGAGGACGGCGTGGTATATGAGGAGCTGCCAGAGGTCACAGTAGAGCCTTCCAATACTTCATATCAGGAACAAGAGACCGGGGAAAAGGTAGTGTGCTCCGCGGTGTTTGCCGGACGGGATATCCGTGTGGACAATTCAGGCTTTTACGGTGCTAATTTGTCGGCGCTGTTTGGCGGGATTGACTTAAACCTGAAGAATGCGATTATCAGAAAAAATGTGACGATTGAAGTAAAGGCAGTATTCGGCGGGATTGACATTGTTCTGCCTTCCAATGTGCGTGTTGTGGTAGATGTTACGCCGATTCTTGGCGGTGTGAATAACGGAACGCGGACGCCGCTTGGTGCGGATGAAAATACGCCGACGGTTTATATCAAGGGAACCTGCCTGTTTGGCGGAGTTGAAGTGAAATAAAAAGGCGGAGGCTTTTATGTACGAGGAGCGAGTGGTGCTGTGCGCCAGCAATGCCTATGAGCAGAAGTATTATTTGAATGAGGATTTTGCGGCGCTTCCACAGGCGGTTCAGGATGAGTTAAAGGTGATGTGCGTGCTTTATACGGAGGACGTCGGAGGCGTTCTTTCCCTGGTCTTTGAGGAGGACGGAACGCTGGTCTTTGAGGTGAACGCCGATGAGGGTGACCTGCTTTTTGACGAAATCGGGAGCGTGCTTTTGATGAAACGCATGCAGGAAGAGAAAAGAGAGCTGCTTGCAGCGTTAGAGCTTTATTTCAAGGTGTTCTTTTTAGGAGAGGATACCGGGGAACTTCTGGCCACAGAGCCTTAATAAGGATAAACAGTGCGAGGGACAGCAGACGCCGAAAGGTCTTTGCACCCTCGTTTTTTCAGGAGGAAAATGTGATGTTACTTGCAATTGACGTAGGAAATACGAATATTACCTGTGGTATTTTTGACGGGGAAAACCTGCTTACGACATTCCGGCTTATGACAAAGGAGAACCGCACTTCGGACGAGTATGGCCTCTGGTTCTGCGGAATTGTGGAAAACCGTGGAATAAAGAAAGAACAGATTACGGATGTGATTATTGCATCGGTCGTGCCGGATGTGATGCATTCGCTGGTAAATTCCATGCTGAAATATTTTTCCCGGAAGCCGTTAATTGTGGGAGCAGGGACGAAGACCGGCCTAAAGATTGCGTCGGCAAATCCGAAGGAAATCGGAGCGGACCGCGTCGTAGACGCGGTGGCGGCCTATGAACTGTACGGCGGTCCGGTGCTTGTCATTGATTTTGGTACGGCAACGACCTATGATCTTGTCACGGAGGACGGCGAGTTTGCTGCCGGTGTGACAAGTCCGGGAATTGCAATTTCTGCTAATGCGCTTTGGAATGAGGCGGCAAAGCTGCCGAAAATCGAAATCCGCAAGCCGGAGTCGATTCTTGCGAAGGAGACAATCTCCAGCATGCAGGCGGGACTTGTGTACGGAACGATAGGACAGACAGAGTATATTGTAAGGAAAATGATAGAAGAGTCCGGCTTCCCGGCGGTAAAGGTAGTAGCAACCGGGGGCCTTGGGCGTATTATTGCAGAAGAGACCGATTGCATTGAAGCGTATGACCCGATGCTTACGATGAAAGGCCTGTACCTGATTTATCGCCGCAATAAGGGACAGGGGAAAGAGCGATGACAGGGAAGGGATTACAAATCGGAACGGTAAAAACGGACGGAATCTTGGTTCTGGGACCGATGGCAGGGGTGACTGACCTGCCATTCCGTTGTCTTTGCAAGGAGCAGGGTGCGGCACTGATTTATACCGAGATGGTGAGCGCAAAGGGAATCCATTATAACAATAAGAATACGAAGAGCCTGTTAGAAACTGCAGAATGCGAGCGTCCGGTTGCCGTCCAGCTGTTCGGGGAGGACGCGGCGGTGATGAGCGAGGCGGCAAAGCGGATTGAGGAGCTGCCGTTTGATATTCTTGACATCAATATGGGGTGCCCGGTGCCCAAGGTAGTAAATAACGGAGAAGGCTCGGCACTGATGAAGGAGCCGGAAAAAGCGGGAGCTATTATTAAGGCGGTCGCAGGAGCCATCCGCAAGCCGGTTACGGTAAAAATCCGTAAGGGCTTCGGAAAGGAGGATGCCAATGCGCCGGAGCTAGCAAAGATTGCTGAGGCGTGCGGCGCGGCGGCGGTTGCCATCCACGGCCGTACAAGAGAGCAGTATTACAGCGGAAGCGCGGATTGGGAGATTATCCGGAAGGTAAAGGAAGCGGTGAAAATCCCGGTCATCGGGAACGGGGATATTTTTACCCCGCAGGACGCGGCGCGGATGCTTTCTGAAACAGGCTGCGACGGTCTGATGCTGGCGCGGGGCGTGCAGGGGGACCCGTGGCTGTTTTCACGGGTAAACCACTATCTTGCCACAGGGGAGCTTTTAGAGAAACCAAAGCTATCTGATTTAATTGAAACGATACTCCGGCATGCGAGGCTGCAGCTGGAGTTTAAGGGGGAATATCTCGGGATGCGGGAAATGCGGAAGCATGTTGCCTGGTATACGACAGGGTATCCGCATTCCGCAAAGCTGCGCGTGCGGATTAACGCAATAGAAACGATGGAAGAGCTGGAAACGCTGCTAGAAGAGTATGTCGCGGAAAATGAGCGCACATGATAAGCAGGAGCGTTTGGTTTTCCGTATTTTTAGACAATTTTAAAGTTCCGGGGGCTGTACAGCCCCGGAACATAAGAGGACATACCAAATGCGGAAACCAGGGCGTATGTCGCGCGGATTTTCGTCAGAATAGGCAAAAGACAGGTCAAAATGTGGCAAAAACTAAGCAATAGTGACGAAAAAACTGCTGGATGAAAAATATAGGTTGATTTTTTAGGGAAAACAGTGTATGATAGTGAAAGACAAATGTACGCGACAGAAAAACAGGCTGCCGTAGACCAGTGTCCGCAAAGAATGCGGAGAAGACGGAGGTAGAGTGAAATGGCAAAGTTAAAGGTTGGTATTTTAGGTGCAACGGGTATGGTAGGACAGAGATTTATTTCCCTGTTAGAGAATCATCCGTGGTTTGAGGTTGTAACGGTAGCGGCAAGCCCGAGAAGCGCCGGGAAGACCTATGAGGAGGCAGTAGGGGATCGTTGGAAGATGACGACGCCGATGCCGGAGGCGGTAAAGAAGCTGGTAGTAAAGAATGTAAACGAGGTAGAAGCGGTTGCTGCAACGGTTGATTTTGTATTTAGTGCCGTGGATATGACGAAGGACGAGATTAAGGCAATCGAGGAAGCGTATGCAAAGACCGAGACGCCGGTTGTTTCTAATAACAGTGCACACCGTTGGACGCCGGATGTGCCGATGGTAGTGCCGGAAATCAATCCGGAGCATATGAAGGTAATCGAGTTCCAGAAAAAGCGTCTCGGAACCTTAAGAGGCTTCGTGGCAGTAAAGCCGAACTGCTCCATCCAGAGCTATGCGCCGGTGCTGACCGCATGGGCGGAGTTTGAGCCGTATGAGGTAGTGGCAACCACGTATCAGGCAATTTCCGGTGCGGGCAAGACGTTTAAGGACTGGCCGGAAATGGAGGGAAATATTATTCCGTTTATCGGCGGGGAAGAGGAAAAGAGCGAGAAGGAGCCGCTTCGTATCTGGGGCGAAATCAAAGATGGCGTTATCGTTCCGGCAGTTTCTCCGGTGATTACCTGCCAGTGTATCCGGGTTCCGGTATTGAACGGTCATACGGCTGCCGTATTTGTAAAGTTTAAAAAGAAGGCAACGAAGGAACAGCTGATAGAAAAGCTTGTAAGTTTTAAAGGCGTTCCGCAGGAGCTCGGACTTCCGAGCGCACCGAAGCAGTTTATCCAGTACCTTGAGGAAGAGAACCGTCCGCAGGTAGCACTGGATGTAGACTATGAAAACGGCATGGGAATCAGCGTCGGCAGGCTTCGTGAGGATTCTGTCTATGACTGGAAGTTTGTCGGTCTTTCCCACAATACCGTGCGTGGTGCTGCAGGCGGCGCCGTGCTTTGCGCAGAGCTGTTAAAGGCACAGGGCTATATTACGGAGAAATAAGGCTGGGGATTCTGGAAAAAAGCCGGGGCTGTTGCAAAATAGAAAATGCAGCGGCTCCGGGCGTGGCGGCTTCCTACAAGCGGCAGACATTTCTTTGCTGTATAAGGGGAGAAATACTGCCTTATTTTGCAGGCGCAACGCTCCGCCGGACTTCCTCTAAGTGCTGTTAAGCCGCTTGGTGGCGTCCTCGCGCCTAACCAGCCCTAAGAGGTGATTCCGGCTACGCTAAAAGCGCGGTCCTTCGGACAAATGCAAAATAAGGTAGTATTTCTCCCCTTTTTACAGGTAGTTGTGTTTTTCTATCGCTTGTAAGAAGCTGCCACGCCCGGGGTTGTTGCACCTTGTGCGGCAGCCCCATGTTTACTTCGCAGAAAGTAAACATTCACTCAAATCCATCGGTGTCCGTCAGGGTACATGGAAATAAGCGCTTCCTTAATTGCGGCTTTTGTTCTCCGGACATTTCTTCTATATAGATTCATATATTTTCTCGCTTGCTTTGCTTTATCGTACGGATAACTTATATCATGGGAAATTAGAAAAGTCAACGAAAGGTTCCCAGACTTCTATATTTTTAGCCGACTTTGGAAAGAGGGCGCCATGCCTTGTGCGGCAGCCCCATATAAAGCCACCTGCAAACTGCCGGGATTTCATTAAGAAAGTATAAATTTGCCATTGCTGTATTGACGAAGAAAAGGCAATCTGTTATTTTATAAGAGGTTAGTGATAGCGTTTCCTTGTATTGCATATGGGACAGGATATTCCGGTACATAAAAGGAAAGCGCCAGAAGGTATTGGACTTATGACGATGTAACAGATAAGGAAGCAGGAGGCTAGGATGCTTACATTACGCAATATTGTAAAAGAGTATCGTGTAGGCGATATGAAGATTCCGGCATTGAAGGGTGTCAGTATTCAGTTCCGGAAGAGTGAATTTGTTTCTATTTTGGGACAGTCCGGCTGCGGAAAGACGACATTGCTGAATATTGTTGGCGGGTTGGACCAGTATACGGAAGGCGACCTGATTATTAACGGGATTTCCACGAAGCGCTTCAAGGATGCGGACTGGGACAGTTACCGGAACCATTCCATCGGCTTTGTCTTTCAGAGCTATAACCTGATTCCGCACCAGACGGTGCTTTCGAATGTGGAGCTTGCGCTGACGCTGTCCGGCGTATCCAAGTCGGAGCGGCGCAGAAGGGCGAAGGAGGCACTGGAAAAGGTAGGTCTCGGGGACCAGCTGAATAAGAAGCCGAACCAGATGTCCGGCGGGCAGATGCAGCGTGTAGCAATTGCGCGTGCCCTTGTCAATGACCCGGATATCCTGCTTGCTGACGAGCCGACAGGCGCATTGGATAGTGAAACCAGCGTACAGATTATGGAGATTTTGAAAGAGATTTCCAAGGATAAGCTGATTATTATGGTAACGCATAATCCGGACCTGGCACAGCAGTATTCCAACCGTGTCGTAAGACTTTTAGACGGTAAGATTATCAGTGATTCCGCACCGTATGAGGAGCAGGAAGAGGTGACGGAGCAGACGAAGAAGGAAAAGAAGGCAAAAAAGACCTCCATGTCCTTTCTTACCGCGCTTTCGCTGTCTTTCCATAACCTTCTGACAAAGAAGGGACGTACCTTTATGACGGCGTTTGCGGGCTCAATCGGCATTATCGGCATTGCGCTGATTCTGTCGGTGTCCACCGGTGTCCAGAAGTATATCGATTCGGTGCAGAGAGATACGCTGTCCAGCTATCCGATTACGATAGAGGCGGAGACAGTGGATTCTTCTGTGCTGTTTGCCGCCATGATGGGTCTGAATAAGGACGGAGAGTCTTTAAATCCGCATGAGCTGGATAAAGTATATGCCAATTCTACGATGTATGATATGATGAACTCCTTAAACAATATGGAAACCAGGGCAAACAACCTGAAGAAGTTTAAGAAGTATCTGGAGGAGAATGAAGAGGTCCAGAAGTATATTTCTTCGGTGCAGTATTCCTATGATATGGATATGAGCGTGTATACGAAGGACGCGGATGGCAAGGTAATGAAGTCGGACGTGATGGAATTGATGAGAAAGATGATGAATTCCTACGGCATGTCCAGTACGATGATGGAGACCATGAGCTCGATGTCCGCAGGAATGAATGTCTGGAACGAGATGCTTTCCGGTGAGAACGGAGCGCTTGTCAGCGATATCGTAAAGGAACAGTATGATGTGATATACGGCAGATTCCCGGAGAATTATGACGAGGTTGTGCTGCTTGTCAACGGCAGAAATGAAATCAGCGATATGGTGCTGTATGCAATCGGACTTACGACGATGGACGCGCTGATGGAGTCGATGCAGGCAACGATGAACGGGGAGGAGATTACGCAGGACCTTGGGCCATGGAGCTACGAGGAAATCTGCAATATGAAGTTCCGCGTCATTCCGGGAGCGGAAAAGTACCGGAAACAGAGTGATGGAAGCTACGCGGATCTGACTGCGAGCGAGGCGGGGCTTTCCTATCTTTATGAAAATGCAGGCTTTGATTTGAAAATCGTCGGCGTTTTAAGACCGAACAAGGATGCCGTGGCGGTTTCCATGGACGGTGCTATTGCCTATACGGCGGCTCTGACGGAGTATGTGATGCAGATGAACAGCGATTCCGAGGTGTTAAAGGCACAGCTTGCAGATAAGGGTACGGATATTCTGACGGGGCTGCCGTTTGAAACCGGTGAGGAAGAGGAGCTGTCCGCGGAGCAGAAGATGGCGGAGGTAAAGGCGTATTTTTCGGGTCTTACAGATAATGAAAAGGCCGCGTTATATGGTGAAATCATGTCTGCGCCGTCGGATGCCTATTTGCAGCAGGCGGTTACCGCACAGCTTTCTGTCATGGGTGAGGCGGAGCTTCGTGCAATGTTAATACAGGCATTTTCCCAGCAGATGGGCGTGGAGGCTGCACAAATAGAGGATTATGTGATGAAGATGGACGCGGAGATGCTGCAGATGTATGCAACGCAGGTAATATCCGCGATGGTAACGGCAGAGTACGCTAAAACCGTACAGGCAAACCTTGGTACAATGACGGTGGAGCAGCTTGCAGCCTTGTTTGATGCGGCGGAGTTTACGGTGGAGGAATATGCAGGATTTTATGAAGCCTATTTTCCGAAGGGAGTATCCGAGTCCACTTATGAAGAGAATCTGAAACTCCTTGGCTATGCGGACCTGGAGAGCCCGTCAAAGATTAACATTTATGCGGAAACCTTTGAGAATAAGGATAAGATTGCAGACCTGATAGAAGAGTACAACAAAACGGTGGCAGAAGAGGATGTCATTGAGTACACGGATTATGTGGCACTTCTGATGTCTTCGATTACGACAGTAATCAATGCGATTTCGTATGTGTTGATTGCGTTTGTTGCGATTTCGCTTGTGGTATCCTCGATTATGATTGGGATTATTACCTATATCTCCGTGCTGGAGCGTATCAAGGAAATCGGCATTCTGCGTGCAATTGGCGCATCAAAGCGGGATATCTCCCGTGTGTTTAATGCAGAAACAATTATCGTTGGCTTTACCTCGGGAGCAATCGGTATTCTGGTAACGCTGGCGTTCATTTTAGTAATTAACGTTATTCTGCATTCCGTGACCGGCATTGCAACCCTGAGCGCAGTGCTGCCTCCAGTAGCGGCGGTAATCCTGGTGTTAATCAGTATGCTGCTGACCCTGATTGCGGGTCTGTTCCCGGCAAAGGTAGCGGCAAAGAAGGATCCGGTGATTGCCCTCAGAAGCGAGTAAGGGACGGGCAGGAAGTCCTGGAAGAAACGGCTTGTGAAAAACAAGGCTGGAGGTGTGGGAAAACAAGAGAAAAAAGAGCAAATAGAAAGGCGTCTGCCAAGAATCAGATCTGGCAGACGCCTTAGGCGTTTCTGCTGGTATTTGCCAGCTTTGCTGCAGTGTCAGACAGGAGAAGAAGTGCCTGGGACTTTAGCTCCAGGGAAGCATACATGCCCTTGGAAGCGGAGGCTTCTGCGCTTTTTGCCAGTTCCAGTGCTTTTTCATAGTTACCTTCGGCGCACAGGGAGGCGGCGAGCCGCAGCGCGGTCTTAGCAGAAAGAGCCGCAGCTTCATCCGCAAGCGGGGAGTCTGGCGGAAGTGAGGCGAGCAGGTCATAGGCTCTGGCATCGTCTTCGGCAAGGTAAGCTTTTTTTGCCTCAAAAAAGATGAAAGGGTCTGAGGAGGCAGGGGAAAGAAACGCTTCGTCCTCCGTACTGCCGCAGGACGTCTGTTCCGGCGCCTCCGGCGTGTCCTCCTGCAGCAAGGCAGCAGGAGGAAGCCCTAAAACTCCGGCGAGGTAAGTCAGGGTCTTCATGGAAGGGACCGCACTGCCGCTTTCAATCTGGCTCAGCATATTTCTTGTAATGAATGTCCCTACTACTTCATTCTGGGTCATTTTTTTAGCAAGGCGCGCTTCTTTAATGCGCTGTCCGAGAAGTTTAGGATTCATAGTACCTCCTTGAAAGTAAATATAATTTACTCTATTATATCATAAAAAGTAAGAAATGCAAGTATTCAAAAAAGAAAATATGGAAAATACCGTAAAAAGGAAAAATATTGTCAAATGCCATTGACAATATTTTGATAACATGATATTATGTAGTAAATTAAATTTACCTCTTGCTTTGTCAGGGGAGAAGGAGGGACTATGGAGGCTTGGTGGGAATCGCTTGATATTCTGCAGAAGGTTCTTTACTGTATTGCAGTTCCAGCAACGCTGCTTTTGATTTTGCAGACAGTGATGGTGATTCTGGGGTTCGGGGACAGTGGCGCCGGGGTCAATCCCAGCGATACTTCCGGACTGGACCTGGATATTCCGGAGGACATCCAGCCGGGAGATTTTCCAGATATGGAAATAGGAGAAGGAGGCTCCGGCGACTTCGGAAGCCTGAAGCTTTTTACCATGCAGGGAGCCGTTGCCTTTCTGGCTACATTTTCCTGGGTGGCGCTTGTCTGCGTAAAGGCAAAGATGCCCGAGGCGGCGGCACTGCTTATCGGCTTTGTCTGCGGTGCGGCTATGATGTATGCGGTTGCAAAGCTTCTGCAGCTTATGGCGCGTCTTGCGGAAAACGGCACCTTCCGTCTGAAATCGGTAATCGGGGAAGCGGCACAGGTCTATGTGACGATTCTGCCGTCCGGGGAGAACGGAGGCAAGGTAACGCTAAAAAGCTCTTCGCGCTTTGCGGAGCTGGATGCGATTACAGAGGAGGCGAAGGCAATCCCGACCGGCTGTACGGTCCGGATTGTGGATGTGCGTGGAGATGTTGTTGTAGTGGAGAGGGAACGTAGCGCTGGAGTATGAGATTAAAGGAGGATTTAATAATGGGAATGGACACTCTGATTCTGGTCAGTGTAGTGGTACTTATTTTCTTTGCGGCTTTTGCGGGTATTTTATCACGCTATCGCAAGTGCCCGTCAGATAAGGTCATGGTAATCTATGGTAAGGTCGGTACGGACAGGGACGGGCAGCCGAGGAGCGCAAAGTGTATCCATGGCGGTGCGGCGTTTATTGTGCCGGTGATTCAGTCGTTCCAGTATCTTGACTTGACGCCTATTTCGTTAAATGTAGACTTAAGAAATGCACTTTCTAAGCAGAATATCCGTGTTGATGTGCCGTCAAGGTTTACGGTCGGCATTTCCACCGAGGACGGCGTGATGCAGAATGCGGCAGAACGTCTGCTTGGCTTAAAGCTGAATGAGATTCAGGAGCTTGCAAAGGATATTATTTTCGGCCAGCTGCGTCTTGTCATTGCTACGATGGAAATTGAGGAAATCAATACGGACCGTGATAAGTTTCTTGTGGCAGTATCAAAGAACGTGGAAATTGAGTTAAAGAAAATCGGTCTTCGTCTGATTAACGTAAACGTAACGGATATTACAGACGAGTCCGGCTATATCGAGGCACTCGGAAAAGAGGCTGCCGCAAAGGCAATCAACGACGCGAAGAAGAATGTTGCCGAGAAGGACAGAGACGGTGAAATCGGTCAGGCAATGGCAAGAAAGGATCAGCGTATTCAGGTAGCCGCAGCAGATGCAAGCGCTATCCAGGGTGAGAATGACGCCAAGATTGAGGTGGCGCAGTCCGAGGCAAACCGCCGTGAAAAGGAAGCAGAGGCGCTCCGTATTGCAACCGCGGCAGAGGCAGTGCAGGCAGCAAAGGCAAAGCAGGAGGCCTATATTGCGCAGCAGGAGGCAGAGCAGACACGTGCGCAGCTTGAAATGGCAACCCAGCAGGCAGACGTTATCGTAAAGGCGCAGATTGCGAAGGAGCAGGCGCAGATTGCCGCGGACGCGGAGGCAGAGGTAGCAAGACGTAAGGCGCAGGGTGAAGCTGACGCAACCTTTGCCAGAATGTCGGCGGAGGCACGTGGTACGCAGGAAATTCTGGAAAAGCAGGCAGAAGGTATGCGCAAGCTCGTAGAAGCCGCAGGCGGTAACGCGGACAATGCCGTGAAGCTGATTCTTGCCGATAAGATGGAGCAGCTGCTGCAGATTCAGGTAGAGGCAATTAAGAATATTAAGATTGATAAGGTAACGGTCTGGGACGGCGGCAAAAACGGCGACGGAAAAACGGCAACATCCGGTTTCCTCTCCGGGATGATGCAGGCAGTACCGCCGTTAAACGAGGTCTTTAAGCAGGTCGGCATGGAGCTTCCGGGCTTTCTTGGAAAGGAAAAGGAAGCAGAGGCTGCCACAGATGAAACAGGGCAGGTGGAATAGGCTGCTATGAAAGCGGGGTGATAGAATGAAAAGAAAAATGATTGCTGTTGGAATGTCGGCAGTTCTCCTTGCAGTTTCTGCCTGCAATACTTCTGATGCACCCTCCGGCAGCGTTATGCCGGGGCTTACCGGAGAAGCCCTGAC
The DNA here is from genome assembly GCA_910577175.1 of uncultured Lachnospiraceae bacterium. GTDB lineage: Bacteria > Bacillota > Clostridia > Lachnospirales > Lachnospiraceae > SIG307. The sequence goes on along the minus strand of CAJTLU010000017.1, from coordinate 20,687 downwards.
AGGGACTCCGACGGAAATTCCGACAGGAACTCCGACAAAAGCGCCGACAGAGGTTCCGGGAAAAAATCCGACAGAAGGGGCAGGGACTCCGGTTGCGGAAACGAAGCCGGCTACAAATGAGGAGCTGTTTGAATATGTCATATCAAAATGGAAGCAGGACAAGGCTGCAGAGTTATATGAATATGCCGATGCCAAACTGGCTGCTCTTTTGAGAAAGGAGGATTTTGTTTATCTGTTTGATAGTGTTTCTGATATCGGCGGAGCATTGAATAAGGTGACGGATAAGAAGTCGGGCACGGCAAACGGTATTACCACATATACGGCAAAACTGGAGTTTGAGCATCTGACCGCAGACTTGGCAATTGCATTTTCAAATTTGAAGATATCTTCTTTTAATCGCAATGTTTATTTCAAGGATACATTTGAAATTGACCGTGGCAGCGGCAGGATGGAACGGTATTTTGTTTTAGAAAACGACGGGCATAAGCTCAATGCAGTTTACACCTATAGGAATGACGATCAGCCGCATCCGGCGGTACTGTTGATTGCCGGCTCCGGTCCCGGTGATTACAATGAAACGGTCGGGCTCCTTACCCCGTTTGAGGAGATTGCGCTTGGGCTTGCGGAAAATGGAATCAATTCACTCCGTGTGGATAAAAGAACCTTTAACTATGCGTCTGATTTCGGGATAACGTCCGGCGTGGAACAGGAGTATGGAAGCGATTGCAATGCCGCAATCGAGTTTTTGAAAAAGGAAGATATATCCGGACTTTATCTGCTTGGACACAGCCTCGGCGGACAAATTGCAGCAGAGCTTGCCGCCAGCAATAGTGATATTGACGGGATGATTTTGTTTAACAGCTCTGCCCGCCATCTTGCCGATATTGCTTGTGACCAATATACGGTGATTGATTCTGCAAACGAGGATTCCTATCTTGCCTATGCCGGGGCTGCCAAAGCTGCGGCTGACGATACAGCGCAGGGTGCTTACTATTACAATGCAAGCGATTATTACTGGGCTTCCTACAATCAGCTTGATACCATAAAGAGCGTAAAGGACGCGGAGATAAGAACCCTGATTATCAACAGCAGGTTTGACAACCAGATTTTTGATGCTGATATTGAATTGTGGGAAAGCCATTTTTCTGATAATGAAAACGTAGCTATCCGCGTGTTTGATGATATCAGCCACTTCGGCTATAAGATTGATACAACCGATTCGCTGTCGGTATACAGGCGGGTTGAGTTCCCGGAGGAGCTTATCAGGGCTTTTTCGGATTTTGTTACAGAGTGACAGGAAGAAGAAGTTTAAAAATAGTTTCGGACGATTGATTTTTTGACACCCGGCTCCCGATATGGTAAGATAGAAGTATCGGGGGTGACAGTTTGGGCAGGAAGAAGGCAGAACAGCCAGAGGTACAGGAAAAGGAAGTACAGAAAAGCGAAGCGTCGGCACCGGATACCGTAATGGTATCCGTGCGGACGCTTGTTGAATTTATTATGCGTTCCGGGGACCTGGATGCCGGAACCGGGCGTATGAATGCGGATGTCATGCAGGAGGGGAGCCGTCTGCACCGTAAGATACAAAAGGGGATGGGAAGCGATTATACGGCGGAGGTTCCGCTTTCGGTTTCCGTTCCACTGCAAGACGGGGAGGAGAGCTTCCTGCTTGTCATCGAGGGAAGAGCAGACGGGATTATCCGGCAGGCGGATGGCAGTTTTGTGATAGATGAAATTAAATGTACCTACCGGGAGGTGGGGCAGCTGGAGGCGCCGGAGCGTGTGCATCTGGCACAGGCAAGGTGTTATGCTTATATGCTTGCGGAAAAGGAAAAAACGGCGGGAACCGTCGGGGTACAGATTACCTACTGTCATCTTGAGACCGAGCAGATCAGGAGATTTGAAGAAGAGCTTACAATAGAGGAGCTTTCGGCGTGGTTTGATGCGTTAGTAAAGGAGTATGCGAAATGGGCGGCATGGGAGCGCAGATGGAAACGGCGCCGGAATGCCTCGGCAAAGGCGCTTACGTTTCCGTTCCCTTACCGGGAGGGGCAGAAGGATTTTACTGCCGGTGTGTACCGTTCGATTCTGCGGGAAAAGAAGCTGTTCGCTATGGCGCCGACCGGCGTCGGGAAAACGATTTCAACCGTGTTTCCTGCTGTGAAGGCAGTCGGAGAGGGGACGGCCGAAAAGCTGTTTTACCTGACCGCAAAAACAATCGTGCGGACCGTGGCGGAGGAGACCTTTTCCCTGCTTGCGGGGCACGGACTGCGCTTTAAGACCGTAACGCTTACTGCAAAGGAGAAAATCTGTGTGTTAGAAAAGCCGGAGTGCAATCCGTTTTCCTGTCCGCGGGCAAAGGGGCATTTTGACCGTGTTAACGATGCGATATTTGAGATTCTGACAAATGAGGAAAATGTGACACGTGAACTGATAGAGCGCTATGCCGTGCAGTACCAGGTCTGTCCGTTTGAGCTATGTCTTGATGTAACACTTTGGGCAGATGCGGTCATCTGCGACTATAACTATGTATTTGACCCGAATGTGGCATTGAAACGCTTCTTTGCAGGCGAACAGAAAAATAACTATGTGTTTTTGATTGACGAGGCACACAACCTACCGGAACGCGCAAGGGAGATGTATAGCGCGACGCTCTGGAAGGAGGATTTCCTAAAGGGAAAGCGGCTGATAGGAAAGCAGTTCCCGAAGCTGACAAAGCAGATTGATGCCTGTAATAAGGAGCTTCTGCGTTTAAAGAGGGAATGTGAATCCTTTACAGAGCAGAAGGAGTTTGGGGCGTTGGCACTTTTGCTGATGCGTTTTATGTCGGAGTGCGAGGAGTATCTAAAGGAGGAAAAGCGCCCGGGAGGGGAGCGCGAGACAGTGTTGAATCTTTACTTTGCGGCACGGCATTTTCTTGCTATGTACGACTTTTCGGGAGACGATTACCGGTATTATATGTCCTATGGAGAGGACGGCTCCTTTTACGTCAGGGTACAGTGCATGCAGCCGGCGCGTGCGCTGGCGGAGCAGCTGAAAAAGGGAAGGTGCGCCGTGTTCTTTTCCGCTACGCTGCTTCCGGTCCGCTACTATATGGAGGAGCTTGGCGGCGGGGAGGAGGACTATGCAATTTATGTACCGTCCCCGTTTTTGAAGGAACGCCGGTGCCTTTTCATCGGCTGCGACGTCAATTTCCGTTATGCGAACCGTGGTGAGAAAATGTATGAAAAGGCGGCGGAGTATATCCTGAGTTTTACGGCGGCGAGGCAGGGGAACTATTTTGTGTTCTTTTCCTCCTACCGGATGCTGCAGGACGTGGCGGAGGTTCTGAAAAAAAGGCTCGGCGGGGAGGAAACAGCAGAAGAAGCTGTGCCGGGAGGGATTGCGGCAGAAGGGGCTATGCAAGGATGTGCTGCCGCAGGCGCGCCTGTCCTCTGTCCGCAGAAGCCGAATATGACGGAGGCAGAGCGGGAGGAGTTTCTGGCAGCCTTTCCGGCAGACGCGGCAAAGACCCGTATCGGTCTGTGCGTGCTGGGAGGCGTATTCGGGGAAGGCATCGACTTAAAAGGCGAGCGGCTGATTGGCACGGTGATTGTCGGAACGGGGCTTCCGCTTGTCTGCAATGAACGGGAGCTGTTCCGCAGATATTACGATGAAAAGACGGGAGAAGCGGGAAGCGGCTTTGCGCGCGCCTATCTGTATCCGGGAATGAATAAGGTGCAGCAGGCGGCAGGACGCGTGATCCGGACGATGGAGGATAAGGGAGCCGTGCTGCTTTTGGACGACCGGTTCGCAGGCGGACAGTACGTTTCCTTGTTCCCACGGGAATGGTATCCGTATGAGACGGTGACGTTGTCTTCGATGCCGCGGGCGTTGGAGCGCTTCTGGGAAAAGGAATAGGAGAAGGAAGATCAGGAATCAGGCGGTAAGGACAGGACGGGGAATAAAACAGAAAATGCGGAGGTGTTTATGTATTCGGGGGTATTGGAACGGGTTTACAAAAAAGAGCAGACAGAGAGAGAAATGCCGGAGTTTTTTCCTGACTTAAATCTGAATCAGGTTTTGCGGGAGCTGCAGGAGAAGGGAAAGGAGTATGATATCCGTGGGCTGTATTTCCGGTATCCGGAGGATTATGAAACGGTCTGCTACCGGCGCGGCGTTTACCGGGAAATCCGGCAGAAGAGGTTAGAGGAGAGTATCGGACTGTTTTCGCATAAAATGCGCGAGTCAAGAAGATATGAGAAGCTTTACCGAAGAGCGGAAAACGGACAGCAGTGGAGGATGTACCTGTTTAACAGAATAAGCGAGTACATGACCGGCGTATTTTTCTTAAAGGACGAGCTTACAAAGGCGGTGGCGGAGTCCGAGGGGCTTTCGGGACTTCTGGCGTATGTGCGGGAGCTTTGCGAAAGACCACTTTGGAAGGAGTGCATGGAAGAAATCGGGCGGATTTGCGGGATGCTTTCCGGCCTTTGCTTCCGGCTCAGCATTGCCGGAGGGAATTTAAAGGTGATAACAGAGCCGGTGGAACAGTATTATTTTGACGCTATCCGGAAGCTGTTTCCAGATAGGTTCCGGAGTAAGGAGGATGGCGCGGTTCCACCGGAATACCTGCTTCCCAGTCCGTTTGCGTCAGAAGAAATGCTGAGCTATCTGGAATGTGAAATCGTTCAGATGTACCAGAAGTCGAGGCCGGATTTTTTTGACGCGCTGGCTGCGTTTAGCAGCCGCTTCGGGGAAATCATCGAGCCGGAGGTGTACCGTATCGAGGAGGAGCTGCAGTTTTATCTGGTGTTTTCGGAATTTCAGGGGGAAATGGAACGGCGGGGCTGTGTCTTTTGTGAGCCACGGGTGGAAAAGGGCGGCAGCTTTTCGGTGGAGCAGGTCTATGACCTTGCGCTGGCGCGGAAAAACAGGTGGATGGAAAAGGAGGTAGTGAGCAATTCGGTACGATATAACGAGGGAGAGCGGTTCTTTCTGGTGACCGGACCGAATCAGGGGGGAAAGACTACCTTTGCGCGGAGCCTCGGGCAGCTTGTTTATTTTGCGATGATGGGCCTTGACGTACCGGCAGAAGCAGCGGCCCTGCCGTATTTTGAAGGAATCCTGACCCATTTTTCCGTAGAGGAAAGCATGGAGAGCGGCAGGGGAAAGCTTAAGGAGGAGCTGGTACGGTTGCAGCCAATGATGCAGGAGGAGTACGGGAACCGGTTCGTAATTTTGAACGAGCTTTTTACGACGGCGGCAACGTATGACGCTTTTATTATGGGAAAACGGGTGCTGGAGCATTTCTCAGGACTGGGGTGCCTCGGCGTGTATGTAACGCATATTGCGGAGCTTGTGGACGCCTGTCCGGGCACGGTAAGCCTTACGGCGCTTGCGGATGAGCATGACCACAGGAAGCGGACGTTCCGGATTGTGAGGCGGGCCGCGGAAGGAACAGGCTATGCGGCTGACATTGTGGAAAAGCACCGTCTGGGCTATGAAGCGCTCTGCGCGCGTTTAGAGGAGGGAGGTATTTATGAAAGTAACGCTGCTTTATAAAGACCGGGAATGGGGGACGGAAAAAAGCTATTTCGACAAGGAAGAAATCTGCCGGGATTTGAATCTGGACATTTTATTTAAAACGGCAGGCGGCTTTTGTGAGGAGGAGGAAGAGGGAAAGGCAGTAAAGGTTGCAAAGGAGCGGGACAATTATGTGGTGGAGATGACAAAACGCGTGATGCTTGTGCCGTTGCTTTCCAGGGAAGAGGTACATTACCGTCAGCAGATGGTAAAGGAAGCTGTGACAAATTATGACTGGATGGAAGAACTGTACCGGACGGCAAAGGAAGCCGGGGAAGAGGTAGCGCGTTTTGCAGCGGACAAGAAAAAGCGCGGCTATGGCAGCGGCACGGACCAGGGCAGGCGTCAGGTTGCTAATATCGCATATCTGGAGCGCATCGTGCATTATCTGGACCGGCTGGAGACGGTATTCCGGAACTGGCAGGAAAGGTTTGTGACCAAAGAGGCGGCAGCCTTTGCACAGGAGTTTCTGGCAGAGTACAATCCGGAATACCAGGAATGTCTGCATAAGGTAGTAAAGGATATCCGTTCTTCTACGGCGGACGGGGTCGTGGAGGTGGCGGCGGCGCTCGGACCGGGACTTTCTATGACTGGACTTGTCCTGTGTGATATCCGGGAGCCGGAGGTAGTAAAGACCGGATTTTTCCGGAACGCGGCAGGGAAAATCGGCGGCTTCTGCCGCAGCCTGTTTGTGGATGAGACAAAGACAATCGAAGGGGAGAACCAGAATCTTTTGCAGGATATCGGCGCAATTAAAAACGTGGTGCTGGGGGCAATGATGCGCTTCTTTGAGCCGTTTCTGGAGGAAAAAGAGATTTTTTTCAAACAGCTTTATCTGCAGACGGCGTTTCTGATGGGAGCCGCCAATCTTTACCGGAGGGTACACCGGATTGGCGTGGACTTCTGTTTTCCGGAAATCACGGAGCGGGAGAATTTTTCCTTTGAAGGTCTGACAGAGCTGAGCCTTGCCATTTATAACCTGCGGTGCCCTGTGGACAATACGCTTTCGGCAGAGGGGAAGCATCTGGTTATCGTGACTGGTGCGAACCAGGGCGGAAAGTCGACCTATCTGCGCAGCATCGGTATTGCGCAGGTAATGCTCCAGTGCGGGATGTATGTACCGGCGAAAAGCTTTGCAAGCGGCCTGTACCAGAACATTTTTACCCATTTTACAAGGCGGGAGGACAGCGCTATGAACAGCGGCCGTCTGGACGAAGAGCTCGGTCGGATGGAACGTATCGTGGACAATCTGACGAAAGATTCCATCCTGTTTCTGAACGAATCGTTTGCCACGACAACGGAAAAAGAAGGCTCGGTGATTGCAGAAGATATTACAAGAGCGCTCTACGAGCGGGGCGTCCGGGTGATGATGGTAACCCACCTGATGGCATTTGCGAAACGCTGCTATGAAAAAGGGCTTGCACATGCGCTCTTTTTGTCCGCAGAACGGCAGGAGGACGGTGTCCGGACGTTCCGTATGATAAAACGGGAGCCGGAATTTACAAGCTATGGCCTGGATTTGTATGACGCCGTTATCGGGGAGGAGAAAAATTGAGCTTGCGCATGCAGAAATAAGACAACCGTATTCCCTTTCCAGGAAAAGATGCTCTTAGCTTGTAAGCCGGGGCTGCGCTGCGTGCGACAGCCCCTTAAAAAATACGGAAGCCCAGGGAAAAAAGGATTGACAGTGCCGCACTTCATTGATATCATAAAACTAAGGTGCTTTGCGTTTTGTTTCCGGGAAAAGTGGCGCCGGGAACGTGCAGGATGCAAGGGCAGGAAAGGAGATAAGATGTATTATTTAGGTGTAGATCTGGGGACTTCCTCCGTGAAGCTTGTGCTGATGGAGAGTAACGGTGCAATTGTAAAGACGGCAAGCCGTGAGTATGGGTTATCGTTTCCGAAGCCAGGCTGGTCCGAGCAGAATCCAGAGGACTGGTTCGCGGGCTTTGAGAGCGGTCTTTCCGAGGTACTCGACGGTCTGGACAGGAGCAGCCTGGCAGGCATCAGCTTCGGCGGACAGATGCACGGACTTGTAATGTTAGATGAAAATGACAAGGTAATCCGCCCGGCGATTCTCTGGAATGACGGAAGAACGCAGGAGGAATGCGACTATTTGAACAAGACCATCGGTCGTGAGAAGATTTCTTCCTATACTGCCAATATGGCATTGACCGGGTTTACGGCTCCGAAGATTCTCTGGGTAAAGAAGAACGAGCCGGACAATTTTGCAAAGATTAAAAAGATTATGCTGCCAAAGGACTATCTGGCATATCTGCTTTCCGGCGTACACTGTACGGATGCTTCTGATGCGGCAGGCATGCTGTTAATGGATGTAGAGCATAAGTGCTGGTCAAAGGAGATGTTAGAAATCTGTGGCATCAAGGAGGAGCAGCTTGCGAAGATTTTTGACAGCTACGAGGTGGTCGGGAATCTTACGAAGGCAATGGCAGAGCGTCTCGGTCTTTCCGAGAACGTAAAGATTATTGCAGGTGCCGGAGATAATGCTGCCGGTGCAATCGGAACCGGTACGACAAAGGACGGTATGTGTATCGTTTCCCTTGGTACTTCCGGTACGGTATTTGTTGCCTGCGATAAGTTTGCGGTAGACGACCAGAACGCATTACATATGTTTGCACATGCAAATGGCAAGTATCATTTAATGGGCTGTATGCTTTCCGCCGCATCCTCCAACAAGTGGTGGATGGATGAAATTATTGGTACGAAGGACTATGCAGGTGAGCAGAAGGCAATTACTGCCCTTGGTGAGAACCATGTTTATTATCTGCCGTATCTGATGGGCGAAAGAACCCCGCACAATAATCCGAATGCAAGAGGGTGCTTTATCGGCCTGACGATGGACTCCACAAGAGCGGACATGACCCAGGCGGTATTGGAGGGCGTTACTTATGCGCTCCGTGATTCGCTTGAAATCGCAAGGAGCCTCGGCGTGAAGATTGGCCGTATCCGCGCGACGGGCGGCGGCGCAAAGAGCCCGCTTTGGAGAAAGATGCTTGCCAACATTATGAATGTCAAGGTAGATATCATCAACAGCGAAGAGGGTCCGGGCTATGGCGCAGCCATCCTTGCGGCAGTCGGCTGCGGCGAGTATGCTTCGGTAGAGGAGGCAGCGGATAAGTTTATCACGGTAGTAGATACCACGGAGCCGGAGGCAGAGCTGGTTGCAAAGTACGAAGCAAGGTATCAGGTATTTAAGAAGCTCTACCCGGCATTAAAGGAGAGCTTTGATGCGGTAGCAACCGTATAAGTCTTGAAAAGATTTGGAACGCAGGGCAAATTGCTTAATGGATAAGTCTTAAAAAGACTTGGAATGCAGGGCGACCCGCTTAATGGATACAAGTTAAATGATGACTTAACATCTCAAAAGCCGAAAGGCCTGCACCTGTTGCAGACCTTTTAGATAAGGGGCTGTCGTACGAAGTGCGATAGCTCCCTTTTTCATTTCCAGGAAAGATACGCAAAATGAGGAAACGAAAGAATAAGTTTCCGGTTGACATGACTTTGCCACAGGTAACTGTTATACTGAACCTATCTATGTAATAGAAAGTAATTTCTTGAGTTTTTGCATTTTTTAGCTGCCTTGAAGGTTTCACAGGCTTTGTGGCATAAGAGGCATATAGAACGCAGAAACCCCAAAAGGCGACTTTATAGAACAAACTGATAACAAAGAAGAGAAGAAAGAGAATAACAAAAGAAAGGGGGCTGTTCATGCTGATTCATAGCTTTGCATTAAATGCGGTGGAGATTACGGAGCCAGTGTTAGAAAATGCGTTTTGCAAAGAGCAGGAGTATCTGCGGAGCCTTGACCCTGACCGGCTGCTTGCCGGTTTCCGTGAGACGGCAGGGCTTGAGAAAAAGGCAGAGCGCTACTCCGGCGGCTGGGAGGACGCAGAGATTGCAGGCCATACCTTAGGACATTATATGACGGCGCTGGCCCAGCTAAAGGCGTCAGCCGGTGCAAGGGATATAGGAGACAGGTTAGAGTATATTGTACAGCAGCTGGCGGAATGCCAGAGTGAAAGCGGATATTTGTCTGCCTCGGAGGAAGAACTGTTTGACCGTGTGGAACGTGGGGAACCGGCTTGGGTGCCGTGGTATACGATGCACAAGGTGCTGGCAGGACTCCTTTCCGCCTATCAGCTGGGAAGGCTGCCGCAGGCGCTGGAGGTTGCAGTAAAGCTTGGTATGTGGGTATGCCGCCGCACCGACACGTGGACGGACGAGGTCAGGGAGCGTGTGCTTGCGGTAGAATATGGCGGTATGAACGACTGCTTGTACGAGCTTTACAAAGAGACTGGCAAAAAGGAGTTTCTGGAGGCGGCGGCGAAGTTTGATGAGACGGAGTTGTTCCGGCAGGTCGGCGAGGGGAAGGATGTTCTTTCCGGCAGACATGCGAACACGACGATTCCCAAGTTTTTAGGTGCGTTGAACCGCTATTTTGCATTGGGAGAGACAGAGGAATTTTATTTCCAGGCAGCAGCTTCATTTTTTGATATTGTAGTGGAGAACCATACCTATATTACCGGCGGGAACAGCGAGGGGGAGCACTTTGGCGCGCCGGGGACGTTAGGACGGAAGCGGACGCGGTGCAACTGTGAAACATGTAATTCGTATAATATGCTGAAGCTGGCAGAAGGCTTGTATTCTGTAACCGGCGAGAAAAAATACATAGATTTTTATGAGCGGACATTTCTGAATGCCATTCTTGGTTCGCAGAATCCGGAGACCGGCATGACGACTTATTTCCAGCCGATGGCGGCTGGATATTTCAAGACCTATAGTACGCCGTTGGAAAGCTTTTGGTGCTGTACTGGTACCGGGATGGAGAGTTTTACTAAGCTGGGCAGTTCGCTGTACCATGCAGGGGAAGACAGGCTGTATGTCAATCTGTATTTGTCTTCTGTTTTACATGACAAGAAATTAAAACTTGATTTAACACAAAAAACCGACTTGAATCACTTTGATACAATCAGGTTTTCGCTTGCTTTGGAAGAGCCGAAGCGTTTTACGCTCTGCTTCCGGATTCCGGAATGGACGAACCAGCGCTTTGAGCTGAAGATAAACGGGGAGCCGGTGGATTACACGGTGAAGCAGGGATATCTTTTGTTGGAGCGTGAGTGGGAAACGGGCAGTCAGATTTTGCTGCGGTTTTTTCCGGAAATTACGCTGCACGCCTTGCCGGATGCACCGTGCAGTGCGGCGGTAACCTATGGACCGTTTGTGCTGGCGGCAGGTCTTGGCCAGGAGGAAATGACAACAGAGCGTACAGGCGTCAATATCATAGTGCCTGCAAAGAACGTGACGGTGCGGGAGCAGATTCGGGTCAGGAATGTCAGTGTACACGAATGGTTTGCTAATTGCAGGAAAAATTTTGTAAAGCTGGAAGGCGAAACGGCATTTTTCCTGTTTGGCACGGATGCAGACGGTGAGTTTTTGTTTACGCCGTATTATAAGCACTATAACGACCGTTTTGCGGTTTATTTTGATTATTGTGCGGAGACCGGGCTGTCGGAGAGCGATTTGCAGAAAATTTCAAGACTTCAGGCAGAGGAAGCCGAGCGTGCGGCGGCCGGAGCAGGAAAGATACAGACGGCTTCCGTACCGGCCGGAAAAAAGGAAAAAAAGCGTACCGGAGGGAAAGGACGCCGGGTAGTCTGCGTCCTTGCAGGCCATCTGGCAGGGGCGCTGCTTCTTATGGTAGTGCTGTACCTGTTTGCAGAGCCGGTAGGAAAAGGCGTCTCCAAGGTAAAGGGCTCCATGGATGCTTTTCTTACGCGCAGACTGCCAGGAATGGCGTCGGTACTGGGCGTCGGGAAAAAGGAAGAGGATGCTCCGGTCTTTGGGGACCAGACAGAGGAGCCGGAGAAAGTCAAGCGTTATGTGGAAGAGCCGGAGCAGTATGTCTCTTCCTGTGTGCTGCCGGAAGGCTGCCGCGCTTTTGTGACTGAGGTAGGCAAAAAAGAGTACATCTGCATAGAGAGGGAGGGACTGAAGGTCTATTATCCGAACGAAGTGCAGGAAGACGGCAGCAAGTATGTCTATCTTGAAAACGCCGGGGAAAGAGCGGTGTATTTCTGGGATTACAGCTTTGATAAGCCGGAATTGCTCTGTCCGGTGAAGGGTATTTATAACGAGCAGGGAACAGAGCAGTACGTGTTCTTTGCAGAAGATGCAGACAGGCTCCGCATTGTGGATGCAAAGACCCTGCAGGAGTATAAGATTATTTCTTACGAAAAAGAGCTGGCACTTCTGGCAGATGTAGGCGCTTATGCAGAATATGAAAATGAACTGCACATTGATACGGTGATTAACGGAAGGTCGTATCTGTTCTCCGTGCCGAAGGGCGGAAAGGACCTTAATATTGGAGATTATGCTATCCGTGTGGAAAAGCCGGAATATACCCTGCAGGAAGCGGGGCTGCGGTTTGACGCCTACGTTATGTCGGCTGGTGCGTATCTTGGCAAGGTAGTCGGAAAGCTTGTATTTTCCGGCCATGCGTATGAATTAAGCCGGCTGGACTTTTACGCCTATGCGGAGGAGGACTATGCCGATGTAGGCGGGGATTCCGTAATTCATGGCGTCACATTAGAGGAAGCGCAAAGGGAGCGTATCGCACTTGTCGGAAATCTGGGTGAAAATCTGCTGGTGCCGGTCAAGGAGGAGCGGAAGAGAAACCTATATGAACCGGAGGGCTTTGTAAAGGATGAGCAAGGGGAGTTTACCTATCAGAAGGATGGCAAAACTGTTTCAATAAAAGGAATCGATGTTTCGAAGTATCAGGAAAAGGTTGACTGGAATAAGGTAGCGGCCTCCGGCGTTGAGTTTGCCATGATTCGTCTCGGCTTCCGTGGCATGGGGACAAACGGGACCTGTGAGCTGGACCCGTATTTTAAGCAGAATGTCGAAGGAGCGCTTGCAGCGGGACTTGAGGTAGGAGTATATTTCTTTACCCAGGCGGTCAATGTGGAAGAGGCAAAGGAAGAAGCGGCGTTTGTAATAGAAAGTTTAAAGGGCTATAATATTACCTGGCCGGTTGCGTTTGATACTGAGGAAATTACAAGCTATAAGGCAGCCCGCGCCAATTCTCTTTCCAGAGAGGTCAGAACGGCCTGTGCAAAGGCGTTTATGGAAGAAATTGCAGCAGCAGGCTATACGCCGGTGCTGTATGCCAACACACGCTGGTCGATTCTGCGGCTTGACCTGAGCGAATTATCGTCATACGATTTATGGTATGCGTATTACGGTGATTCCATATACTATCCGTATCATTTTACAATGTGGCAGTACACTGCCTCCGGCAAAGTGGACGGAGTAAAAGGCAATGTCGATATGAATATCAGCTTTGTGGATTATGGGGCAAAAGAATAGGAGCGTCGATTTTGGAACAACAGGAACTTCGTGCACTTTATGCCGAAACAGTACCATATCTTCTGCAGTGGTATGATTATAACAGGAGAATATTGCCGTGGCGTGAGGAGCCGACGCCTTATCATGTCTGGGTGTCGGAAATCATGCTGCAGCAGACGAGAGTCGAGGCGGTCAAAGGATATTATGACCGCTTTTTGACGCGTCTGCCGGATATTGCCGCGCTGGCTGCGGCAGAGGACGAGGAGCTTTTGAAGCTGTGGGAAGGTCTGGGCTATTACAACCGTGTCCGCAATATGCAGAAGGCGGCCCATGTAATCGTGGAACAGCATGGCGGAGAAATGCCGGCAGATTATGAAAAACTTCGGGCGCTGCCTGGAATCGGAGACTACACAGCAGGAGCCATATCTTCAATTGCATTCGGGCTTCCCTACCCGGCGGTGGATGGAAATGTTCTGCGGGTTATGAGCCGCATTGCCTGCAGTGAGGAGGATATTGCAAAGGAACAGACAAAAAAGAAGTTAAAAGAAGATTTAACCACAATCCTTCCAGAACGCGTGGGAGACTATAACCAGTCTTTGATGGAACTGGGGGCAGTTGTCTGCCTGCCAAATGGAAAGCCATTGTGCGGGCAGTGTCCGGTCGTACATCTGTGCAGGGCATTTCAGGCTGGACGGGAAATGCAGCTACCAGTAAAGGCGGCAAAAAAGGAACGCCGCATTGAAAAGCGTATTGTTTATCTGCTTTCCTGCGACGGAAGATTTTTACTGCACCGCAGGAAACCGGAAGGCCTGCTTGCGGGAATGTGGGAGTTCCCGAATGTATTGGAACTGGAAGGAATATCGGAAGGAAAAGTGCCGGAAGGCACGCTGGCTGTAACAAAGCGGAAGAAGGCAAAGCATATCTTTTCCCATGTCGAGTGGCACATGGAAGGGCTTTGGATGGAAGCGGAACAGTCCGACGGAGGTGTTCCGGAGCGCCTGATTGCAATGATGTGCAGACTGACCGGGGAGAAGGAGCCGGCAGCAGAGGAAGATGGCTGGATTTTTGCAAGCCCGGAGGAAATAAAAGAAAAATACCCGATGCCATCGGCATTTGAGGCATACTGTAAGGAGGTTTATAATGAGAATCGGAACAGGCTATGATGTGCATCGCTTGGTGGAAAACCGCGCGTTGGTACTCGGGGGGGTTGCAATCCCTTATGAAAAAGGACTGCTTGGACACTCGGATGCGGATGTCCTGTTACATGCAATTATGGATGCCCTGCTCGGAGCGGCAGCGTTAGGCGACATCGGGACTCATTTTCCGGACAATGCCCCGGAGTACGGCGGAATATCCAGCGTGGTGCTTTTGAAAAAGACGGCAGATTTACTGGCAGAAGAGCATTATCTTGTAGGCAATATCGATGCTACCATCATTGCACAAAGCCCGAAGCTCGCTCCCTATATTCCGGAAATGCGCGAAAATATAGCGGAGACGCTTGGAATAGCGAAAAATCAGATTAATATTAAAGCAACTACGGAGGAAGGACTCGGTTTTACCGGAACAGGAGAGGGAATTGCCGCACAGGCGGTATGTCTTTTAAATACGGCGCACGACTATCTGGAGGATGGCGGGAATATGACAGTATATGCCTTTGACGAGTCCGGAAATGAAATTACACGGAGCTGCGGCGGCTGTGGAGGCTGCAACGGCTGCACACAGGAGACACAAGGCTGAACTGCAGAAGATAAAGACTGCGGAAACTCAAGCTACACGATACTTGTATTTTTAACAGTGAGATGTTATAATAGTGCGGGTTATTCAGAAGATGTCGGGAAATAATAGAAGAACCGGAAATTGATTAGAAAGCAAAAGAGGGAAGTTATTATGATAGGAAAACGGGTTCATGACAAAGAATTAATTCTGCGTCAGTTTCTGCTGGTGATTCTGGATGCAGCGGCGGTAGCTGTTTCTTCTGTGCTGGCGCTGATGTTGCGGATTGAGTTTTCATTTGAGAAAATTCAAGGACCTTATCTGGAAAATATATGGCAGACTTTGCTGCCGAATATTCTCACGGTGCTTGTGGTGTTCTGGTTTTTCCGGCTCTACCACAGTGTCTGGCGCTATGCGGGCATGTATGAGCTGCAGCAGATTGTAATGGCGGTGCTGACCGTTACCCTGCTCCAGCTGCTCGGAATGAGCCTTCTGGAGCTTAAGATGCCGCGCAGCTATTGGTTTTTATACGCAGGGGTTCTGACGTGTATCACAGTAGTGACGCGTTTTGCTTACCGCTTTGTAAGGCGCATGAGAAAAAAGCTTGTGGACAAGCGGCGCGGGACAGAGATTTCCCGTGTCATGGTAGTGGGAGCCGGAGCGGCGGCAGATGTGCTGATTCGTGAGCTGAAAACGAGCGACCATCTCCACAAGCATGTAGAATGCGTCATTGATGACGATGCTGACCTGAAAGGAAAGATGATACAGGGCTGCCGTATTATCGGTGGAAGAGAGAGCATTCTTTCCGCAGCGGAGCATTACCAGATTGATGAAATTATTATTGCAATGCCCTCCGTATCAAGAAAGAAGATTATGGAGATTGCAAAGATTTGTAATGAGACCGGCTGTGAGTTGAAAACGCTTCCGGGCGTGTATCAGCTTGTGAACAAGGAGGTCCGTGTCAGTAACCTCCGTCATGTGGAGATTGAAGATTTGCTTGGAAGAGAGCCGGTCACAGTTGACCTGTCTGCAATTACCAAGTATCTCGGAGACCAGGTTATTCTGGTAACGGGCGGCGGCGGTTCCATTGGCAGCGAGCTTTGCAGGCAGATTGCGGCGGCAAAGCCGAAACAGCTTGTTATTGTAGATATTTACGAAAACAATGCCTATGAGATACAGCAGGAGTTAAAAAGAAAGTATCCGAAGCTGAATCTGGCGGTGCTGATTGCCTCTGTCCGGAATACAAACCGGATGAACGCCATTTTTGAACAGTACCTTCCGAATATTGTATTTCATGCAGCTGCGCACAAGCATGTGCCGTTAATGGAGGACAGCCCGAACGAGGCAATCAAAAACAATGTTTTCGGCACATTAAAGACCGTACAGGCGGCAGACCGGTACGGCGTAGAGCGGTTTGTGATGATTTCCACGGATAAGGCAGTCAATCCGACGAATATCATGGGTGCAAGCAAGCGGATTTGTGAAATGATTATACAGGCATACAACCGTCGTTCCGAAACGGAGTTTGTAGCAGTGCGTTTTGGCAATGTACTTGGCAGTAACGGCAGCGTGATTCCGTTGTTTAAGCAGCAGATTAAAGAGGGCGGGCCGGTCACGGTCACGCACCCGGATATTATCCGTTACTTTATGACGATACCGGAGGCGGTTTCCTTGGTGTTAGAGGCAGGAGCGAACGCAAAGGGCGGGGAAATTTTTGTTCTTGATATGGGAGAGCCGGTGAAAATTGTCGACCTTGCAAAGAATCTGATTCGTCTTTCCGGCTATACGCCAAATGAAGACATTATGATTGAATATACCGGTCTTCGTCCGGGAGAAAAGCTCTATGAGGAACGTCTGATGGCGGAGGAGGGGCTGGAAAAAACTGAGAACGACCGTATTTCCGTGGCAAAGCCGATTGAGATGGAGGACGAGGCATTTTTTGAAAGCCTGGAGGTTCTGAAGAATGCGGTGTATAAAGAGCCTGACGATGTGGAAGTGCGGGATATGGTTTGTAAGATTGTACCGACGTATAAAAAGCCGAAGGGGAAATAATGAAACCTGAGTTTTCGCATTTTGTATGTGCCGTTGTGTCCCGGCGGCGGTAAAAGCCGCGGTCCTTCGGACAAATACAAAATCGGATTGCCATACAGCCGCCGTGACTTCTAAGGCGGCTTAAAAAATGCAAAAACTCAAGTCAAGATAGTGAAAGACTTGACAAACACGCTCCTGTCCGATATTATTTTTATGGGCTCTTTTAGCCAAAAGGACAGGAGGATTTTTTTATGAAGGGATTTCTGGAGCTTCTTGCCGAAGTCAATGGCAAGGTAAATGATTTCGTCTGGGTACAGGTCGGACTGATTCTTTTATTTGGTGCCGGTCTGCTTATGACGGTAGTGACCCGTGTGTTTCAGATTAGTCATCTGAAGCATTGGTGGACAAAGACAATTGCAAGCGTATTTAAAAAGGATACACACAACAAAAAGGATAAGGGCTCAGTTTCCCAGTTCCAGGCGCTCTGTACGGCACTTGCAGCGACTATTGGTACCGGTAATATCGCAGGTGTGGCGGCAGCAATTGTAATCGGCGGTCCGGGTGCAGTGTTCTGGATGTGGATTATGGCGTTTCTGGGAATGATGACGAACTTTTCCGAGAATGTGCTCGGTATTTATTATCGTCGCAAGAACAAGCAGGGGGAGTGGTCCGGCGGTCCGATGTATTACTTAAGAGACGGTCTTGGGAAAAAGAAAGGCTGTAAGACGCTTGGCAGAGTGCTTGCCGTGCTGTTTGCGATTTTTGCGATTCTCGCCTCGTTTGGTATCGGCAATCTCGGACAGATTAACAAGATTGTGATTAATGTGGAATCGGCGTTTTTTTCCGGTGTAAACGCTCCCAATGTGTTTGGTGACGCCTCGCTGATTGCGCTGATTATCGGTCTTGTACTTATGGCGGTAGCGGCGCTGATTATCATTGGCGGACTGCAGCGTATTGCGGCGGTAGCCGAGAGGGTAGTTCCTTTTATGGCTGTTGCTTATATTATTGGCTGCCTGGTAGTATTTTTTACACATATTGGTCATATCGGAGCTATCTTTGCATCCATTTTCCGGTTTGCGTTCGGCATAAAGGCAGTCGGCGGCGCGGCGGTCGGCATTACATTAAAGATGGTAATTACGCAGGGCTGCAAGCGCGGCGCGTTTTCTAACGAGGCAGGTCTTGGTTCTTCGGTTATGGTGCATTCCAATTCTAACGTAAAAGAGCCGGTCAAGCAGGGCATGTGGGGAATTTTTGAAGTGTTTGCGGATACGATGCTGGTCTGCACGATGACTGCGATTGTGGTACTTTCCTCCGGCGCCATCGACTTAGAGACTGGTCTTGCAGCAGCAGGCACAAACGATGCAACGCTGGTAGCGCAGGCATTCGGGAATGTTTTCGGTAAACCGGGCGAGTGGTTTATTGCGATAGCAATGCTTTTATTCGCATTTACTACGGTGCTTGGCTGGTCGCATTATGGCAGTAAGGCAGTAGAGTATCTGTTTGGTATGGTAGGAGTAAAGATTTACAGGGTGATTTTTGTGCTGCTTGTCGTAAGCGGCGCGCTGATGACCTCCTCGATTGCATGGGACATTTCCGATACCTTCAACGGGTTGATGATGATTCCGAACCTGATTGGCGTGATTACCCTGTCGCCGGTGGTAGTAAAGATTGTCCGGAACTATGTTGACCGTAAGCTTAAGGGGAAGGACGTAAAGCCGGTGCTCTCCTATAATGAAGAAATACAAAAGGTCATGGAGGAAGCGGTAAGAAACGGCGAGGAATAAGAACGGCTATGCTGTTAGGCTTTGGCTGGGACTGTTGCACGAAGTGCGGTGGTCCCGGCTTTCTTTTTATGATGTCGTCAGTTTGATGCCTTGGAGTTCGGTCAGGGATTGTGGCGGAAATGAATACCGGGCGGCTTGCAAATACCTGCCGAAGTTGTTTTAGATAGCAATTGCGAAAAACCTTATCATAGAAACACCTCCAAATTTCCGGCAACCTGATAATGCCATTACTAACTGTTCATCATCAACGATAACTTCCTTTCCCAACACAAAAAATATAGTCAGTTTGTCTTGTTTTTCAAAGTAACTATCCATAGCAGACGGTTCAAAATATCTCATTTTGTTGCTGACATACTTTGCATTTCATCACAATTCCCTTTATTAGCTGTAATATACAATCTGTTGACTTTATAGAAACTGCTTCCTTGAACATAAAGAGAGCCGACAAACTGTGACTTTCTCACAAGTCTGTCGGCTCTGCGTCTATGCGTCTATGCGTCTGGCTCTTTGATAACTGTTATCTGTAAATCCTTTGTGTTAATCAAACTTTCCTGTCTACATTTCGGACAGTAGAGAGGAAAGTGTTTCAGTTCTGTATCTGCCCGTAGTTGTAACCTTGTCTTGTTCCCGCAGACAGGACAGCGTACCCATTCTGTTTTTTTCATTATAGACCAGACCTCATTCCTTGCAATTAGAAAAATGCAAAAAGGATAAAATACTGATAGGGCAAAAATATAAACACCAAAATTCTAATACCGCTACACCTACCCATGTTGGGCTATTCGCTTTGAACAATCCGAGCATCGGAGCAATCAGACAAGATATAAAAAACGTCCCATGTATCATAAGCAGATATTTTAACCATTGGTCTGCTTTCGTCCTTGATGTCACTGTCAATCCTGCAAAAAATGTAGCTAATGACATGACAGCATAGCCTAACAGGTCATAGTTGAATAGCAATCCGCACTGCTGAAAATCAAGAAGTATGGCAGCTTGCTGTGTCAATTCACTTAGTCGAACAGTCGTTAGCTGTGCAAAATATACTAATAATATGATAGCTGTATATATTGCGGAAAAAGCTATTGAAACATAGCCCGCTAATTTTGTTTCTTTTTCAGCAAAATAAGCATATCCACACATCATTAGCACAAAGCTAAATGCAATGAACATAGAAGAAAAATAACTGCCATTATCAAAACCAAATAACATAGATAGGGCAAAGCAGATTACTGCAATTAAATTTGCAATAGAGCTATACACACCTATTTTCTTATTCATCAATCTGCACCACCCCTTCAAAAAGAAAATCAACCAATTTACAGATATATGCAGCTCTGTCCTCGGTTTTTGTAAAATCATATCCAAATAATTGCTTTATTGTTCCACTTCCTAAAAATGCCACCTGCATTGCAGCAGTAAGAGTAAATACAAACATAGATTTATCTTCATTTGATATACCATTCATAAATGACAGCGAAAACCCCTGTTGAGTGAGTACAGAATTGCAATTTCCAGTATAATTTTGGAAATCCCCTAAAATAGAAACACGTGAAATTGCAGAATGTTCAAACAAAAAATTAAAAACATAAGTAGCGCAAGCCGTTAAGCGCTCTTTATCTGTTTCATATTGCTTTGTCATATGAAATTCATTAACTACTTTTCTGATAATGCGCTGCACACATTCCGTTATCAGTTTTTCTTTACTTCCAAAATGATAGTTGATTAAACCTAATCCAACATTTGCTTTTGTGGCAATCATACGGGCGGTAATGTCTTTAATGTTGCCATTATATTGTTCAATCAATTCCGTTGTGACTTCAACAATGCGATTTTTTACATTAACATTTTTGTCCATAGCAAATCCTCCTTGAACACTGTTCAAGGATATTATATTGAACAGCGTTCAAAAAGTCAATCGTTTTTCTGAATTTACCATTTATCAAGAAAATCATAGTCCATGCGCCGGAAGAGGCGGACGGGAAACGGGTACAGAAAGTAGATATATTTAGGATGAAAACAATGGTCTTTGAAGTCATTTTACACCGCTCTGCTCATAGGCGGCAGGGAGAAATCTCTGCCGCAAATTTTTTGAAAAAGGTCTTGTTTGTGACGCAGCGTAATGATGTATAATACATTATAGGAGGTAGGCAATTATGGAAAAACACAGAGCAATACCGCTTGGGTTTATGACAGTTGGAGAGGTTGCAAAGAAAATAGGAGTTACTG
>CAJTLU010000016.1 GCA_910577175.1 uncultured Lachnospiraceae bacterium | reverse complement strand
ATTGGTATTTGTCACTCTTTCAAACTGAATTTGTAAACTTAATATTTTTTGATTGCTCTTACAAGTTCATATTGATATGTCTTAAAATATTTATTCCAGAATCCTCGTGCATTCGGATTAGCCGTTCCGTGTCCAGCCCATAGATATCTGGCATCCTTTTGTTTCTCATGTTCAATGACAAATTGAAGCAAATCTTTAGAGAGAGAACTTCCTCTATATTTCGGCATCACATATATTTCCCCTACATTTACCGATTTGGTGCTATGAAAAGCAAACACATCTAATTCACTATTACTTTCTATCATTCCAATTATTTTATCATCCTTTGAAAGAGCAATATGAAGATTCGTCTCTGAATCCATAAAAAACTCTTTGTATACCTGCTCTGTAAATTCATAACCTGGATAAAAAACAGGTGCCTGTTTCAGATGTTTTATTATTGCATCTGTCAGGGTCCATATTTCATCCCAGCGTTTTTCAATTTCATCTTTCTCCAAAGTCTTAATTGTATATGTATCGTTAAATTGGTAAGGATAATCTGTAATTTCAAGTCTGCCTTGTTCGTAAATATAGCCAAATTGTATCATTGAAAACAATGCTAATGCTTCATAATCATGAGCATACAGATTTATTTGAAATTTTGTATCACCATTACTTATTACTATGTCTGACAGTTTACAGAATAATTTTGACAGTGTCTTTTCTGATGAAGCATAATACCCATACACGGGCACATTGCAAGTTTGAATTCCATCATTACTCCATAAAGAATAGTATAGAACACCTCATTCATCAATCAACATACTATATTGTTTTAAATCTTTTCGTCAAATTCTTATTTGATTATATCACTTCCGTTCCTCATTTACAACAAAAATATAGGGCACAGCAACCACCGCACCCCACATTTATTATCGTTCTAACGATTTCTCTATCTTCCATTTTCGCCCTTTCAAGTCATTCTGCTTCCCATACAGATTATTGCGTTCTTTGCAGAGTTCTTTCATGCGCTCCAACTGCGCCCGTACTCCCTCCCGGCAATCCGGCTCTATCTTCTTATATTCCCCGGTCAGATTGCGGATTGTATTATTGTTTTTTATGAGGTCAAGGTATTGAAATATTTCCCGAACCGTGGGAATTTTGCAAGCATTCGCTGGAAGCTGGAGTTTGTGTACCGTACGGGACAGAAGGAGACTGTGCTCGGACAGACGGAAAGGAGCCATTATATTCTTACGCTGCCGGACGGTTCGGTCAGGGTGTACGGTTCCCTGGAGGAATGGGAGGAGAATGGAGGTTACGAAAAGCTGTTGTCCCTGCGGGAACGGGAAGCGGTAGAGGTGATGGATTTTTCCGCATCAATCCGTTTTGACGGGCAGATATTAGACGGCTTTCAACATTTTCCGAAGCTTAGGGAGCTTTCTCTCGGGCGTACCGGGACGCTGGTTGTGGAAAATCATCCGTCGTTAGAGGTTATCGACGGGGATGCGCCGGGCTTAAAAAAGCTGATGGTGCGGAACTGTCCGGAGCTTAGGCGGATTGACCTTGATTTATCAAAGATAGAGGAGGTCGTGATAGAGGGCTGCGGGAAGCTGGAAGGGAAGATTCCGATTGACGAGGAGCATTTTACCAGTGAGGTATTCCGGAAATGAATTGCAGAAAAGTAGGATTTAAATGGGGATGGCTATCTTTCCGAGACAGAACGGGCTGAGGTAAAGAAAATTCAGATTGAATATTACGAACGGGAGTTTAGTGGGGAATGTCGGGTGGGGAAAAGGAGGGTGAGAGAGGCAGACATGCTCTTTTACCGTCCTTTTTCTTGACTTTTATGGAATTTTGTACTAGTATAATAATAGGGGTTTTATTCGGTATAAACTGTCAAAGTGAGAAGGAATACAGGCTGCATCAGGAAAAAGGACGGGGATACGGTTAAAGGAGATGGTGTATTTTGAACGAAAATTTATTGAAAGGAAGCATGGCTATGAGAAAAGCATTAACAGAGATTTCACCGGAGATTCAGGAGCTTGCGGAGCTTTGCCGCAGCAACAGCGGAATTGATCCGGAGCTTTATAAAGTACATGATGTAAAACGCGGGCTGCGTGACCTGAATGGAAATGGCGTGGTGGCAGGGCTTACGAAGATTTCAGATATTATGGCTTATCGTATGGAGGGGGATACAAAGGTGCCATGCGACGGAGTGCTGCGCTACCGTGGGTTAAATATCCGTGATCTTTGCAGCGGATTTATTAACGAGGACCGGTTCGGCTTTGAAGAGATTACGTATTTGCTGTTGTTCGGGAAGCTGCCGACAGAGGTGGAGCTGGAGGATTTTAAAAAGCTTTTGAACGCTTCACGGACCCTTCCGACGAATTTTGTACGTGATATTATTATGAAAGCGCCGAGCAAGGATATGATGAATACCCTTTCCCGCAGCGTACTGACGCTGGCCTGCTATGATAAGAAGGTGGACGATATCAGTATCCCGAACGTATTGCGTCAGTGCATTATGCTGATTGCAGTATTTCCGATGCTGGCGGTATACGGGTACTGCGCCTACAGTCATTACGGAAGAGGAAAGAGTCTTTACATCCATAACCCGTCCGCAAAGCTTTCCACGGCGGAAAATATTCTGCGGATGCTCCGCCCGGATAAGGAATATACGCATCTGGAGGCAAAGATTCTGGATATGGCGCTTGTGCTACATATGGAGCACGGCGGCGGAAATAATTCTACGTTTACAACACATGTAGTGACCTCATCCGGAACGGATACGTATGCCGCAGTGGCGGCAGCATTGGGCTCACTAAAGGGACCGAAACACGGCGGCGCCAATATCAAGGTAGTGGAGATGTTCCAGGATATGAAGCATTCGGTGGAGGATACGAAAGACCCGGCGCAGGTAGAGGAGTATCTGATGAAGTTGCTGCATAAGGAGGCCTTTGATAAGAAGGGCTTGATTTACGGAATGGGCCATGCGGTCTATTCGTTGTCTGACCCGCGTTCCTGTCTTTTAAAGGAGTATGTGGAGAAGCTTGCGCAGGAGAAGCACAAAATGGAGGAATACCGTCTCTATAAGATGGTAGAGGAGATGGCGCCGAAGGTAATCGAGCGGGAGCGCCGCATTTACAAAGGAGTAAGTGCGAACGTAGACTTTTATAGCGGGTTTATCTACCATATGCTGGGGCTTCCGTCAGAGCTGTTCACGCCGATTTTTGCGATTGCGCGGATTGTCGGCTGGAGCGCGCACCGGCTGGAGGAGCTGATTAATCAGGATAAAATTATCCGCCCGGCGTATAAAAGTGTCTTAAAGGAAGGCGGCTATGTAAGTCTGGAGGAGCGGTAAAAAGGAAGCCTGTTCTATGTACAGAAGATGGGGCTGACGTATGAGGCGGCAGTCCTGAGGTAGGAAGCCAAAAAGTTTTCCCTATAATATGTTAATATATAGTAGTTAATAGAAAAGGAGATAGGGAGATGGCACTAATTGCTGCACATAATCTGCCTGCGATGAATGCAAACAGGCAGAATCAGATTATTGAGCGGAATCGTGCAAAGGTGGCGGAGCGCCTGGCATCCGGCTACCGCATTAATCGTGCGGCGGATGATGCTTCCGGTCTTGCCATTTCCGAAAAGATGCGTGCACAGATACGCGGTTTAAATCAGGCGTCCCGTAATATCCAGGACGGTATTTCCTATGTGCAGGTTGCGGACGGCGCCCTGCAGGAGGTGCATTCCATTTTCCAGCGTATCCGCCAGATTGCCGTGCAGGCGTCTAACGGAACCAATACGCCGGATGACCGCTTTATGTTAGATATGGAGGTGGAGGAGCTAAAGGAGGATGCGGAACGGATTTTCCGGGAGACCGAGTTTAATACGCAGAAAATCTGGAGCGGCGAACCGCGTGTCGTAGAGACGATTGTCGGAACTACAAAGGTTTCTGCTGTTACAGTATCAAATCCTCGTGTCTATTCCACGATTACAAATACAAACCGCTTTATTATGCCGAAGGGCGGCTTCTATCTGGATGCGGATACGGATGGTATCCGTGTGTCCTGGCAGGCATATGACGGAAATACTTATACCTCCGAGCTGATTGAATATGGCGAGCCATATGTCGGTTCGCATTCCTTCAACCTGAAGGATTATCTTAACAAAGTGACTTATACGGATAAGGCAACAGGAAATATTGTTGAGGCGGACCCAAAGGTCTTTGAAGGACTTGATTTTTCTTATACCTATAATGTGGCAGAAACGGCAGGCTTAGATGATGTTATTGCTTCCCTGAATGGCAAAACAGTTTCTACGAGTATCAGTACACCAGAGTCGGCGGAGGCATTTGATGCCGGGGGAGCCTCGCTTACCGGGAAAAAGAGCGACGGCACTACATTATTTACGGTCAGCTACAGTGCTGATATAAATTATGATGCCTTATTAGTTTCTGACCGTAACTTTGAGGACAAGGACACAGACTACATTGAAGGGATAAAAAACGGCGGTACCTATGAGAATGTATCGAATAATCCGTTTACAGAGGGGAAGCCTTCCGAGGCGTATGAGTTTGAATTTCTTTTAAAGACCGGTACGGATGCCGCCGGAAATGATACCTTCACGACAGTGAGAACTAAGCCGAACTATACGGAGTATTATTGCTCTACGAGGGATGCTGACGATGAGGATATCTGGTGGTATACGCATACCTACGACGGACACACTTATACCTATACACATTACTATTCTGCCAGCCCTTCCTGTTCACCGGACTCTGTCGATGCTGCCTATGCTGCCAGTCACGCAAATAAGATAAAAAATGAGACGCTGTTAGAGGCAAATAAGGATCATACCATTACGATAAGGTACGCGTTCAGTCTGGTTGCCGACCAGAAGTTTACATGCAAGGACGGAAGAGAAACGACCAGTGTCGGTAGTATGTCATTTAGTCTGACGGTCCGGCCCGGTGCCACTGCCGCCGAGGTAAACAAAGCGTTAGGGGAGGCAATTCACGGGCTGGATATTTATTCTTCCAATTCCCGTTCAACGCTGACTGTGTACGATAACAGATGGAGCAGTACGAATAAGGTGGAGATTCCGACTTATGAGCCGCGCTATGAGTATGTAAAGCAGCTCGATATCCAGGCAGGGGCAAACGAAGGGCAGATGATTCCGATTGAATACGATATGTTGAGCCTGTCCCTGTTAGATATAGAGGATATTTCGGTCGATACATTTGAAAGCGCACAGAAAACTCTTTCGCTTGAAAAAATCGACGGGGCAATCAGGAAGATTTCCGAGCAGCGCAGTCTGTTCGGCGCTTATCAGAACCGTCTGGAGCATGCTGGAATGATTGACGATAATACTGCGGAAAATCTGCAGGCTGCAGAAAGTCAGATTCGCGACACGGACATGGCAGCCTCTATTGTTGAATACTCCAGGGCGCAGATTCTGTCACAGACAGCACAGTCGATGTTAGCGCAGGCGAACCAATCAACACAGAATATAGTAAATTTGCTGCAGTAACAGGGGTCAGACTCTTTTTATATTCCGTTTTAGTTCGCTTCATAAGGGAGTAAATGGCGTCAGGGTGGTATTCGCTTTAGGATTCCTGTCCTGCATAGAATAAACGAATAAACCGTAAATCGTGCATTGTGGAAAACAACCCGTGCACGATTTTTTTTTCGGGGTAGCATGTGGTAGGATAGAAGTGTGCCGAAAATGTCGGAAAGAGAGAATACGGATGAATGAAAATTCTTTTTAATAGAGACGAGAAAACAACCAAAAGTAGAAAATCAAAGAAAAATAAATCAAAATTGAAACGTAGATTGATTTTAGAACTGGCGCACAACCGTAAGATATGGTATACTGACTCCAGAACAAAGAAAGGAGAGTCTGGTGATGGCAGATATGGTGTTTTCAGAAACGCTGCAGAAGCTCCGTAAGGGACAGGGCGTTACGCAGGAGCAGCTTGCCTCTTATCTCGGCGTAAGTCCGCAGGCGGTTTCTAAGTGGGAAAACGGAGGGTATCCGGACGGGGATTTGCTGCCGCGGCTGGCGGATTATTTCGGGGTATCAATAGATTATCTTTATGGAAGGGAGACGGAAACGGTTTCCATGGAGCAGGCGCTCATGGACAGGATGAAAGAAGTATATGTGTCGGAGAAATGGGAGCATCCGGAGTATTTTGAGCAGATGTTCCGCTATCTGTGGGCAATGCAGCTGGGAAGCTGGTACGGGAACCGGAGCTATCGCGAGCGGCATCCGGATGAGAATGACCAGATAATAGCTTCCATGCTGCTCGATTCTGCGGGCTTTAGTTATATCCGGCTGGATAAGCAGCTGGAGTTTACGATGGTAATGAAGGAACCTGAGGATGGATTTGCTTCCTGCTTTAAAGGAACAGACGAACTTGCAGGGCTGTTCGGTTTTTTGTCAGGGAAGGCAAATCTGAGGGTATTGTTTTATCTTCTTTCTCTTAAGGGCGGAGAAAGTGTGAGGGCTGCCGCAGTAGCAAGGTGTCTGGAACTGGAAGAAAAGAAGGTAGAGGAGGCCCTGGATTATCTGAGTGAAATTTCTTTTTATAGGGGATTTTTGCAGAAGGGAGAGCTGGTCGAGTATAATAAAAATGAATACATTTATACGATAAACCAGGCAAAGGCGGTTGCGGTGCTGATGCTGCTTGCCGGAGCCGATACGGTTCTGCATCAGCCAAATAGCTATAGTATTCAGATATGCAATCGCGAAAATTCGCTGTTTAAACGGGAGCAGCCGGAGTTCCTGCAGAGCGCTCCCGGGGATACAGACAGGTAAGAAATTGTAAGAGCAGTAAAAAGAGAAAAGATAAAAAGGAGCGAAGAAAATGAAGGAGATAGGTAATGTACTATGGCTGATTTGCGGGGGAGCGTTTTCTGCGGCATTCTGGGGCCTGCTTGGGCTTCTGCTATGCGCTACCGTAGTAGGGATTCCGCTCGGGAAGCAGTGCTTTAAGCTGGTACGGTTTGCGGCATGGCCGTTCGGGCAGGAAATGGAATCAAACTTTGGAAAGCACCCGGTTGCCAATGTAGTGTGGCTGCTTACGCTCGGTGTCCCGGTTATTGTGATTTATGTGGTTCTGGGCGCCCTGTTTTCGGTTACGATTCTCGGAATTCCGTTCGGGAAGCAGTATTTTAAGCTGGCTGTGATGTCGATGGGACCGTTCGGGCTGGAGTTTGAGGAAAAGACGGAAGTCATCAAAGAGTGGGAAGAGTGGAAGAACTGGTAAAAATGGCAGTGTTATGATACATAAAGGACCGGAAGGAAAGCAGGGATCCTGGCAGGAGAACGGGAACCCTGGTAAGGTGCGGCCTTTTATAGTAAGGAGGAGACTTGTCTATGAAGAAAAAAGAAAAGAAACAGCAAAATGAAAATCCATTGCACCGTGAATACGGGCTGTTTCGTAATATAGCATTTACGCTGCGGAATATGATTGCATATGATAAGGGCTTTTTGTTCCTGGTTCCGCTCGGGGTGCTGTGCGCGCCTGTTTTGCGGTATCTCTGGACCTTTTTGTCAAAGTTTATTTTGGACATGGTTACAGGAGAGGGAGACCCGGACGGACTGCTGCGGCTGATACTTTTGTTTGCGGCGGTACAGACCTCTGCGACGATGCTGCAGACGTATTTCTGGAATCATATTTTCTGGCGCTATATCAGGACCCGGACAGCGATGCTTATCCGGATGAATGCAAAGGCGATGCAGATTGACTTTGAACATCTGGAGGACCCGGATGTCATGGACTGCTTCCAGAAGGCGCATGGTGCCTGCAACAGCAATAATAGCGGAGTCGAGGGGATGATGCGGGAATTGACGGAATTTTTGAGGTCCCTTGCCGTTGTGCTGGTAGGAATGTTTATTCTCGGCACTTTGAGTCCATTTGCGGTAGTTGTGATGTTAGTTTTGGCATTTGTCAATTTCCTGGTTGCCAATCATACGAATGTTGTGGCAAAGAGGGAAGTATGGGACCCGCTTGCCCCATGGTGGAGGAAACGGTATTATTTCCAGAATACGACGACTAATTTCAAGGAAGCAAAGGATATCCGGATGTTCGGTCTGCGGGAGTGGCTGTTAGGACGCTACCGTGAGTTAAATAAAATCCGTTACGACGCGCAGAAGAAAAATTCAAAAATATGGTTCTGGTGCAGTTTGTTTTCGGTTTTGCTGTGGGTGGTGTCCCAGGCGATGGTTTATGCATGGCTGATTTATCTGGTAGCAGAGGGCAGACTGGGTATCGGTAATTTCAGCCTTTACCTTGCTTCGTCAGCTACCTTCTATGGATACATTTCCAGTCTTTTGAACGGGATTAGTACGCTGCTTGCAAGGAGCAGGGAGTTAGATGATTACCGGAGCTTTCTTGACTTTGACGGTGGAGACGAGAAAACAGAGGGGAAAAAGCTGCCGAAGCTTCCGTCCTATGAGTTTACCTTTGAGAACGTATCTTTTTCCTATCCGAAGGCGGAGCGTTGTGCCTTAAAGAATCTCAGCCTGACAATAAAGGCAGGAGAACGGCTGGCAGTCGTGGGACTGAACGGCGCAGGGAAGTCTACGATGATTAAGCTTCTGCTCCGGCTGTACGAGCCGACGGGAGGGCGCATCCTGTTAAACGGGGTAGATATTAAAGAATACGACAAGCGGAGCTATTATGAGGCATTTGCGCCGGTATTCCAGCAGGTGGAGCTGTTTGCGTTCCCGCTCGAGGAGAATGTTTCCATGAAGGAGCCGGGGGAAACCGATTCTGCAAAGGCGGAAAGGTGTTTGATAGCAGCGGGATTTTCTGAAAAGCTGGCGGCGCTCCCGTATGGGCTGAAAACAGAGATGTTAAAGGTGATTGATGATAACGGCGTCGATTTATCCGGCGGCGAAAAGCAGAAGTTAGCGTTAGCGAGAGCGCTTTATAAGGAGGCGCCGGTCGTGATTCTGGACGAACCGACTGCGGCGTTGGATGCGCTTGCAGAAGCAAAGCTGTATCAGGATTTTGATAAGCTGATTGGCGGAAAGACGGCAGTCTATATCAGCCATCGCTTAAGCTCGACGCAGTTCTGCAGCAGGGTTGCGATGTTTGTGGACGGGGAAATGGCAGAGTGTGGCACTCACGCGGAGCTTCTGGAAAAGGACGGTGCTTATGCGGAAATGTTCCGGATCCAGGCGCAGTATTATGTGGAGAGCGCAGAAAAGGAGGTGGCAGCATATGGAGAAGGCTGAGAGAAAAGAAAAGCGTGAAAAGGCAAAGGAAAACCGCCGCGCTGTCCGGAGGGTTCTGGGCTTTATGCTAAAGACTGCATGGAAGGAGCGTCCGTCCCTGTTTCTGCTTTATGCAGCTTTCTTTGCCGGACAGTGTATCCAGAAAGTGCAGATTGTGGTGCTGCCGAAGTTTTTGCTGGATGAGCTGATGCTGGTTCTGGGGGGCGGAGCGGTGTCGGCGCATTTACGGAATGCGGTACTGTATGTGGCGCTGATTGGCGGTCTGAATCTGTTCAGTAATATCTTAACAAATATAGCAGGTTCCGTCAGAAGCGTCTGGGAGGAGTGGTTCAACGAGTATTTTGAAACAATGCTTGCCGGGCATGCCATGCAGATGGACTTTGAGCACACGGAGGACCCGGAGGCGTTAGATCAGTTAAGCCGTGCGAAGGAGGGAATCAGCTGGTACAGCGGCGGTGTGGTAGGGATTTTAAACAGCGTATATGATATGCTGCTGAATGTGACCGTAATTGCCGGCGTAGGTGTAATTATCCTGTTTACCTGTCCGTTGCTTTTCCCGGTGCAGCTTCTCGCATTATTCTTAATGACATTGTTGAATGCCAAAAATAACAGGCTGGAGACGGAGGTATATGCGGAACTGGCAAAAAGCAACCGGATATTCGGCTACTATTTTTTCCAGCTGTCAGACTTTTCCTACGGCAAGGAAATCAGGCTGTATGATAGTGCTGAGATGATGCGGCAGAAGGCTGAGGCGATAAATGAGGAGATAACCGGAACTTGGAGGAGATTAGGGAAAGGGCAGACCAGATATTCCTGGGGAATGGATATTGTGAATGCATTGCGGGACGGAATCAGTTATTTTTACATCGGTCTGCTTGCCATTACAAAGAGAATTACCGTAGGTGATTTTTCCATGTGTGTGGCATCCGCGTCGGAGCTTTATCAGGGAATGCGCGGTCTGACATTTGCGTGGATGGATATTGCGAAGCGTTGTAATTATGCCAATCAGTTTTTAAAGTTTTTAGAGTATCCGGCAGCACTGGAGAAGGGAAGCAGAGAGGTTACCGGGGAAACGCATACGATTGAGTTTTGTCATGTCGGGTTCCGGTATCCACGTTCGGAGCAGTATGTGCTAAAGGATATTAATCTGAAAATCAGCTCCGGGGAGCATCTGTCAGTGGTAGGCTTAAACGGCGCCGGGAAGACGACCTTTATCAAGCTTTTGTGCCGCCTGTATGATGTGACAGAGGGTGAGATTTTAGTTGATGGCGTTAATATCAGGGAATACTCGGAGGAAGCGTACCGGAAGCTGTTTGCGGTGGTATTTCAGGATTTCAAGCTGTTTGCATTTACACTGCGGGAAAATATTGCGTTCGGCGAGAACGCAAATGACGAGAAGATTAATGAGGTTCTTACGCTGGCCGGCTTTTATGAGGATGCCCAGAAGCTCCCGGAGGGTCTGGATACTATGTTGTATAAAAGCTTTGACGAGCATGGGACGGAGCTGTCGGGCGGACAGCAGCAGAAAACCGCGATTGCCCGCGCGTTGTACCGGGATGCGCCGATTGTTATTTTAGACGAGCCGACTGCGGCGTTGGACCCGGTAGCGGAGTATGACATTTACCGACGCTTTGACTGCCTCGTAGGAAATAAGACGGCAATTTATATTTCCCACCGTCTCTCCAGCTGTAAGTTCTGTGACCGGATTGCGGTATTTGCAGATAATACAATAAAGGAATACGGTACCCATGACGAGCTGGCAGGAAAAAAGGACGGCATTTATGCCGAAATGTTTGCCACACAGGCGCAGTATTATGTGGAGCATGCCTCCTGATGCCGTGTGCCCGCATGACCGGACACAGGCGGCATGCGGGAAGAAAGGGCGGTACGGTAACGAAGCTGCAGGGTTTTTACTCCTCTTCTCTGCGGCTTTGTAAGCCGGGGCGCCACTGGAGCTTTTTGAAACTGCCCAAAGAATGCGGAAGACCGGATTAAGAAACTTTAGGGGGCAGGAAATATTTGACAGAAAAGGGAAATTGTGCTAGCATAAAAAGGTAGAATAAAGCAGATTTATGGAACCATAAAAATGCGAGGCATGGGAGTAAAAAAGAAAGATTATGAAGAAACAAGTTTTTCTGACTTTAGAAGTTTACCCCGGTTGCAGATGCTTTGACTGCAGCCGGGGGATTTTTTGTTTCATGGAAGTTTTGTTGTGTCAGTAGTTAAAATGCCTTCCTGTGCAGGAAAAGACCTTGCGGGGGATACAGCTGCCTTGTTTTTATGAAGTTATGAAACAGATATGTTTTAGCAAATGCAGAGGACAGGCAAAGGTACTGTAGAAAACAAAGGTTGTTACAGAGGGGGGACAGACGACAGGAAGTGCAGGATAGCGGTGGAAAAGACTTGCAGAAGAGTATGAACATACTATAAAAAGGAGCGTATGGGTATGAAAAAAGAGGGGAAATGCTTAAAAAGAAGAGGCATTCAAAAAATTACCGTGTTGTTATTGGCAGTATGTATCAGTTTTAACAGTCTGTCCTGGACAGGGTATGCCAGGACAGGAGGTAGCGGGACGGCTGGCGGGAAGCTGGGGATACACACAGATACAGGAAATCTGCAAGGTAGCCCGTCCGGGGAAAGTCAGGATATTGTCTGCGGATTCGGGAGTAAAATCAAGGACAAGAAGCAGAAGGAAATAAAGGTCAAGGTAAACCACGGGAATCCGGGAAATCAGAATGGCAAGCCATGGAACCAGCAGATGATACAGTCCGGGGAAACGGGAAATCCGGAGGATTTCGGTAGGAGGATAAAGGTTGCGGTCATTGATTCTGGTATTAATTTCAGTACTGACCTCCCGGTTACCGTACGGAAAAACTTCATCCCGGAGGATGAACGAAATGTGCTTTACGAGGATCCGAGCGGGCATGGGACTGCGGTTGCAGGGATTATCGCGGCACTGGACAATGATGAGGGGATTACCGGCATCAATCCGTGAGTGGAGCTGTATTCGGCACGGGTGCTGGATGCAAAATTGGAAGCACCGGCAGGACGGATTGCAGAGGCAATCGACTGGGCGGTAGAGCAGAATGTGGACATCATCAACATGAGCTTCGGGATTACAAAGAATGTAAAAGAGCTGGAGGAAGCAGTCGAAAGGGCAGCTGAGGCAGATATCCTTTTAGTGGCGGCGTCAGGGAACGGGGAAACCGTTGCCTACCCTGCGGCATATGATGAGGTAATTGCGGTCGGTTCCGTTACGGCAGAGGGGCTTGTGGCAGAAGGAAGTGCCGGAGGGGAAGCGCTCGAACTGATGGCGCCAGGCGAGAATATCATCTCCAGCGGCATCTTCGGCGGCGTCACCGGGATGTCTGGAACAAGCATGGCAGCGCCGCACGTGGCAGGGGCGGCTTCCATTCTGATGGAACTAAACCCGGAACTGCCTGCGGACTATATACGGATGCTGTTAAACTATAGCGCGAACCTGTACGGCTCTCCGGATGAATACGGGAACGGGGTACTTGACTTAGGGTATGCGGTTGAAATCAATGATAAGTTTAAAAAGCTCTATGAGAAACATATGGATAAAGCGGAAAAGAATGAAAAAGAGAAAGAGAAGCAGAAGGAAAAATTCTGGGGCGAGGTCTTAAAGACAATCCCGGAAAACGAAAAGACAGTGGAGACCTTTACGGGGGTGGAGGTTGTAGAGGGGATGTGGGAAGCACCGGGGCATCAGTATTTGGTTAATACAGGGGTAATAGAGTTAAAATTGAATTTTACGGCAGAACAAATGAAAGTCTTATCCTATGCATGTAATTATCCGGATAAAAAAGGCTCCGGACTTAATGATATGGATGATAACCCGTATCATGGATTTCTGTGGCAGAGAAAAAAGACGGTAGTGAATGAGGAAACAAAATATTTTCCGTTATATAACTCTAACTATATTGCAAATTATATTTTTATGACAAAGCTGGCTTTGGAAAACGGTAAAGTGGAAGAATTAAATCAAGGGAATATGTTGCAAAATGACTATAGCCGGATTTATGAAGATTTTAAAGAAGGAAAAATTGGGACATTGAGATGGAGCAGTGTGTTTCAAAAAGTAGGAGTTCCAGATACCGATGAAAATAGGAAGCTATTTCTTTATGGCATTGCAATACACCTGATAACAGATGTGTATGCGCATAGTACATGGTACTGGTCTGAGAAAGCGCAGAAATGGAATAGAGTGACACATAATGATAAAGATAGAACTCTGGATGCAGATAATACAGATCGTTTTCCAAAGAGGTATGTGGCAGCAAAAGAAGCAGCAAATAAAGTTTTGATGAAGGCATATTATGGACAGATAGGAAGTTTAAATGATTTTATAAACGCCCCATCGGCATATAGCGGATATTATATTGGTAATTTTGCTGCCTATGCCAAGACAGCAGATTCACTAAATTATACGAATCTAAAGGCTTATTTCAAGTACGGTGATTTATGGTTCAATATATTAGATAAGAGTAAAATAGATTTTCAAGAGCATTCAATTCTGAAAGAGGAGGAATAGTATGAATTTGAAAAAGATAAGTGTTCTTTTTCTTCTGATAGCCACATTGACAGGTACATTTTGTGCCTGCGGCCGCTATCAGGAAATCAATTCTGATAACGGGATGACACTGACTCCAATTGCGGAGACTGTCACACCGGTTCTGACAAAGGAGCCGGTTCCAACACTGATAACGGAGCAGGAGGAGATGATCCCGATTGATGCAGAACATTTTACGGATGAGGCATTCCGGGAATTTCTTTCTACCTGGTATGACACGAACCAGGATGGTGTTCTTTCCCTGGTGGAACGAGAAGCGGTAAAAGAAATGGAATGGGAAGGGAATCCGGGCAAGCGTACGGATGGGATACTGGACGGTTTCGGGTATTTTCCATATCTGGAGGAGCTTACTGTAATCAATGCGGATAAAGTTATTTTTGAAAATCATCCTTCTATCAGATTAATTGGCGGAGGAGAAGGAGGAATCGGACTGCTATATATGGAAAACTGTCCTGCTTTAGAGTATATTGGCGGGGACCTCTACAGCGGGAATGTGACGATAAAAAACTGTAGAAACCTGAAGCTGTTCAGGATGGAGAGGTCGCTATTTGGTACTCTTTCATTTTCCGGAACCCCGCAGTTGGTATTGTGTCTGGATGAAGGAAGTGAAGCTGATTGTATAAGGGCAGATGCAGATTCGGTACTTTCTTCTTATACGGAATTTGATCTGGGTATTGATGATTTTTTGTATTTCGGAGAGGATGGAATCATCCGGCTGAGACAGGGAGCGGATTTGGAACGGGAGAATGTAGTGGAGTGGGAAAACGTAGCGGAACAGGCACTCAGGATGTCGGAAAGAGAAAACTATTTTCTGAAGTATTTTGATAAAGATGATTTTTCCTATATGGGAGTGCAGGTCTTAGAAAAAGTAGAGGACTGTTATGACGAACGGGGAAGGAAGGGTTGGAATATTTGCATTGACCAAAAGGTGGACGCTTACAGTAAGACGGCATTTTCCCTTTATACAGAGGAGATGCCGGAGCCAGAGCAGATTTTTGTCCGGCCAGCCGGAGTAGAGAAGGTTAAAATTTTGGAGTATTCGCCAAATCATGGAGGCAGCTTTTTGATTACCTGGGAACTGGAGGTGGTGTATGCGGGGGTGTCCGGAGAAAACATACTGGGGACGATGACAGAAGAACAGTATTGGACGATAGCCCCGGATGGTACGAAAATGGGTTATCTTTCAGAAAGGGAGTGGAAGAAAAACGGGAGCAGACGGTATCAGGCGGAGAAACAGCTTGGTTGGTAGGAAGAATTTTTGCCCAATAACGAACATTGAAAAAATTTTCAAAAAGTACTTGCAATTCTTTCCTGCATCGTGTATAATAGCTATTGCTGTGACGTTGATAGCTGTGAAGCGTGAGGTTGCCGCGTGCCATACGCGGGTTTTCCGTGGAGCGAATGTCAAGTTAGAAAACTGGCGACAAGTCACTGTACAATACAACTTCTGCATAAGGCAGATAAACCGTGATGATAATCGGGAATTGTCCGGGAGAAGCCGAGCGCTGTGCTCGGTTGTTTATTCGGACAGGCGCGAAACACACGGGAGAGTGTACAGTCACCGCTTGTCGTACTGAAGTAAAGTGCGAAAAGGAGGCGGCTTTTTTTATGGCAAGTCAAGTAATGAGAATCACACTCAAGGCATATGATCATCAGTTAGTAGATGCATCTGCAGCCAAAATCATCGAAACCGCGAAGAAGGCGGGTACGAAGGTAAGCGGTCCGGTACCGATGCCGACAAAGAAGGAGGTAGTTACTATTCTCCGTGCCGTGCATAAGTACAAGGATTCCCGTGAGCAGTTCGAGCAGAGAACCCACAAGAGGCTTATCGATGTTATTGCTCCGAACCAGAAGATGGTAGATGCCCTTTCCAGACTGGAGATGCCGGCAGGTGTGTTCATCGACATTAAGATGAAGACAAAGTAGTCTTAGTCCGATGAAAAGCAACAGGTTTTAACGGTAAAATCCTTAGGGTTTATATAGAGGGTCCAAGCGTCTTACTAGTTACTTAGAAAGACCCAAGCATCCGGATAGACCATCTAGGATGATTGAGTTCCAGAGGGATTCAATCCGCTGTAGATTAACAGGAGGTGCAAAATGAAGAAAGCGTTATTAACAACGAAGGTCGGAATGACCCAGATCTTCAATGCGGACGGTGTGTTAGTGCCGGTTACCGTATTGCAGGCTGCCCCGAATGTTGTAACCCAGATTAAGACGGTTGACAACGACGGATATGAGGCAGTACAGGTTGGCTTTGGCGAGATCAGAGACGTTCTCGTAAACAAGCCGCGCAAGGGCACATTTGCAAAGGCAGGTGTGGCAAACAAGAGATTTCTTAAGGAGTTCAGGTTTGAAAACAGCTCTGAGTATGCCGTAGGTCAGGAAATCAAGGCTGACATCTTTGCAGAAGGTGACAAGATTGATGCGACCGGTATTACAAAGGGTAAGGGCTTCCAGGGTGCCATTAAGAGACACGGCTTATCCAGAGGACCGATGAAGCATGGTTCCAAGTACCACAGACATGCAGGTTCCAACGGTCCGGCAACGACTCCGGGACGCGTGTTCAAGGGCAAGCACATGCCGGGACAGACCGGTCATGTTAAGGCTACGGTCCAGAACCTCGAGGTAGTGAAGGTAGATACCGAAAACAATTTAATCCTCGTTAAGGGCGCAGTACCGGGACCGAAGAAGGCTATGGTTATCTTAAAGGAAACCGTAAAGAGCGCAAACTAAGAAGCTTTAAGAAAGGAGGAACTTAAAAATGGCTAGTGTTAAGGTTTATAATATTGAAGGCAAGGAAGTTGGTACGTTAGAACTGAACGACGCTGTCTTCGGTGTAGAAGTAAATGAGCATTTGATGCATCTGGCTGTTGTGAGCCAGCTTGCAAATAAGCGTCAGGGCACACAGAGTGCAAAGACCCGCGCAGAAGTAAGCGGCGGCGGAAGAAAGCCTTGGAGACAGAAGGGAACCGGTCATGCAAGACAGGGTTCGACGAGATCTCCGCAGTGGACAGGCGGCGGCGTTGTATTCGCTCCGAAGCCGAGAGACTACTCCGTAAAGATGAACAAGAAGGAAAAGGCGGCAGCGATTAAGTCCGCATTATCCGCAAAGGTAGCGGAGGAAAAGCTTATTGTAGTAGACGGTCTCACATTTGACGAGATTAAGACAAAGAAGATGGCAGCGGTTCTTGAGAACCTGAAGGTAAACAAGGCGCTTGTTGTTCTTGATAAAAAGGATGAGAACGTAATCCTTTCCGCAAGAAATCTCCCGGAGGTAAGAACCACCATGTCTGGCAGCGTAAATGTTTACGATGTGCTGAAGTATGACAGTCTGGTAATCACCAAGGAAGCCGTTGCTCAGATTGAGGAGGTGTACGCATAATGGCGGATTTAAAGTATTATGACGTTATCTTAAAGCCGATAGTAACCGAGAAGAGTATGAACTCCATGAGCGAGAAGAAGTACACGTTCTCCGTACATCCGGATGCAACGAAGCAGCAGATTAAGGAAGCGGTGGAGAAGATGTTTACAGGCACCAAGGTTGCCAGCGTCAACACCATGAACTTAGATGGCAAGACCCGCAGACGCAGCAGCAAGAGCGGCTATACCTACGGAAAGACTGCCAAGACCAAGAAGGCGATTGTACAGCTCACGGCTGACAGTGCTGAGATTGAGATTTTTGCAGGTTTATAAAACGCGCACGTAGAGAATAGAACACAGGATATTGCGTGACGCAGACGAAAGGAGTAACAACAATGGGAATTAAAACGTATAACCCATATACACCTTCCAGAAGAAATATGACTGGCTCTGATTTCTCCGAAATCACTACAAGTACTCCAGAGAAGTCCTTAGTCGTTTCTTTAAAGAAGAATGCCGGCCGTAACAATCAGGGAAAGATTACAGTAAGACATCAGGGCGGCGGCTCCAGAAGAAAGTACAGATTGATTGACTTTAAGAGAAATAAGGATGGTATTCCGGCAACGGTTAAGACCATCGAATATGACCCGAACAGAACCGCAAACATTGCACTGATTTGCTATGCTGACGGACAGAAGTCCTATATCCTTGCTCCGAACGGGCTGAAGGTAGGACAGACGGTTATGAACGGTCCGGCGGCTGAGGTAAAGGTAGGCAACTGCCTGCCGTTCCAGAACATTCCGGTCGGTGCCGAAGTTCACAATATTGAGCTTTATCCGGGTAAGGGCGGCCAGCTGGTTCGTTCCGCAGGAAACAGTGCGCAGCTGATGGCAAAGGAAGGAAAGTACGCAACCCTGCGTCTTCCGTCCGGTGAAATGAGAATGGTTCCGATTATCTGCCGTGCAACCATCGGTCAGGTCGGCAACATTGAACACGAGCTTATTAATATCGGTAAGGCAGGACGTAAGCGCCATATGGGCATCCGTCCGACGGTACGTGGTTCCGTAATGAACCCGAACGACCATCCGCATGGTGGTGGTGAAGGTAAGACTGGTATCGGTCGTCCGGGCCCTGTTACCCCGTGGGGTAAGCCGGCTCTCGGTCTGAAGACCCGTAAGAAGAATAAGCAGTCCAATAAGCTGATTGTAAGAAGAAGAGATGGTAAGGCGCTGACGAAGTAGTCGCCGCCGCCGGTAGAAGGAGGTAAAACTGATATGGCACGTTCCTTAAAGAAGGGTCCGTTCGCGGATGCCCACTTACTGAAAAAGGTAGATGCAGTTGTGAAGTCCGGTGACAAGCAGGTAATCAAGACCTGGTCCAGACGCTCCACAATCTTCCCGCAGATGGTTGGTCTTACCATCGCCGTTCACGACGGAAGAAAGCATGTACCGGTATATATTACCGAAGATATGGTTGGTCATAAGCTTGGTGAGTTCGTAGCAACAAGAACCTATCGCGGACATGGCAAGGACGAGAAGAAGGCCCGCAGATAGTAATCATATGGTAAACGGTGCGTCCGCTGAAACGGGCCCCGTTTACAGAATTATAATGCCCGGCAGGACACGGGCGGAAGAACAATAGCGGAGAACCGCTAACCATTTGAAAGGAGGTCACATCCATGGCAAAAGGACACAGATCCCAGATTAAGAGAGAAAGAAATGAGCAGAACAGAGATAAGAGACCGTCCGCGAAGTTATCTTACGCAAGAGTTTCCGTTCAGAAGGCTTGTTTTGTTCTCGATGCAATCAGAGGCAAGGATGTACAGACGGCGCTCGGTATTTTAGCTTACAATCCGAGATACGCTTCAACTTTAATAGAGAAATTACTCAAATCGGCAATTGCGAACGCAGAAAACAACAACGGTATGGACGCTTCCAAGCTGTATATCGCTGAATGTTATGCAAACTGCGCACCGACCATGAAGAGATCCAAGCCGAGGGCACGGGGCAGCGCATATCGTATTTTAAAGAGATTAAGCCACATTACTGTTGTGCTGGATGAGAGATAGTTTTAAGAAAGGAGAAGAATCATGGGACAGAAGGTTAATCCTCACGGTTTAAGAGTCGGCGTTATCAAGGACTGGGATTCCAAGTGGTACGCAGAGGCTGATTTTGCTGACAACTTAGTAGAAGATTACAACATCAGAAAGTTTCTGAAGAAGAAGTTATACAGCGCAGGCATCGCAAAGATTGAAATCGAGAGAAGAGGCGCTGATCAGGTTAAGGTGATTATTTCTACTGCAAAGCCGGGTGTTGTTATCGGCAAGGCAGGCGCAGAAATCGATAAGTTAAAGGACGAAGTAGCAAAGTTTACCAACAAGAAGGTAAATCTCGAGATTAAGGAAATCAAGAGACCGGATATCAATGCACAGCTTGTTGCAGAAAATATTGCACAGCAGCTTGAGAACCGTATCTCGTTCCGTCGTGCAATGAAGTCTACCATGTCCAGAACGATGAAGGCAGGGGCAAAGGGTATCAAGACCATGGCTTCCGGACGTCTTGGCGGTGCAGATATTGCACGTTCTGAGTTCTATACGGAAGGAACCGTGCCGCTTCAGACATTGAGAGCAGACATTGACTACGGTTTCGCAGAAGCAAATACCACCTACGGTAAGGTTGGTATTAAGACCTGGATTTATCACGGTGAAGTTCTTCCGGTGAAGGCAGCCAACAAGGAAGGGAGCGATAAATAATGTTAATGCCAAAGAGAGTAAAGCGTCGTAAGCAGTTCCGTGGTTCTATGACCGGTAAGGCAATGAGAGGCAACAAGATTTCTTACGGCGAGTATGGTATCGTAGCGACAGAGCCTGCTTGGATTAAGTCCAATCAGATTGAAGCAGCCCGTATTGCAATGACACGTTACATTAAGCGTGGTGGTAAGGTCTGGATAAAAATTTTCCCGGATAAGCCGGTAACGGCAAAGCCGGCAGAGACCCGAATGGGTTCCGGTAAGGGCTCGACGGAGTACTGGGTAGCAGTTGTTAAGCCGGGCCGCGTTATGTTCGAGATTTCCGGCGTGGCAGAGGAAGTCGCAAGAGAAGCACTTCGTCTCGCAACCCATAAGCTTCCGGTGAAGTGTAAAATCGTTTCTCGCGCAGATTTAGAGGGAGGTGCGGACCGTGAAAACCAGTAAGTATGTGCAGGATTTAATGGCTAAGTCCGTTGTAGAGCTGAACGAAGAGTTAGTTTCCGCAAAGAAGGAACTGTTCAACTTGAGATTCCAGAACGCAACAAACCAGCTTGACAATACAAGCAGAATTAAAGAAGTAAGAAAGAACATTGCCAGAATTCAGACCGTGATTTCTGCAAAGGCAAATTAGTTCATGTAATAATAGCAGCTTCGGAAAGGAGTAACCGTCGTGGAGAGAAATCTGAGAAAAATGCGTACCGGTAAGGTCGTAAGTGACAAGATGGATAAGACAATCGTTGTAGCGGTCGTAGATAACGTAAAGCATCCGCTGTATAACAAAATCGTGAAGAGAACTTATAAGTTAAAGGCGCATGATGAGAACAACGAGTGCCGCATCGGTGACAGAGTCAGGGTTATGGAAACAAGACCGTTGTCCAAGGATAAGAGATGGAGACTTGTCGAGATTGTTGAAAAGGCAAAATAAGTTTTTTCGAGAAACAGCTGAAAGGAGATTGTACCATGGTACAGCAGGAAACCAGACTTAAGGTTGCTGACAATACCGGTGCAAAGGAGTTACTTTGCATCCGCGTAATGGGCGGTTCAACCAGAAGATATGCGAACATTGGTGATATAATCGTCGCTTCGGTTAAAGATGCAACGCCGGGCGGAGTTGTAAAGAAGGGCGATGTAGTAAAGGCGGTAGTGGTTCGTTCCGTAAAGGGCGCGCGCCGCAAGGACGGTTCTTACATTCGTTTCGATGAAAATGCAGCAGTAATCATCAAGGAAGACAAGAATCCGAGAGGAACCCGTATTTTCGGACCGGTAGCAAGAGAACTCAGAGAGAAGCAGTTTATGAAGATTGTTTCCCTGGCTCCGGAAGTATTATAGGAGGTGCTCATAAGATGGCAACATTAAAGATTAAAAAGGGCGATACAGTAAGAGTAATCGCTGGAAAAGATAAGGGCAAGGAAGGAAAGGTTCTTTCCGTTGCCGACGGTAAGGTAACTGTGGAAGGTGTCAACACTGTGACAAAGCACACGAAGGCATCCCAGGCAAACCCGCAGGGCGGTATTATCACGAAGGAGGCTGCAATCGATGCATCCAACGTTATGTACGTTCATAAGGGTAAGACCACAAGAATCGGTTTCACCACGGCAGAGGGTAAGAATGGACCGAAGAAGGTTCGCTTCGCAAAGTCTACCGGTGAGGTAATCGACTAATTCTGAGAGAGGAGGTTCACAAAGTTGACTAGATTAAAGGAAAAGTATAATGCCGAAATCATTGCAGCGATGCAGAAGAAATTCGGTTATAAAAACGTAATGCAGGTTCCGAAGTTAGAGAAGATTGTAATCAATATGGGTGTCGGCGAAGCAAAGGATAACGCAAAGGCATTAGAGTCCGCAGTCAGGGATATGGAAATTATTGCGGGTCAGAAGCCGGTTGTTACCAAGGCAAAGAAGTCGGTCGCAAACTTCAAAATCAGGGAAGGTCTTGCAATCGGCTGTAAGGTAACGCTGCGCGGCGACAAGATGTATGAGTTTGCAGACCGTTTAATCAGCCTTGCACTTCCGCGGGTACGCGATTTCCGCGGTGTAAATCCGAACGCATTCGACGGCAGAGGAAACTATGCACTTGGAATCAAGGAGCAGTTAATCTTTCCGGAAATCGAGTACGATAAGATTGATAAGGTAAGAGGTATGGACGTTATTTTTGTAACGACGGCCAAGACCGACGAGGAAGCAAGAGAACTGTTGACATTATTTGGTATGCCGTTTAGCAAATAGTAAGGAGGAAATTCCATGGCAAAGACTTCGATGAAGTTAAAGCAGCAGCGTCCGGCAAAGTTCTCCACCCAGGAGTACAATCGTTGTAAAATTTGCGGCCGTCCGCATGCTTATTTAAGAAAATACGGAATCTGCAGAATCTGCTTCCGTGAATTAGCTTATAAGGGAGAAATACCGGGTGTAAAGAAGGCATCCTGGTAAGCCCGGAATATTTTTAGAAGGAGGAAATCCAAATGACAATGAGCGATCCGATTGCAGATATGCTTACAAGAATCCGTAATGCAAATACTGCAAAACATGATGTTGTAGATGTACCTGCATCCAAAATGAAGATTGCAATCGCAGAAATCCTGTTAAAGGAAGGTTATATCAAGAGTTACAATGTGGAAGAGGTCGGCTCCTTTAAGACCATTCATATTACATTAAAATATGGCAGGGATAAGAACGAAAAGGTTATTTCCGGTCTTAAGAGAATCTCCAAGCCGGGCCTGCGTGTATACGCAAACGCCGGGGAGCTTCCGAGGGTACTTGGCGGACTTGGTGTTGCCATTATTTCCACGAACAAGGGCGTGCTTACCGATAAGGAAGCCAGAACCCAGAACGTTGGCGGCGAGGTATTAGCGTTCATTTGGTAATGAACCGGAGCATGGAAAAGAAGTCTGTCTGAAAGCTGCATAAGGCAGGGAGGATGCGGAAACTCTTTTCTTAGGAGACCGAAAAGGTCAGGGGAACGGGTGAAGCGATTCATCGTTTCTCACATTCAAAATTCAGGAGGTACGGGCATGTCACGTATAGGTAGAATGCCAATCGCCATTCCGGCAGGTGTAACTGTCACGGTGGCAGAAAATAACAAGGTTACCGTAAAGGGACCGAAGGGTACACTGGAAAGAGTGTTACCGGCAGAAATGGAAATCAAGGTAGAAGGTGCTGAAGTCGTAGTAAACAGACCGAATGATTTAAAGAGAATGAAGTCTCTGCACGGTCTGACAAGAACGCTCATCAACAACATGGTAGTCGGTGTAACAAACGGCTATGAGAAGGTTCTTGAAATCAACGGTGTTGGTTACAGAGCAGCAAAGGCTGGCAAGGAGCTTACCTTAACGCTCGGCTACTCCCATCCGGTTGTTATGGTTGACCCGGAAGGTGTTGAAACCGTTCTCGACGGTCAGAACAAGATTACCGTTAAAGGTATTGATAAAGAAAAAGTCGGTCAGTATGCAGCAGAAATCAGAGATAAGAGAAGACCGGAGCCGTATAAGGGCAAGGGTATCAAGTACGCTGATGAGACCATCAGACGTAAAGTCGGCAAGACCGGTAAGAAGTAAAAGGAGGAATGAAAGAATATGGTTAATAAAGAGTCCAGATCTAAAATTCGCGCAAAAAAGCATATGAAGATTCGTAACCGTTTCTCCGGCACCGCAGAAAGACCGCGTCTGGCAGTGTTCAGAAGCAATAATCATATGTACGCACAGATTATTGATGATACGGTAGGCAACACTCTTGTTGCAGCTTCCACCCTGGATAAGGATGTCAAGGCTGAGCTCGAGAAGACGAATGATGTTGCAGCAGCAGCAAAGCTCGGAACCGTTATTGCAAAGAAGGCACTTGAGAAGGGAATCAAAACGGTCGTATACGATCGTGGCGGTTTCGTATATCAGGGCAAGATTAAGGCACTTGCTGAGGCAGCAAGAGAAGCCGGCTTAGAATTCTAATCAGGAGGGAAAACATGAAACGTACAATCGTTGATGCCAGCAATTTGGAATTAGAAGATAAAGTAGT
This sequence comes from uncultured Lachnospiraceae bacterium, assembly GCA_910577175.1. Taxonomy (GTDB): domain Bacteria; phylum Bacillota; class Clostridia; order Lachnospirales; family Lachnospiraceae; genus SIG307. Next base: position 53,915 of record CAJTLU010000016.1, on the reverse strand, counting down.
AAGCATCAAGCGCGTTACCAAGGTTGTAAAGGGCGGACGTAATTTCCGTTTCGCAGCGCTTGTTGTTGTAGGCGACAAGAACGGTCATGTAGGAGCAGGTCTTGGCAAGGCAGCAGAAATTCCGGAAGCAATCCGTAAGGGGAAAGAGGATGCGATGAAAAATTTAATCCAGCTTCCGCTTGACGAAAACGGTTCCGTACCGCATGATTATCTCGGCAAGTTCGGTAGCGCCCAGGTTCTTTTAAAGCGCAGTCCGGAAGGTACCGGTATCATCGCAGGCGGTCCGGCACGTAATGTACTTGAACTTGCAGGTTTTAAGAACATTCGTACGAAGTCCCTTGGCTCAAATAACAAGCAGAACGTTGTTCTTGCAACAATCAACGGATTAAGCCAGTTAAAGACTCCGGAGCAGATAGCAGCACTCCGCGGTATTTCCGTAGATCAGCTGTAAGACGTAATTATATTTCACGGAGGTGTTTAAAGTGGCAGATAAATTAAAGATTACTTTGGTTAAGTCTACAATCGGTGCAATTCCGAAGCATAAGGCAACGGTAGCCGCATTGGGCTTAAAGAAAATCGGCAAGTCCGTTGAAATGCCTAACAACGATGCAACCAAGGGTATGCTTCAGCAGGTTAGACATTTAGTAAAGGTGGAAGAAATTTAAATTACTGTAAGGAGGTGTAACACAATGAATTTATCAGAATTAAAACCTGCGGACGGTTCTAAGCAGAGCGGAAATTTCAGACGCGGACGTGGTCATGGTTCGGGGAACGGAAAGACAGCTGGTAAGGGCCATAAGGGTCAGAAGGCTCGTTCCGGAGCTCCGAGAGTGGGCTTCGAAGGTGGTCAGATGCCGTTATACCGCATACTCCCGAAGAGAGGTTTTCATAACAGAAATACACAAGAAATCGTAACAATCAATGTAAGCATGTTAAATAGATTTGAGGATGGAGCAGAGGTTACCGTTGAGTCTTTGAAGGAAATCGGTTTGATCAGCAATCCGAAGGACGGTGTAAAGATTCTTGGAAACGGCGAACTTACCAAGAAGCTTGATGTCAAAGTAAACGCATTCAGTGCGAGTGCAATCGAGAAAATTCAGGCGCTTGGTGGAAAAGCAGAGGTGGTATAGAATGTTTGAAGCAGTCAAGAATGCATTGAAGGTAAAAGATATCCGAAGCAAGCTTTTATACACGCTGATGGCATTGCTGATTGTCAGAATCGGATGTGCTCTTCCGGTTCCGGGGATTAACCGCGCTTACTTTCAGCTTTGGATGGCGCAAAAGGAAGGACTTGGATTTTTAGATACCTTAACCGGTGGATCCTTTTCACAAATGTCCATTTTTGCACTGAACATCTCTCCGTATATTACTTCCTCCATTATCATGCAGCTTCTGACGATTGTATTCCCGAAGTTAGAAGAGCTGCAAAAGGATGGCGAGACAGGAAGAAAGAAAATTGCCGAGTGGTCCCGTTATGTTACCATTGCCCTTGCCGTAATTGAGTCGGTGGCTCTTACCATCGGCTTCGGCAATTCGGGTATTCTGCAGGGCGGCTTAACCATTTCCAATATCGCAATTATTACGGCATCCTTCACCGCAGGAAGTGCATTCCTGATGTGGTTGGGTGAGCGTATTACCGAGAAGGGCGTGGGGAACGGCATTTCCATTATCCTTTTAATTAACATTGTAGCGACGCTCCCGAACGATTTTTCCAACCTGATTAAGAAGTTCGTCATTAACCCGACGGCGGTTGTGAATAAGGTACTTGGAGTGATTGGCATCGCCGCGGTTGTCATCGTTCTGATTGTACTGGTTATTTTGCTCCAGGATGCACAGAGAAAGATTCCGGTGCAGTATGCAAAGAAGGTACAGGGAAGAAAGATGGTAGGAGGACAAGGCTCCTTCATTCCGTTAAAGGTAAATACCGCAGGCGTTATTCCGGTTATCTTTGCAATGTCCCTGATGCAGACGCCGGTCATCGTGCTCTCCTTTATGGGAATTACCGCACAGAGAGCACATTTCTGGCCGAAGGTAGCATATTTGCTTACCTCCAGTAACTGGTTCAATATCAAGGACTGGGGTGAGTTTAAGTATACGCTTGGTGCACTTATTTATGTTATCCTGCTGATTATCTTTGCATATTTCTATACTTCCATTACGTTCAATCCGATGGAAGTGGCAAATAACATGAAGAAGCAGGGCGGTTTTATTCCGGGTATCCGGCCGGGCAGACCGACGACGGAGTATTTGACAAAGGTGCTGAACTACATCGTCTTTATCGGTGCGGTTGCACTCACCATTATCAGTCTGATACCGATTGTATTCTCGGGTGTTTTTGCAGCAAGAGTAAGCTTCGGAGGGACATCCATTATCATCGTAGTTGGTGTTATCCTCGAAACGCTGAAGCAGATTGATTCCCAGTTGTTGGTTCGCCAGTATAAGGGATTCTTAAACGACTAACAGAACTCTTTGTAGGGTGGGACTGCGTTGTTCCACCCTATGTTGGGTATTAGGCAGTTTTTATCCGGAAGGTATTTGAGGGCGGTGCAGACATGGTTCTGCAGGGAAAAATTCTATATGGAAACAGGAGGGCTTGGAAATGAAGATTATTATGTTAGGCGCGCCGGGAGCCGGTAAGGGAACGCAGGCAAAGCAGATTGCGAAAAAGTTTTCGGTTCCGCACATTTCTACGGGAGATATTTTCCGTGCAAACATTAAGGAAAACACGGAGCTTGGCAGAAGAGCAAAAGAATATATGGACCAGGGGATGCTGGTTCCGGATTCCCTGACGCTGGAACTGATTATGGACCGGTTCCAGAATCCGGACTGTGCCGACGGCTATGTTCTGGACGGATTTCCGAGAACGATTCCGCAGGCAGAGGCACTGACAGAGGCGCTGGCGAAGAACGGCGAGCACATTGACTTTGCAATCAATGTAGAGGTTCCGGATGAGGCGATTGTAAACCGGATGTCCGGCAGACGTGCCTGCCTAGGCTGCGGTGCAACGTACCATATTAAGTACAATGCGCCGGCAAAGGAAAATGTCTGTGATACATGCGGAGCGGAGCTGGTGCTTCGTGACGACGATAAGCCGGAAACCGTGCAGAAGCGTCTTGCGGTATACCATGACCAGACACAGCCGTTAATCGATTATTATAAAAAAGAGGGTGTTCTTCGCGAGGTAGACGGTACGAAGGACATGAAAGAAGTATTTGAAGATATCCTTGCGATTTTACAGTAAGGGAAGAGGCAGAGTATGGCAGTATCAATTAAATCAGAACGTGAAATAGAATTGATGCGTGAGTCGGGGAGGATTCTTTCTATCGTGCACAAGGAGCTTGCGGCAATGATACGGCCGGGAATCAGCACCTTGGATATTGACAAACGCTGTTATGAAATTATACGGGACTTTGGCTGTATTCCTTCCTTTTTGAATTATCAGGGATATCCGGCGTCTGTGTGCGTATCGGTCAATGAAGAGGTAGTGCACGGGATTCCGAATAAGAAGCATATACTGAAAGAGGGCGACATTGTAAGTCTTGACGCGGGTGTAATTTACAAAGACTATCATTCCGATGCGGCGCGTACCGTTGCGGTAGGTGAAATCAGTCCGGAATGGCAGCGTCTGATAGACGTAACAAAGCAGTCCTTTTTTGAGGGAATTAAGTTTGCAAAGCAGGGATACCGCATCGGGGATATTTCGGGCGCAATCCAGGACTATGTAGAATCCTTTGGCTATTCTCTGGTAAGAGAGCTGGTCGGCCACGGGGTCGGAAGGGCACTTCACGAAGACCCGCAGGTGCCGAATTTCCGAACCCGTAGGAAAGGAATCCGGCTGGAGGCCGGTATGACCATTGCGATTGAGCCGATGGTAAACATGGGACGCTTTGAAGTACGGTGGCTGGAGGACGGCTGGACGGTAGTGACGGCAGACGGCTCTCCGTCGGCACACTACGAAAATACAGTACTGATTACAAACGGTGAGCCGGAGTTGCTTACCATAGAACGGAATGAAGGAATTTAAGGAGGATTTATGTCGAAGACAGATGTTGTTGAAATTGAAGGAACTGTTGTGGAAAAGCTGCCAAACGCAATGTTTCAGGTAGAACTGGAAAACGGACACCGCGTACTGGCGCACATCAGCGGAAAGCTTCGTATGAATTTCATTAAGATTGTCCCGGGGGATAAGGTAACACTGGAGCTTTCCCCGTATGATCTGACGAAGGGAAGAATCATCTGGAGAGATAAATAAGGAAAGAGGGGGCTGCCGCACGAAGCGCAGCCCCCTTTTACAAGCGGCGGAACAGGTGGAAGATATTCTGGTAAAGTAGGAAAACAGGGGAGATTTTATAACTATGACTAACTATGACACAATGCTGTCATAGTTTATTTGTTATACTGATGCGGAAAGGAGGGAATATGAAGATTGCTCGGCTTATGGGTATTGTTGTTTATTTATTGAATCATGGCCGCACCTCTGCACAGAAGCTTGCCGAAGAATTTGAAGTCTCGCCCAGAACGATTATAAGGGACCTGGAAGCGCTGGATCAGGCGGGGATTCCGATTCAGTCCTTCTATGGAGCAGAGGGTGGCTATCAGATTATGGACGACTATGTTTTAGAAAAACAGGTTACCACAAATGCAGAATACGATTGGATTGTTACTGCACTGAAAGGGCTGGCGGGCGCATATCCGGGGAAAGGGCCGGAGCAGGCACTGGCTAAAATGAAAAGCGTAAATAGGATGCAGGAAAACACAGTTTCCGTGGATTTTGGGGCGGCAGGCGAGGACGACAAAATAAATGAGCAGTTGATGCTATTAGAAACTGCAATAAGAAAAAGAAAGGTGGTTCGGTTTGCCTATACGAACGGCCATGATGAAGTAAAGGAAATCCAAGTAGAGCCGGTCAGGCTGCAATACAAATGGTATAGCTGGTATCTGATTGGATATTACGAAAAATATCAGGATTATTGCATGTTCAAATTAGTCCGTATGGAGCAGCTGGAAGTAACCGAGCTGACTTATACAAAGCCCCATGAGCTTCCAGAGGAGATAAAGCAGGAATGCCGGAATGTGGATAGGATTCATATCAGACTTTATGGTAAAGCAGTGATAAAATCAAAGTGCAGGGAATATCTGCATGGACAGATTACACAGGAATTTGAAAACGGCGATTTTGAGTTTTGCTTTTCCGTACCGGAGCACGAGACATTTTGGTATGGGGTGATTCTTTCTTTCGGGAATAAAGCTAAGATAATCGAGCCGCAGGAAGTAAGGGAACGTATGATAAAAACTTGTAAAGAAATACAAAGGGAATATGAGGAGTAGCAATACAAAATCAGATAAAGACAGGAGAGTATAATAAGATGAAAGAAATAGAACGATATGATATTAGTGAGGATTTTGTGCATTCGGGTATTATCAGAGCAGGGGAGTTTTGCTTTTTGAACTATTGTGTCGGCAATGTAGGCGGTACGATTGAGCAGCAGATTAGCGGAGCCTTTGACGAGATGGAAAGAAGACTGGCGTTAGTTGGTCTTACGCTGGAAAATGTTGTGCAGATGGATTGTCTGTTCTGGGATGTATGGAGTATTCCGGTAATGGAAAAGGTGATTCGGGAAAGATTTCACGGGAAATATCCGGTGCGGAAATCGATTCAGACTGCGTTTGCACATGTAGGAGGGGAAAACGGATTACTATTTCAGGCAGACGCGATTGCCTATGCAGTAATGTCGTAGAACAAAGGAGAAATAATAAAATGAGAGAATATAAACATGTAGTTCAATATTATGAAACGGATAAAATGGGCATTACACATCATTCCAACTATATCAGGTGGATGGAAGAAGCCAGAATTGATTTTTTACAGCAGATTGGCTGGGATTATGCAAAACTGGAGGAGGTAGGGGTAATTTCGCCTGTCGTGAAGGTGGAATGCAATTATAAGAAAACTTCCACCTTTTCCGATGAGATTTCGATTCAGGTATCTGTAACAGAGTACAAAGGCATTAAGCTTGTTTTGCAATATGAAATGAAAAACAAGTGTAATGAGATAATATGTGAGGCAAGCTCTACCCACTGTTTTATGGACAGAGACAACAGAATCATCCGTATGGCAAAACAATTTCCGGAATTCCATAAAGTATTGACAGGTTTAGCTCAAAACCATGACAGTGTCTGACAAAAACGGGATGCAGCTTACAGGGAAAAAGGACTTGACAAAAGAGCGGGATTGTCGTATAACATAAACATACCGTTAGTATGTAAATGGAGGGCTTTGAATTGGCAAGGAATAAATATCCTGAAGAAACCATAAATCTTATTCTTGAAACCGCATTGCGGCTTTTTATGGAGAAGGGCTACGAGCATACCTCGATTCAGGATATTATTGACAATCTTGGCGGACTGAGCAAGGGCGCCATCTATCATCATTTTAAGTCGAAGGAAGAGATACTGGTCGCGGCGACAAATAAGATGACGGAGCAGTCCAACAAAACGCTTTTTGAGATAAGGAACTGTACCGGTATGACGGGCAAGGAAAAGCTGAAAAAGCTTCTGAGCGATTCCGTAAACCGTTCTGTCCATGATGAAATTTTTGCCGCAGCGCCGAATCTTGGTTCCAGTCCGGCACTGGTGTTCAGTATTTTGAAGGAGACGATAGAAGGTGTTGCTCCTGGCTATGTCCTGCCGATTATTCAGCAGGGAATAGAGGACGGCTCGATTCAGACCGAGTATCCCGAAGAGCTTGCAGAGCTGATTATGCTGGTGGGAAATATCTGGCTGGATTCGATGATTTTTGATGATACGCCTGAAAAGGTTTACCGAAAGTGTGTGATATACGACAGAATGCTGCGGGGTTTCGGACTGGATATTCTGGACGAGGGCGTATTTGAGCGGCTTCGCAGTCTCGCAGAGCTTTATCAGAAAAGTAAATAAAGGAAGGTCATAGCACATATCATTTTCTGTCCGGAACAGGGCAGAAAAAATTTACTTATTTACATACCGACGGTTGGTATTATAAGAAGGGAGATTATTATGGAAACAAAATTGATAAAATGGAGGTCTGAGTATGAAAAAGCTTTTTCAACGTGATTTTACAATGGTAGTAATCGGGCAGATTATCTCACTGTTTGGCAACGCGATACTGCGGTTTGCCCTGCCGCTGTATCTGCTCCGTGAAACGGATTCTTCTTCCCTGTTTGGCGCGGTGACTGCCTGTTCCTTTATTCCCGTGGTAATTTTTTCCCTTTTTGGCGGAGTGATTGCCGACCGGAAAAACAAGCGGAATATTATGGTTGTGCTGGATTTTACAACGGCGGCAATCATCCTGTTGTTTTGTTTTGCGATAGGAAGGCTTTCCCTTGTGCCGCTGATGATTGTCGTGCTGATGCTTCTCTACGGAATATCTGGTATTTATCAGCCTGCCGTCCAGGCAAGCATCCCGCTGATTACCGAGCGGGAGCGGCTGATGCAGGGGAATGCGGTCATCAATATGGTAAGTACGCTTGCAGGGCTGCTCGGACCGGTCATTGGCGGCGTTTTGTTCGGCGCGTTCGGAATCATGCCAATCCTTTTTATCAGTGTGGGCTGCTTTGTTTTTTCAGCAGTGATGGAGCTTTTTATACACATTCCCTTTGTAAAAAGCTCGGACGGAAAAAGTATCTTTTGTTCGGCAGGCGCTGACCTGTCGGAGAGTGTCCGGTTCGTGAAAAATGAAAAACCGGTGCTTCGTTCAGTGCTTGGAATCCTTGTGCTGTTTAATTTGGTATTCTCTGCGGCAATGATTGTAGGCATTCCTGTGATGGTTGTGCAGGTTCTGGGAATGTCCGATACCGTCCTCGGAATCACGCAGGGAGCGATGGGACTGGGCGGTCTTGCAGGCGGAATTATTGCAGGCGCGGCGGCAGAAAAAATGCGCCTGAAAAACGGCTGGTTTATTCTTATCGTATGCTCGCTGATGGCGTTTTTCATGGGGGTTTCCCTGTTGGAAGCAGTACCGGCAGGCATCAGTTACATTGTAATAACCGCCGCAAGCTTCGGGGCAATGTGTGCCTCCACGATGCTCAGCGTGTCACTGTTGACAGCGGTGCAGCGGCAGACCCCGCCGCAGCTTCTTGGAAAAATCATGGCGGTCATCATTGCCGTTTCAAGCAGCTCCCAGCCTGTAGGGCAGGCGGTTTACGGACTGTTATTCGATACCTTTTCCGATAAGCCTTATGTTGTAATGATTGGTGCAGCGGTTCTGGCAATGGGGATTTCACTGTATTCCAAAAAAACCTTTGCTGTCCTGGACGAAAGCGGGGAGGCGGCATGAACCGTTTTCTGATTGTGGATGGCAGCAACCTGCTATTTCAGATGTTTTTTGGTATGCCTGCGCGGATGTAAATGAACAGGGGAAAGCCATTCAGGGGACGCTTGGCTTTGTGGGCGCGTTGTTAAAAATCATCCGCCGGACAGAGCCGACGTATCTTGTTGTATTGTTTGACGGGGAGCATGAGAACAGCCGCACGGCTTTGGATGCTGATTATAAGGCAAAACGGCCGGACTATAGCGGGAGACCGGAGGAGGAAGTACCGTTTTCACAGCTGCCGGATATTTGCGCTGCGCTGGATTACCTTGGCATCCGGCATACGGAGACGACCTCCTGCGAGGCAGATGACGTGATTGCCGGGTATGCACTGACTGTCTCGCAGGCAAATGAGATTATTATTTCATCCATGGACAGTGATTTTTTCCAGCTTATTACCGAAAGGGTTTCGGTACTCCGGTATCGTGGGGAAAGTACGGTTCTGTGTACCCCGGATTACATAAAGGAGAGATTTGGGATTACACCTTCGCAATATGTGGAGTTCAAGGCGCTGACCGGCGATGCCGCAGATAACATCAAGGGGGCGGATAAGGTCGGGGTGAAAACGGCAGCGCTATTGTTAAACGAGTTCGGGAGCCTGGAAAATATCCTTGCGAATACGGAAAATATTAAGAAACCGTCTGTAAGAGAGTCTGTTCTCCGGAACACGGAAAGACTGAGGAGAAACGATAAGCTCATCTGGCTTGACAATCGGGCGCCCCTGCCGTTTGCTTTGCCCGAACTTAAGTACGAAGACAAAGGAATCACTACAAACGAGGTTCTGAAAGAGATAGGCTTGAAATGAACAGGCTTTATCCGCTTTTTGACAGAAGGGAGGCGGAGCATGTCCCAATACAATAACACTGCCTGAAAACGGCTGTTCCGCCCGGACATACATCTACTTTTTCTAATAATTCAGAGTAATTTCTAATAAAATCCGCATAGTTTCGAATGATTTTCGCATAAAATGACAGACGCCGCGTATCAAGCAGGCAGGGTCTTCTCAAAAACGGTCAATGGTTTTATAATGAAATAGACCGTTTTGGACAATGAGGTGAATGCTATGAATGACAAGTTTTATCTGCTTCCGGAGGAGAAGCAGCAGAGGATAATCAATGCGGGTTTTCTTGTCTTTTCACAGAACTCTTACCGTAAGAGTCCGGTGAAGGAAATTGCCGATGAGGCAGGAATCAGTAAGTCGCTGTTGTTTCATTATTTTCAAAATAAAAAGGAATTATATTTGTTTCTGTGGGATAAGGCGTGCAGTATAACGATGGAGTATCTTACCCGGTATGGCTGCTATGAGCCGGACGACCTTTTTGAGATGATGGAGCGCGGGATGAAGGCGAAGCTTAGGATGATGAGGAAGTACCCGAAAATGACAGCCTTTGTCATCAAGGCGTTTTATGAAAAGGAGCCTGAAATCCGGCAGGAGATACAGAAAAGCTATCAGTCCTATTTTGAGCGTAAGGCACAGGAGGCGCTTTTCCGGATTGACCCGGAAAGATTTGTTCCGGGATTAAATCTCAGGCTGATGTACCGGGAGATGTATCTGGCATCGGAGGGATATCTCTGGGAGATTTTCCAATGTGACACGGAGTTGGACGTTTCTAAGCTGGAGAAGGATTTCAATGAGATGTTGTCTTTCTGGAAAAATATTTATCTGAAAAAGGAGAAGTAAAATGGAAGCAATCAGAACCGTTTCCCTGACAAAATATTATGGAAAGTCCAGAGGGATTACCGATATCAATCTTACTGTGCCGGAGGGGGATTTTTTTGGATTTATCGGTCCGAATGGCGCGGGGAAAAGTACCACAATCCGTACCCTGTTAGGTCTGCTTACGCCGACAGGCGGAACGGCGGATATTTTTGGAAGGGATATCCGTGGGAAAAGAGAGGAAGTGCTTGCAGATATCGGGTATATGCCGTCTGAAGCCTGTTTTTATCCTAATGAGAGGGTGGGCGGGATAATCCGTTATTCTGCCGGGTTGAGGGGCAGGGACTGTGCAAAAGAGGCGGCGCAGCTTTGTGAAAGGCTTGCGCTGGATACGAAGAAAAAAATCAGAGAACTGTCTCTTGGGAACCGGAAGAAGGTATCAATTGTCTGTGCCTTACAGCACAATCCGCGTCTGTGCATTCTTGACGAACCGACGAGCGGGCTGGACCCGCTGATGCAGAGGGAGTTCTATGCGATTTTGGAGGAACGCAACGCCAAGGGAGCGACAATTTTTCTTTCTTCCCATGTCCTTTCGGAAATACAGCGGTATTGCAGACATGCCGCCGTCATCCGCGGAGGCAGGCTCCTGGTCTGTGATGCCATAGATAAGCTGGGGGATATGTATGCGAAAAATGTAACCCTCGGGGGTGTTTCTGCCCCGCCTGCCCTTGATGGCGTCCGGAATGTAACGACAGAGGGAGATACGGTCCGGTTTTTATACAGCGGAGAGGCTGCCGCGCTGTTACAGGCGCTTGCCGGTATGACGGTAACCGATGTAACGATTACTGAGCCGGATTTGGAGGAAATCATCATGCATTACTACAAGGAGGAAGGGAAATGATAGTTCTCAGGCACGAGCTAAGGCAGGGAAGGACTGCACTTATGATATGGACTGCAATTATTGTATTGATGCTCGGGCTTTGCATTCTGATTTATCCGGAGATGGCAAAGCAGATGGGTGAATTAAGCAGCGCCTTTGCTGATATGGGCGGATTTTCTGCCGCATTTGGAATGGATAAAATTAATTTTGGTGAATTTACCGGATTTTTTGGTGTGGAGTGCGGAAATATACTTGGTCTTGGCGGGGCATTTTTTGCAGCGTTCCTTGGCAGTTCCGCTCTTGCAAAGGAGGAAAAGGAGTATACGGCGGAGTTTCTGTTTACACATCCGATCAGCCGTTCTAAGGTTGTGCTGCAGAAGCTTGCTGCAATATTTGTACAAGTAATGCTGCTGAATGCAGCAGCTGTCGGAGCTACTGCCCTTGCCGTTCTCTTGATAGGGGAATCGCCTGAAATAAAGCCGATGACGCAGATGTTTCTTTCCTATGGTATCATGCAGCTTGAAACGGCGGCGGTCTGTTTCGGTATTTCAGCGTTTCTTAAGGGGAGCGGAGCCGGAATCGGTCTTGGCCTTGCCGCGTTGTTTTATTTTTTCAACATTGCTGCAAATCTGACGGAGAACGCAAGATTTTTGAAATACATTACGCCCTTCGGCTACACGGACAGCGCAGATATTATTGTAAACGGGAGTATTCCCACAGGGTATCTTGCCGCGGGTCTTGTATTTACCGCCGCCGGAATCGCGGCGGCGTTCCTCAGGTACGGGAGGAAGGATATTGCGTCATAGCGTCCAGGTTAGCAGGGGAGGGGATTAAGCCTCCCTGTATCGTCCGCAGAACTCCAAGGGCGTCATTTTCTCGTATTTACGGAACATCGCACAAAAATAGCTTTCATCATTATAGCCGGAAAGCCGCGCAGCTTCCCTGACAAGCATTGTTTCGTTACCCAGAAGCAATTCTTTGCTTTTGCGGATTCTTGTCAGATTGATATAGTCAGATACGGTGAGCGAAGTAAATTTTTTAAAAAGAACACAAAGATATTGCGGCGTTATTCCGGCGATTGCTGCAAGCTCATCAAGAGGAAGCGGGCGGCTGTAGTTTTCGTTAATAAAGCGGGTGACCAGCTCAATTTTGCGGAAGCGGATATCAAAGGAAGAACGCTCATTTTTTGATGTCAGTGCCATAATGTCGAGCAGGACTTCATAGGTAAGGCTTGAGCAGGTATGTGCAGCGGAAGCTCCGTGTTGGATGGCAAAATACAGTTCTGTGATTTTTTCTATAATTTTAGTCAGTGAAGAAACATACCAGACACCGGAGCGCTTCATGCCCATGACCCGCGTAAAAAAGTCTGCAACTCCCTGTCCATGAAAAATAATCCAGTCTACCCTCCATTCTCCGTCAATAGCGTGGTAGGAATGGGGCTCCTCCGGAAAGAGCAGCATGCCCTGTCCTGCTTCCACCGTATAGCAGCTTTCTCCAAGAAACAGCTCTCCCTTTCCGCTGCGGCATTGAATCCATTGAAATTCAGGATGCCCCTGGGGTCTGGTAATGGCCTCCTGTTCATAGTCCAGACCGACGCCTGCCGCATAGTAAGGAAAACGTTCCTCCATCCCTGTTATGACTGAAAAAATCATTTTTTTTGAAGCCATGCTTAAACCTCCGTTCCTTTTTTACTGTCGTAGTTTTTGCTCTATTGTAGTAGCTATGCGAAGCTTTGTCAATATTAAAATACTAATATTGATTTGATTATACTTTGATTGACACTAGGTTTTATATGAGATAGGATATGAATATAGAAATAAATTTATGGAGGTAAGAAGAAATGCACGAGAACAGGAAGGTTATAAATTTTAATACCGGATGGCGGTATTCCCCGCATGATGATGCAGCTGCACAAATGCCGCTTTTTGATGATAGTTCGTTTAAAACGGTGACTTTGCCTCATGCAAACAAAGTTTTGGAAAAACATAAGGGCGATGATTTTCAGGAACAGATAGAATCGTATCGTTTTGTATCCTGGTACCGCCGCCATTTTACTGTTCCTGAGGATTGCTGCGGCATGCGCGTGATAGTCGGCTTTCAGGGAGTTGCAACGGTTGCGGAGGTTTATGTCAACGGAGTCCGTGCCGGGATTCATAAGGGAGCTTATACCGGATTTTCTTTTGATATAACGGATAAAATCAGGTTTGGAAATGAAGACAACGTGATTGCGGTAAGGGTGGATTCTTCCAGACAGGAAGAGATTCCTCCTGAGGGCGGGGATGTAGATTATTGTCTTTTCGGGGGTATTATCCGCGGTGTGACGCTTACGATAGTAAACAGTATGTATATTGAGGATATCTTTCTGACGACGCCCGGCTTAGCCGAAGGAAGCAGCAGTGTGAACTGTAGCGCAACACTGCAGAATACTACCGGAGCAGCGGAGGAAGCAGAGGTCCGCTTTAGTGTCTGCGACGCGCAGGGAAACGAGGTGGCGGCTTCGGAAAGTATCAGGATAACAGTCCCGGCAGGGGAGAAGATAAAGCTGGAAGCACAAACCCCGGAAATAGGATGTCCTTATCTTTGGAGCGTGGATACCCCATATCTGTACACGGCTAAGCTTTTGCTTTTGAAACAGGAGGAAGCTATTGATATGCTAGAAACAAAAATCGGTTTGCGCTGGTTTGAGTTTACGGAAAAGGGATTTTACCTGAACGGGGAGAAGGTAAAGCTTCGCGGAGTAAACCGGCATGAGCAGTGGCCGTGGCAGGGAAGGGCAGTTCCCGGAAAGCTGCAGGTCCGTGATGCGAACATGATTAAAGAGACAGGATTTAATGCAGTGCGCTGTTCCCATTATCCACAGGCGCCGGAGTTTCTTTCCCGCTGTGATGAGATAGGACTTATCGTATTTGAGGAGGCTCCCGGCTGGCAGCACATCGGCGGGGAGGCATGGCAGGAGATATATAAGACGAATGTAAAGGAAATGATTCTACGTGACAGAAACCATCCGTCCATTGTGACATGGGGAGTGCGGGTAAATGAATCCCGGGATAACCATGATTTTGTAACCGCAAGCGCCGCAATTGCAAAGGAGCTTGATTCTTCAAGACCGACGCATGGTGTCCGTCAGGGGGATGATTATGAACGCAGTGAAAAGATTGAGGATTTATATACTGTGAATTACCGGTATCCTGAAATCCCCCGCTTTACGCCGTATATTATAACGGAGCATTCCGGGGACTGGGGCGGAGACGGCTATCCGTGGGCCAGGGAGGATGCGGCGGCAAGGTTTACGAGGTCTTTTGGTGAAGCCCTGGATTACTATTATGGCAATGAATTTTGCGCCGGGGGCTTTGCATGGAGCATGTTTGATTACAACAATGAGGTGAATTACATGCACACAGGGCATGTGTTTTACAGCGGACTTTATGACCTTTGGAGACTTGATAAACCGGCTTCCTATTTATACCGTTCACAGAAAGCTCCGGACGATGAAATTGTCCTTTACATAGCAGGCTACTGGACAGAGGAGTCTCCTTCGGAGGTGGAGATTTATAGTAACTGTGATGAGGTGGAGCTTTTTGTAAACGGGAAGTCCCAGGGAAGAAGAAGCCCCGGACGTTATACCAATATCCCGCATCCTGCCTTTTTGTTTGAGGGGCTGGTCTTTGAGCCGGGTGAGCTTGAGGCGGTAGGGTATATTGGGGGAAAAGAAGCAGCACGGGCGGTTCGACGGACTCCGGGGGCTCCTGCAAGGCTTGCAGTTACTCCGGATTATGATACGCTTCTCGCCGATGGCGCAGATATGACCTGCGTAACGGCAGAGCTTCTTGATAAAGACGGAACCCGGCTTCCGTACGCGGACCATGAGGTGAAGATAAGCGTCAGCGGACCGGCAGAGCTTATCGGGGAATCACCGGTATCCTTAGAGGGCGGAAGAATAGGCTTTATTGTAAAAAGTAAAGCACACCGGACCGGAAGCATTCTCTGCACTGTTACGGCAGACGGAATTAAGGCGGGAAGCTGTAAAATAGATAGTGCAGATTATGCGGAAGAGGATATATGCGGCGGAAGCAGACAGGGGTAAGGCAGCTTTAGGGAAAACCACCGGTAGAAAAAAATAGTGTTCTATGCTATACTAGTGTCACAGGTTCAAAATTGCAAAAGAAAATTGACTTCTAAGAGGAACCGGGAGGTGACAGGATGTATCTTGTAATATGCGAGGACGAGCCGGAGTTTGCTGCGGGGCTTGCAAAGGAGCTGGAGGCAATTTTTGCGCAGAAGCAGGTGAAGTGCCGTATCTGTCATTGTCCAGGCGGACAGGAGCTTCGTGCCGTAGTAAGGCAGGAAGAGCCGATTGACCTTTTGTTTATGGATATCCACTTAGGGGATGCGGACGGGGTGGAGTTAGTAAAGGAGCTGAACTGCGGTAACGTAAAAATCCCTACGATATTTTTATCCAGTCTGGAGGACCGGGTTGCAGAAGGGTATGATGTAAGCGCATTTCATTTCCTTTTCAAGCGGCAGTACAAGGAAAAGCTGCCGGTGCTTATGGAGCGTTTTCTGAATGAATTGTACCAGAACAAAAGCATTGTGCTGCAGCACCATGACTCGATGGTGATGTTAAATTTTACCGAAATTTACTATGTGGAGCCGGAGAACAGAAATACTGCCATTCACACGGCTGTGTCATGCTACCAGGAGAAAAGCTCTATTCAGAATTTTGCAAAGCAGCTGCCGATGGAGCTTTTCATTGAGGCGTATCATTCCCTTTACATTAATATTGACCATATCCGCAAGGTAAATATGGATTCTGTCGTACTGGATAATGATAAAGAGCTGCCGGTGAGCCGCAGAAAGAGAAAGTTGCTAATGACGGCAGTAATGAGGAGGATTCGGAACAGATGAAAATAAAAAGACGGTATATGCTGCTTATCTGGATAGCGTTGCCTGCCCTGCTTCTGTTAAACGGATTCCTGTTCTATTCTGCAAAGTGTTCCGGAGAGTATCTGCAGTCAGAGAATGTCTGGGGCACTTTACAGTCCATCAGGGCAAGAGATTATAGAAAGCAGCAGCAAATTATTGAGCTTCTTCCCAAAGACCTGGCAAAAGCACTGGAAGAAGTGGATGCAGTTATTCAACTGCTGGAGGAAAACAGAGAAGAGAAATGGGAGGATTATGAAAAGTACAGGCTGGTGGGAGGAACGGGAAAAAGAGAGGAAGATCTTGCAAATTACAAGCAGGTCCGGGAACGCATACAAAGCGTAGAAAACTATGGAAGCTATATTATGGGTATTAAAGAGAATGCAAAGGATATTGCAGAAATGCTGTATTCCATTTATGAGGACAGATGGCTTCTGAAAAATGTTGCCCAGTGCGAGCAGGACTATTATGGATTGGAATATCTGCAGCCGCAGGTAATGTTAGACAATACGGTTAATCTCGTATTAAATTACCATGTTACGGATTTGCTGGCATTTTCTTATGCCGTACTGCTTGCCGCGGTATTCTGCTATTATCTGAAATATAATTCTTTCGGGGAGGTTTTCGGGATACGACGTGTACTTGCAGGTACAGCAGCTATGATGGTGCTTGGTATCGCAGGGTTTTATGTGACGAATTTCTGTATTGTGGGGATGATGTTCGGCGTACCTTCCCTGACGGCGCCTATTCAGTCTCTGGAAGAGTTTTATATATGCCCGTATACGATTACGGTAGGCAGTTTTTTGGCAGTTTATATCTGCGCGAAAGTACTTGGGCAGCTGCTTTTGCTTGCAATCTGTTTTCGTGCCGTTACCAGTGTCCGTCGGCTTCCGGTCTGTCTTCTGGCGGCGGCAGGGATTGTATTTGAATATTGGAGATGCGTCGGAGCTGCAGAGACGAATGCGGAGATTTTTCTCCAGGAGGTCAATCTTTTTTCCGCCTTTACGTTGGAACGCTTTGTAAACCGGTATATGAATCTGAATCTGGCGGACAGGCTGTTTCCGAGGGCCGGAATCTTTGCTGTGGTGTTTACGGTAGTATTTGTGATGATGATGTTTTTGATGTACCGGAGGCTCCGGCAATGGCACAAGACTTCCGGGCAGGAGGTTATGAATTCGTACCTTAGGGAAATCGACCGGAGGTATCAGGAGACGAGGCTCCTGTGGCATGATTTTAATAATCATCTGCTGGCAATCAAGGCACTTTACGAAAATGGACGTCAAGAGCAGGCAGCAAAGTATATCGACGATTTGACTGAGTATAGCCATGAACGGCTTCTGCCTGCAAAAACAGGCTCGGATACGTTAGATTTACTATTGTTTAAAAAGTATCAGCAGGCGAATGAGGCAGGGGTAAAGCTGCAGTTTAAAATTGGCTGCAGTCTGGCGGGGAGTTCCATTACAGAGTATGACCTGTGCAGTCTGTTCGGAAATCTGCTGGATAATGCAATCGAAGCCGTCCGGAAGCACCAGGGTACCAAAGAGCCGGTTTTGCTCAGGGCAGAGCGGCAGAATAACATGCTGTTTATTTCCTGTGAAAATTCTTATGAGGGTGAGCTTTCCAGACAGGACGGGGAACTGAAGACCACCAAAAAGGATGCGGAGTGGCATGGAATAGGTCTGGTTTCCGTAAGGCAGGTCTGTAGAAAATACAAAGGAAGCATGGAGGTGGAGACGGAAAATCAAAGATTCTGCATATCGCTTCTGCTGAATTTGTAATGCTCCATACCTTTTCTAAAAGAAAGTAACCACTTCTGCAAAGAGAGTAACCACTTCTGCGGAAGCGGTTGCTTTTTCTTTTTCAGGGAAGTATGATAAAAGTACAAAAAGGAAAGGAGAAATTGTATATGAAAAATGCAGGAAAAAAAGCAATATATCTGGCGCTGCTTGCAGTCCTTTTGTTCAGCCTTCCGGGTTGTTCCCACAAGGAGACAGAGGGGCCGGGAAAGGATATGGAAGAGCAGAACCCAGGGGGGGATAAAGAAGTAACCCCGGGGGGGGATAAAAAGGTAACCCCGGGAGGGGATATAAAAGTAACCCCAGGAGGGGATAAAGAAGTAAAACCAGGTCTGGCGGGAAAGATAATCTCGGAGGATTTACAGCATGGAAACCAGTTTGTGATGAAAACGGAAAAGGGATATTACTATTATAAATATGTGAGTCCGATTGAGCAGGGGATTCCTGCATTTCATTATGTCGATGCGGCTACGGGAAGAGACATTTATCTTTGCAATAAGCCGGAGTGCAAGCATGATGGAAATAGCTTTTGCGTTGCTACTAATAAAAAGTATGATATCGGTCAGGTCTGCCTGTATAGCGGCAGGATTTTTGCAACATCCGTTGAAGAAACGGATACGCAGTTTTTGTGGAAGCTGCTTACTATTGCGTTAGACGGCTCAGAGATGAGTGAAATTGCTACCTATATGACAATGGATAAGGTAGCATTAGGGGAGAAACAGTTTCCAATGCTTTTTGGGGGATGGCTGCCGATTCACAGGAATAAAGCGGTTATTTCCCTGGGGGCGGCGGGAACGGTATATGTGGATGATACGGTGCAGTATGGCACGGCAATTCTGGATCTGGATACCGGGAAGGTGAGCTATCTTGATGAAGAGCCTTTGAGCAGGGAAAATACTCAGGCGACTGGAATAAGCGCATACGGGGATTATATTTATTATTGTAAGGTAGAGGGAAGAAAAACGGTTTTGCACCAGTATTGTGTGAAGGACGGGACAGATACAAGCTTTAAGCTTCAGCCGGGCTTTAAAGGGACGTATGCTGTAGTGGATGAAGACAATATTATTTATATTCGTTCTGTTGCTAACATACTTTATTCATATCATCCTTCCACAGGGGTAACCGAGGAGGCAAAGAAGATGTCTGGCTCTGAGTCGGGCGGTTCATTTAATTTTCCAATTTCATTTGATGTTGCATCACTTATAAGCGATGGTACTTACATTTACGTGATACAGAGTCCGGTAGATATGGTTCTGGGCGAAGATGTTACAAGACACAGGCATATATGTGTGATGGATCGTAACTTGGAGGAAATTGCATTGTTCAATCTGGGACCGGTCCTTGAGGATTTTAATGACCGTATGCTTTATAACCCCACGCATAAATATTGGAGTTTTCTGGGAGATGAGATTTATGTGATGCTTGATGAAAAAGAAGATGAGTCTTTGAATGGCAGGCTGATTTATAAGTGCAACCGGAGCGACTTTCTGGAAGGAAATCCAGAGTTTACGTTGGCTTACAAGAAAGAGTAACAGAGTTCAGAGGAGAGGAGAGATCCGGTATGCTGGAATTGATTGATTGTACAAAAAAATATGGAAATAAAACGGCGCTAAACGCGCTGAGCGTAACCTTTGAGACGGGGGTGTACGGACTGCTTGGAGCAAACGGCGCCGGGAAGTCTACCATGCTCAATCTGATTACAGACAACCTGCCCCGTACCTCCGGTCAGATTTTGTACAACGGGAAAGATATACTTTCCCTTGGCAGGAGCTACCGGAAGCGGGTCGGCTATACGCCGCAGCTGCAGGGAATGTATGATGATTTTACTGCGCGTGACTTCCTTCATTACATAGGGGCGTTGAAGGGAATGAAGAGAAGGGAGTGCCGGAAGCAGACGGAGCAGTTTTTGGATATTGTCTGTCTGTCTGACAGCGCACACCGTAAGGTAGGCTCTTTTTCCGGTGGAATGCGTCAGCGGGTGCTGTTAGCTGCTGCAATGCTTGACGAACCGGAAATCCTGATTCTGGATGAGCCCACCGCAGGTCTTGACCCGACGCAGAGAATACGTCTGCGGGATTACATTGCCTCGGTAGCGGCAGAGCGCACAGTGCTCTTAGCAACTCATGTAATCGGGGATATTGAAACTATTTCCAAGAAGGTGCTGTTACTTTACCGCGGAACGCTCTGCCGCTTTGCACCGGCGGAGGAACTGCTTCGGGAAACGGAGGAGCTGCTTGCCAAAAGGCAACAGTTACCGGAGCATCCGCTGTCGCTGGAGGATGTGTATCTGTTCCATGCACAGGAACAGCTGACGGAAAGCTAGTCTGCAAAGGAGGGTGCTATGCTGGAATTAAAACGAATTTTATGGAACCGCAGGTCTCTTCTTTTGTTCGGGCTGCTCCTGTTTCTCCATGGCGTATTTTTCTTCTTTCAGTGTAATGAGGCAAAATCTAATACGCTGACCGGGGAGGCACTGACGGAATACATAGACGGTTATGAGGATTACGTGAAGTCTGTTCACGAAAATGTGGACATGATGCAGGAAAATCCGTTGTTTGGTGAAAAGGATTCCTTTGTATACCGGAATCTGATAAAGACCGGGAAGGATTATGCAAAGCTGGACGGGGTCCTGCCTGTTGCCGGGGAAAACCGGGGGATTGTTACATTATTGAACTTTAATTTGACGAATTTTGTGCTGTTGCTTGTCGGAATTTATATTGTACTGTGCTTTATGGCGGAGCGGCAGAAGGGCTTATATCTGCTGGTCCGCAGCACCGAACGGGGGAGAATGCAGCTTTCCCTGCAAAGAATCGGAATCTTAGCCTTTGGGATTCTTGCGGCGGTACTTTTTCTTTATGGAAGCGCGATTCTGATTAGCATGAGAATGTTTCCGGGTTGTGACATGGCAAGACCGGTACAGTCCATCCCGGAATTTGGGGGCGTCATCGGCAGGTACTCTATTGGCGCATATATGCTTGTATTTTTGCTAAAAAAGGTAGTAGGCTGTTTATTTGTCTGTCTGATTTTATATTTCCTTATGTCGGTGTTCCGTTCCAGCTTCTGCGTGGCTGCCTTTTTCCTCTTTTTCGCAGGAGAGTACGGACTGTATGCCCTGATGATTCCGACATCAAAGTGGGGGGTATTAAAATACCTGAACCTATATACCTATTTGTTTTGCGGGACAGAATATGCAGCCTATTACAATCTGAATTTTTTCGGGCGCCCGTTTCATATTGCAACGGGTGCGGATTTTCTGGTATTCCTTGGAACGGCAGGTATGATGTTAGCCTGTCTGTTCCGGTATTCGAAACAATATCCGAAAGGGGAATACAGAAGCCTCCGGATTGTGGAACGGATGCATGCCGCTGTCAGCAGGCATAAGCCGTCCGCTTCCATGACCGGCTGGGAACTAAGAAAGGTACTGTTCTCACAAAAGGGATTGATTCTTTTTGCACTCCTGTTCTATCTTGCCTATTCTGCCTCTACGGAGTCTGATTACCAGGACATCCGCAGCAAATATGTAACCCATTGGTATGAAGAGTACGCCGGGGAAATCAATGAGGAAAAGATAGCCGCTATCCAAAGTGAAAAGAGCAAAATGGAAGAAAAGTCCGAACTGTGGGAGAAATGGCTGTCAGAGGCGAGAATTATGCTGCAAAAGTACTCTGTGGAAGGCAAAGATACCGGGCAGATAACGTCAAGTATTTCTGAGTTTGAATGGTTGCTAAAGGAAATTCAAAACGAAATCAGCGGCATTTCGGTGGTGCTTGCACAGGCAGAGGAAGGCTATGCCTACACACTGGAAAGCGGAAATGTAGTCGAGCTGATTGACCCTACTGCATGGAATCTTTTATTTTACAATGATAAGCGGACAATTCTGCGGAATTATCTGTATAGCCTGTTGACCGTGGTTCTGATGCTGTCGGGAATTATGGCATTTGAAAAGGCGGCGCATATGGAGCATTTGCTGCGTTCTCTTTATAAAGGCAGAGGCCAGCTCCTGGCCCGGAAAATTGTAATTATGCTAGGAATCTGTATCATTGCTACACTTCCTATTCATCTGCTACAGTATTTCCAAATCAGGGAGGCTTTGGCTTATACAGATTTTAATGCGAAGGTTCAGAGTATTTCCTGTGTACGTTTCTTTCCACTGCAGGTTACCATACAGCAGTATCTGGTGCTGCTTTACAGTTTCCGGGCGTTGTGTTCTATTGCGGTGGGCGGAGTTATTATGTTTTTCAGCAGCAAATTCAGCCGGATTGCAACGATTACGTTCGGCGTATTCTTTGTCATAGTACTGATGGGGCTGATTTCGCTACGGTTTTAAAATGAGTTAATGGAGAAGGGGTTTTGTCCGGGTGGAAAAGGGAGCTGTCGCAGGAAGCGGGCTCCCTTTTTTTATGCCAGAAAGTATCACATTTGTAAGAAGGTGCGCATTTCCAGCAGCCTTGAAATTTTCTTTCCTTTCGCAGTACTTCCTTTTCGCAAAAGGTTATGGTAAAATGTACAGGAAAACAAACAAGAAGGTTTGAATAGAATGTAATGCGGAAAACATAGAAGGAGAACTGCCATGTACATTACTAATATTTTGGATTTAATCGGAAATACCCCGCTTCTTAGCTTAGAGGAGACGACCGGACTGCAGGTGTATGCAAAAGCAGAATTTCTGAATCCGGGCGGCAGCATTAAGGACCGGATTGCTCTTAACATGCTGGAGGAGGCGGAGAGAAGCGGGAAGTTAAGGCCGGGTATGACCATTATCGAGCCGACCTCGGGGAACACGGGAATCGGTCTTGCCCTCTGCGGTGTGCGGAAGGGATACCGTGTGATTATCGTGATGCCGGAGAATATGAGTGACGAGCGAAAGAAGATTATCCGGGCGCTTGGTGCAGAGTTAGTGCTTACGCCGCCGGAGCTAAGTATCGGGGGTTCGGTAGAGAAGGCAGCAGAACTTGCCGCTTCCTCTGACGAATATTTTGTACCGCAGCAGTTTGAAAATCCGGCAAATCCACAGGCGCATTATAAGACCACGGCAAGGGAAATCGTGGAGCAATTAGGAAAGAAAATCGATGTTTTTGTATCCGGTATCGGCAGCGGTGGTACGCTGCAGGGGATTGCAAGCTACTTGCTGGAGCAGAACCCGGATTGTAAGATTGTGGCAGTGGAGCCGAAAAATGTCTCCGCACTTCTCGGGGATGAGCCTGGATTGCATCAGATTCAGGGCATTGGCGACGGTTTCATTCCGGCGGTGTTAGACACGGATATCATTACCGATATCGTAGAGGTGACGGATGATGATGCTATCCGGACTGCAAGAGAGCTTGCAAGGGTGCAGGGCCTTTTGGTAGGTACCTCCTCCGGGGCAAATGTCTGGGCGGCAAAGCAGATGGCAGGGAAGTACGGAAAGGATAAGGTCATTGTGACGATTCTGGCGGACCGTGCCGAGCGGTATTTCAGTACGGCACTGATATAATTATCACGTGAAAATGCTTTGGGAGATGCAGGGCTTTTTATAATTTAAGAAAAAAGTGGAAAAAATTGAAAAATCTCACCAAATTATGCTTGCAAAACAAAAAAATAGATGTTATAATGATAGACGGACTTTTTTCGAAAGGAGTGAAATACAGTGAAGGTCAGGTCTTCCGTAAAACCGATTTGCGAAAAATGCAAAATCATTAAAAGAAAGGGAGCCATCAGAGTAATCTGTGAGAACCCGAAGCACAAACAAAGACAGGGATAGGACTTTGCTTTGCGGGGATTTTCCCGGAGCAGGTCGTTTCAATAAATACCGTTTGGTAGATAGAGAAACAGTTCTTGCTTTTTGTGTTACAAGCCCCTGCGATAAGACCGCATGACGGTCCGCAGCGGGAACATTGTGATATTGTGGATATACATCGATACGATACACGCGGCTGCGTGTTGGATTGCGGGACAGCCTTTTGGGTGTGAAAAGGTTTTCCGGTTTTTTGATGTTTATTTTAGAGGACGGTGTCATTATCACCTTCTCTTTCGGCACGGGAAACGCCGTTGCTGTCACAATTTAAAGCGGCTGGTGACTGCTTGTGCAGTCAGTCCCGCATTGCGGGAGCCCCGTAAAGGGGCATGGCGGAGAAATCCGCAGAAACGATTAACAATATTTAACGGAGGTGTAATGCGCACATGGCTCGTATCAGTGGTGTAGATTTACCAAGAGAGAAACGTGTAGAAATCGGCCTTACCTATGTTTATGGTATCGGCAGAGTAAGTTCCAACAAGATTCTTGCCAAGGCAAATGTGAATCCGGACACGCGTGTTAAGGATTTGACCGATGAGGAAGTAGCAAGGATTCGTGATGTGATTGATGCAGATTATATGGTAGAAGGTGACTTAAGACGTGAGATTGCCTTAAATATCAAGAGACTGCAGGAAATCGGCTGCTACAGAGGCATTCGTCATAGAAAGGGACTTCCGGTCCGCGGACAGAATACAAAGAATAACGCAAGAACCAGAAAAGGTCCGAAGAGAACAGTTGCGAATAAGAAGAAGTAATATAAGGAGGATTTGTCATGGCTAAGAAGTTAGCAGCAAAGAAAGTGGCTAAGAAGCGTGTCAAGAAGAACGTGGATCGCGGACAGGCACACATTCAGTCATCTTTTAATAATACAATCGTTACGCTTACAGATGCAGAAGGCAATGCTCTTTCCTGGGCAAGCGCCGGTGGATTAGGATTCAGAGGTTCCAGAAAGTCTACTCCTTATGCGGCACAGATGGCAGCAGAAACGGCAGCAAAGGCAGCAATCCCGCACGGATTAAAGTCGGTTGACGTTATGGTAAAGGGACCGGGTTCCGGCAGAGAGGCAGCAATCCGTGCCCTTCAGGCATGTGGTATTGAGGTTACCAGCATTAAGGACGTAACCCCGGTTCCGCACAATGGCTGCAGACCGCCGAAGCGCAGAAGAGTCTGATGAAAGTGAAAGGAGAACTGACATGGCAAGAGATATGGGTCCTGTTTTAAAGAAATGCAGAAGCCTTGGCATTGAGCCGGCATATATCGGCATTGATAAGAAGTCTAACAGAAATTTTGCAAGAGCGGGCAAGAAGGTAAGCGAGTACGGCATGCAGCTTCGTGAGAAGCAGAAGGCAAAGTTTATCTATGGCGTTCTGGAGAAGCCGTTCCGCAATAATTTTGAGAATGCAAAGAAGCTTAAGTACGGTACAACCGGTGAGAATATGCTCATCCTTTTAGAGCTTCGTCTTGATAATGTAATCTTCCGTCTTGGCTTTGCAAGAACCAGACGTGAGGCGAGACAGATTGTCGACCACAAGCATGTTCTTGTAAACGGCAAGTGCGTAAATATTCCGTCCTACATTGTAAAAGCAGGCGATGTAATTTCTATTTCCGAAAAAGCTAAGAGTACCCAGAGATATAAGGACGTTCTTGAAGTGACCGGCGGAAGAACCGTTGCAGGCTGGCTGGAAGCAGACCAGGAGAATCTGACCGGCACAGTAAAGGAAATTCCGTCCAGAGAGCAGATTGATGTCCCGGTAGATGAGATGCTTATCGTCGAGTTGTATTCTAAGTAATCAACTTTTAATGAACAAGGAGGGTCGCTTTGTTTGATTTTGAAAAACCGAAAATTGAAATTGCTGAAATTTCCGAAGATAATAAGTACGGTCGTTTTGTGGTAGAGCCTCTTGAGAGAGGGTACGGGACGACGTTGGGTAATTCCCTCAGAAGAATTATGCTTTCGTCCCTGCCGGGTGCCGCAGTCAGTCATGTAAAGATTGACGGCGTAGTACATGAGTTCAGCACGATTCCGGGCGTAAAAGAAGACGTTACCGAGATTATTATGAACATCAAGAGTCTTGCCATTAAGAACACAAGCGAAACAAACGGGCTGAAGACGGCCTATATTGACTTCTCCGGCGAAGGTGTGGTTACTGCCGCTGATATTCGGGTGGACCAGGATATTGAGATTATGAATCCGGAACAGGTAATTGCCACTTTAAACGGTGGCCCGGACTCCAGGCTGTATATGGAACTGACCATTCAGAAGGGCAGAGGTTATATTGGCGCGGACAAAAATAAGAATGATCAGATGCCGATTAGCGTAATCGCTATCGATTCTATCTTTACACCGGTAGAGCGTGTAAATCTTACCGTAGAGAATACGCGTGTCGGACAGATTACGGATTTTGATAAGCTGACGTTGGATGTGTTTACCAACGGCACGCTGGCGCCAGACGAGGCAGTAAGTCTTGCGGCAAAGGTGCTGAGTGAGCATTTGAATTCCTTTATCAACCTTTCCGAGAAGGCAAAGACCGTTGAGGTGCTGGTTGAGAAGGAGAGCAACGATAAGAGCAAGGCGCTTGAAATGAGCATTGAAGAGCTTGAGCTTTCGGTTCGTTCCTTTAACTGCTTGAAGAGAGCCAGTATCAATACCGTGGAAGAGTTAATTAACAAGACTCCTGAGGATATGATGAAGGTGCGTAACCTTGGTCGCAAGTCCTTAGAGGAGGTACTTGCAAAGTTAAAAGAGCTTGGTTTGTCTTTGAACCAAGGCGATGACTAAGATTAGGAGGAAGGCGCAATGGCAGGCTATAGAAAACTCGGCAGAACGTCGAGCCAGAGAAAAGCATTGTTAAGAAATCAGGTGACAAACCTGTTGTACCATGGCAAAATCAGAACAACAGAAGCTAAAGCAAAGGAAATCCGCAGCATAGCCGAGCATCTGATTACGATGGCAGTAAAGGAAAAGGATAACTACGAGATGGTTACCGTAAAGGCTAAGGTTGCCCGTAAGGACAAAGACGGTAAGAGAGTTAAGGAAGTAGTTGACGGCAAGAAAGTAACCGTATTCGATGAAGTGGACAAGGAAATCAAGAAGGAAGCAGCTTCCAGACTTCATGCAAGGCGTCAGATGAACAAGGTACTCTACGGAATTACCTTTGTTCCGGCCGAAGCAGCCGCTAAGAAGAAGAATACAAAGAAGATTGATGTTGCAGATAAGCTCTTTGATGAGATTGCACCGAAGTATGCAGACCGCAAGGGCGGCTACACCAGAATCGTGAAGCTGGGCCAGCGTAAGGGCGACGCAGCAATGGAAGTTTTCATTGAATTAGTTTAGTGAGTGGCGGGGCTGTCGCACTGAGAATAGTGTGATAGCCCCTTTTCCATATACCGCAGAAGCGGCTTGCGGAGCCGCATAACCGGAAGTACGCAAAAATTTCTATCTTTTATCCATTTTAAAAGCGGTAAGCCACGGGATAGGCAGCTACAAATGGCCGTCGGGAAAGAAGGAGAAAGGAGACCGTTATGAAAAAGAGCATGCTTTCCACAAATAAGCTTATATTCGAGTATATCCGCCGGGATGAAGAAGGCAACGTTGAGAGTATTGCCAGAGCGCTGGATGAAGTGAGTCTGGAGGTAAAACGGGGCGAGTTTGTTGCAATCCTGGGTCATAATGGTTCCGGAAAATCTACCGTGGCGAAACATATCAATGCGCTTTTGTCCCCTACGGAGGGAACCGTTATTGTAAACGGGATGGATACGAAGGACGAGGAGCATTTGTGGGATATCCGGCGGAGCGCAGGTATGGTGTTCCAGAATCCGGATAACCAGATTATTGCAACGGTAGTGGAAGAAGATGTGGCGTTCGGACCTGAAAATATCGGTGTACCGACCGAAGAAATCTGGCGCAGGGTCGAAGAGAGTCTGACGGCGGTAGGGATGACGGCATATCGGAGCCATTCGCCGAACAAATTGTCCGGCGGGCAAAAGCAGCGTGTGGCAATTGCCGGTATCATGGCAATGCGGCCGGAGTGCATTATTTTGGACGAACCGACTGCGATGCTTGACCCGGTAGGGCGTAAGGAAGTGATGCGGACCGTGCATGAGCTGAATAAAAACGAAGGTGTGACGATTCTTTTGATTACACATTATATGGATGAGGTTATTGACGCCGACCGCGTGATTGTGATGGACGGCGGGAAAGTCGTGATGCAGGGAACACCAAAGGAGATTTTTTCCCAGGTAGAGCGGCTGAAGGAATATCGTCTGGATGTGCCGCAGGTAACGGAGCTTGCTTACGAGCTGAAAAAGGAGGGCGTCCCGCTGCCGGATGGAATTCTCACGGTGCAGGAGTTCAAGACAGCGTACTGCGCTGCAAAAGCAAAGCTTGAGGGAGCTTTCGTGTAATTAACTTAGCTGAAGGAAGCCAGTGGGAGAAACTGCAGAACAATCAGGACAGGAAGGAGGCAGCGTGATAGAAACAGAGGCAAAAAACAGGGACCTGCGGGAGTGTATGGTATTAGACCATGTAAATTATGTATACGGTGCCGGTACGGCATACGAAAAGCATGCCTTGCAGGATATCAATCTGGTACTGCAAAGCGGAGAGTTTATCGGTTTAATCGGGCATACCGGTTCAGGGAAATCCACTTTGGTACAGCACTTAAATGGGTTGGTTGCACCTACCTCCGGACATATTTATTATAAAGGAAATGACATCGGCGCTGCCGATTACAATAAAAAGGAATTGCGGAGCAAGGTGGGGCTGGTGTTCCAGTATCCGGAGCATCAGCTGTTTGAAACGACGGTAGTAAAGGATGTAGCGTTCGGGCCGAAGAACATGGGACTGTCCGGGCTTGAGGCAGATATGCGGACCTTTGCCGCGTTAAAGGAGGCAGGAATCGGAGAGGAGCTTTACGACGCATCCCCGTTTGAGCTTTCGGGCGGGCAGAAGCGCCGTGTGGCAATCGCCGGTGTGCTTGCCATGCAGCCGGATATCCTGATTCTGGATGAGCCGACCGCGGGACTGGACCCACGGGGAAGGGATGAGATTTTAGACCGCATTGCGCAGATTCACAGGGAAGGAAACAGAACAATTATTCTGGTCTCACACAGTATGGAGGATGTGGCAAGATATGCCTCCAGACTGATTGTAATGAACGGAGGCAGGATTTTTGCCGACGGGACGCCAAAGGAAATCTTTGATGCATATCAGGAGTTAGAAGGCATCGGTCTTGCGGCGCCGCAGGTAACCTATCTGTCGGAGGCGTTAAAAAGCGCGGGAATTTCCCTGCCGCAGAATGCAACGACTATAGAGGAAGCAAAGGAGCTTCTGCTTGCAGACTGGAAGGGAGGCAGGAGATGATTCGTGATATTACCATCGGGCAGTATTATCCTGTAGACTCGCCCATACACCGGCTGGACCCGCGGGTAAAGCTTTCCGGGACGATGCTTTTTCTGATTTCTCTGTTTGTGTTTTCGGGATATCTGGGTTATGTGATTGCGACGGTGTTTGTAGGCTGTGTCATAAAGCTCTCCAAGGTGCCGTTCCGTTATATTGTGCGGGGACTCCGTCCGGTGTTTTTCCTTTTGCTGATTACATTACTATTTAACCTGCTGCTGACTAGAAACGGGGAAGAGGTTTTCTCCTTTTGGATTATCCATATTTATGACGAGGGTGTGATTATGGCGGCGCTGATGGCAGTGCGCCTTGTGCTTTTAGTAATCGGCTCTTCTCTTATGACGTTTACTACCACGCCGAACCAGATGACGGACGGTCTGGAAAAGGGACTTGGCTTCCTGAAAAAAATCCGGGTTCCGGTCCATGAGATTGCGATGATGATGTCGATTGCCCTGCGGTTTATTCCGATTCTGATTGAGGAAACGGACAAAATTATGAAGGCACAGCAGGCAAGAGGTGCGGATTTTGAAAGCGGAAGGCTGTTACAGCGTGCAAAGGCGCTGGTGCCTCTTTTAGTACCACTGTTTGTTTCCGCTTTCCGCCGTGCCAATGACCTTGCCCTTGCCATGGAGGCGCGTTGTTATCACGGCGGGGACGGGCGCACGAAGATGAAGCCGTTACGCTATCAGAAGAGAGACGCGGCAGCCTACCTTATTTTATTTGCGTATCTCGGGACGGTCATCGGAAGCGGATTCTTATTCCGGTAATGTGCCGTCCGCAAGCGTCTTCCTGTCCGGAAGAATCTGCTATACCCGGACTGCTGTACTTTATGCAGAAGCCTCTTAAGAAGAGGAAAAGAGAAGAAAAGGAAAGTTAAGTGAGGAAAGAAATGAATTACAGGATACAAATAGAAAAACTGATGAAGGAGCTTTCTTTAGGAGAAGTATTGGAAGCTCCTGTTGCGGTAAAGGGCGGTCTGCTGCATAAGATGTACCGCGTTGTCACCCCGGACGGAGTATTTGCGGTCAAGGTGCTGGATGACGGGATTATGAAAAGACCGGAAGCTTTGCAGAATATGATACATTCTGAAAAAGCGGCTGCCATCTTTTCCAAAGACATTCCAGCGGCGGTAGCACTGGAGTGGAACGGGAGGCAGGTCCATCCGCTGGATGGGGGCTTTTACATGGTATTTCGCTGGGTTGACGGGGCTTCCGTATTTCCGGGAGAAATCAACGAAAAGCACTGTGCGGCTATTGGAACGATTTTAGGGAAGATGCACCAGAGGAATATCACGTGCGACGGGATGGAGCCGGAGGAGGAAGCCGTCCCTCTGTATGACTGGGAGAACCTCTTACAAAAGGCAAAGGAGCAGAAGGCGCAGACGAATCCATGGCTTTCGCAGTATGAGGCAGCTATCCCGGATATCCGGGCATGGAATCAGGAAGCGCATGACGCACAGGCTGTACTTGCACAGAAGCTTGTAATCAGCCACAGGGACCTTGACCCGAAAAATGTAATGTGGAACGGCACGGAGCCGGTGGTGATTGACTGGGAAGCAGCAGGATATGTCAATCCGTATCAGGAGCTTTTAGAGGTCATCAATTATTGGGCAGACGACGGGCAGGGCGGTCTCAGACGCAGCTTTTTTGAAGCTATCGTAAAAGCCTATGAAAAGCATATGGATTTGTCAAGGGCAGAATGGACGGCGGTATTTGCCGGAGCTTCCGGTGGAATGCTTGGCTGGCTGGAATATAATCTGAAACGCGCCCTGGGGCAAGAGGCGTCGGACGAGGAAGAGGTCAGACTGGGAGAAGAGCAGGTCAGTGGAACGATAAAGGAGCTGTATGCGTACCGGACAAAGACGGAGCAAATCAGGAATTGGCTGGCTTGAGGTTTTGTATTTTATATGCGTGTTAAATTGCAAACATATAAACCAGAATTTATTGAGCAGATTATTGATATTAACATTGGAGGTTAGTATGCAAAAATGGTGTACTGAAGATTGGCAATTTGAATTGACAGCAATAGAGGGAAAAGCAGGACACTGTCGGCTTGGATTGGAAAAAGGAGATAAATTCGTCTTTTCCTATGAATGTCCTGCTGGAATGTGTCCTAAAACAATGATAAAAGTATACACATGGTGTGAAGTTATTCGATGTGGCGGTGATTTTACATATCGAGGTGAAAAAGAAAAATATGAAATAAATATACCATGCGCTGATGGATGTATACAGTTTCATCTTAAGGCAACTCCTATTAACCGGGATAAAAATGGAAAACCTCTGCCAAATGGTCCCAGACCAAAAGATGAGTAGCTTTTAATTACAAGTCAGATAGCAATCACTTTGAAATATTACGCGGTGAAAGGGGGAGTCAGGGAATGATAGATGCGTCGATAGAATATAAAAGTATTATTATGCGCTGTGACCGGATTGACAAGTCTGCCTATCTGGAGCTGCCGTCCGGCGTAGAGGCAGTATTTTATAAAGAGGGTATGGAGACGGTCTGGGCAAAGGTACAAAAGGCGGCGGGGGAGTTTTCGGAGGCTTCCGTGTCCGATGCTGCCGCCTGTTTTATGGAGCGCTACGGGGCCAGACAGCAGGAGTTATCAGAGCGCTGCCTTTTTTTGAAGGAGCAGGAGACCGGCAGATACATAGGCACCTGTATGGCATGGTTTGAGCAAAAAAACGGAGAAAGGGTTCCTGTCCTGCACTGGCTTGCCGTAGACGATGCCTATGCGGGAAACGGCTATGCGAGAATGCTGATTACGCAGGTAATGAAACTATTTGAGCGCTTTGCAAAAGGGCAGAAAATTTATCTGCATACGCAGCCTTGTTCTTACAAGGCAATCAAGCTATATAATGATTTTGGTTTTTCCATTACAAAGACGGATACCTATGGGACTGCCGTCAATGAGTATGAGGAAGCAATGCCGTTGTTAAAGAGGCATATAACGGCAGAGACCTATGAAAAGCTTTTGCAGACAGCGCTGCTGTGATTTCCGGGAGGATAATGCAGGGGCGGAGTGCACGAATTTGCAAACAAACTTTTTGCTTTAGACAGGCAGCTGACAGGAAGGAGGGCATGGATGCGGCGGATTATGTTGATTGTAGCATATGACGGAACAAAATACTGCGGCTGGCAGATTCAGCCGAATGCGCTTACGGTGGAAGAGGTACTGAACCGTGAATTGTCCCGTCTGCTAAAAGAGGAGATTACAGTCATCGGTGCAAGCCGTACCGATTCGGGTGTGCATGCTATGGGAAACGCAGCGGTGTTTGATACTAATACCCGGATGCCGGCGGAAAAGCTCTGCTATGCCTTAAACCACAGTCTGCCGGAGGACATTGTAATCCAGCGCTCCTTTGAGGTGACGCCGGAGTTTCATCCGAGGAAATGGGACAGTAAAAAGACCTATGAATATAAAATCTGGAATGCGGACTTTATCCAACCCTTTAACCGGGGTTATACGCATTTCGTTTATCATGCCTTAGACGTGGCGGCTATGCGGGAGGCAGCGCAATATTTTCTTGGGGAGCATGACTTTACTAGCTTCTGCTCCGTCAAGGCACAAGTACCGGACCATGTGCGCACTATTTACTCGCTGGAGGTAGAAGAGGACGGACATTTGATTACCATCCGCGTGAGTGGGAGTGGATTTCTTTACAATATGGTGCGGATTATCGCAGGAACGCTCCTTTTGGTGGGAGAGCACCGGAAAAAGCCGGAGGAAATCAAAGAAATGATTGAGGCAAGGAACCGCGAAGCGGCGGGACCGACTGCACCGGCAAAGGGACTAATGCTGGTAAAAATCGAATATTTTCCCGACCCGGAGCAGATGTGGAGGGAGCAAAGGGAAACGCGGAGCCCGTTAGCCGCAGAATAAGCGGGAAGCCGGGAACACGGAGCAAAAGGTAAAAAGCAGAAAGCAGATGCGGACCTTGGGAGGCAGAGGCAAGGACTTCAAAAGGAGAAAACCGGGCAAAAGTACCAGTCAGATTCAAGGCATATCCTTACAAAAATGAAAAATCACTAAGAAAAATAATTTGAAAAATGATTTTTACAAATGAAAAGGGAGAAAAATTTAAAAAAGTTAAAATAATCCTTGAAAAACGCTTGACTTTACTCCGGGCAGCCGTTATAATACGAAACGTTGGTAAGGTTATTCCGCATTGTCAGCGGAAGCTGACCATGATTGAATAGAATGAAGTTTGAAATGAATGAAGGAGGAAACGCTATGAAGAGTTTTATGGCAAGTCCGGCTACCATCGAAAGAAAATGGTATGTAATCGATGCACAGGGACAGACGTTAGGCCGCCTCTCCTCTGAAATCGCCAAGATTTTAAGAGGCAAGAACAAGCCGACCTACACCCCGTTCCTTGACACCGGTGACAATGTTATCGTTGTAAATGCAGAAAAGGTAAAGGTAACCGGTAAGAAGCTGGAGCAGAAGATTTATTTTAATCACTCTGATTATCCGGGCGGAATGAGAGAGACGACCTTAAAGGAAATGCTGGATAAGAAGCCGACCGAGGTTATTACGCTTGCAGTAAAGGGCATGCTTCCGAAGGGACCGTTAGGAAGAAGCATGATTACGAAGTTACATGTATACGCAGGCGCTGAGCATCCGCATGCTGCACAGAAGCCGGAAGCATTAGAAATTAAGTTTTAATCAGGTCGAAAGGAGGAAATAAAAATGGCGAAAGCAAGATATTATGGTACTGGCAGAAGAAAGAGCAGTATTGCCAGAGTATACCTCTTACCGGGAACCGGTAAGGTAACGATTAATAAGAGAGATATCGACAAGTATTTCGGTCTGGAGACCTTAAAGCTTATCGTTCGTCAGCCGCTTGTATTAACTGAGACCGCTGACAAGTTTGACGTTCTTGTCAATGTACGCGGCGGTGGCTTCACCGGTCAGGCAGGCGCTATCCGGCATGGCATTTCCCGTGCCCTGCTGCAGGCAGATGCTGATTACCGTCCGGCATTAAAGAAGGCCGGCTTCTTAACAAGAGACCCTCGTATGAAGGAAAGAAAGAAGTACGGCTTAAAGGCTGCAAGACGTGCGCCGCAGTTCAGTAAGAGATAATTGCACGCCCGGAATGGGAAAGAGATATACCCCGGAAATCCAGTATTTCCGGGGGTTTTCTTTAATAGCCGGAAATTATTTTCTTTTGTCAGTGGACCTGATACAGTATGGAAAATAGAACAAGCAGTGCTGTCTTGGCTCCGGTATTCATGTGCCGGAGTATGGCATTCGTCTCTCACACAAATATAAGAAAGAGAAGATTCGAAAATGAAATTACTCTATGGAACAGGGAATCCGGCAAAGCTGGATGCAATGAAACGGAGACTTGAAAAGTTAGGGATAGAACTGATAGGGTTGCATGATTTAAAAGCAGAGGGAGCCACGATTCCTGTAGTACCCGAGGACGGGAATACACCTCTTGAAAATGCCAGGCAGAAGGCCGTAGCATATTATAAGGCGTTCCAGATGCCTGTATTTTCCTGTGATTCCGGCTTGTATTTTGATGGTGTGCCGGAGGAAATCCAGCCGGGTGTGCATGTGCGCACGGTCAATGGGAATTATTTATCCGATGAGCAAATGTTAGAATATTATTCCAGTTTGGCGAAGCAATATGGAAATCTCACCGCAAGATACAAAAATGCAATCTGTTTTGTAATGGATGAAAACCGGATTTATGAAGCGATGGAGCCGTCGATGGAAAGCGAACAGTTTATTTTGACGGATACGCCGCACAGTGCAATCAGGAAAAAGGGCTTTCCGTTAGATAGTATATCGATGGATAGAAAAACCGGACAATACTTTTATGATTTACCGGCAGAGAAATTGGATCAGGTTGCGGTTGAGGATGGTTTTTTGGAATTTTTTCAGAGGGTTTTTAGAGGTGAAGAGGATAGGAGATAATAGAGAATAAGGATTTACAAAAATAACAGAAGAGCAGTAAGGGCGAAAGGTGTGGCAGTAAAATGAATTTACAGATGGATGAGAGTGTAGCGGAGCAGTACCGGAGTCCTTCGCAAAGGATGCGCGTCATTACGGAAAGCTGGGCAAAGCAGGCTTTGTTTTGTCCGTATTGCGGAGCGCCTCATATCAATCGTTTTGAAAATAACAGGCCGGTTGCAGATTTTTTCTGTCCGGAATGTGCCGAGGAGTATGAACTGAAGAGTAAGAAAACTACAATACGGAATAAGATAAACGGCGGTGCATATACCGCTATGATAGAGCGTATAGAGGCTGTAAATAACCCGAATTTTTTCTTTTTACAGTATGGAAAAGCGGATTTACAGGTAAAAAACCTTATTCTGGTGCCGAAGCATTTCTTTTCTGCCGGGGTAATTGAGAAAAGGAGGCCGCTTGCAGCGTCGGCAAGGCGTGCAGGCTGGACCGGGTGTAATATTCTTTTAAGGGATATTCCGCAGGAGGGTCGTATCTTTCTTGTAAGGGACGGGCAAATCCGGAAAACGAAGGAGGTTCTTTCCATGGTCAGAGGGACAGTATTTCTCCGTGAATACCGGCTGGACGCCAGAGGATGGATTCTGGATGTCCTGCGCTGTGTAAATAAAATAGAGGGTCGCGATTTTACATTGAAGCAGATGTATGCGTTTGAGACACAATTGGCGGAAAAGCATCCGGAAAATCATCATATAAAGGATAAAATCCGCCAGCAGCTGCAACTGCTCCGGGATAAAGGGATACTTGAATTTAACGGGAGAGGCCATTACCGGAAGCGATAGGAAAATAGAAAAATAAGGCAGGTAAAATAGCCCCCGGCGTAATATCAGCTGCTCAACCACCGGTTGAATCCGGACAATAAATTCTCTTACTTGGTTATTGTAGAAGGACTTTGGTGTAAGCTATTATAAAACAAAAACGGAGGTAGTTCCTATGCTGGACAGTAGAAAAGTTGGAAGTTTTATAATGGACAAGCGCAAGGCACTCGGGTTGACGCAGCAGCAGCTTGCAGATAAGCTGAATGTTTCATTTCAGGCAATATCGAAGTGGGAGAACGGGATAGCATATCCGAATATCGAGATATTGAGAGATCTGGCAATTGTATTAAATGTATCGGCAGATGAGATTTTAGCCGGGAGTGAAAGGGATACGGAGGGCTTATCTTATAGTAAGGCGGGAATTGATATTACTTATACGGATACGATAAAGAAGGAAATGTCAAGGTATCTCGAAACAAGTGATAAGCGTGTTTTAAACGGACTGGGACCGTTTGCGTCGCTGTATGATATTCATTTCCCGGAGATGAAACATCCGGTACTGGTATTAAAATCGGAAGAGCCGGGCTCCAAGCAGAAGCTTGCCATGGAGTACGGGTATACGGAATCCATCTGTCACGATATGGTGAATCATCTGGTAAATGATATTGTAGTCATGGGGGCAAGGCCTTTGGCGGTGTTGGACACGATTGTATGTGGAAATGCGGAAAAGGATACCATTAAAACACTGGTAAAAGGCGTGTCAGAGGCATGCAGGCTGAATGAATGTGCTCTGGTAGGCGGTGAAACCTCCATACAGCCGTTGGTGGTAGAACCGGGAGTTTATGTGCTTACCTCAAGTATTGCCGGGATTGTTGAAAAATCAAAGGTGATTGACGGCTCTGCAATAGAAGAAGGGGACGCCGTTCTGGCAGTTGCTTCAAACGGGCTGCATACCAACGGGTATTCGTTAGTCCGTTTACTGATGGATAAAATGCCGCAAATAAAGCTGGATAAAATAGACGGCTTGACCTTTATAGAGCAGATTATGAAGCCGCATACGCCTTATTATAAAGCAATCAGGGGGTTGTCTGGCAGGGAGGGTATCCATGGAATGGCGCATATTACCGGAGGCGGGATAGAAGGGAACCTGTGCCGGGTGATTCCGGACGGGTTAAGTGCCAGAATCGATTTATCGAAAATAAAAACCCTGAATATATTCAAGTACATCAAAAACAGCGGGAATATCAGCGATGAAGAAATGCTGCGGACGTTTAACTGCGGCGTGGGCTTTAACTTGGTGGTGTCCCGGAGGGATACTGCTGCCGTTATGAAGCATATCCATCAGTTTTATGCGTGTTATGAAATCGGAACAATAGAAAGGGGAGAAAAGAAGGTAGTGTTTGAAAAGTGCATGAATTGGCTGTAGGTTAACTTGCCAGGAAAGGAAGGTAGTATGGATACAAAGAGAAAAGAAGAATTATTTGCGCTATTTGAGGAAAAACCCTGCTATAAGGAGGCGTATTATGAGTTTCTTGAAGTTCATAAGAGGAATCAGGGCAGCCAGTCTACGGTGGAGCAGCTTGCAGAGTTTGAAACATATTTTGCAATGGATTTCCTGAACGGGGTAAAGAATGACAGCAGTGAGCGTATGGAACTGATCCGGGGAAAACGGCTGGTAATCCGCAGAGCGAATATTGCAGATGCAGAGTTTATGCATTCCGTAGAGCTTGACGAAGATAATTCTCCCTGGGTCGGAAGCTGGCCTCTGGGTTTTCGGATTGCAAAATTCGGCGACAGGGATTTCCTACAGACCATTATCGAAAAGGAAGATGGTACGCCGGTCGGATTTATTATATTCCGTGATATGGTACAGGTAAAAGAACGGATGGAGTTAAAAAGAATTGCTATTACGGAAAAAGGGAAGGGATACGGCAGGGAAGCGCTGCGGTTAGCGCAAAAGCTGGCATTT
Organism: uncultured Lachnospiraceae bacterium; assembly: GCA_910577175.1. GTDB lineage: Bacteria > Bacillota > Clostridia > Lachnospirales > Lachnospiraceae > SIG307. Next base: position 16,440 of record CAJTLU010000016.1, on the reverse strand, counting down.
GAGGTGTTTGGGACAAAATATCTGTACCTTGGAACAAAGGCAGAAAATCTGCGTGCACAGGCGGTTTACAGGCAGACAGGCTTTCTTCCTGATATGCCGGACCCTTGCACGCAGTTTCATATCAGTCTTGAGGATTATAAGGCAGAAAGAAGCGGCGTATGATTCTGAGTGTCAGCCGGAGAACCGATATCCCCGCCTGCTATTCGGACTGGTTTTTTGAACGGTTGAAGGAGGGCTTTGTGTATGCGCGCAATCCGATGAATCCGCATCAGCTCAGCCGGATTGCGCTGTCGCCGGAGGTGGTGGATTGTATTGTATTCTGGACAAAGAATCCGGCGCCGATGCTCGGGCGAATGGAGGAGCTTTCGGCGTACCAATATTACTTCCAGTTTACACTGACAGGTTATGGAAGGGATATTGAGCGTAATGTGCCTCATAAGAGAGAGGTGATGCTTCCGGTATTCCAGAGGCTTTCCGGACAAATCGGGAGCAGGCGCGTACTGTGGCGGTACGACCCGGTTTTATTTACAAAGACCTATACGCCGGAGTATCATAGGAAGGCGTTCCGGCAGATAGCGGAAACGCTGTGCGGGTATACGAAAAAGTGTATCATCAGCTTTGTGGACAGCTATGCCAAAAACAGAAAGAATATGCAGACGGCGGGCGTCTATGAGCTTCCTCAGGCGGAGCTGGAGGACTTCGCAAGGGAGCTGTGCAAAATTGCAGGAGAGAACGGAATGGAGCTTGCAAGCTGCGCAGAGGAGATGGATCTGACGCACTGCGGCATCGCACACAACTGCTGTATAGATAAGAGCCTGATAGAGGAGCTTACCGGAAGTGGTATAAAGGCTTCTAAGGATAAAAACCAGAGAGAGGCGTGCGGCTGTGTGGAAAGCGTAGATATCGGAGCCTATGATACCTGCCCGAACGGCTGTATTTACTGCTATGCCAGCCGCGGTCCGGAATATGTGCAAAAAAACCGGGAGAAGTATGAGGTACATTCCCCGCTGTTATGTGGTATCGTAGAGGAGGGGGACAGGATAACGGAGCGGAAGGCTGTTTCGCTGCGGGATACACGGTAATACAGGCAGACGGGCGTGACAAGACGGATGGTACAGCCGGAAAAGAAGAAGGAGCCTTATGAAAAAAATATTGATTGTAGAGGATGATACTGGGATTAACAATATGATAAAGGAGGTGCTTGTCCGGCAGGGTTATGAGTGCATCCAGGCGTTTTCCGGTACGGAGGGGCTGTTGTATGTAAAGCAGGAGGAACCGCTGCTTGTGCTGCTTGACCTGATGCTTCCGGGTATGTCCGGGGAGGAGCTGCTTTCTGAAATCAGAAGGAGGGGAACGGCTCCGGTCATTGTGCTGTCTGCAAAGGACAGTCTGGACAGTAAGGTGGAGCTGTTAAACAACGGAGCGGAGGATTATATTACAAAGCCGTTTGAGCTTGAAGAGCTGGCGGCACGGGTAGGCGTACAGGTGCGCCGCTGTTCCAAAGGAACGGAGGTGTCCGGGAGGAAGCTTACTTATAAGGGGCTTATGCTGAATGAGGAAAGCTTTTCGGCAAGTGTGGAGGGGCACGAGCTTGTGCTGACGAAACAGGAGTATAAGATATTGGAGTTATTTTTGCTGTATCCGAAGCGGGTATTTACCAAGCAGGATATTTACGACTATGCATGGGGCGAGATGTATCTGGGAGAGGATAAGACGATTAACGTCCATATCAGCAACATCCGTAAGAAGATAAAGAGTGTGACAGAGGAGGAGTATATCGAAACGGTCTGGGGAATCGGATTCAAGCTGGCAAGATAGCAAGAACTTTAACATTTCTTAAACTTTGCTTTGCGAAATATTTGCAAATGCCAGATATGCTGTAGTTATGGTACATGAGTAAAGTTTAAGGAGGTTTGAGCAGATGGAGTATTTGTTGACGACAAAGAACTTGTCAAAGCAGTACGGACGCCAGAAAGCGGTAGACCGTGTCAGCCTGCATGTAAGAAAGGGAGAAATCTACGGGTTAATCGGGAGAAACGGTGCCGGAAAGACAACGCTTCTCAGGATGATTTCCGGTCTTGCCGCAGTTTCGGAGGGAGAGATTTCTTTGTTTGGAAAAACCGGGAGAGAGGCAGGAGCGCTGCGGGAGCGTATTGGCGTGCTGATTGAGAATCCGGGAGTGTATGCCAATATGTCTGCATATGAGAATCTGAAAATAAAATGTATTGCGATGGGAGCAAATGCAAAAGACGAAATTGAAAAGGTATTGAAGATTGTGGGACTGGAGGATACAGGAAAAAAGCATGTGAGAAACTTTTCCCTCGGCATGAAGCAGCGGCTCGGGATTGCCCTTGCCTTAATCGGGAATCCTGATCTTGTGATTCTGGATGAGCCGATTAACGGACTGGACCCGCAGGGAATTGCGGAAATGAGAGAGGTGCTTGAGATGTTAAACCGGGAGCACGGGATTACATTTATTATTTCAAGCCATATTTTAGAAGAACTCTCGAAAATTGCAACAAAGTATGGTATTATACACAAGGGAGCGTTGCTGCAGGAGCTGACCAGAGAGGAGCTCCTTGAAAGGTGTGGCGAATACATCGAGCTGCAGACACCGGATACGGAGCGGGCGTGTACGGTGATTGAAGAAATCGGAATTACAAGATATAAAGTGGTGGACGCCGGAATTATACAGATTTATGAGCGTCTGCAGGAGAGCAGCGGGATTGTGCTGCGGCTTGCGGAGCACGGGATTCAGATCAAAGGAATCACAGTAAAAAACGAAGCATTAGAGGATTACTATTTGAATCTGACAGGAGGTGCGGCAAATGCTTAATCTGATTAAAATGGAGTTATACCGGTTGTTCCACAGTACCTCTACCTGGATTCTGTTCTTTTTTACTATTTCAGCGGCAGTGTTTACCGTGGTAATGACAAAGATTGATGTTTCAGGAATGGCGTCGAGAACAGGAACGGGAGCAGAACAGGCAGGGGAGCAGGAGATTGATTTTGCGTTCGGCATTTACACAGAAACAAAGGAGGAATGGGCAGACGGAGAGGTGCTTTTTTCCGAACTGCTCGGAAGTGAGCTTGCCAGCGGGATGTTTCTGATTCTTGTCACGATTTTTGTTTCGGTTTTTGTGCATGCGGAGCAAAAGAACGGATATCTGAAAAATATTGCAGGGCAGCTTCCCGGCCGATGGCTCCTGGCATTATCGAAGCTGGCGGCATTGTTAGTATGGGGAGTCTGCATGTTTTCCTTACTGTCGGTCGCGATGGCGGTAGCAGGAAGGGTCTGTTTCGGAAGGGCGCTTATATTGGATTCCGTAGGGAAACTGTTTGCCGTGCTTGGGGGGCAGTTCCTGCTTCATATGGCATTTGCGGTGTTGCTGATGTTTTTATGTACGCTGTCCGGCAGCGCGGCGCTTAGTATTACCGTCGGACTGTTGATTAGCTGCAAGGTCACGGCGCTGCTCTATTCTTTGACAGACCGGATGATGAAGTCGGTCTTTGGCAGGGAGACTTTTGACAGCGGGCGTTATGCAATTGAAATGAACATAGCAAAGTATATGTATGCGACAGAGCGGGAGGAAATTGTGCCGATGTTACTTTCGGCAGGCGTTATTCTTACCGCGGCAGTCTGTCTTACGGCAGTGGTGCTGCAAAAGAGAGATGTAAAATAGCAAAGGAGCGGTTTATGATGGTATGGGCGGCGACGGCAACGGCAGCGGCTGTTGGGTTGCTTATGATAATAATTTTGTACCGGCGGCAGGTAAAGAAAACTTGCCGCCAGCTGGCGTTTATCAGGGAGAATGATACAAATATGAAGCTGTGCTCGGAGGTCGGCTTTCCGGAGTTAGAGATGCTGCAGGGGGAGATTAACGGGATTCTGGAGCAGACAAGGCGCTTAAACCGGGAGACCATGCAGAAGGAGGAGCTTTTTAAGGAGACGATTACGAATATTTCCCATGATATCCGGACGCCGCTTACTTCCTTAGACGGCTATTTCCAGTTGCTGCGGCAAGAGACGGACGAAGCCGTATGTGCCCGCTACAGTGCAATAATACAGGAGCGGATTGCCAGCCTGAACGCGATGTTAGAGGAGCTGTTTACCTATACGAAGCTGCAGAATAAAAAGTATGAGCTGGCAATGGAGGAGGTGGATTTCGGGAAATGCGTGTACGATACGTTGTTTTCCTTTTATGAGGAGTTCAAGGAAAGAAATCTGGAGCCGGAGCTTTCCCTTTTGGAAGGAAGCTATATCGTGCAGGGAAACAGAGAGGCAATCCGCCGGGTTTTGCAGAACGTAGTAAAGAATGCGCTGGAACATGGAAAAGCCTTTTTTGCAATGCGGATGTATGAGGAGCAGGGGTGGATTGCGTTTACCTGTGATAATGATGTAGAGGATGCGGACCAGATTGATATGTCGCAGGTGTTTACACGGTTTTATAAAGCGGATTCTGCGAGAACCTGTTCGTCTACGGGGCTGGGGCTTTCCATTGCAAGGGAGCTGACGGAAAAAATGGGCGGTATTCTGGAAGCGGAGCTTTTGGCTTCCGTTTTTAAAATCAAGGTCAGGTTCTGCCTGTCAGAAGAGAAAACGCAGAAGAGAGGATAAAGGATATGCTTTGGGTCTGGCTGGTGCTTTTGTATGGAATCATAAAAGGAGCGCGCGAGGTTGTAAAGAAAAAGTCGATGGAACGGAATACGGTAGTAGAGGTGCTGTTTGTATACACCCTGCTTTCGTTTTTGTTTGTGGCGCCGGGCGCGCCGAAGGCAGGAGGCGTGGAGTGGCACACGATGCTGCTGATTGCACTGAAATCCTTTGTGATTTTTGTCGCCTGGATTCTGAGCTTTAAGGCAATTAAAAAGCTGCCAGTCAGTCTTTACGGTCTGCTCGACCTTTCCCGGGTTATTTTTTCTACGCTGATGGGCGTCATTTTCCTAAAGGAGATGATGACGTCCTGGCAAATCGCAGGGTTGGCGCTTGTGTGCGCAGGGCTTTTTCTGTACCGCTTCCGGAGGGGGGCCGGGGAGGAGTTTTCAGAAAAAGCAGATACGAAAATGATTTGCTTTGCGCTTTTGTCCTGCCTGTTAAACGGTGTTTCCGGAACGATGGACAAAGTTTTGATGCAGACGGTGACAAGTACGCAGCTTCAGTTCTGGTATATGTTGTTCCTGGTCTTGTTTTATGCGCTCTACCTCATGTTTTCCCGGACAAAAATCAAGCTTGGCAGCGCGTTTAAAAATTACTGGATCTGGATTTTAAGCGTCCTTTTTGTCATCGGGGACAAGGCGCTGTTTATTGCAAACCAGTCCGGCAACAGCAAGGTTACGATTATGACGCTGTTAAAGCAGGCGGGCTGTGTAGTGACGATTCTTGCCGGGAAGTTTTTATTTAAGGAAAAAAATATTGCCTACAAGCTGTTCTGCGCGGCGGTCATCATTGCAGGCATCGTGATTGCGGTATTGTAAGGCATCCCGGAGGTACCGTTGCGCGAAGGAATGGCGGCTGCTTTGTTTTTGCATGCGCCTTTGTGTCCTGACGGCTGTACGGCAATCTGATTTTGCATTTGTCCGAAGGACCGCGTTTTTAGCGCAGCCGGAACTTCTAAGGTCGCTTAGAAAATGCGGAAATTCAAGTATGCCTTTTTCCGTTGCGGAAAAAGAGAAAATATGATATACTGGAGACAGTATGAAAGGGAAAAGGGGAAGAGAACAGGAGGGTATGGTATGGCAGAAAACAGAAAAAAAGGAACCTCCCAAGGGGGAAAGCAGACATCGAAAAAGAGCGGCTCTTCCGGAAAGAAGGGAAACGGAAAGAATTCCCATAAGGAAAAAAGCAGATTAGATATACTTACAATAGTGGTTATAGTGCTTGCTGTAATTCTGGTGGTTTTTTTATTGGTAAATTATAATAAACAGAAAAACAAGGAACAGGAGCCGGGCGGTCTGTCAGGTACGCCGACGAGTGCGCCGTCGGCAACCGTGACAAAGACGCCGGATGGAAACAAGCCGACCGGAACGCCTGTTGTGCAGCCGACCGGGGCGCCGACGGGAACGCCGTCTGCAACGCAGAAGCCGGAGGATGAGAGGCCTACGCCTGCACCGACAGAGGCGCCTATGATTTCCAGGGAAGAGGCAGAGCGTATTGTAAGAAACCGGATTGAGCTCCCGGACTATACCATCGAGCTTCTGGACGACCATCTGATGATTGATGGTGAGGAGTATTACAGCTTTTGCATTAACGATGAAAATGGAACGGCATTAGAACCACTTTTGATTGTAGAAAAGAAGGAGGGAGAGCTGTTCTGTTATGATTTTGCAGGTGTGGTATCCCCGTTTTCCAAGTTCCCGTTAGATAAGACAGAGACAGGAAGCAGCGGAACGGATGTAATATCGGAGGAAGAGGCAAAAAAGGTGCTTTCAGGGTATTCCAAGGAGGCGTTAGGTCTTTCCGAGGAGGTTTCCGCCTATGAAATGGAGGTAGACAGCTGGAAGACTGTGGCAGACGGCAAGGAATGCTATGGAATCGACCTGATTGCAGTCGTGGCAGGGAAGAGGAGCTTTTGCGGTACCTTTTATGTGGCACTGGACGGAAGTGCGGTTTACAGCAGGGATGATGCGACGGGGGAGTTTATTAAACGGTAAGAAAATCTGCGGACAGGTGGAAACAGCGTGAAGGATAAGATTGAGCGATTAGCGAAGGGAATTTTTGAATATGAACAGCCGGAGCTGCTGCTATCCGAAGAAATGCTTTCAATCAGCGTTTCTGCGGGAGAGGTTTTTTGCGGCAAAATTTCCGTCTGCAACCGTGAAATGACCCTGATGAAAGGAGTGTTGTATTCTTCCTGTGAGTTGCTTGTTTTAAATGAGACACAGTTTGTCGGAAGAGAAAATGAGATTACCTATACGGTGCATGCCGAGTATGCGAAAGCGGGCGAGGTATATAAGGGCAGTATTGCAATCGTCAGCGAATGCGGTGAAGTGAACCTTCCGTTTGTAGTGCGTATTACGCCGGTGTGTTGCATGTCTTCCGAAGGGGAAATCAGGGATTTGTTCCAGTTTGCAAGCCTGGCGCAAAGCGACTGGGAGGAGGCAAAAAGGGTATTTTTGTCCGACCGTTTTGAACGGGCAGTGTTGGGCGACAGGGAGGGGGAGCAGACGATTTACCGTCAGCTGAGAAAGAGTCCTTCTCCGGACCGTGCGTTAGAGGAGTTTCTGGTACACAGTAAGAAAAAGGCCCCGGTGCAGATTCGTGCCGATAGGACATTTCTTCGGTTTGAGCCGGGTGCGAACGCGGTGATGGAGCAGGTTACCCTGTGGAAGGATACCTGGGGGTATACGGATGTTACAGTGGAAACCGAGGGCGATTTTTTTCTGGTATCTGCCAGACAGATACATTCAGAGAATTTTAACGGGAACCGTTATAGTTTAGAGGTCGTGGTGGACGGTGCCTCACTTGCCGAAGGAAATCATTTTGGCAGGCTCCTGTTAAAGACGCCGAGGCAGTGTATTAAGATTGACGTTGCCTGTTTGTGCGAACGAACGGCAAGGGAAAATGAAAAAAAGCGTCATGCGTTCCGCAAGTCAGAGATAAAACTGTTAGAGCGTTATTTTGATTTCAGGGTAGGAAAACTGCGCTCAGGTAATTATATTGCGGAAGCGGAAAGTATTGTAGAGCTGCTTTTGGTAAGGCTGCAGGAAGAAATTTTTCCGGAACCGGTCAGGAAAAGAAAAGAACGGATGTACAAAATGTACCGCGCTTATCTTGCCTTAATCGGCGGCAAGGAGAAGCTTGCGGACGATGAAATAAGCCGTCTGCATACAGAGCTTGAACGGGAGAATCCGGATGTAGAGCTGCTTGGCGGCTTGAATTATCTTGAAGCGATGCACCAGAAGAGTGCGGAAAAGGTGCAGGTGTATGCGGCAAGGATCCGGCAGCTTGCGGAGAGTTATAAGGAGAGCGCACTGCTGCTGTGGTTCCGTCTGTATACAGATAAGAGGAGCGAGGGTGGAAGACTTGCGAATCTGGAGGAAATTGCGGAACGATATGAAAGAGGATGCCGCAGTCCGCTTCTTTATTACGAGGCGGCAGTTCTCTGGAATGAGGAGCCGGCGCTATTAAAGGAGGCGGGGGCATTTGAGCTGCAGGCATTGTTCTTTGCGTTGGAAAGGAGAATGCTGCAAAAGGAGGTTGTATTACAGCTTTCCATTCTTGCCCTGCAGGCAAAAACGCAGAACAGAATGCTGTGCCGCTGTCTGTGCCTTGCCTATGAGCAGTATGGGCAGCGTGATATCCTGCATGCGCTTTGTACCTTGTTGATTTCTGCAGGAGTGCGGGAGAAAAAGTATCACCGCTATTTTGCGGAGGCATGTGCGTTGCAGCTGCGTATTCCGAATCTGCAGGCATATTATATCTATACTTGTGAGTGCGGGAGCCGGACGCAGCTCGACCAGTCGGTGGTTTTGTATTTTATTTATGGGAATGAGCTGGAGGAGCCGTACTGTGCCTATTTGTATGCTTATATCGTGCGGAACAAGGATTCCATGAGCTCCTTTTACCGCACTTACATGAAACGGATTGAGCAGTATGCGGTAAACAGCATGAAAAAGGGCAGGATTGACAGGAACCTGGCAGTGATTTATACGGAGGTTCTGCACCATTCGCTTTTGGATGCGGAGCTTGCGCCGGCGCTTCCAGAGCTTTTGTTCAGCTATTGTGTGGAATGTGATAAGAAGGAAATGGTAGCAGCAGCGGTGCTGCATAAGGAGGAGGAAGAGGAGAGCATTGTTCCGTTTGTATCTGGTACGGCATTGATACATATTTATACGGAGGATGCGAAAGTGGTGCTTTTGGATGCAGAGGGTAACCGCTATCTTCCGGCAAATGATTGCCGGATTTTCCGGCTTCTGCATGGGGAGGACCTGCTGGCACGGTGCTATGAGCTGGCGGGGGAAAACCGCTTCCTTTTGCTGAATCTGCTTGAAAAGGAATATACGTACCGGACGGTTGAGATTGATTCGGTGGAGCTGAGCAAACGCATAGCCCGTTTAGAGGGACTCCGGGAGGAGTTCCGGCAAAGAGAGATTCATTCCCTGGTACGGTATTGCTATGATAATTTCCAGGGAGAATTGATGGACAGCTACCTTGCCCGGATTCATCTGGATTATTTAAGCAAGGAAGAACGCAGCCAGATAATCGAGCTGTTGATTGTCCGCGGCCGCTACGACCTGGCATTAGACGCGATTTCCAGATATGGCATGGACGGGATTGCCGTCAAAAGAATTTTAAGACTGTGCGAGCGGATGCTGTTGCAATGTGGCGAGGAGCAGAATGATATGCTGCTGCTGCTGTGCAGGAGGGTATTTTTTGAAGGACGTTATAATGAGAACGTGCTGCAGTATCTGGTACAGTATTTTCACGGCACGACCGAGGAAATGTATCAGGTGTGGCAGGCAGCGACGGAGATGGGAATCGCTACGGGGCTTCTAGAGGAGCGGCTGTTGTGCCAGATTCTGTTTGCAGAAAGCTATCTGCCTGAGGCGTGCCGGGTTTTTATGAGCTATAGCAGGAAAAAGGGAAATCCAAAGCTCGTCAGGGCATATCTTTCTTATACGGCATACCGGTATTTTCTGAAGGACTGTGAATTGCCGGAGGAGCTTTCCGGATTCATCCGGCAGGAAGCAGATGAGGATAATATGATATGTCGTCTGGCGGTGTTAAAGGAATATGCAGAAAAAGAAGCGCTGACAGATGCGCAGATACAGTATGCGGGCTACAGCATGCAGCTGTTTGCCGAGCAGGGGATGATATTCCCGTTTTTTGCGGAGTTTGAAGACCGCGTTCCGCTTCCGCCATGTATGGCGGATAAGATCTATGTAGAATATCGTACCAATCCGAAGCGGAAGGTACTGATTTCCTATTTGTATGACAATAATGCCGGCGAGCATTTTGTCTGTGAAGAAATGAAGCATATTGGTTATGGCGTATTTACAAGAGAGTTCACTTTGTTTTACGGGGAAGTGCTGCAGTATTATATTACGGAAGAGCAGGAAGCAGAACGGACAATTACCGAGAGCTTTTATTGTAAAATTGATGCGGCAAAGGTCCATGATGAAACGACAAAGTATGGTCAGATTAACCTGATTCTGACTGCACAGGATATGCAGGACGAAAAAACGACGATTGATATGTTAGAAAATTATTATCGTATGGAGTATACCATCAATCGCTTATTTACACCGATTAAGGAGTAGTGAAATGCAGGAAATAGGTCAGCTTGTTTTGGGAATAGACCTGTGTGACGATATTACGCAGGTAACAGTAATGCGTCCGCATGCAGCGGAGCCGGACGCAGTTTGTTTTGATGCCCGGACAAGAAAAGAGTTTCTGCCAACGGTGCTGTGCGTGAATGGTGCGGGAGAGTTTTTTATCGGCACGGCGGCAGAGCCGGGGAACCGGGAGATTACAGGATTCTTCCATACGGCGTTAGGTGGCGGCGAGGTGTCCTGCAGGGATGGCGTGTATGCCGGGCGGAGTCTTTTGGAACAATATCTTGCGTTGCTGCTCCGGATGGTGCGGGAGCGTTTTCTGAACCAGGAAATCGGCTTTGTGGCAGTCACCTGCGAGGAGGCGAATACTGGCGGGGCAGTTGCCGGGCTTCTTTATGAGATTTTAGAAGAGAAGGAAGGGCTTCGCGGGAAGTGCCTTGTATTAAGCCATCTGGAAGCATTTCTGCATTTTGCAATCCGGCAGGAGGAAGGGATTTGGAAAAACGGCTCGGCAGCGTTTGATTATGCTGCAGACGGTCTTTTATTTTATTCCATGGAGTGCCGGAGCGCCGGGGGACGGCGGCTGGTTCTGGCAGATTATAAGGATTATTCTGAGATTGTACCGGCGGGGTTTGCTGAGAAAGAGGAAAACGAACGGCTGGCGCTTACGTTTGAGCGGCTGGCAGGAATGGCATTACAGCAAAAGCCGGCGTCCTTATTTGTAACCGGACGCAGCTTTGAAGGGGAATGGGTTTCGGAAGTGCTGCGTCTCCTTTCTAACGGACGCAGGGTTTTCCGGGGTGAAAACCTGTATACCCAGGGCGCCTGTTATGCGGCGGCAGAGGAGTTCCGGAAAGAACAAAGGGTAGATGTTTCCCTTTTGATGCCCGGGCAGATTACGGCGGACGTCTATCTGCTTGCAGAGGATACCGCGCAGGAGGGCGAGCTTTTAATGGCAAGGGCAGGGGAGTTTTATCGCCGTGTGCAGGCAGAAGCAGTTGTGCTGTTTGATTCGGCTGGGAAGCTGACCTTTAAGTTTGTTCCGGCAGGAGGAGAAGCATTTTTGGTGCGTGTGGCGCCGAAAGGTCTTGAGCTGAGGCCTGACCGTACAAGCCGGTATCTGGTCCGTATCTTTTTTGTGAGAAGAGATTGTATGGCAATCCAGATAAAGGATATCGGATTCGGGGAGTTTTATCCGCCGAGCCACAGAATTTATGAGGAGCTGGCAGATTTGTCGCAGCTAGGGTCATAAAAATGCAAAAAGGCAGAAAAGAAGGAAAGGGGAATACGGTATGGCAAGAGTAATTCTTTGTGCTGGCAGAAGAAGCAGGGTTCCCCTGTGTCTGCGTAATACAAATAAAAAGCTGTACTCCGCCGAGGAAATCTGTTATTATCTTTACCGTCATGCCGCAACAGCGGAAGACTATCTTACCGACGAGGCACTGGCAGAATATTATGAAAAAGAGCTGGGACTTCCCGATACGGCGCAGCGGCTCCGCCTGCTGGCTGCTTCAGAGGCACCGTTAAAGGAATATGCAGTAGTTTTGTTTGCTGCAACGCCGATGTATACACAGGAAGAGACGGCGGAGTATCTGGAAGAGCTGGAACGGCTGCAGGAGCTGAAATACTGGCAGAAGCAGAAGGCAAAGGCGGATGTTTATCTGGAACACCGGAATTACCGTGATGCGGTGCGGGTGTACGAACGGCTTCTGCGGGGAAGAAAAGAGAGCGGGATGCCGGAAACGGCGGCAGGCAATATCTATCATAATCTGGCGGTTTGCGAGCTGCATATTTCAGGAGCTGGAAGCGCAGGAATCCATTTTGCCGCGGCTTATGAAAAAAATCATAACCCGGAATCTCTTCGCTCCTACCTGATTGCGCTACGGCTTGCCCAGAAGGACAACGAATATCTTGTGGCGCTGGAACACTACGAGGTGCCGGAAGCGATGCGCTCTGAGATTGATGCCATGCTGTTTGAAAGTATGGTGGAGGCAGGAGAGGCGCCGGAATATCAGAGTTTTCTCCGCATAAAGAAACTGCTTGCCGAGGGACAGGTGGAGGAGTACCGGAAGGCGACACAGGAGCTGCTTGCAGGCTTTAAAAGCCAGTACCGGCTGGATAATATGTAACAGAAAAGATGAGGAATCAGAATGGGACTGTTTTCGTGGTTTAAAGACAGAAAAAAGAAACAAAAGACCAATGCGGTACGTCAGGCGGGCATAAACGGGAACACGGCTGACCCGGAGGTACGGCAGGCATTCTACAAGGAGTGCAGCGAGTTAATTGAAGAGGCTGTTTTTCAAAGCGAACAGGCCAAAAACGAGTACGGGCTGGTGACAGCATACCTTGCCGATATCCAGAAGCTGGAGATGATTTCGGGAAATAGCAGGGCGGAGATTGAGGAAGCGGCAAAAAGTCTGCTTTCTTTAGAGAGCGTGAAAGAGCGTCTTGAAAAGCAGCCGCCGTCGATTTCCGAGGCGCAGAAGTCCTTTCTTGCCCTGCATGAGGACGAACTTTCGGAAACCATACAGTGGCTGCGCGGAGAAGAGGAGCATCAGCGGGAGCTTGATGGGAAGTTAAAGTATCTTGCAGGAGAAAAGGCAGTTTATGTGATGGAGCATGAGGAGTGCCTTAACAAGAATGCGTTTCTGAAAAATATGGTGCTTGGAATCAGTTTCGGTGTAGCTGCCTTTTTGTGCCTGTTTTTTGGAATCAGTAGTGCAACCGGAAGGGATTTGCGGATTCCGTTCCTCCTGACGGTCATTGCGGGGCTTATATTTGCTATGTACGCTATGGTTGCCACCAGAAGAAATATCTATAACATGAAGGTGGCGGACCGGAAACGGAATAAGGTAATCGAGGTAGAGAACAGAATAAAATTGAGATATGTAAACTGCACATGGGCAGTCGAGTACGCGTATGAAAAGTATCATACAACGAGTTCCATACAGTTAGAAACTATGTGGAAGGAGTATCTGCGGATTAAAGCAGAGGAAGAACGGCAGCGGAGGAATGACCGCCAGCGGGAGGTTTACCGCAGTACAATTATACGGGAGCTGCGCCAGCACGGGATTGCGGACGCGGGAATCTGGGTATTGCAGCCACAGGCGTTGATTGATGATAAGGAGATGGTAGAGGTGCGGCATAATCTGAATGTGCGGCGCCAGAAGCTCCGGGAACACATTGATTACAATGTGAAGCAGAAGGAAAAAAATGAAATGGCAATTTTACAGTTTGCAGGAGAGCATCCGGAATATCTGGATGAAATGAAGGGGCTGATAGAACGCTACCGGCTGCTGCAGAAGTTAAAATAAAAACGGAGAAAGGAGGCAGGGAAATGACGGGAGAAATCATTAAAAGAGTAAGAAAATGCTGTAGTTCTGTTCTGTTGCTTTGCCTCGTGCTTTTAGCCGTTTACGGGATACAGGAGAGTATGAATGTCATACGTGTGGCAAATGCCGGTGTCGGAACAGAAAAGGAGCCTGACAGTGAAAATAAGGGAGCGGTACAGGCAGGAGAAATAGAACCACCCCACGGCGGACATTCCGAGGTTGCGGCGGAGAATTCTGCGTGGTCGTATATTTTCGGGACAAGCCTTCCGGGAGCGGCAAAAAAACAGGGAGACTATTGTGTCCTGATACCGAAAAAGGGAGGGACGTTTGTGCGTATTTCGGAGGAAATGGTATACCGGAGAGTGAATGTTACCATGACCGGAGCTGCGTTTTCTCCGGAAGATGTACTCCGTGTCTGCGGGACAGAGGTGTACCGGGGACTGCCGGATGTTCCTGTCGTTGTAATACCGGAGGAGAAAAAGAATGTTCCGCTTGTCAGGGAGCCGGGGACACCGTCGGAGGATACGCTGATTTCCCTTGCCATTGAGGAAAAAAACGGCGAGCAGAAGCTTATGCTTGAGTTCAATACGGTGTATGAGGTAACGGTGACGGAGGACGAGGAGTTTTTATATCTGGCGCTGGTGCGGCCGTATGAGCGTTATGAAAAGATTCTGGTGATTGATGCGGGACACGGCGGATACGACCCGGGAACAAGCGGGGGCGGAAGTACAGAAGCTGCGGTGAATCTGGCAGTGGTACGTTATATTAAGGAAATACTGGATACGCGGACGGACTTGAAGGTGTATTATACAAGAACAGATGATACGCTGCCGGATTTATCAACCCGTGTTGAGTTTGCAAATGCCCTGCATGCGGATATGTTAATCAGCATCCACTGTAACCATAGTACCGCAAGCTATGTAAACGGACTGGATGTGCTTTATAGTAAGCTTCAGACGGGAGGCAGTTTGACCTCCAGAGACCTGGCAGGACTTTGTCTGGAGGAGGTAAGCGCGGCAACCGGTCTGAAGAAGAGCAAGCTGGTAGAGCGGTCGGCAGATTTGCATTTAATGAAATACTGTGCAATGCCGAGCGCACTCATCGAGTTCGGGTATATGTCAAACCGGAAGGACCTTGCGATTATTCTGTCCGAAGAAGCACAGCGCGCCTGTGCAGAGGCGGTCTGCCGGGTGATTGATGCGGCGTATGCCGCGTTAGGGAAACGCTGATGAAAGCGTTTCCCGCACCGGAATTGTGCTGCGAAGCAACAGATTCTGCGGCAAATCCGCGTGCATCCGCCGGAAGCTCTAAGGAAGCGGTGATTGAATCAGCACTTCCTTAGAAGAAGAGTGACGACAGGTGAAAGGAGAACAGGATGCCAAGAATTATTTTTGCAACCGGAAATACCGGAAAGATGAAGGAAATCAGGGAAATTTTAAAAGACCTGCCCTATGAAGTAGTTTCTATGAAGGAGGCAGGTGTGACCGCAGAGATTGTGGAAGACGGGACAACCTTTGAGGAAAATGCGCTGATTAAGGCAAGAACCATAGCAGAGCTTACGGGCGAGATTGCAATGGCGGATGATTCCGGATTAGAGGTGGATTATCTGGACAAGGCGCCGGGAGTCTATTCTGCCCGTTTTTTAGGAGAGGATACCTCCTATGAAGTAAAAAACAGGTATCTGTTAGAAAAGCTTGCAGGCGTAGAGGGGGCGGAGCGTTCCGCAAGGTTTGTCTGCGCGATTGCATGCGTATGGCCCGATGGAAAAAGTAAGGTATGCCGTGCCGTAATCGAGGGAGAGCTGGCGAAAGAGCCGGCAGGAGAAAACGGGTTTGGATACGACCCGATATTTTATGTGCCGGAGTATCAAAAGACAACTGCGGAATTGTCGTTAGCGGAAAAAAATGAAATCAGCCATCGTGCCAAGGCGTTGCGGGAGATGAAAAAGGAGTTTTTAGCGTGAAAGCAGTGATTGTAAGCGATTCCCACGGAAGATTCGGGGATATTCAGGAAATGATAGAACGAGAAGCTCCGTTTGACCTGTTTTTGCATGCAGGCGATATCCAGGGCGGTGCGGCGCGGATAGAGGACTGGGCAGGATGCCCGGTGTATGTGGTACGCGGAAATTGCGACTGGAGCGGGGATTATCCGCAGGAGAGAATCGTAGAGTTTGGCGGGGAGCGTATTTTTCTGACGCATGGGCATCGTTACAACGTAAGGGCAGGAGTAACGGAGCTGGCATCGGCGGCAGCGAAGGCAGGCGCCGGAATCGCGGTCTTCGGGCATACGCATATTCCGCTGGCAGAGGAGCGTTACGGGGTTATTCTTTTGAATCCGGGTAGTATAACGGAGCCAAGGCAGGAGGTAAGGAAACCGACCTATCTTGTTTTGGAGAAGGAACCGGGCGGGAAGCTTCACTGGGAGTTTAAGTATACAGAGCAGTGAATTTACGGCGACGGAGGCTTTGGTCATGCAACATGGCAGGAAGGACGAGAGGAAGCAGGAGGGCAGCCAGACGGCACTTTTTCCGGAGAAAGAGAGCAAAGGAAGGTGCTAAAAACGAAAACCGATTGAAAAAATTTTAAATTTTGTAAAAAAATTGTTGACAATTTTAATGTCCTCATATATAATATGTCTTGCGTCACAAGAAAGGAAGCTCGGCTCCCGAAGAACTCTTGACGGGGTGTGGCTCAGTTTGGCTAGAGTGCTTGATTTGGGATCAAGAGGTCGCAGGTTCGAATCCTGTCACCCCGACTCAGTGACCTGTGACCACAATACGCGGGTGTAGTTCAATGGTAGAACACTAGCCTTCCAAGCTAGATACGTGGGTTCG
>CAJTLU010000015.1:7716-82091 GCA_910577175.1 uncultured Lachnospiraceae bacterium | reverse complement strand
TGGACTGATAAGGGAAACAGAAGCGCTCCGGGAAAAAAGAAAACGATATCGGTTAGATAAAGTATTCTTTTATCGAATAAAGCAAGAAAAATCGGGGTTTTGGGCATGTGTTGCTAACGCTGGGCAACATATTAGCAACACAGCCTAAACCTTTATTTTGTTTATTTCCGCGCACAGCTCCTGATAGGTGCGGTGGCCGTAGGTTGATTTTTCAATATCTCTTCCGAGGCTGTGTCCCATCAGGAGGTGCTTGGATAACTCGTCTATCTGATATTTGTCGCATAGCCAGGAAAAGGTGTGTCTGCAGTCATGCGGCGTATGCTTTTTGCCGTTTGCGGTAACGGAAATGCCGAGACGCGCTAACGTAGGATAGAAAAAGGTTTTACGGAAGTTTTCTACCCTGAAACGGGGAAAATTGCGGTGAAAGTCGAGGGCGAATTTCTGGATAGCAGGATGAACCGGAACAATTCTGCCCTTTCCTGCCGTAGTTTTTACACCTCCCTTAAAGTAAAGCTCTTCTGTATTGATTTCAATGGTTTCAAATGCTTTAATCCGGAACCCGCTGTAAATCATAATCAGGATAACCTGTACGGCAGGGATGAAGGTGTTATTCCAGAGAATATCCAGCTCTTCCTGTGAAAAAGGTTCTCCCTTTTCGTTGTCATTTTCCTGATTAATAGTAACAAAGCGGGCATAATCCTTTTCGATGATGTCATTTTCTATCGCAAAACGGTACATCTGGCCGAATAATTTTTTCAGGTTGCATATGCTGGAATAGCCCAAACTGCAATTATCAAGGATTTCCTGCATCTCCTGTCTGCGGATATCTAAAAAGCGTATATGATGCAGAGGCGTACAATTTTTGAAGGCACTCTCATAGGCATACCGGGATGAAATCGAAGGCGTCTTGCGCGGCGCTTCAAATTTTGATTTATAAAATAGTTCATAAACCTCACGGAAGGTGCTGTTCCTTGCTTTCACATTGTATGGGGAGCGGTGGTATCCGCTCAATGCCTCATAGGCAGAATGCCAGTCGCTGTAATAACCGATGGCTGGGAGTGTGGAGTGTAATCCGTCTCCGGAGACGGCGGCAGCCGGAGGATAAGCAGCATAGGGACGGCTACGGTTCCCACTTAGCTTTTTTATGCTGCCATAGCCGTTCGGCAGCTTTCTGCGCTTTTGTTTTGCAGGAGCAGTTTTTCTTTCTTTTTGCTGTTTTGCAGGTTCCGGGGAAAAGGATATCGGGTAGCCGCAGCCAGGACAGGCAAGCGCCTTGTCGGAAACAGTGCGGCTGCATTCCGGACATAAAATCAGTGCCATAGTAAAGCCTCCTTACGTTATCATTAGAAAATAGCTTTCTCTCGAAATTGTTAATAGAATATCATAGTCTGAGGTCATATATCCAGTCTGCGCACAGGAAGAAATTTTCATTCGGTTCTGTGGCAGGGAGCACGCATTTGGATTGCCTGGAAGCGGAAGCCCCGGAAATTTTCCACGATTGCCAAAAAAATGCGGGAACTCAAGTCACGCAGGACTTGAAGAAATCCGGAAAGTGTGTATAATGGTAAATAAGGCGTATGTCCTAACAAAAATAAAGGAACGATGAAGATGAGTAAAAAGTATTATCATAAAACACGACAGGGTGCTGCCCGCGAAGGATACAAGACGGCATTGTTACGGATGCTGCCGGTGTTGCTTATGGTGGGACTGCTTCCTCTGGTGGTAAGACAGTATGGCTATCAGACAGGGTTAGAGGAGTATCCCTGGTTTGAGAGTACGGCAAAAATGTATGAGTTTTTTCTTGCGCCGAAGGCAGCTATATTGACAGTGCTTTTCTTTGTACTGGCAGGAGGCGTGCTGTTCCGGGTCTGGAAGGAGAAGAAAAAGACTCCTTTCCTGAAGCTGTTCCTTCCGTTATTTGCATATGGTGTGTTGGTTCTTTTGTCTGCATGCCTTTCTGTAAACCGTACATTTTCTTTTAATGGAAGTTATGAACAGTTTGAGACTGTCTGGGTGTTACTGAGCTATGTCCTGGCAGTGTATTATGTTTTTTTGTATGCGCAGAGTGAAATGGAACTCCAGGTGGTTGTGGATGCAGTTTGCTTTGGCGCGACAGCGATAGGACTGATTGGAACCCTGCAGGGGCTCGGGCTTGATTTTATGGCGACAGAGTTCGTCCAGAAGCTGGTGACGACAGAGGAGTTTTTGCAGGCAGTCGGAGGAAAGCTTGAGATTACATTCGGGAACCGGCAGGCGTATGCAACGCTTTACAATCCGAACTATCTTGGTGTATTCGGGGCATTTGTGCTTCCGTTTCTTGCCATGCTTTTGCTTTTTGAAAAGAACATATGGCGGCGTGTCTGGCATATGGTGGATTTCGCCCTTGTAACGGTGGCGCTTCTTTCCAGCCGTTCCAGGGCAGGTCTGATTGCAGCGACAGCAGCTCTTTGCGTTGCGGCAGTGATTTGTATCCGCAGTCTGCTGAAACGTTGGTATCTTACAATTCCTGCGGCCAATTTCGCGGTGGCGCTTGTTTTGCTTGTTAATGCCTACAATGACAATGAGATTTTTGACCGTTTAAAAAATATATTTGCGGCGGACAGTGTGAAAGTAACAGAGTATACTGCCGCAGACGGGACCGTAGTGAAAAAGACAGGGCTGACAGAGATGTATACGGCGGCAGAAGGTGTTGTGTTTTCATTTAATGAGATACGTGTACAGCTTTCTCTGTATACGGAAGGAGAAATTTACGGGTTTTATGCAATCGGGGAAACGGGAGAGCAGTTTGAATTGAAAAAGCAGGAGACAGAGGAAGTGTTTTTCTTCGGACATCCGGCTTTGGAGGGAGTAAAGATTGCACCGGTGTTCTTTGGAGAACGACTGGGCTTTTGTGTTGATGCCGGCAGGGAATGGAACTTTGTCTATAATGAAAAAAAGGGAATGTATCAGTATATTACTAATTTCGGGAAGGAATCGGATATGGTGATGGCAGATTCTCTTCTGTTTGAAAACCGTCAGAGCTTCTTTTCGCATCGTGGCTATATCTGGAGCCGTACACTGCCGCTTCTTCGGGAGCATCTGTTCCTTGGCTCTGGTCCGGATACGTTCCTGTTAGAGTTTCCGCAGGAGGATTATTTGTGCATGAGGGCAAACGGGTTTGAAAATCAGGTGATAACAAAGCCGCACAGCATGTATCTGCAGGTGGGCGTCCAGACGGGTGTGCTTTCCCTGGTGTGTCTGCTGGTTTTTTATGTCTGGTATGCAATCTGGTCTCTTCGCCTGTACTGCTTCCGGAAACTGGAGATGAAAGAGGAGGGGGTTGGCGCTGCTGCCTTTATCGGGAGCATCGGCTATATGATTTCAGGGATTTCCAATGACTCGATGGTAGTAACTGCACCGGTGTTCTGGGGGATGATAGGACTTGGCATTGCGGCAAATGTGTTGGTGGGAAGGAAGCGCAAGCTTGCATGACAGCATCAGAGTGTTCCGGCGGCTGGGCATTAGCTGCTTTTTGCATGCGCGACGCTTCACCGGACAAATGCAAAATCAGATAATGCACAACTGCCGGAACTTTCTGAGGTTGCCATGAATCTGACACATAGTAATTTTATATTTAGTATGGTATACTGGAAGAGGTCTACTACAAAATGTGGATGAAGGTAAATATAGAGGATAAAAAGAGATAAGGTACGGTATAAAGGAGCGAATGTGATGAAGGTACAAAGGCGATTTAGCAGGAGGCACATAGGGATAGTTCTGTTGTTATGTATGAGTCTTCTGATAGGGAAAGCCGCCGTATTACGGCCGGTGGTATCGTATGCTGCGCAAAAGGGAACGGTAACAGCAACCAGTCTTTATGTGCGGAGCGGTCCCGGTACTACATACAGTAAGATGACTGTAGACGGGCAGGAGGTCTATCTGCTCCAGAATGCAGAGGTAGAAATTCTGGAAAAGATAGACGACTGGTACCATGTCACAGCGACCTTTTCGGGAAGGAAGGTAGAAGGCTATGTCAGCGGGAAGTATATTGCCGTGGAGGCAGGAGCGGTAAAAACGCCGACGCCGACCCCAAAGCCTTCCGACGGGACGCTGGCTTCTGAGTTTTCGGTTCCTGCAAGAATCTGGGTAAGCGAATTGAATATCAGACAGAGTGCCGGAATGTCCGGTCTTATTCTTGATACGTTGAAAAGCGGAGCTTCCGTTACCGTAACCGGTCAGACCTATGCCGATTCAGAGAAGTGGTACAGAGTGCGTTATCAGTCGGGCGGTACGGTAAAGACAGGCTATGCCTATGCGCCATATGTGACATTAAACGGCACGATTCCGACGGCAACGCCAAAGCCGTCCGCGAAACCGACGCCGTCTGTAACGCCGAAGCCGAGTCCGACCCCGGCGCAGGGAGAGAATCATTATGCAGCGGAGTTTTCCGTACCGGCAACGGTAATTGCAAGTGTATTAAATGTAAGAAGCGGGGCAGGGACCGGTAATTCGATTCTTTCTGTCCTTACTTATGGCGCTTCTGTTACGGCGACAGGCGTTTCTTATGCGGGCAGTGAAGTATGGTATCGTATTTCTTTTAATGATAACGGAACAAGAAAGGTAGGCTATGTATACGGTCCTTATATTGCATTAAGCAAGGCGGTTCCGACTGCGACACCGAAGCCGACTGCAACACCAAAGCCGACAGCGACGCCAAAGCCGACCGCAACACCGAAGCCGGACGGAGTCCTTTCGGACTACCGGATTCCGGCAACGGTAATTGCAACCAGGCTCAACGTCCGCGCACAGGCAGGTACGAATCAGGAGATTCTTGCGGTTCTGATTAATACGGCAAAGGTTACGGCAACCGGCAGCTGTTATGTGGGAGCCGACAAGTGGTATTGTATTGAATTTGAGCTGGCAGGCATCAAAAAGACCGGATACGTCTTTGGGGAATATCTGCAGCTTTCTTCTCCGGAGCCGACCGCGGAGCCGGTGAAAACTCCGACGCCGAGTCCGACGCCACGTCCTACTACAACGCCAGGGGAAAAAGGCTACCGGCTTCCGGCGAAGGTTTCTGCCACGCAGTTAAATCTCCGGAAGGGCCCGGGAACGGAGTATGAGGTGATTACCCTGTTAAGCCAAGGGAATACCGTGACCGTAATCGGGGAAGAATGGAAAGGAACGGATAACTGGTACCAGGTGGAGGGAAACGGCCTTACCGGCTATGTATTGAGCGATTATATTTCTCTGGACTATGCTGTTTATCCGGACGCCGTATTGACAAAGCAGGTACGTCTCCGTTCCGGTGCTTCGAACAGTGCAGCATATGTGAAGGATAAGGCGGGGGCTGTTGCAGTGCTTCCGGCGGATACCGCGGTGTCCCTGACACAGGAACAGACAGCGGACGGCAGAAAGTGGTTTGCGATTTCCTGCGAAGCAAGAGGAGAGAAATTCTCCGGTTATGTGCAGGCAGATATGGTGCGTTTTGTAAAGACAGCAGCTTTGACGCCAAGCCCTACACCAAGCCTGGCACCGACACCAAGCCTGACGCCGACGTTAGGTCCGACGCCGACACCAAGTCTGACACCTATGCCAAGCCCGACGCCTACGCCGAGTTCGACGCCTGCCCCGGCAGCAACGCCTGCTGCAGAAGCAAAGGAAAATACACCGGGCAAGCAGGAGGGCTGGGGAAAGGCAACACACCCGAATGCGTCCTCTATGGTATTGAAGTCATTGCCACAAAGCGGAGTCGGCAGCGTCAAGATAACGGGAAGTACGAGCCGGGCGGTGACAATTACTTCGGATACCTTTTTAAAGCTGTACGGGCTCTATGTGGACAAGGACGGGAATCTTTACCGTCATGTCGGTGTAACCTTTTATAATAACGAGTATTATGGTTATGTTTTAGAGGAACGTATTACGGAATGTGAGGCACCAACCCCTACTCCGACACCAGGAGGAAGTACATATCCATGGGGAAATGAAGACCCGCTCCCGACGCCGGGGGTCAGCTCGGATTTTGAGTTGACGTTAGTACAGCAGGGCTTCCCGGAGTCCTATAAGCCGTATCTGCGGATATTGCATAACCAGCATCCGAACTGGATTTTTAAGGCGCATCATACCGGGTTGAACTGGGATGATGCTGTTGCGCAGGAAAATATTCCGGGCAAGAATCTGATTCCAAATAGTTCCGGTATTGAGTGGAAGTCTTTGGAGGAAGGAGCCTATAACTGGAAGACGGACAGCTTTATCGTCTATGACGGCTCCACCTGGGTAACTGCATCAAAGGCAGCGTTAGAGTATTACATGGACCCGAGAAACTTCTTAGATGATAAGTCGGTATTCCAGTTTGAGGTGCTGACCTATGAGCCGTCTTACCAGAACCTGGAGGGTGTTGAGAACATTTTAAAATATACGCCGCTATATCAGACTTCTTATGTTTATAAGAACGAGTACGGTGAGATACATACCATCCGTTATGGGGAAACCTTCCTTAAGGCAGCAGAGTATTCGGGTGTCAGCCCGTATCATCTGGCAACCCGCGTAAAGCAGGAGGTAATCACCGGAATGTCTACAGTCAGCAATAGTGTAACAGGAACCGTAAGCGGCTTTGAGGGCTTGTATAATTTTTATAATATCGGGGCATACCATAGTACACAGGCAGGCGGTGCAATTGCAAACGGCTTGAAGTATGCAAAGTACGGGAGCAGTACGGACCATGCCTTGAATAGTGCTTCCATGATTCCTTGGGATAACCGCTACAGCGCGATTGTCGGCGGAGCTTACATTATCGGCAGCTCTTATATTAACCGGGGACAGAACACTATCTACCTGCAGAAGTTTAACATGACCTCCTACTATACATACAGCCACCAGTATATGGCAAATGTAGTAGCGCCGTCCTCCGAAGGCAAAAAGACTGCACAGGCATATACGGGTGCGGTGGACAGCCCGATTGTGTTCTCGATACCGGTGTATCTGGGCATGCCGTCGAGTGCAGCTCCGACGCCGGCTGCGCAGTATAATCCGAATAATTACCTGGCAGAGCTTTCTGTTCAAAAGGTGGACGGTACGAAGTACCGGCTGACGCCGAGCTTTGACGGGGCATCGGTATATGAATATTCTTTGGTTGTGGACAAAGACACCGAGGTGATTTCCATTGAAGCGCTGCCGGTAAGCCGGAAGGCAGTAGTCAATGGAACGGGGTATTTCCCGCTTGCTTCCGGAGTCAATGAATTGTCCGTATGCGTTTTTGCGGAGAATGGGTCAATGAGAGAGTATAAGCTGTATGTGGCAAGAGAATAGCAGAGGAGAATTGCGATGAAGCGAGGGCTGTTTTTTATCATACTTGCCGCGCTGCTCTGGTTTGGAGCAGAAGAAACGGCACAGGCAGCGGTAGCAACAATTGACTTAAGGACAGAATCGGAAACCGTGCGGGCCGGGGAGGAGTTTGAGGTAACCCTGCTGATTACAGCCCAGCCCGCAGAAGGCGAAACGGCACAGGCAGCAACAATCGGGGATTTTGAAGCTTATCTTTTGTATGATGCGGATGTCATGGAGTTTGTCACGGCGCCTTCCTGTATTACAGGAGGGGACGGGATATTGAAAATTGCGGATATTGGTGCTTCCGCGAGCAAGGAGAGCAGGAAATATGTCATTCGCTTTGCGGCGGTTTCCCGCGGCAACGCGGAGGTGTCCATGTATGATATGCCGTTGGTGTATACGTACGGTGCTCCGGAGGTAATGTCGGTTTCCAGTAATGTGCTGAAGCTTACGATAACCCCGTCCAAGGACGCATCGAATAATGCCAGCCTTTCGGCGTTAAAAGTAAGTCCCGGAAAGCTTTCGCCGGCATTTGCGACTACCATCCGGGAGTATGAGGTTTTTGTACCCTATTCCACAGAAATGATTATTGTGAGTGCGCTGACTGAGGATGAGAAAGCAGTCGTAAGCGTAAACGGAAGTACCGGGCTGAAAGTGGGCAGAAACGTCGTTGTTGTGACGGTGACGGCAGAGGACGGTACAGAAAAAAGATATTATCTGTATGTGACCAGACAGGAGGAAGAAGCAGCACCGACCAAGGAGCCGGAGCAGCCGGAACCGGAGGGCTATGAAGCGGGACTTCATGCGGTAGAACAAAATGGACGAGTGGTGCTTTCTTTCGGCGGCGAATATATCGTATCCGGAGAACAGAATGAGTATATAGCCCCGACCGGGTATGAGGAAACGGTGCTGTATCTGGATGGAATCCGGGTCAAGGCATATGCAAAGCGTGATGTGCCGGATAGTGACTTTTTTATACTGGTTTTACAGGACAGTATGGGAAACAGCGGCTATTATCGTTATGACAGGGAGGAACAGACACTGCAGCGGTATGACGAGGAGCGTATAGAAATCAGACAGGTGTTAGAGGAGGATAACAGCGCTCTTTATGAGGCGATTGACGAGTACAAGGGGCATCAGGCGTTTTTGCTGCTTTTGCTTGCTATGTCGATTGCATTAAGCGTATTGCTGCTACTGATTGTAGTGCGGATGTACCGGAAGGACAAACCGGAGGAAAATGACCTGGATATCTGATGGGGCGGATAAGACAGACATGAAAGGAATGGGGGCGGTCAGATGCTGATTCAAATCGATTTTGCCAGTGAGGAAGCATTGTATATCCAGCTTTATAATCAAATCATTTATGGAATTGCCAATGCAGATTTAAGACAGGGAGATGCCCTGCCTTCCGTTCGGGAGCTGGCAGAGGATATCGGAATCAATATGCATACGGTAAATAAGGCATATGCGGTTCTGCGGCAGGAGGGCTATGTCCGGCTTGACCGCAGGCACGGAGCGGTGATTGATATTGACAGCAACAAGCTGCGGGCTGTCGAGGGCCTGAAAAACGAAATGAGGATTTCTCTGGCAAAGGCATTGTGCCGGGGACTTTCCGAGGAGGAGATACATGCGGCGGCAGATGAGGTCCTGCGCGAGTTTAACGTAGAATAGGAGATTTTTAAATTCGTTATTACAGAAAGGGAACTCTATGGGAAAATTGTATACGGAACAGGCAAAGCAGGTGATGCAGTATGCAAAGCAGGCGGCAGAGTATCTGTCACATGGGTATATCGGCAGCGAGCATCTTCTGGTTGCGTTGTTAGAGCAAGAATGCATTGCCAAAGAGGTGTTGCAGGATAACGGCGTCAAAGCGGAAAAACTGCACGAGCTGATTGAGCAGCTGATTACTCCGCAGGGAGGGGGGCATAAAAAGGCGATACAAGGCACACCGCGCCTTGCGAGGGTGTTAGAGCAGGCAGAACAAGAGGCAGAGCACTATCAAAGTGAAAAAATAGGAACCGAGCATCTTTTGCTGGCACTTTTGCAGGAACCGAACTGCATTGCGGTACGTCTTCTGAATACACTTGGTATTTCCGGGCAGAAGATTTATTTTGATACGTTAATGGCAATGGGTATCGATGCAAACCGTGCAAAGGCAGACTATGCGATGAGCAGAAGCCGTATGCGCCAGCCGGAAGGCGGAAAGCTTCTGGAAAAGTATAGTAAGGACCTGACCGAGATTGCAAGAAAGGGAAAGCTGGACCCGGTCATCGGAAGAGAGGAAGAAATCGGCAGGGTAATCCGTATTTTAAGCCGCAGGACGAAAAATAATCCGTGTCTGGTCGGAGAACCGGGCGTAGGAAAGACTGCTGTGGTAGAGGGACTGGCAGGAAGGATTGCCGCAGGGAATGTCCCGGACTGCATGAAAAAGAAGCGTGTGCTTTCTCTTGACCTGTCCGGTATGGTGGCAGGCTCGAAGTACCGCGGCGAGTTTGAGGAACGGATTAAGCGTGTGATGGAGGAAGCGGTGCAGGACGGAAATGTCCTGATTTTTATTGACGAGTTGCATACGATTATTGGCGCCGGCGGTGCGGAAGGAGCGCTGGATGCGTCCAACATTATGAAGCCTGCGCTTGCAAGAGGCGAGTTCCAGGTCATTGGTGCTACCACAAGAGAGGAGTACCGGAAGTACATTGAAAAGGATGCGGCGTTAGAACGGAGGTTCCAGCCGGTTGTGATAGAGGAACCGTCGGCGGAAGAAGCGGAAAAGATTCTGTTTGGATTGCGGGAGACTTATGAGCAGCATCACGGAATCCGGATCAGCGATGCTGCGCTTAAGGAGGCGGTAAGGCTTTCCGAGCGTTATATCAACGACCGTTTCCTGCCGGATAAGGCAATTGATGTTTTGGACGAAGCCGCTTCTATGCTGCGGCTTTCCGAGCTGACGAAAAAGCAGGCACACGGGGATAAGAAAAAGCAGCTTGAGCAGATGGAACAGGAAAAGGAAGCGCTGCTCCTTGCGGGGGATTCCGAGGGCGCGATTGCGCTCGCAGCAAAGCAGAAGCGCCTGAAAAGCAGAATGAATGCGCAAAAGGATGCGGACGAGGAGCTTCCGGAGCTGCGGGAGGATACGATTGCAGATGTTATTTCTGCATGGACAAAGGTACCGCTGCAAAAGCTTTGTGAAGAGGAAAGCGAGCGTCTTTTAAAGCTGCCGGATGTTTTAAGAAAGCGCGTGATCGGGCAGGAGGATGCGGTGATGGCAGTTTCCCGTGCAATCCGCCGGGCGCGTGTCGGCTTGCAGAATCCGGACCGTCCGATTGGCTCTTTCCTGTTTTTAGGGCCGACCGGCGTCGGAAAGACGGAGCTTTCCAAGGCACTTGCCGAGGCGGTATTCGGAAAGGAAGATGCCATGATCCGGGTGGATATGTCCGAATACATGGAAAAGCATAGCGTTTCTAAGATGATTGGCTCACCGCCTGGTTATGTCGGACATGAGGAGGGCGGACAGCTCAGCGAACGAATCCGCAGGAACCCGTATTCGGTGGTATTGTTTGACGAGCTGGAAAAGGCACATCCGGACGTATTTAATATTTTGCTGCAGGTACTTGAGGACGGGCACATTACAGATGCACAGGGCAGACGTGTGAGCTTTAAGAATACAATTATCATTATGACATCCAATACCGGGGCACAGGGAATCATGTCGCCGAAGAACCTCGGATTTATCAGCAAGGCGGATGAAACAGCGGATTATGAACGGATGCGTTCCCGCGTTATGGAAGAGGTAAAACAGAACTTTAAGCCGGAGTTTATTAACCGTATTGATGAAACCATCGTATTCCGTCCGCTTGGGGCAGAGGCGCTTGCACAGATTGCGGAAATCCAGATTGCACTTGTCGTAAAACGCTGTAAGGAGCAGTTAAATATTACCTTGAAGCCGGATGCGGCGGTAGCGGATTATATTGTAAAGAAGGGTTCGGACGAAAAGTACGGTGCCAGACCGATTCGCCGCGCCGTACAGGTTTCGATTGAAGACAAAATAGCCGAAGAGGTTTTAAATGGAAAAATTGCAGAGGGGGACACGGCGGCGCTCCTGGTGGTACAGGGAAACGATACGCCAGACACTGCGGAGCTTAAAATACGTCGGCTTAGGAAACACAAATAGTTAAAAAGTGGTAAACATTTTATTAAGTTGCTAAAGTTTGTGGAAAAACGAAGGCAGATATGTTATACTGAAAATACAAAGGAAAACTGTTACAGGAGGATAAGAAAGATGGCAGAGCTGATTTATGTTCAGGACAATGGGAAACTGGCGTTCGGGGACTACACGCTTAACGAAAAGGCAAAAGCGGACGGTTTTGAATTTGGCGGCGACTTGTATAAGGTTAAGACCTTCAAGGACATTACCAGGCTGGAACGGAACGGTATGTTCGTATATGAGTCCGTACCAGGCACAAAAGTAACGGATTTTTCGGCAAACAGTAAGGAAGTTTCATTTTCTGCAGAAGGAACGACCGATACGCAGGTAACAGTGGATTTGGAAGCAGGAAAAGAGTTCAAGCTTTTTATTGACGGAACGAATATCGGGAAGATGAAGACTAATCTTGGCGGAAAGCTTGTGTTGAGCGTACAGCTTACGTCCGGAAGGAGTTCTGCAGTAAGACTGGTAAAGCAGTAGTTCGTGCGGGGAAGTTATGGCAAAAGGGAAGGTAGTATTTTTTTGTAAAGAATGCGGAAGCGAATCGCCGAAATGGCTCGGACAGTGTCCGGGCTGTAAGGCGTGGAATTCACTGGTGGAAGCGCCGCAGGCAGGCAAAGCGAAAGGCCCTGCTTACGGTGCTTCTGCGTTACAGAGCGCCGAGCCGGTGCTTCTTTCAGAAGTGGACACCGGAGCGGAAGAGCGGATGGCAACCGGCATCGGAGAGCTTGACCGGGTACTTGGCGGAGGGATTGTAGTCGGCTCGCTTGTGCTGGTCGGCGGCGACCCGGGTATCGGGAAGTCGACCCTGCTGCTTCAGATGTGCTATGTATTGACGAAAAAGGAGCGGAAGGTGCTTTATGTTTCCGGTGAGGAGTCGATACGTCAGATACGGATGCGGGCAGACCGTCTGAAAGTTTCCGACGGAAGCATGCTTCTTTTAGCGGAGACAAGCTTAAACCGTGTGGAGGAAACCATACGGCAGACCGCTCCGGAGGTAGTAATTATCGACTCCATCCAGACCATTTACCGGGAGGAAACGGAGGCAGCTCCGGGCAGCCCCGGACAGATTAAGGAGGCAACCGCGTCCCTGTTAAGGCTTGCAAAGGGACTAGGCATTACGATTTTTATTATCGGCCATGTGACAAAAGAGGGCATTGTGGCAGGTCCGCGTATGTTAGAGCATATGGTGGATACGGTGCTTTATTTCGAGGGCGAGAGTCACAATTCCTATCGTATTTTGCGCGCCGTAAAGAACCGGTTCGGCTCTACCAATGAAATCGGTGTGTTTGAGATGGCGGGTTCCGGTCTACGGGAGGTAAAAAATCCTTCGGAATATATGCTGGAGGGGAGACCCGAGGGAGAGCCCGGCTCGGTCGTTACGGCGGCAATGGAGGGCACACGCCCGATTTTGGTGGAAGTGCAGGCGCTTGTCTGTCCGACCAATTTCAATATGCCGCGCAGAACCGCAGCCGGAACAGACTATAACCGGGTGACGCTTTTAATGGCGGTACTCGAAAAGCGTCTCGGAATTTCCCTGGCAGGGTGCGATGCTTATGTGAATGTGGCAGGCGGGATGAAGATTACGGAGCCGTCCTTAGATTTAGCGATTGTGCTTGCTCTTTTGTCCAGCTACCGGAACCGCCCGCTACCGGCACGCACGGTTGCGTTTGGCGAAGTGGGTCTGACTGGTGAAATCCGTTCCGTGAATATGATGGCGGCGCGGATTTCAGAGGCGGCAAAGATGGGCTATAAAACCGCAATCGTACCACGGAGGAAAAAGGCCTCCGGGGAAGAGCGGAACGAAGGGATTCAGATTATCGAGGTCGGAACCGTACAGGATTTGCAGCAGGCGGTCGCGGTGCGCTAGCGGTTTTGGAAAGGAGGCGTCCGCGTGAAGAAAAGAAGGAATATGCCGGGCAGAATGCTGTTTCTGTTGCTCGCGGCACTTGCTTTTTCCTCCTGTCAGGGAGCGGGACAGGGCTCCGGAAGGGATGAAATGACGCCTTCTTTGCTTCCGACGGCAACGCCAGCGGAAGTACCAAAGGAAACCGTGACGCCCCTGCCAGACAGGATAACGCCTGACCCCGGTGTGAAAGTGTCTGGTTCTCTGACGCCTGCGCCGGTCATACCGGAGGAGATTGTTGATATTTCCGCGGAGCCGTATACCTACGAAATGATGTGTGCGGATTTGGAGCTGCTTTCCTATGCTTATCCGGAGATTATTTCCATGACGTGGGAAGGGTACAGCGCGGACGGCAGGGGGATTCCCGCTGTGTATTTCGGGGGCCCGGATGTAGAGACAGCCGTTTTTGTACAAGCTGCTATCCATGGAAGGGAGTACCTGACGACGCAGCTTGTAATGAAGCAGCTGGAGACCTATGCAAAGGAGTATGATACCGGAATGTTCCATGGCAGAACCTATCGTGAGATTTTTTCGGAGGTCGCCCTTGTGGTGGTACCGATGACAAATCCGGACGGTGTGTCGGTAAGCCAGCTTGGAACAGAGAGTATCCGTTCTAAGGAACTGCGCGCCCTGGTGGAAAGTTTTTATGAACGCGACGGGGCCGGTGTTACAAAAGAATATTTTTACAGGCGTTATAAGGCGAATGCAAACGGGGTAGATTTAAACAGGAACTTTGCCTATGGCTGGGAAGAGTACGGCGGTCCGTCTGTTCCTGCGGCAGACCGCTATAAAGGCACAGCGCCTGCCTCTGAGCCGGAAACACAGGTACTGATTGCGCTGACGGAACGGGAGCCGGTCCGGGCGGCGGTCAGCTATCATGCGACGGGCTCGCTGCTTTACTGGGATTTCGGACAGACCGGGCCGATCAGGGAGCGTTGTCTTTCTTTGGTGGAGGCGGTGCAGAAGGTAACCAGCTACCGTATTGTCTATGCGGAATCGGACAAGCAGGATGAAGCGGGCTATTGCGAATGGGCAGTGGGAATGATGGGAATCCCCGAAGTTACGATAGAGATAGGAACTGTAGCGGCGCCTCTTCCGGTCAGTGAGTTTGCAGATATCTGGAAGCGGAACCGGGAGGTTCTGGCAGCGGTGGCAGAACAGGTAATGGAAGAGCTGGGAGAAACGATGGAATAGAAAAGGAGGCAGGACAGGATGAAAAAGAGGACAAAGGTGATTATCGCAGTAGGTTGCGGTCTTTTTCTGCTTGTCTGTGCCGGCGGACTGTTGATGCTGAAAAAGATATCGGCAGCGGGCGGCATACGCTATTTGTATAACACGAAGCACGATACAAGAGGACTGGTTTCCACCGAATATTTTCCCGAGGCAATAACTGGTGCGACGGGTACGGTACACCATACGGAACAGACAGCCCCGGCTGTGTTAGAGATAACGGAGAAGCTCCGTTATGAAAAGGACGGGGAGACTGTAGTTTCGGAGGGAAAAACCGATTTTGTGAGAGAAGAGCCGGTTTCCTTTTACGGGGATTTGGTAGACGGAACGGTAAAGGGGCTGTTTACGTTCCGTGGAAACTACCACCGGAGCGCGGCGTCGTATGGCATGGCGTCAGTCAGCAAGGAGCGGTTTTCTGAAAACTACTGGACCTATAAGACGGGAAAGCTTTTAAAGTCAAGCGGAAAAAGCTACTGGTCGGGAAACGGCTGGACCGGGCAGCCGCTCGTGATTGCGTGGCCGGAGGAGACGAAGCAGCTTATGAATCTTTATCCGGAGAAAAAGGCGAAGGAGAATTTTGTCGAAGTCATTTATTCCGGCATGGACGGTTATATTCACTTTCTGGATTTGGAGGACGGAAGCGAGAGCCGGGACGCGATTCATATCGGAATGGTGTTTAAAGGGACTGCATCCCTTCACCCGTCAGGGATTCCGCTGCTGGTGCTTGGCTCAGGAGATGCTCAGACCGGCATTTATGGTGAGAACGTAAGCCCGCGGGTGTATATTTACAGCCTGATTGACGGAACGAAGCTGTATGAGTTCGGTGCAAATGACGCTATGGCGCCGCGCGGGTTCCATGCCTATGACAGCTCGCCGGTTATTGACGCAGCAACAGATACGCTGTTTTATCCGGGTGAAAATGGTGTTCTTTACACGATGAAGCTGAATACAAGCTATGACAGCAGTACCGGGGCGCTTTCGATTGCACCGGACCACGAGGTAGACTATACCTATTCTGCGGCAAGATCGACAGAGTCGGAATTCACATGGGGAATGGAAAATTCTGCCGCGGTGTATGGGGGCTGCCTTTATGTCGGAGATAATGGCGGAGTATTCTACTGTCTGGATTTGAATACCATGTCCATGGTCTGGGCGCAGGATGTGTACGGTGATGTCAATTCGTCCCCGATTTTCTCAGAGGAGGAGGACGGCTGCTTTGTTTATGTGGCAACGACCCTGACGGAAGCAACCGTAGACGGACATTCGATGGGCGAAGTTGCGATTTTTAAGCTGAATGCGGCAAACGGAGGCATTGTCTGGAAAAAGACGTTTGAGTGTCATAATGTAGACGGCGTTGAGGGAGGTATTCTGGCTACCGGCGTGCTGGGGCAGGGTGCAATTGCGGGACAGATTATTTATTCCGTTTCCCGCTGTCCGAAGCTTTCCTCCGGCTATCTGATTTCGATGAATACAAAGACCGGGGAGACTGTCTGGCTGCAGGAGCTTTCCGCATATGCGTGGAGTTCCCCGGCAACAATGTATACAAAGACCGGAGTGGTCTATTTGATACAATGCTGCTCCGACGGGACGGTACTTTTGTTTAACGCCGCAAACGGCTATTTGTTGGATTCGATAAAGTTAGATACAACGCTTGAGGCAACTCCGGCGGTGTTTGAAAATACCATTGTAGTCGGCACGAGGGACGAGAGAATCATCGGGCTTACAGTGGAATAAATGGAGGTTGGCATGAAGGTAAGAAGAATCGGTCTTTGGGCGGTTGCCGCGGCCGCAGTGCTCTTGCTGTTACTTACGGCTGCGGGTTTTGCAAAGCCTGACGCAAAGGGACAGGAGATTTCCCGCACGGAGGAGCTTTCCGGGAAGACGCTTGCGGGAGTAACTGCGGCGCGTATGGCGGAGGAAAACGCCAAGGTTTTATTTGAAACCATTCTCGGTATCAAGCTGTCCGGCTATCATGCGGTAAAGGATATACCAGAGCTGCTTTACGAGCTGAAAAGCGGGCGGGCCGACGGAATCTGCTGCCCGGACGTGACAGCAGAGTACCTGCTGCGCACCGTCGAGGGGTTGAAGCGTCTCGACGCACCGGAGGATACCGCAGGCGGCGTCCTGGGCGGCGGGAGGTTAGAGTTTGCCATGGCGTTACGCAAGGGCGAGGAAGAGCTGTGTGCGGAGCTGGATGCGGCAATTACTGAAATGAAAGCAGATAATATGCTGAAAGCGCTGATTGTAGCGTATGTGGAGGCAGACGAGCCGTTAGAGCTATACGGAACAGGAGGAAGCTCCGGAAAGAAGCTTTATGTAGGAGTTACCGGCACGATTCCACCATTAGACCGCTATGATGACGATGGAACGCCGTGCGGATTTTCAGAGGCGTTTCTGGCGGAGCTCGGGAAGCGGACCGGGTATTGTTTTGTTACCGTACCGGTTACGGTGGAGGATTCCTTTACTGCATTGCAAAGCGGCAAGGTAGATCTGCTGTTCGGATATGGGACGAGCCGGAACACGACGCCGGGAGAACGGGAGTACATTATGACAAAGGGATATTATACGATGAAGGAATATGCGTATCTGACCTTAGAATAGAGCGTTTGTATCCCGGCATGCGGGAAAGTCGAACGTCGGAAAAAGAGGAACCGCGGGGCAGCGGGGAACGGAGGAGCCATGAGTATCATACGGAATGTTTATGATGCAGTATATAATAACTTAATCGGGGACGGAGCCTATCTGAAAATTATAAAAGGGTGCATTTTTACGTTGCTTGTTTTTGTACTGGCGCTTTTGGTGGCGGCCCTGCTTGCGGCAGCACTGTCCTTTCTGCGAACGTCGGGATATAAGGGACTGCGGGCAGCCGGGACGGGCATTACCTTTTTGTGCAAGGGTACGCCGGTTTATCTGGCATTGCTTTTGTGGTACTATACCTTTCTTGGCGGTATGCACCGGGGCGGGCTTATCATTGCGGTTCTCGTGCTTGGCATTTATGGCGGCGGGCATCTGACGGATATCTTATCGCGCGCGGTAAAAAGGGAAGCGGGAATCCGGAGCGCAGCAGTCAACCGCAGAGCCAGACGGGAGTTCTTTTCCGCACTGCTGCCGTTTGTAACGGAGCAGTCGCTGTTTGAGATAAAGCGTCTGCTGTGCATCCTGTTACAGATGTCTTCCCTGGTTGGTCTGGTCGGTGTGAATGACTTGGCGCAGGTGCTGTTAAAGAACGGACTTCGTACACAGTATCCTTTTTTTGCCCTGTTTTGTGCGGTAATTTTCTATCTGCTGCTGCAGCTTCTTTTAGAGGCGCTGTTTGCCTGGGCGGGGAAGACTCTGACCGGCGAAGAGGAGGAGTAAGATTAGAATACGATAAGCATATTTTTTCTCCGGGCTTCATAGGCTAGTAAAAAAGATTGTCCGGAGGGGATTATGAAAAAGCGAGTCGTTTTTCTGATGGCAGTACTTCTTTTTGCGGTACTGCTGTTTTTTTTGAAAAAGGAGGGGTACTTCAAGAAGACAGAGGAGCCGGAGGCGACCCCGACGCCAAAGATAACTGAGCCGCAGACCTTAAAAAATGCATGGATTCTTTCCTCCGAAGAGAATAGTATTACGTTTTTCTTCGAGGGCAGGGAGCAGAAGCTGACAACAAAAGGACGGCTTCAGGAAACATTGTCCTCCTGTGTGGCGGACCTGACTGTAAAGGATGAAAAGATTATTTCACTTGTCCTGAAACCGGACAAAATTACCGGCAAAGTATTGCGGGCGGACAAAAACAGCATTGAACTGGAAGGGTACGGGGAACTGAAGTTTGCGGACAGCTGGCGGCTGTACCGTCTGTACGACGGATTAAGCGAGGAGCCGACCGAAAAGCTTTTAATCGGCTCTGTCGGAAACGAATTTATTCTTGAAAACGGGAAGGTTTGTGCCGCGCTGTTAAAGGAAAAGCCGGACCTTGAAACAATACGGGTTTTAATCGGCACGGAGGGCTTCCGGGGCTTTTACCACGAGACCGTACAGATTACGTCGGATTCGGCGTACAAGGTAATCTGCGGGGACGAGGAAAAGACGTTCCAGCCGGAGGAGGTATGCACCTTTACAAAGCAATCCTTTTTGGAGGAGCCCGGCAGAAAAAAGATTGTGACAGAGGATGCAAATGCGAAGCTGACACTTAGCAGCATCAAACGTGCGGACGGAATACCGTCTTACCGGGGCAGCTTCGAGATTGACTGCCGGGAAGAAGGGCTGTTAGTCATCAATGAGCTGACGATAGAGGAATATTTATATGCGGTGCTTCCGAGCGAAATGCCATCCCGTTTTGAAAAGGAAGCGTTAAAGGCACAGGCAGTCTGTGCACGCAGTTATGCTTACAGAGAGCTTTTAGCAAATCGTTATGCGGAATACGGCGCACATGTGGATGACAGCGTTTCCTGCCAGGTATATAATAACATTGCGGAAAGTGAAGCATCGATTCTGGCAGTAAAGGACACCCATGGACAGGTTTTGATGTATAACGGAGAGGTGGCGCAATGCTATTATTTTTCAACCTCCTGCGGACATACCGCATCCGTGTCGGATGTCTGGGAAAATGCAAAAGAGGTGCCTTACCTGTCAGGAAAGCTGCACAGCGTCAGTGAAAAAGGGAAAGAGGTCGCTGTAGTGAGGGTAGAGGGAGAACAGGCGGACGATACTTATTTGAGCAGTTTTCTGGCAGATATGGAAACAAAAACATACGATTCGGAAAGCGAATGGTACCGCTGGCAGACCTTTGTCAGTCTGGAGGATTTAAAGGAAACGGCGCTGACGGCGTTAAAGCAGCGTTATCAGGCCGTGCCGGAGCAGATTCTGACCTATGAGGAGAAAAGTAATTCCTTCGTAAGTAAGCCAATCACAGAGCTTGGGGATATCCAGAGCATACGTATCTATCAGCGGGGAAGCGGCGGCATTGCGACAGAGCTGCTTCTGGCGGGGAGCAAAAGCGTAATTCTGGTAAAAAACGAGTATAATATACGCACGGTGCTTGCACCGCTCAATACGCTGATTTACCGGCAAAATGGCGGAAATGTCAATGGTGCGGCACTTCTGCCGAGCGCATTTATTACATTGCAGAAGGGGACTTATCAGGGGAAAACAGGATATCTGGTACAAGGCGGCGGATATGGACACGGCGTCGGGATGAGCCAGTGTGGCGCAGACGCTATGGCACGCTGCGGCTATACCTGTGAGGAGATTATGAACGAGTATTATCCGGGAACGACAATAGGTTTTATTTACGGTTAAAATTACGGCGCAGTACTATGCGCAGGAGGTGCGGATATGATAAAAGCGTTATATTACATGATAAAGGCATTTTTAAAAAAACTGCGGGAGGACACGGTGGCGGCATTTGCGGCACAGGCAGCGTTTTTTGTAATTTTGTCCTTTATTCCTTTTGTAATGTTTCTGCTTACGTTATTGAAGTTTCTGCCAATTACCGCAGATGACCTGGTTTCGATGTCGGAGTCCTTTTTTCCGCCGGCAGTCCATGATTTTATAGCACTTTTGCTGAACGAGGTTTTTTTAAAGACATCAGGAGCGCTGCTTTCTTTTTCCGTAGTAGCGGCGCTCTGGTCAGCCTCCAAAAGCTTCCTTGTTATCATGCAGGGCTTAAACTCAGTCTATGGAAACCCGGAAACAAGAAATTATTTTGTCATTCGTATTCTTTCCACCTTTTATACGCTGATTTTTGCTGTGGTGCTGATTCTTACTCTGCTCTTTCTTGGCTTTGGCAACCAGATTTATCTGTATATCCAAAGTAAAGTCCCTATTTTAGAAAATGCCGCGCTGTTACTAATCAGCATACGTACGACAGTAGCGTTCGTGGCGCTGACCGCGTATTTTCTGGGACTGTATCTTTTGATACCGAACCGGAAGTCCCGTTTCCGGAGGGAATTGCCGGGTGCGGTCTTCAGCGCGGTCGGCTGGCTTGGGTTTTCGTATCTGTATTCTTTTTACATCGACCGTATTTCCAACTTTTCTGCAATGTATGGGAGCCTTACTGCAATTGTGCTCTGTATGATCTGGCTGTATGCATGTATGTACATTATGTTTATAGGGGCGGAATGGAATGTAATTGTTTCCGACGATTCGGTACGTGCAGCGTGGAAGGACTTCACAAACAGCTTCAAACGTAAAAAGAGATTGGAATAAATTTCCGCACTCCGGTAATACTGTAAGAGAACTCTATTATGGAAGGAAAAAGGTGGTGCCGGAATGAAGAAAAAGAAACCAATCGTGTTGGAGGAACTCTCTGCGGAGGAACTGGTAAAATATGAGATTGCAAAGGAGCTGGGCCTGTTTGACCGCGTAATGCAGAACGGCTGGGGGTCATTGTCGGCAAAGGAAACCGGCAGAATCGGCGGAATACTGGCAAGAAGAAGGAAGCAGGAAAAGCAGCAGGAGCATGCCTGAGTGCAAGGACTGCTCTCTGGCAGTTCCGGGAAAAGAGCCTGATAGAAAGCGGAATGTCACGCTGCTTTCTGTCAGGTTTTTTATGTGATAGGAGAGTGCGCAGAAGTGTGAGAGTATGCCGGAAAGCTGTGGTAGTATGAAAAGATTGTCTAAGGCGCTTCCGACTGTAAAAAATGCTTGCAGAAAAGGGCATGGCATATTATGATAGAAGTATCAGGTAATGAAAGGAGTCATGGCGATGAAAAAATTAGGATTCGGGTTTATGCGGCTGCCGCTCTTGAATGGAAACGACCAGACGAGTTTTGACAAAGAGCAGATTTGTAAAATGGTAGACACCTTTTTGAATCGGGGCTTTACTTACTTTGATACGGCGTACATGTATCATAGCTTTAAGAGCGAGGAGGTATTGCGGGAGGTTCTGGTAGAACGCCATCCGCGGGATAGGTTTACGGTTGCTTCCAAGCTGCCAACAATGTTTTTAAAAAAGGAAGAGGATTTGGAGCGCATTTTTGCAGAGCAGCTTGCAAAATGCGGACTGGAGTATTTTGACTATTACCTGTTGCATTGTCTGAATGTGGATAATTATGCGATTGCACAGAGACTCCATGCGTTTGATTTTGTCATGCAGAAGAAAAAGGAAGGAAAGGTAAAGACATTCGGTTTTTCTTATCACGATAATGCAGAACTATTAGATAAAATCCTCACGGAGCATCCGGAGGTGGAGTTTGTCCAGCTGCAGATAAATTACCTTGACTGGGAGGACAAGAACATCCAGTCGCGCGCCTGCTATGAGACTGCCGTAAAGCACGGAAAGCAGGTGATTGTCATGGAGCCGGTCAAGGGCGGAACGCTTGCCAACGTGCCGCCAGCTGCGGAAAAGCTGATGAAGAAGTACCGCCCGGACTACTCCGTCCCGTCCTGGGCAATCCGCTTCGCCGCAGGGCATGAGAATGTGTTTATGGTACTCAGTGGTATGAGCAATATGGAACAGCTTCTGGATAATACGGGTTATATGGAGAACTTTGAGCCGTTGAATAAAGAGGAGTTGGATATCGTGATGCGCACAAGGGATATCATCCAGGGGAAAACAGCGGTTCCGTGTACGGCGTGCCGGTATTGTGTTGACGGCTGCCCGAAGAACATACCGATTCCGGACTATTTTGCTCTCTACAATGCGGAAAAGCAGGAGATGCAAAAGGAGTTTACCGTGCAGGGCACGTATTACGAGAATCTGTCCGCCACACATGGCAAGGCGTCGGATTGTATCGGCTGTAAACAGTGTGAACGGCATTGTCCGCAGCATATTGAGATTACAAAATATTTAAAGTATGTTGCAGAGGCTTTTGAAGAAGAGTAGAGCAGGGTAAGAATTGAAAACAGAGAACAGGGCTGCCACCCGGCGCAGGATTTACCGGGCGGCAGTCCTTTTTCACGTTTTAGTGCAAAAGTCATATCATAAAGTATGGACTTTGGAATAAGAAAGGAGAGCCCTACTATGAACAATTACAGAAATTACGGGAACCGAAGGGTTCCGGGGGAGGCAGCAGACTGCGGCTGTAACGGAAACAATTACGGCAGGGGTATGCGGGATAGAAGCTATGGAAGACAGGGAATGGACTGCGGCTGTGATAAAAGGGAAACGAGGCGTGAAGCAGACTGTGGCTGTGAAAAAAGAGAAATAGGACGCGAGGCGGACTGCGGCTGTGATAGAAGAGAAGTAAGGCGTGAAACAAACTGCGGCTGTGAGAAAAGGGAAATGAGACGTGAAATGGACTGCGGCTGTGAGAAAAAGGAAATGAAAAGAGAACCGGATTGCGGCTGTACGACGGAGTCGATGTACCGTGAGATGAAAAAGGAAGGGAGCTGCTGCAAGGAAGATATGCCAGGGAAGGCGCTGGCTATGGCATATGTACCGTGGCAGAGCTGGGGAAATCTTTATGAAATCTGCGAAGGTTTTTCCACAGGAACTATTTTCAAGGAGTTAAACTTAGAATTTTGCGGAAGGAGATGTAACTGATATGGGCGCAGGGAAAGACAGAAATGCTTTACTGCAGAAGATAAGCGAAGCAAGCTTTGCCATGGATGAGGCGCGCCTGTTTCTGGATACACACCCGGACTGCATGGAGGCGCTGCACTATTATCAGAATATGTGCGCGGTCAGAGAGAAGATTGTAAAAGAGTATACGGCGCTGTACGGACCGGTTTCCTCCTATGACTGTTTCTGCAACGACAGCTGGAAATGGGTAGAATATCCTTGGCCGTGGGAAGGAGAGTGTAAGTAATGTGGAGCTATGAAAGAAGATTACAGTATCCGGTAAACATTAAGCAGACCAATCCGAAGCTTGCGATGGTAATTATGAGCCAGTTTGGCGGGCCGGACGGCGAATTGGCAGCTTCCATGCGGTATTTATCCCAGCGCTATGCTATGCCGTACCGTGATGTGGCAGGCGTACTGACGGATATCGGTACAGAAGAGCTGGCGCACATGGAAATTGTCAGCGCCATTATTCACCAGCTCACCAGGGACCTGACGCCGGAAGAGATTGCGGCATCGGGCTTTGATAAATATTATGTGGACCATACGCTCGGGCTCTGGCCGCAGTCGGCAGGCGGAGTTCCGTTTAATTCCTGCTTCTTCCAGTCCAAGGGCGACCCGATTACGGATTTAACCGAGGACATGGCAGCAGAGCAGAAGGCACGTTCCACCTACGATAATATTCTGCGGCTGGTACACGACCATGACGTATGCGACCCGATACGCTATCTGAGAGAGCGTGAAATCGTGCATTTCCAAAGATTCGGCGAAAGCCTTCGTATCGTACAGGACCATCTGGATGCAAAGAATTTTTATGCAATCAACCCGGCGTTTCCGGCAGACAAGGCGAAGTAGGATTAAAAGAGAGAAAAAGAAAAACCGCAGGC
Organism: uncultured Lachnospiraceae bacterium; assembly: GCA_910577175.1. Taxonomy (GTDB): domain Bacteria; phylum Bacillota; class Clostridia; order Lachnospirales; family Lachnospiraceae; genus SIG307. The sequence goes on along the minus strand of CAJTLU010000015.1, from coordinate 58,080 downwards.
ATCAGAAGCGAAATTTGCTGCCTGCGGTTTTCTACTGCGTCCGGCGCTTTTTACCTATGCCTGCAGCAGTTCTCCCTTTTTCAGCCGGAAAACCACATCGGCCTGTTTTGCAAGCTCATTGGAATGAGTTACGATAATAACACATTTCTTCATCTGATGGGCGCATTCCTTTAAAATGGCTGTAATTTCAGCCGCCGTATCCTCATCAAGATTCCCGGTAGGTTCATCGGCAAGCAGGATAGGAGCTTCGGAGGCAAGCGCTCTCGCAATTGCTACACGCTGCTGCTGTCCGCCGGACAGCTTTAATACATTACGTTTTGCTTCCTCCGGTGTCAGCCCTACCTTTTCCAGAAGCGGAAGAGGCGGAAGCGCTGAAATCAAAGCGACGTTTTCGGCAGGGGTCAGGTAATCGATTAAGTTATAGCTTTGAAAAATGAAAGCTATGTTGCAGCGACGGTGATGGGCGAGACCGTTTTTATTGATATTTTCACCGTCTAGTGTAATTTCTCCGCTATCAGGCTCATCCAGACCGCCGAGGAGCGAAAGCAGGGTGGTCTTTCCACAGCCGGAGGGGCCGAGAATCGCATACATTTTTCCTGTTTCAAAGGCAGCGTTCATCTCTTTCAAGACAGAAGTTTTCTTATCATAGGCATACCGGATGCCGGAACATTTCAAAACTGACATTTTAGTTTCCTCCTAACTCATTTTTGTAAGAATATCCTTCGGCTTCAAACGATAAACCGTCCAGGATGCTGTAATAACGGACAACGCAACGAGGAGGAAGCTGATACAGCACAACGGAAGCAGGTATTCTGCCGATACCTGTACGCGCAGTCCCGTTTCCCCGATTTCAGGTAGCAGAAGGGTACTTACTCTTGCAGCTGTAAAATAACTTAGCAGAATGGAAAGGGAAAGCGCCGCAATCAATACGACAAATGTTTCTGTAAGAAACTGAAACAGAATTGTTCCCTTGCTTTTTCCGACCGAAAGTAAAATTCCGATTTCCCTTTTTCGCCCCCTGATCCAGAGTGTCAGGAGAAGTGTTACTACGGCAAAGCTTGTAAGCGTGATAATGATAAGCGTAGTAGTTACGGAGCCCTTTAATGCTTCCAGAGGCGTTTCCACTACCTGGTAGTCTTCATTGGAAATGCTAAGCTTTAACGTTTTTCCCTGGATTTCCGCGAGAGCCTCGATTTTGTTAGATATGTTTTGGATTTCCGCAGGGTCTTTGACGTAAATCGTAAGAGACGAGTATTCCGCGCCGTTTTTATATTCGGGAGCATATAGATCAAACAACGTATTGTAGGCAAGAAAGCCGCAATTTGCCTGTAGCTGGTCGGCAAGGATTTCACCGCCTGTAGCGGTTCCCTCTGTCCCGTTATATATGCCTGCAATTTTCATCTCCACAATGGGATTCCTGCCTTCCGAATCCAGATAGGAGTCGTATAGCGTAACCGTATCGCCGACGGAAAGACCATTATAATCTGCCAGTTCTTTGGAAATCAGAAGAGCATAGCTGTCCTCCGGCATAATATGCTGCCCGTCAATCAGGGTGTATTTTCCGCTTTCAAAGGCAGAGCATCGTTCTGAAGACAGACAGGCGGTAAATGTCCCGTAATCGCCGTATTTCGTCAAATTTACATTATAGTTTGTCGGGAGATACTGAAAGCTTACCGCTGCATAGTACGCGGCGGCGCTGTCCTCGACGTTATAACCGGAAACGCCTTCCAGCTTAGAAATAGCGTCAATGATTGGCAGAGTAATATAATCGCCGTTATAGACATAGCTTGCTCCCCATTTGTCTTCGCCGACAAAGTCGTAATTCCCTTCCGTATCAGTTTCTAAAATCAATTTTCCCCCGACCGCCGTCCGCATTCCGGAAGCGGCGTTCTCGGATGCATCCCGGATTGCCAGACTATCAAGCAAAAGAGTACCGATAGCCGTAAGTACCAAAAGCAGGATAAGAGTCTTTCGTTTCTGTCGAAAGCAATATAGAACTGCCCGTTGTATAAAATTCATAGTCTGCCTCCTTAGCTCATTTTTGTAAAAATTTCTTTTGGTTTCAGCCGCAGGACCGGAACTGCGGAAAGAAGTACCGAGACAGTAACGGTAAGCAGCTGGCAGCCGTAAATAGTAAAAGTTTTCCAGGCTTCTAAGTTAAAATAGCCGCTGCGTTCCAAAGAAGCGCCCTTCCCGTTTTCCAGTGCGGCACTGACGATAAGCTCCGTCTGGAAATCTGAAAAAATGTGATTTTTAAGACTTCCTTGGATAACAGGGCAGATGGCGCAGGAAAAGATAAAGGCGGCAATCGTTATGGCCAGGGTTTCAAACAGGAATTGCAGAAGTATTTCTCTCTTGGATATTCCGACTGCCAGAAAAATACCGGTCTCCTGGATGCGGCTTCGGATCCCGAGCGCGAGTATCAGGGTCAGTATTACTGCGCTTACGATGGCTACACATAGCAGAAGAACCTTTACCAGATTGCTGAAAGACAGGATGCTGTCGGAAATTTTTGAGTATTGAAAATCGTTGGTACGGATAAAATGGGTTTTCCAATCAATACTTGCAATTTGATGTATCTTTGGAAGCATTTTAGGGAGTTTGGCAGGGTCAATCACATAAAAGTCAACCTCGCCCGTGTAAACCGAAGGCTCGCTTTCCCTCAAGGCGTCCAGAACATCAAGGCTTGCATAAATGCGGTTTTCCTGTTTTCCGGCGGTTGCGGTTTCTGCTGCCGATGCATGTTCCTTAAGGATATCGTAGATTCCGGCAATCGTTACCTGGCTCTCCCCTCTGTCTCCCTGCCATGAATCAACATAGCTTCCGGCGTCGATTCCCAATCCGGCGGAAACCAAAGTGACAGTATCACCTACCGACAGGTTGTTTTCTGCGGCGACCTCCGAACTTATTATGATTGCAGCCCTGCTCGTTCCGGTAATGTGTCCGCCTGCGGACAAGGAAATCGTCCCGTCAGAAAAATCCGTATGCAGGGCAGAATAGCGTAACGCCGTAACCTGTCCCATATTGTTGTCCGGATTGTCCTGCTCGCCGGGGACAAATGTAATTTCCTTCCCTTTCGCATATCCGTAATTTATTGGATTGCAATAGGAAATATCGCCGCATTGCATTATTTTTGCAATATCCTCATCGGTAATGTGAATGTTGTTTTGTTCCATAGAGAATCTGCCGTTATCATCTGTATTGACACTTGTGTTTGCCCTGATATAAAATGCGGCACCGATTGACTTGCGGATTTCCGCCGTCAGCATTCCTGCTGCATTTAAAACGGAAAAGCAGGAAATTAAAAAGGTGGAAACAATCGCAGCCAATAGGAACAGGGAGAGGGTTTTTCCCTTTTTCCGCAAGATATAGAAACCGGCGCGTCTGACAAAATTCATCTTCTCAGCTCCTTTCCGGTTTCTAATATACAACTTCTGTATTGGATTTCCATTCGTATTTTATTAGGAATTGATTAGAAAAGAGGCAGCCGCGCTATATGCGGCTGCCCTCCAGATAGATGGAAAAAACGATTCCGTTTTTCGAGTTCTTTATAGAATAAGGAAAACCATGCAGGTCAAGAATTGTTTTGACGATATAGAGGCCAAGGCCACTGCCGCCAGTCGTCTTGCTTCGTGACTTGTCTGCCCGGTAAAATGGTATAAACATGTGCTCCAGTTCCTCATCAGGAACAGACACGCCGGTATTTTCAACAATGAAAACGGCTTCTGTTTCTGATGTCTGCAGGGAAATAAAGACGTGCGCCCCGCAGGGGGAGTGCCGGACTGCATTTCCGATAATGTTTGACAAGGCTTTACTCCAGAGATTTGGATTGACGGACAATGTAAGGTCTGTCCCAAGTTCCTGATGTATCTGGATTTCCTTGTCCCTGGCAAGTGGTAAAATGCTTTCGATTGTGTGGCGGATGGATTCGGCGAGTGACACCTCCTGCAGCGTATTCTGCAAATCCATGCTTTCCATTTTGGTAATGCTTATAATTTCTTGCACAAGCTGTCCGATAGTTTCCACGGTCTCCAGCGTTTCCGGCAGATATTTTCCGTGGTTCTGATAATCCCCGTATCCAAGAATCATATTTTCAAGCTGTCCCTTCAATATTGTAAGCGGAGTTTTAAGCTCGTGGGATACCGCAGCAAAAAAATGTCTGCGCTGTTCCTCCAGAGTCTGGAATTTCTCAACATCGGCGGCAAGCTGTCTGTTTGCAAGCTCCGATTCCTGCATGGCAGTTTGAAGCCTGACAGCCATTGTGTTCAGATTAGAAGCTAATACACCGATTTCATCATTGCTCTTTACGTTGCATCTCCAGGTCATATCAAGCGATGCCATCCGTTTGGATATCTGACTGATCCGCGCAATCGGTGCAACAATGAGTTTACTGCAAATCAATGCGCTTAAAACCGACAGAACAATAATAATCAGAAAAATGACCGGCAAAAGGCGGAGCAGAAGCCCTGAAATTCTGCCAGCTGTCTGCATTGCCGAGGAAATCACAAGCGTATAGGTTGTGTTGCGGTCCGGAAAGCGGAAGTTAATGCCGATATTTGACGTGGCCAGGGTTTGTTCGTCGGAATTTATTTCGCCAAAGTTCAGTATTTCATTTCCGTCCAAAAGAGCAGCCGCTGAATTGTTCCGGATGCAGAAGTTATAAATCGCCTTTATACCGTCGTCATAGCACATAGTCTGAAGCTCAGAAACAAAAGCTTCTGCGCTTGCATCCAGCTGTTTGTCTTCGGTAAACTGATACTGCTTTGGCAGTACAGTCATAACAATACAATAAATCAACATACTGCATACCGTAAGAGCAGTAAACACCCACAAAAATACTTTCAGATTCAGGCTGTTCCTAATTTTCTTTCGCAATTCTGTATCCCACCCCTCTGACCGTTTCAATATAATCTACATTCAGCTTTTTTCTCAAATTCATAATATGGAAATTGACGCCTTTTTCATCACCTGCAAAATCATAGCCCCAGACAAGATTCAGAAGCTCGTCTCTTGTAAAAACGCGTCCCTTGTTTTTCAAAAATAAAAGAAGCAGTTCAAATTCCAGGTGGGTCAGCGACAGTTCTTTTCCGGACACGGTTACCTGTCGTTCTGATTCACACAGGGTGATTTCTTTATAGCGGATAGTATCCGACAGGATATCAGACGATGTCCTGCGCAAAAGGGCTTCCACACGTTTTAATACGAGTCTGATAGAAAACGGCTTGGTAATGTAATCGTCTGCCAGCTTATCAAAGCCTTTGATCTGGGCATCCTCCGAATCAAGCGCAGTTAAGAGAATAATCGGAATCTGCGACTCCTGCCGGATGAGTTCGCAGACCGTATAGCCGTCAATTTTAGGCAGCATAATATCCAGCAAAACAAGGTCGAAAGGCTGTTTGTGAAATGCGTTGATACCTTCCAGTCCGTCCGATGCGGCAGTAACCTTATATCCTGCAAATGTGAGCGGCTCTGTCAATATTTTTTGTATTGCCGCCTCGTCTTCAATAATCAATATTTTTTTATCCATATACAGACCTCCGGATGAAATTATAGCAGGTATTGATTAGTTTTTGGTTAGGGAACATATCATACCAATAATTTTGTGAGTATCAGCGGAACGTATGATTTTACGGTACACAAATCAGTTCTATGGAAAGGGAGTAAATATAGTATAACAGGTATTTTTGGAAGTATCGATGAATTTTTACAAGCCCCGGAGATTTGGATAAAAAGTAACGCCCACCATTTTCGTGAGCGTTACTGTTGACAGATTCCATCCTAAAGGTTAGCTTTTGCGAGGTTTGAATGATAAAGTTATTTATTGGGTATGTACAAGTACAATGCTGGAATCTCCCTTCCGGGCCTGCTCTAATACAGCCTGAACCAGCATTTGAAACGATTTATGGGAGGAAGAAGCTCCGGACAGCGCATCAATACTGCCTTCACCCTGTCTCTCCAATAGCTGGTTCGCATAGTAACGGGTGTATTCGTTCGGATAGGTGCCGTTCGTATGGAGCATCGTCTGCATATAGGTATTGTCCCAGCTTTTAATAAAGCCGCTGGCATTTTCCGCATTGTATTCTGCTGAAACGATAGTTCCGTCTTTAATCATAATTGTAAGATACTCTTTCCAGCCATGACTGAACTCGGCAGCCTGAGCGGTATAGTAGCCATCCTGAAGGCCTGCCTGCTCTCCGCAGGCGGTCAGTAGTGGTGCCATCAATAGTAAGGATAGAAGCATACTGAAAATCCGTTTCATCGGTCGGACTCCTCCTTTAAAATGAATTTTTGTACCTGGGACTGAAGTGCTTCAGCCTCTCTTGCCAGTACTCCGCTGGACTTTTCTGTTCCTTCTGCGCTCTGCAGATTCCGGTCTGCAATACCGGAAATAGACTGGATTCGCTCATCCATGACAGCTAAGGCTCCCTTTTGTCCCTCTACTGCCGCAACCAGTTTTCCTGAGATTACACTGATGTGTGAGGAAAAGTCGGAAATAGCATGGAGGGAATCGGCCGTATCCGTAGTCAATTTTACACCGGTCTGGATAATTGACCGGGTATTTGTTACCATGTCTGTAGCTCTCTGGGCGGCTTTTGCACTCTGGGCGGCCAGCCGCTTGACTTCCTCGGCAACTATGGCAAATCCCTTTCCGGCGGCTCCGGCATGGGCAGCTTCTACAGAAGCATTCAGTGCGAGAAGATTGGTTTGAAATGCAATGTCCTCGATGTCCTGTGCGATTTTTGTAATTTCCTGTGCATTGGCACTGATATCATCCATTGCAGAGGATAAGTTCGTCATCTGACTGTTAGCATCCTGAATGCGCCGGGTAATCTCTTCCGTTTGGGAACGTGCCTGGTTACTACTCTCCGTAACATCGGCCAGCCGCTTCTTTACGCAGGTTACTTCGTGAACCAGCGCTTCGGCAGACTGGTTCTGCTCCAATGAGTCGTGATGCAGCTGAACGGACTGAGTGCTTAGTTCCTCTGCCATATCCGTGAGCCGGCTGGCTGCCGCCCGAAAACCATGAATAGTCTCATTCATAGAGCGGATAATGGTATGAAGACTGCCCCGGATTAATACAAAGTCGCCTTTGTAGTCCATCTGAGGCTCGGTGCTTAAATTGCCGTTAGCAACCTGAGTTAATACCTGCTGGATATCCGATATGTAGTGGTTGACACTTTCCACTGTGGCATCCAGTGTCTGTGTCATTACCCCGAGCTCATCTCCGGAGCGGATAGGAACAACCTCTGTATGCAGGTCACCGTTAGAAAGAGCGACCATTCGGGCTGTTACGCTCTTTACCGGGCGGGAGATGGAGCGGGACAGGCGCAGGACTAACAGCATGGAGAGAACTAAAACCGCGACGGTAGCAAGAATTGCTGCCATCATTGCTCCGCTGATCAGGCTGTTGTAATCCGACTTGGGAACCTGAATGACCAAAGACCATTGCGTACCCCGGATAGGGGAGAAGGCTACCAGCATCTTTTCTCCGTCAACGGAGAATTCGGTTGCCCCTGTTTCACCGGTAGTCACACGTTCCAATGCCTCCTTGTTGTTCTCGCTGAGCTGGGACAGCGAACTTTTATTAAGAATCAGGGACTGGTCCGGGTGTCCTGTGATGGTTCCTTCCCGGTTGACCATATAGGCCATACCATGCCTGCCTAAGTTGATACTGCTGATTACGTCATTGAGCGTGTCATATTTATAGATGCCCACTACATACAGGAGCGTCTCTCCGTTTTCCTTTACCGGCATCCCCATCGTGATACCAAGCTTTTCCTGGAAGATGGTAGATGAACAGGTAGTTAGATTATCTGTTTCCTTTAAAAGTGAAAAAAAGCTGCTGTCCAGGCTTTCTGGCGCGCCGTCAATTCCCTGGGTCAGATGGCCGTTCAAATCATACAGGGCAATTGTGTAAAGCTCATAAATTTCCGCAGCTTCGTTTAATACTTCTGCACGGTTTTTTTCTGTTAATGCAGCATCTGGCCGGGATAAGGCCGTTTCATTGTTATCAATGGATACGGTTACTGTATTCATCCTGGAATCTCCGGCAATAGTCATCATTCGGTCGGCCAGCATATGAATGTTGGCCTCCACGGTCTTAGCTGACTGCCGGGCCATTGGCTGAAGGCTGTCCAACAAAATGTTATTGGCAAGTGATTGCATGGAAAAAGCCATAATCATACAGCAGACAATCACTAATACCATGATATTGAGTGTTGTGCTTCTTAGTATCCTTCCGTTTAGGCTGCGTTTCATTTTCCGGGCGGAACGGGAGTCTGCGTGTTTTCCTGCCATGTTTCTGTCTCTCCTTTACTTGATTTTTTGGTAAACATAATAAAGCCGTTCCACCTTCAGTCCAGGGGTTGCATTGTGTAACCGGACTGACGAGGATAGACTTTTGCAGACAGTATACCATGGATTTCCAAAGAATAAAAGTCCTTTTTGTTTGAAATTTTTGTGCAGTCTTCTGGGGCTTAAACCTGCATATAGCCCGTGCTTATCCGCAGTTTCCGCATGAAAGCTTTCCGCGTAGTTACAAGTTTTTCTTTTCAGACCTTTACCATTTATTTCTTTGATAGCAGGTCTCCGTAACACGTTTTTGTATCGCGTTCCGTTCCGGCTGGCAGATACAATATAGATATCCGGCACCGCCCTTCCCTTGATGTCAATAAAATCAATATATTTTTTGCGAAAAGGACTTGCAAAAAGTAAAAAATCCCGTATCATATAAGTATAAAGAATTCATAGAAAAGAGAGGTATGTTTATGGTATCTAAAGGGAAGAAATATGTGCTCATGAAAGCAGTTTCCGAGTTAAAGGCAGCAGATTATTCCAAAGAGCCTGAATTAAACAAGATCTATCAGAGACTGAGTAAAGGCAGAAAACAATTTGCAGAACTGTTTGATAAAAATATCAAGGCGGTTATGCAAATCAGCTCTCTTGATCTTACCATGCAGCATCAGACCGAAAAAATCACTGATATTTCCCGTAGCATAGAAAAAGCCTCTGAAGCCATTTTCGGAAATTCTTTGGATGCTTCCTATGGGGCAACCAGATCAAACAGTCAACATGAGGAGCTGACAAACACGATTATTGAAGTATCTTCAGAAACCGATGAAGTATACCGCAGGATTGAATCCGGGCAAAATGAACTGACTACCATCAAAGACCTCTCTGATCAGACAATCTGCGTTTCGAAAGAGCTGCAGTCCAATATGGAGACTTTGGCAAGCATTATCAACCGTATGAGTGACGTGATTGAAGGAATTGAAAGCATTTCCCTTCAGACGAATCTTCTTGCTTTAAACGCTTCTATTGAAGCTTCAAGAGCCGGCGCCGCCGGAAGGGGGTTTGCTGTTGTTGCAGGCGAGATTCGCAGTCTTGCCGAGGAAACCCAGAAGCTTACCGGGAGTATGAGCGATTTCGTGGGAAATATAAAGAGTGCCTCTCAGAAAAGCTCTCAAAGCGCCACAAGCACAATTAATTATTTGGAAACGATGACGGATAAGATTAAAAGCATATGGAAGCTGAATGATGAAAGCCAGCAGCATGTTTCTAAGATTAACGAATCTATGAGTTCCATTGCTGCCGTAAGCGAGGAGCTCAGCAGTTCCATGGCAGAAATGGAAAGTCAGTTAAGAGACAGCAATCAGTTTATGAATCAGGTCAGCAGTGAATTGCGGCAGGCTATCAAACCGGTAGTTGACATCGAAAAGACCTTAGATGACGCCGTAAAACAAATGGGAGGTATGACAGAAGACGCGTTCTTCCATTTAGAGAAATCCGAATTTGGCCAATATGTGAGCAATGCTATCACAGCGCACCAGTCATGGCTGAATAATCTGGGAAACATGGTAAGGGAACGGAAGATAATGCCGTTGCAGCTGGATTCTACAAAGTGTGGGTTTGGTCATTTTTATTACTCGTTGACTCCGGACATTCCGGAAATTCTGCCTATATGGAACGCGCTTGCTGAAAAACATAAAAGATTCCATAAATACGGCGCGGAAGTACTTAATGCAATGGACAGGGGAGATTATGCAAATGCCGAACAGATTTATCAGAGAGCATCCGATTACTCAAAGGAATTAATCTCCGATTTAAAGGCAATGCTGTATATCACAGAAAAATAGTCTGCTTCACTTTTCTGGTTTTGGCGAAGTTTTTCGTATTGTACAGGATTCTTCGGATTCAAAAATTTTTATGGAAGCATCCCTGTATTTTGAGCGGACAAGGTGAAGCAAGGTTAAGAGAAAAACGCAGGTATCAGAAGTAAAGCGGTTGCCTGCGGTTTTTCTATTTCATCGGAAACACCATGCCGGGCCAGCGCGTCGGAGCGCATTCTTATGAAGCAGAAACACTCCGTGGGGATATGCCTTTGGCGGTAAGGAAGATTGCAAGAAAAAGCAGAAATTTTGGAAGCAGATGAGGTAAAAATTTTGCGAGTCGGGAAAAAAATATGGAAAAAGGGAAAAAAAGGTGATATAATAAATAAAGTAGATATCTATTTTGCAGAACCAGAAAGAGCTATAGGAGGCGGTATGAATGAAGTTTAAGATACGAGGAAAGGTAATCGGGATGGGACTGGTTCCGGTTGTGATTTTGGGAGCAGTGATTATGTATTTTAGTCATTGGAAGATTTCAAATGTTATTACGGATGAGTTGGAGAATGCTTTGCGAGCGACAGCCCTGTCTGTGCGGGACATGCTTACATACTCCGTAGAGGGGGATTACGGGCTTAACGAAAACGGGGATTTCATAAAGGGCAGCTTCAATATTACACAAAATGAAAGCATTGCAGATAACATCAGTGCCGAAACAGGGATTGAGGTAACGGTTTTTTACGGGGATACCCGCTATATGACGTCGGTAAAGGACGATGCAGGGAAGCGTGTTCTCGGGACCAAGGCAGCCAGTGAAGTGGTTGAGAAGGTACTAAAAAACGGAGAGACCTATTTTGCTGATCATGTGGATGTGGCAGGCACGCCGTTTTTTGCCTATTATGTACCGCTTTATGCAAATGCAGGCGCAGGGGGCGAAGCGGCAGGCATGGTGTTTGCAGGAATCAGCCAGGAAAGAATGGATACGAATGTCAGGAGCAGCACGCTTGCAACCTTATCGATTATTCTGATTGTTTCGGTTATTGCAGGCGTTACGGTAGTCCTTGTGGTGAGCGGTATGTTAAAGGCGCTGCACGCCAGCGTTTCTGCACTGGAAGAGCTTGCGGAGGGGAACCTCAGGGTTGATGTTTCAGACAAGCTTACGAGGCGGTATGATGAAATCGGCGCGATTGGCAGGTCGATTAAGAAATTAAAGGAAGAGCTTTCAGGAATTGTTACGAATATTAAAGGTCAGTGCGTTGTGATGAACGACGCGGCGAATGTGTTGAAGGACCAGACGGAGAAGACGGTTGAGAGCATTACACAGGTAGAAAGAGCTGTCGGAGAAATTGCGATGGGTGCAGGAAACCAGGCGGAGGAGACGCAGCGCGCAACCGAGAATGTAGTGACGATTGGCGACATGATTGGCGGAAATATGCAGGATACCGAAGCCTTGAACAAAAATGCAGTAAACATGCAGAATGCCGGAAAAGAGGTTATGGAAACCTTCCGTGTGCTGAATATGACAAATCAGAAGACGATGGAATCCATCAGCAGAATCTATGAGCAGACGAATACGACAAACCAGTCGGCGCAGAAGATACAGGAAGCAACCAATCTGATTACCTCCATTGCTGAAGAGACGAATCTTCTGGCGTTAAACGCTTCTATCGAGGCAGCGAGAGCCGGAGAGCAGGGACGCGGCTTTGCGGTAGTCGCAGCACAGATACAAAAGCTTGCGGAGCAGTCCAATGCTTCTGCCGGACAGATTACGGAAATCGTAAACCTGCTGTTGCGCGATTCCAAAGAAGCGGTAGAAACAATGCAGTATGTGCAGGAAATTGTGCAGACGCAGGATAAGGATATGAAGGAAACAGATGTGAAGTTAGAGGAGATGCTCAAAGGAATAGAGGATTCCTTTGCTATGGTAAATAAGGTTACGAAGCAGACGGCACAAATGGATGAGGCACGTATCAATGTAATTGATGTTGTACAGAGCCTGACGGCGATTTCCCAGGAGAATGCGGCAAGTACGCAGGAGACTCTGGCGTCCATGACCCTGGTAAACGATGTCGTACAGACGATTTCTGAGCAGTCCGCAGAGCTAAAGGTAATTGCGGACGAGATTAATGAAAAGCTGGATGTATTCAGACTGTAGCGAACAGCCCTGCGGAGCGTTTTTCTTCGCAGGGCTTGCTTTATGCTGATGAATAAAGTATGTCTTATGAAGTTCCTATGAAGTAGGAAAGGGGCTGCGCATGAAGCGCAGCCCCTGTTGTTTTGATTCCTTTTTGAATCCCGTGCAAAGCTTTATGCAAACGGATTCTCGGTCGGATATAACATACCCTTCGGCTGGTTGAACTTAACTTCTTCTACGCCGAGATACTTAAATACCTCGAACAGAGCCTTACCGAAGTGACCGAATGCTACTGCGCCGTGATGCGGATAGTTTCTCTCTACCAGTACATGGCGATAGAAGCGTCCCATTTCCGGAATAGCAAATACGCCGATTGCACCGAAGGACTTAGTACGTACATCAAGAACCTCACCTTCTGCAATGTATGCGCGAATCTGTGCATCTGCAGTAGACTGAAGACGGAAGAACGTAATCTTGCCCGGTGCGATATCACCCTCCAGCGTACCGTTGGTGCACTCAATCGGAAGGTTTCTTGCCATAATCTTCTGGTACTTCATCTCACAGAAAGCAAGCTTCGTCGAAGCGGTGTTGCCGCAGTGGAAGCCCATGAAGGTATCCTTGTGGGTGTATGGGAACTTGCCCTCGATTGCTTCTTTATACATGTCTGCCGGAACAGAATTGTTAATATCGAGCAGGGTAACGATGTCCTCGCTGACAACCGTACCGATGAACTCAGAAAGAGCGCCGTAGATATCTACTTCACAGGATACCGGAATCCCCTTCGCGGTAAGACGGCTGTTGACATAGCACGGAACGAACTTAAACTGTGTCTGGAATGCCGGCCAGCACTTTCCTGCGATTGCTACATACTCGCGGCTGCCCTTATGTGCCTCTACCCAGTCAAGTAACGTAAGCTCATACTGAGCAAGCTTAGCCAGAACTTCCGGTCTCTTGTTGCCGGCGCCAAGCTCTGCTTCCATCTCTGCAACGATAGCCGGGATTCTCTCGTCTCCCTCATGCTTATTGAAAGCTTCGAACAAGTCAAGCTCGGAGTTCTCCTCGATTTCTACGCCAAGGTTGTAAAGCTGCTTAATCGGAGCGTTACAAGCAAGGAAGTTCAACGGTCTCGGACCGAAGGAAATAATCTTTAAATTGTGGAGAGCCACGATAGCTCTTGCAATCGGAACGAATTCCTTAATCATATCTGCACACTCATCTGCAGTACCAACCGGGTACTCCGGAATGTATGCCTTCAAATTACGAAGCTTTAAGTTATAGCTTGCGTTTAATACACCGCAGTATGCGTCGCCGCGGCCGTCCATAAGGTCGTTCTGGGACTCCTCAGCTGCTGCACAGAGCATTGCCGGACCATCAAAATGCTTTACAAGAAGCGTCTCAGCAATTTCCGGACCAAAGTTGCCTAAGTATACACAAAGCGCGTTACATCCTGCCTTCTTTAAATCTTCCACAGCCTGTAACATATGAATTTCACTCTCAACGATACAGACCGGACATTCGTAAATGTCATCCATGCCGTACTTTGCAGCATAGGCAGCAACGAGAGCTTTTCTTCTGTTAACGGACAGGCTTTCCGGGAAGCAGTCACGGCTAACAGCAACAATACCGATTTTAACCTTTGGCATATTGTTCATTTTTGTACTTCCTTTCTTGATAAAATTAGTTTGGTAACTATACATTTATAGCTAGTTCCTATTATATTTGTTTTTGTCCGCGGTGTCAACAAGTGCAGTCGATTTCCATAAAAATATTTGCAAATATCCGTACCGGAGTCTGCCGGTTCAAAAACAGCCGGTACAGGCATCCGGACTGCGCCCGGAAAATCATACCATTGTGTAAAACTGCGTATTTTCCGGATCTTATGAGCAAGCTAAAATGGAAAAGCATGCTCCCGGATATGCCTGGATTTTCTAAGGTTACTCAAAATCATGGAAACAATCATGGAAACTCAGGCAAGCTGCCGCTTTTAACAGCAGCAGCGTTATGGTATAATGTTCGCGAAGGCAGTGTGCCGTTTCCGAAAGGGGATTCTTGAAAGGAGGAAACAAGCGATGTTAGACAGGCATTTGATTGTGCAGACAGAACCGGCAGCACGGAAGGAAAGCATGGTAGAAGCAGAGGGGGTAAGGATTACGGTGCTTACGGACCGGCTGTTCCGCATCGAGCAGGAGGAAGGCGGGCATTTCTGTGATAAAGCGACCCAGTCGGTATGGTACCGGAAGCTCCCGCCGGTGGAGTTCCGGCGGGAAGGGGAGAACGGAGAACTGCGTATCAGCACCGGGAGGGTTACGCTTGTCTGGACAGGAAGTATAGAAAACAGTTATGTGCTTTTTGCGGACAGGAAGGCGAAGGTTTTGTTAAGCAATGAAGGGAATCTTTTGGGAACCTGCCGGACGTTAGATAATTGTGACGGGACGCGCTGGATTCCCTATAATCCGAAGGAAGACAGGGAGAGACAGCTGACGCTTGGAACCGGCGTAGTTTCTGAAACCGGCGTGGCACTGGTAGACGATAGCAATTCCCTGCTTTTAGAGGAGGATGGCACCTTGGCGGTCAGGGAGCATGCAGAGCGTGACGTTTATGTATTTGCCTATGGACAGGATTACCGCGGCGCAGTACAGGCGTTGTATGGGATTTGCGGAAAAACGCCGCTGATTCCTCGGTTTGCTCTGGGAAACTGGTGGAGCCGTTATCATGCCTATACGGAAAAGGAATATTTGCATACGATGGACTCCCTTGCAGAGCGCAGGCTTCCGTTTACGGTAGCTACGGTAGATATGGACTGGCACTGGTCAGAAACCTTGGATGAGGTAAAGCAGATTTCTGCGCAAGGGAAGAACGATGAAGCTCATGGCGGGAACAGCGGCTGGACCGGCTACAGCTGGAATACGGAGTTGTTCCCGGATTACCGGAGATTTTTAAAAGAGCTCCATGAAAGAAAGCTCCGGGTAACTTTAAATCTTCATCCTGCTGACGGGGTGCGCTATTTTGAGGACTGCTACAGGGAAATGGCGGAAGCGATGGGAATCGACCCGGTGACAGAGGAAAAGATTCCGTTTAACATTGCAGAGGAGCGTTTTATCAATGCCTATTTTAATGTGATACACAAGCCATATGAGCATGACGGCGTTGATTTCTGGTGGATTGACTGGCAGCAGGGAAGCCGGTCTGCGCTGGAGGGACTGGACCCTTTGTGGGCGTTGAACCATTATCATTATCTGGATAACGGTGTGGAGCATGCCCCTTTGATTTTATCGCGTTACTGCGGTACGGGCTCGCACCGGTATCCGCTCGGCTTTTCAGGAGACACCTATGTAACATGGGATACGATGAAGTATCTGCCATATTTTACAGCAACCGCTTCAAACATTGGTTATACCTGGTGGAGCCACGATATCGGAGGACACATGAAGGGCTATAAGGATGACGAGCTTTATGTGCGTTTTGTACAATTTGGCGTATTCAGCCCGATTAACCGTCTTCACAATACAAACCTGCCTGTACTTACCAAAGAGCCATGGGCGTACCAGAACGGAACCGGACTGATTGCGGAGGAATATCTCCGGCTGCGCCACCGGATGATTCCGTTTTTGTATTCGGCATCTTATGAGACGAGGGATAAGGGCCTGGCGCTGATTGAGCCGATGTATTATGCATATCCGGACAGAGAAGAGGCATACCGCTATAAAAATGAATACCTTTTCGGAGGACAGATGATTGTTGCGCCTGTCACGGAAAAGAGCGAAGAGCAGGGTATGGCACGGATTCCGGTATGGCTTCCGGAAGGAATCTGGACGGATTTCTTTACTGGTAAGGAGTATTCCGGAGGCGGGGAGCGGACGATGGTCCGGACGTTAGATTCTATGCCGGTGCTGATAAAGGAAGGCGGCTTTTTTGTGCTGGATGACAGGGAGTATACCAACGACACGGAGAATCCGGACTGTCTGAAGGTATTTTCCTGCAGCGGAAACGGCAGCTATACGCTCCACGAGGATACGGAGGGAAAACAGGCAGATACGGTATTTTGTTCCGAGGCGCCGGAGCAGGGGATGCAGAGGCTGACGATTTGCTGTCACGGAGAAAAGGAACAGCTTCCGGTCAGAAGGTACTGCATAAGGTTCTGCAATATTCCGGAGGGCGAGGTATCCGTAAGGGCAGACGGAAAGGAATATCCTGCAAAGACAGAGGATAACGGACGCCTGAGTGTGACGCTGCACGGGGTGCTGCCGGGAGTGACTTATGAAATTGTGGTAAGATACAAAGAGCAGAAGGCAGAAAAAAGAGAAGAGGCAATCCGCCGTGCAGTTACCTGCCTGCAGATGGAGAATGATGCAAAGGCGCCGCTGTACGAGGCACTTTGCAGTACAGAGGGGGAGAAGTATAAAAAGGCAGCAGAGCAGGCAGGGCTGTCGGAACTTGCAGGACTGTATCTGATAGAAAGAGGGATGGATTAAAGGGAAGAAAAGGAAAAAGAGAAGGGAGCCTTGGGCGTGGCTCCCTCCTTTCAATGATAAAACAATAAATTTAAAAATCCACAAATGGAAATTAGTCTTCTTCGGACTCACTTTCAAGATTGTCCAGAAAATCCTCAAGACTTTCCAAGCTGCTGTCCTCCATCGCGTCACACCGTCCTTCCAGTGAGTCGGCAAGGTTTTCCAGCGCATCCAGTCTGCCCTGCCCAAGCTCCTTCCGAGAACCGTTGAGCGCCTTTTCTATTTCTTCGTCAGCGGTGGACAGTAGTGCGGAAATCCCGGCAAGCTCTGCGGTGAGTGCGGAAAATCTGCTCTTCAGAAAGTCTGTTGCCCTTTCTTTTAGCTCTGCGGTTACATGAGAATTCTGCAGCAGTTCGTCATAGCGCGACTGTGCATCGTCATAGCGCTCTTCGATTTCCTGATAACGGTCTCTGATATCTGAAATCCGGTCGGCGCATTCCGCTACGCGCTCCGATAGTTCATCGTCCCACATGTCCGGGGCAGGACCCGTAAAATGAAAGCCTTGTTCCGGGGATGCAGCTGCTTTTCCGGAGCCGTGAGCCTTTCTGGCTGCGGCTTCAAACGAATCCCTCCGCTTGCGGAGTGCTTCGGTAGAGTATTGATTGCCACCGTACATATTGATGGAAGGCCAGCCGTCTTCAAATACGATGTTGTGACGCTGCGGCCGCCATTCGGCAAACTCATCCGGCTCGTCCTTCCAATCCTTGTAGAAGTCCGGCTCCTTTGCAGGCTTTACTGCCATCGGCGCGGCGCCTGCCACAAAAGCAAACTGTGTATCTACTGCAACGACAGTGCCGGCTGTTTTCGGTATGCTGTCAGCCAGAAGAGCCGACATATCCGGGGTCCGGAACGGGATAGAATACAGCTCCCAGCCCTGCGAATGCAACAGAGGGCGGATATAGTTGCGGTTGAGCTTATAAATGTAGCAGTCGTTCTGATTTTGGGAAAAAATAATTTGCAGCTGGCAGACTTCGCTTCCCTTGTCATTTTCACCGCCGTTCAGCCAGAATACAAAACAGTATTCCGTATCCTGCGTGAGCAGATAGTGTTTAGAAGCAGCTTTTGCAAAACCGACATTCCAGCCGCCAAGCAGCATGCCTTCTACCAAACTGTTATCGAAATCATTAATGAAGCAGCGTTCAGCCTGTCCTGATTGTCCGAAAGACCATTCCCGTGAATTATAATAGATGTAATTCATTTGTTTTACCTCCGATCTATGCTCGGACGGTTCTGCTTTTGCAGACAAACGAATGGTACAGTCATCCACGAAAAGCGCCCGTCCATTCTTTACCAGCCCCTTTGCCCGTTTCGGGTAAGTAGTGCCGACATATGTTCCATATTCATCTGTTACTGTCACGTTTTTTGTCATGGGTGTCGTCCCCCTTTACAGAAGTTTGCGGTATGCCGTTTTTTCTTATGGGTGCCATCCCCGTTTCCGCGCAATGCGGTATTCCTACCGCAAGGAGTCTGTTATGAACCCCTGTCCATAGTATAGCACAGGAGAGAGCAATTTGCAAGAAAAAAGGAGTTGTTTTTTGATATTTTTTCATAGATATTTAATTGGCAGTTTATTGACAGGGCAGAGAGGTAAATGTAAGATAATGGAAGAGAACCAGTGAAGTGGTGAAATGGTGAAATACTCTGTTTCACAAGGAGGAATTACGATGTATGAACTTTTTAAGCTTTTTGTCTGTCTGCTTGCGGGAGCCGGCGCAGGACTTGGCACCGGGTTTGCCGGTATGAGTGCGGCAGCGGTGATTACGCCTGTGTTAGTAGCTTTTTTGAAGATGGAGGCATACGAGGCGGTAGGAATAGCGCTTGCCAGCGACGTTCTGGCAAGTGCCGTCAGTGCGTATACCTACGGAAAGAATAAGAATCTGGATATCCGGAACGGTGTTACGATGATGGTGTCAGTGCTTGCATTTACCCTGGTTGGCAGTTATGTTGCAAGCCTGGTGCCGAATACGGCAATGGGAAGCTTTTCGGTCATAATGACGATGCTTCTCGGCGTTAAATTTATTGTAAAGCCGGTCGTGACTACAAAGGAAAAGATGGCGGAGGTATCCGCAAAAAAGCGGCTGCTGCAGTCGGTGCTCTGCGGTATGTTGGTCGGATTTATCTGCGGCTTTATCGGCGCAGGGGGCGGTATGATGATGCTTTTGATTCTGACGACCGTACTCGGCTACGAGCTGAAAACCGCAGTAGGAACCAGCGTGTTTATTATGACCTTTACCGCGTTTACCGGAGCATGCAGTCACTTTGCCATTGGAGGGACGCCGGACCTTTTGTGTCTTGCCTATTGTGTTATTTTTACCCTTATATGGGCGCGTATTGCCGCTAAAATTGCAAACAAGGCAAAGCCGGTTACGTTAAACCGCGTGACTGGAATCATACTGCTCGTACTGGGCGCCGCCGTATTAATCGTAAACCGGCTGTGAATCGTAACTTTTTTTCAAAAAAGTAAAAAAAATACTTGCATTTTTTTGGAGAATCGGTTATAATATCACTCGTGGCTGTAATAAGTGCCAAGCAATAAGATTCTGGGGTATCGCCAAACGGTAAGGCAACGGACTCTGACTCCGTCATCTCAAGGTTCGAATCCTTGTACCCCAGCGAAAAGAGACTGTCGCAGTTGATGCAACAGTCTTTTTGTTTTCTTTATTTTCATTTCCGTGTTCAGTTCATGTGAGATGCCGTAAAGTTTCAATATGGCGTTTCACCTTTTCTGTATCCAAGGGAACTTCATAGGCAAGCGAATCGCATACTTCCCGCATCGCGTCTGTAAAGAGCTGCATTGCCGCAGATAAAGCGTTCCAACAGGATTCTATACTTTCAAGACGATAGGTTTCAAATAAAATCCTGTGAAATTCGTTCTATATCCATATGGGAAATAACACGGGCCCGGATAGGATGCGTTCTTTGGCGGAGCTTTCGGGAATCCGGCGGCTTCCTGGCAGAAGAATACGTCCTATCCGGGTCTTGCCGTGTGCCGGGAAGGATACGGTTTTTATTCCGGCAGCGGTACGGAGTCCTAGGGAAGAAGGGATTTATTTTGTTGCTACTACCGTGAATTCTCCCGGGAGTTTATCATTTGTCCATGCAGGGTGTTCATCAAACTTTTTTAACGTGAAGCCACAGCTTATGACAGAATTGATGATTTCACTTATCGTATATTTTCTGTAAAGGCATTTCGGCATTTGGCTTCTGATTTCTTCTTCAAAGAAACGTGCGTGTGCCATTTCACCTTCAAAAATGTCTGTTGAAAAATAACTCATGGAAGGCTGCTCGAGATTTAAAATATCTTTGATTTTTGTAAATGGATGAAAATCGCTGCATATCATTGTTCCGTTTTGTTTTAGCAAAGAGTACATGACATTCATAAATTCATTGATATCGTGAAAGTAGTGCAATATGCCGCCTTCCATGAATACTACGTCGAAATAATTACCGTATTTTTTTGTATCAATATCTAAAACATCACACACCTCATAATTGATGTTCACATTGGCTGCCGCCGCTGTCTCTAGTGCATATTTTCGATTATCCTCTGAAATATCAAAAATAGATACCTCTGCTCCCAAAAGCGCTAATGGAATTGCCCTTTTTCCACAGGAACCACATATGTTTGCAATTCGGACATCCGTACAGTTGTCAAAGTAGCTGGCATGCCATTTGAGTGCGCTTAAAGGATTTTCCATATCTTTTCTGGCTCTTTCGGACGGGGTTTCATGTTTCGTCCAAAATTCGTAAGCAGAATATTCCCACGCCTTTTTGTTCTGAACACTATAGTCTCTCATGTTTTCTCAACCATTCCTTTACCATTTTGTAGTGCGCTGAATTTTTCTCAGCATTTTCATAATAAAACTCCAAGGACTGCACAGGAATCAAAAGAGTATTGATTTGGACTAAATCCGTATTTTTGTAGAGAAATTCGTCCGAATCGTCTCCGGGACAATTGCCATAAAACATGCATCTGACTTTCATTTCTTTGTACATGACATCCATATACTTGAATCTGTCTTCGGTATGCTCCGGCTCCATGTCATAGTGGAAGAAATTCCTGACGACTTCCGCGTCGTTCCATTTAAACGTCAGACAAATTTTATCCGGCGGAACTTCCAAGCCGTGTGCAAAAAGCATTGTTGCTCCGTCAATTTTAAATGGAATATGATTCTTTAACAGATTCTCCGCTAAAGAACAGAGTATCGTCCATTCCTGCTTATACTGCATCTTACTTGTGTCAACCTGATAGGTAAGGTTTTGATGCGTTATCTGTTTTCCTCCTTTCTCTCTGATAAAGGTATTATAATCGAAAAGGAGAGATTGGTCTTGTCCTGCACAATTTGATTTTGTCAGTTCCATGGTATTCCATCCGCCCTGGATTGTAACTGTAATCTGCAAAGGCAAAAAAAGCTTTGAGACAGGAAAATCACGTCGGATAAAACTAGGAGAGAAACCATGAAATCTGGAAAAGGCTTTGGTGAAAGCTTCCGGGGTTTCATAACCATATTTGTAAGCCAGTTCTATGATAGGAATATTTGATATGGATAATTCCTCTGCCGCAAGAGTAAGACGTCTGTTGCGGATATATTCCATGATTGTCATTCCACAGACGATTTTAAAAAGAGAAGAAAGCGTTGAAACGCTAATATAAAAATGTGCGGCAATCATAGCAGGCGTCAGTTCCTCGAAAAGATTTTTTTCAATATAATCGATTACCTGCTGCAGCATGGAAAGAGAAAAAGCATTTGTATCATTTGAATCAGGCGTCATGTGATACCTCCCATTGTTTAAATCATTATTCTACCACAAACACACACATAATTCTATTAAATTCTGCTTAACTTTCCCCTTCTAGTATTTACCAGATTGGGGCGCGCTGGATTTATCCGTTTCTCCGGTTGAAAAGCTCTGAAAAAATGATATAATAGAAGAAAGCTTTTATCAGAAAAAATGCGCAGCTGCGGACGCTAATAGACAGGTGGCTGCCGGAAAGGAGCCGTTATGAATAAATCTGTGAAAAAGGAAAACCAGGACGGTATTCTTCCGGTATTTTTCTGGATTTTTTTTGTGGCGGCTCTGCTTGTGCTGTTTATTCTTACGATGACACTGTTAGACAGAAACGGTACGCTTGCACAGATTAAGGCACAGTTTACAGAATGGCGGGAGGAAAGAGAGGCGGCAAGGCGTGAGAAGGAAGCCGGAGAAAAGACAGTGACCTATTTCGGACCGTCGGGCATTGCCGAGTATGAGAGCTGGTTTGCTGGTCTGTGGACAGATCCCGGAACCGAGGAGATGCTTCCCGGAGAGGGCGATGTGCCGGGCATGGCGCAGGCAGGGAATCTGCGGCAGGACATTACGGTAAGCCCGGTCAACGGGAAGGAGGGCTGGTGGGCAGACGCAAAGAAGCTGAATGGCAGTGTGACGCTGTATGCGCAGGCGGAAACTCCGCTGTACGGCGCACCGGATGCGGCGGGGAAGGTATTCGGCTATGCGGCAGCGGGGGAGTCTTTCCAGCTGTTTGCAGTATTTGAAGACGGCTGGTATGTGATAACGGACGGGCGTTTTTACTATTGCAGCGAGGGAACCCGTTATACCATGACGCAGCCGGAGAACGTGGATTTCGAGGCGCTCTTTGCGGCACAGAACAAAAACCAGACCTTACATAATGTAAACGAAATATTACAGAATCCGGAACTGCCGCATGGCTGTGAGGTGACTGCCCTTGCCATGCTGCTTTCTTACTATGGCTATTCTGTGGACAAGTGCGTTCTGGCGGACAAATGGCTTCCGAAGGGCGCATGGGGTAGTACTGATTTTAATAAGGCGTTTGTAGGAAATCCAAGGAACTCGGTTTCTTCTGCCGGATGTTATGCTCTGGTGGTGGCGGATACTGCAAACCGTTATCTGAAAGCGCAGGGGAGTATGCTTTCTGCAGAAAGCAGGCAGGACGCTTCCTTTGAAGAGCTGCTTTCCATGGTAGAGAAGGCGCCGGTGCTGGCGTGGACGACGATAGAGCTGAAGGCGCCGTATATAGCCCAGGTCTGGACGGTAGACGGGGAGGAGCTTTACTGGCAGAACTGTGAGCATTGTGTCGTGCTGAACGGGTATGACCTTGAAAAAGGTGTATTCTACGGAGTGGATCCGCTGTACGGCAAATGTGAATATGATATGAAGCTGTTTTCCCTGCGTTTCCGGACGATGTACTCGCAGGTGCTGTGGCTTAAGGGCGACGCAGGGCAGGCACAGGACGCTTTGAACGGCTCATAGAGGATATGGAACAGGCACGGGGCATAACGGAACAGCTAAAGGCTGACAATGTAAGCAATAAGGAGTGCGTTGACAATGAACGAAACAAAATGGATAATTTGCCCCATCTGCGGCAGGAATTTGTATATGCCGCTCCTATAGGGGCATTTTTGCCATAATATTTCCCTGTTTAAATCTTATGGCAGGCGAGAGCATCGGCCTGCCATATCTAAAGAAATCTTTATAGTTCTTACGGTTTTCTCTTTATACTTCCTCTTTATACTGAAATCATCAAATGACAGTATAGTACACTGAATTCATTATATGAGGAGGGACATCCTATGTGGAAGTTTTTAAGAGAATACCTCAGTGCTCCGGACACGATCGGAGCTATTGCTCCCAGCAGCAGACATCTGGCGGCGTCCATGACGGCTTCTATTGATTTTGATAAAGCGCACTGCATTGTAGAATACGGGGCGGGGACAGGTGTATTTACCAGAGATGTGGCAGCAAGAAAAAGGCGGGACACGACTTATATCGTGATTGAGCAGAATGACCGTTTTTACGAAATACTGCGGGAACAGTTCCATGGAATGCCGGGAGTGGTGCTGATCCATGGAGATGCCGGAAATGTATGCGGCTTCTTAAGAGAACAGGGGTTTCGGTATGCGGATTATATCATTTCCGGGCTGCCATTTACATCTCTTCCGCAACAGGTGTCCCACAGAATATTGTCACAGACCCAGAAGGCCATCGGAATGGAAGGCGTATTTACCACATTTCAGTATACACTGTTGCGGAAAGCTTTTCTTGAAAATTATTTCAATATCCAGAAGATTATAAGGGTCTGGCGGAATCTGCCCCCGGCATATGTGCTGCACATGAAATTAAAATGCTGCCATGGGAAGCAGACTTCTGCGGACGGTGCGGTATGAACTAAATATTAGGAGGTGTCGTTATGTGGTGCGTCTATTTTCTTGCTTGTGTGCTGCTCCCTATCTGTGTTCCGGTGCCGGAAACGGCAGTGATACTGTGGGGAACCAGACAGATTGGCAGCCTGGGGGCCTTTTTCTTTGGGGTCACAGGCTCCGTGCTGGGCTTGGCGATTATGTATTCCTTATCTTCATTGATTGCACATCGTATTTTAAAGGGGAAAAAAGAGAGAAGGCAGCTTGCGTGGTTAAAGCAGCTGATGGGGCGGTACCGCTTTTGGATTCTTGGTATACTGCTGATTGTTCCGCTTGTGTCCGATGAAGTGCTCTGTGCAGGCTCTGCTTTTTTGAAAATATCGTTGCCTCAGCTTCTGAAAATTGGTATAATTGCTAAAAGCATATCCATCGGTATGATTGCCTTTTCGGGTTTTCTTGGCGACTTGTGCGGTCTGAGGCGATGGCAGGTGATCGCTGTGGAGCTTCTGCTCATGTTCCTTGCCTCGGCGGTTTTGCAGCATTTCTACAAAAAGGGAGAAGCAAAGCTATCATGAAAGAATTTATATTGGTTGTTGACGATGATAAAGACATCCGCAGGCTTCTGGGCATCTATCTGGGCAATGAGGGCTACCGTTACCTCGCCTGTGAAAATGCAGCGCAGGCGCTGGATATCCTGGAGCATTATCAGGTGGATTTGATCCTGATGGATGTGATGATGCCGGGAATTGACGGTATCAGCGCTTGTCTGCAAATAAGGGAAAAAAGCAAAATGCCAATTATATTTATGTCGGCAAAAACGGAAGATATAGACATAATACAAGGTCTCACGGTGGGAGGAGACGATTACGTGACGAAGCCTTTTAAGCCCATTGAGCTTCTTGCTCGCATCAAAGCCCAGCTCCGCCGCTATAAACAGTACAATGATACGGAAGAGCCGGCGCACACACTCCAGACGGAGGACCTGACGGTGGACATGGAAAGCCGCCAGGTATGGGTAAGCGGACGGGAAGTGAGGCTGACGCGCAAGGAGTATGACATCCTGGAATATATGCTGCGAAACAAGGGACAGGTGTTGACCATGGCGCAGATTTATGAAGCGGTATGGCATGAAGAATTTTTCTGTTCGGAAAATACTGTGATGATGCATATTGCCAATCTCCGTAATAAACTGAACTGGGATAATGCACATTCGGATTTTATCAAAACCTGTTGGGGAAGAGGGTATCAGATATGACGCTATTTAAGATAATTCCAAACTATATTTTAATCAACGGCATTGTTATCGGAGGAACGGTTTTCGTGATTTTTCTGGTTTACAGAAGACGGTCCTCCTCATTCCGAAAACGCCTCACGGCATATTTCCTGAAGGCAGCCTGCGTTTCCCTTGTTATCAGCCTGGCGGTGCTGACGGTGGTACTGACCATGGAGAAGCGTCTGCTCCATTCCAGGATGTGGGATTTTTTTGATAAGCTGGGCTATGGATACTTCATTGCCGCCGAATATCTCCAGTCGGTACTGACAGTGGCGCTTCCCATGATATGCTTTGTTGTCTCCTTTTCCGTCAGGATTAACCGCAGGGTCAGGTATGTGGAGTACCTGTCTCAGGAAATTCAGAAGATTCGGGAGGAGGGCTTTGGAAGGAGCATGGAACTGCAGGGGGACGATGAAATCACCCAGTTGTGCGCCGTCATCAACGAGATGTCCGTCCAGCTCAGAGAAAAGGAGGAAAGGGAAAAAAGACAGCAACAGAGCAAAAATGAGCTGATTACCAATGTCTCCCATGATCTGCGCAGTCCGCTTACCTCAATCATCGGCTATGTGGAGCTGTTGAAGGAGACGGGACCCGAAGACAGGCAGCGCTTTGATGAATATATTGAAGTGGTAGAACGGCGTCTGACGGGGCTTAACGGGCTGATTAACGAACTGTTTGAATATACAAAGCTGAGTTCCGCTGACCGGTTTCCTGACATGGAGAAAAGGGATGTGCTGGAACTTCTGCGGCATATCCTATATGAATATAAAATTCTTATGGAAGCAGAGGGTCTGACGCTTTCATGGCAGCTGGAGACGAAAAGCCATGCCGCCTATATCAATACGCAGCAGATGGTACGGGTGTTTCAGAATCTGCTGGACAACGCCTGCAGATATGCCGATCGTTCCGCTCCGGTAACCGTGACGGCACAGGACACGGGTCGACTCCATATCTGTATCACGAACCGATTGACGGATGCTCACAGCATTGAGCCTGACCGAATCTTTGAGCGCTTCTACTGCGGAGATCGGGCCAGAAGCACTCCCCAAAGCTCCGGGCTGGGGCTTGCCATTGTAAAACGCATCGTGGAACTCCACGGGGGCGAGGTCGATGTATCGTTACAGGGACAGGAACTGTCCGTCCATCTGTTTCTCAAATAAAAGAAAAAGCGCCATTAGAAAAAATCTGTATATACCGTGGCGAAAAATGTATGCTGTTTCTGAATAAAAAACAGTATGCGCATATTGCCGGGGCCGTTTCGATGAGGGAACGGGATAGCAGCGGAAACCGGAGCTCACGCTACAAGGGAGGTGAAGCGTATTACTGCAAGACTGCCGGATAAGGTGGTCGGCGGAGAAGAAAGATTTGCCCTCGTTTCGGCTCGTAAGGGCAAAAGCAAGGGCAGATACATGAGGTTTGAGCGTTAGACAGGCGTAATGCCTTGAAAATGCAGGGATTTTAGATGGTTTGATAGATAAATATGAATTTGTGGAGGTGTAGAGGATGGATATTTCCTTTCAATGTGAGAATCGAAAGCTATAATATACTTAACATACAAATTTGATAATGATTGATTGGAGGTTTCATATGCAGTTTACTATTAAAGAATATTCGGTATATAACGAAGGAGAAATTCTAAATCTATACGATAGTGTTGGTTGGTCAAATTATACTTCAAATCCTTCTATGCTGACAAATGCCTATAAACATTCATTGAAAATATTGGGAGCATACGATGCAGATAAATTGGTTGGTATTATACGAGTGGTGGGAGATGGATATTCGATGGTTTATATCCAAGATATTATCGTATTGCCGGAATATCAACGAAAAGGCATCGGCACATTGTTGCTTGAAAAAATACTCTTTGAATACAAAAATGTTTATCAAAAAGCACTGATGACCGACAATACAGAAAAAACCATTCAGTTTTATAAATCAGTAGGGTTTATGATGGATACTGATATAGATTCTAGGGCTTTTTTAAAAATTTATTGAATATGGATTAACTTGTATGAGGGTTTGGGATATTCCCAACAAGCTGATGAGTCTCCATTTCATCAAACCGGAATGGTTCATCCCGATAATACATGTTCCGTTGTTTTTTCGGATGAGCAGTTATCAGAGTATCTTATGAAAATCAGAAAAAAGACTTGTTTAGAATTGATATGAAGACAACTCAGGCATCTTTCCTTTCATGCGGGAACGCTAAACGGTCAGACAGATAAGATAGTTTTCCGTTGACAGGGGGACTGTCTTATGTTATACTCTAACTGTACTAAGAATACTAATACAGTTATTCTTGAGGACTGCAAAATATTCCGCCTGCCAGTGCGGCAGCTGGAAAGAAAGGATACAGGGTGATGGCATGATTGTGATTGATTACACGGACCGGAGACCGATTTATGAGCAGGTAGCAGAGCGTTTCCAGAGCCTTGTGCTGTGCGGCGTACTGGAAAAGGACGAACCGCTTCCCAGCGTGCGGAATCTGGCGATGGAGCTTTCCATTAACCCGAATACGATTCAGCGCGCCTATACCGAGCTGGAGCGCCGCGGCGTGATTTATGCCGTGAAAGGAAAGGGAAACTTTGTGGCAGATGCCAGCGCTCTTTTGGCGCTGCGGGAAAAGGAACTGGAGAAAGAGGTGTGCAGCTTAGTGTGGAAGGCAAAGGAAGCAGGGATACCGAAAGACAAAGTAAGCCGGCTGTTTGATGCGGCATGGCAGAACGAAGCAACAGACATGCGGAAGGCTCTGCAGGAAAAACGTACAGGAGGTGAAGCGTATGATTAAGGCAGAAAACATAACCAAGCGGTTTGATGGGATTTTAGCGACAGACAGGGTTTCAGTAGAGATTAAGGAAGGCCTTGTGTTTGGAATGGTGGGGACGAACGGCGCCGGGAAGTCTACGCTGCTCCGGATGATGGCAGGTGTTTTGAAAGCGGATGAAGGGACCATTACGATAGACGACAGACCGGTTTATGAGAATCCGGCAGCAAAGAGGGACGTATTTTATATTTCCGACGATGCGTATTACTTAAATAACGGAACGCCGGTTGATATGGCGGATTATTATGGCGCAGTATACGCAGGCTTTCATCGTAAGCGGTATCTGGAGCTTCTGGACCAGTTAGGACTGCCTCTTTGCCGGAAGGTCAGCACCTTTTCCAAGGGAATGAAAAAGCAGGTGTCGATTTTGCTCGGGGTATGCGCCGGGACGAAGTATCTGCTCTGTGATGAGACCTTTGACGGCTTGGACCCGGTGATGCGGCAGGCGGTCAAGAGTATTTTTGCAAAGGAGATAACGGAGCGGGGACTGACGCCGGTGCTGGCTTCCCATAATTTAAGGGAGTTAGAGGATATCTGCGACCATATCGGACTGCTTCATAAGGGCGGTGTGCTGCTTTCCCGGGACCTTGAGGAAATGCGGACCGGGATTCATAAGCTGCAGTGCGTATTTGAAGATGAGGAGCAGGCGTCAAGAGTCCTGCTTGGTCTGGAGGTAATAGCAAAGGAGCGGCGCGGACGTCTGCAGACCTTTACGGTACGCGGTGTCCGGGAGGAAATTGAAGCACGTGTGGCAGCGGCAGAGCCGGTATTTTTTGAAATGCTTCCGCTGACCCTGGAGGAGATTTTTATCAGTGAAACGGAGGTGGCAGGGTATGACTTCAAGAAGCTCATTCTTTAAGCTGATGTGGGAGGATCTGCGGCAGAGGCTCTGGACAATCGTTCTGGCTTTTGTTGTATTCGTATTGCCGGTGCCGATTATCATTGCCATGATGGTGACAAGCGATGACAGCAGCGTACGGGATTTGCCACAGATGTTGCAGGCACAAAATGTATGGTTTGTAATCGTAACGGTGACAGGCGCCCTGATTTGTGCGGTCAGCGGCTTCGGGTATTTGTTCTCAAAGAAAAAAGTAGACTTTTTCCATGCTCTTCCGGTAAAGAGAACGCGTTCTTTTCTCATCCGGTATCTCAATGGTGTTTTGATTTACCTGGTACCGTATTTGGTAATGTTGCTGGTAAGCTTCCTGATTATTGCAGTCAGCGGTAACTTTGATACAGAAGTTCTGTGTACCGCGATGCAGGGGTTTGTGGTACATTTCCTGGGATACCTGATTGTATATACCACATTTATCCTGTGTGTCGTTGCAGCAGGAAATCTGGTTGTGTTTTTTGCGGTCAGTGGCTGGTGCTTTGGCATTACCGCGATAACCGTATATCTGTATAATGCCTTTGAAAGTGCGTTTTTTGATACGTACAGCTATTACTCTGATGTTTATTCGAGGCTGCATGCGCTGCGCTTTCTTTCGCCAGGCTATTTTTACGTCAATACGGTGATACATCCGGAGACCTCCATGTTGCTGCAGGAGCTTTTGTGTACGGCGATTCTGTTTGCGGTAGCCCTGCTTTTGTACCGGATACGTCCTTCTGAAGGAGCGGGAAAGGCGATTGCGTTCCCGGAATTAAAGCCGGTATTCCGTGTGTCGGCAGTGGTGCTGTCAGGTTCTTGCATCGGACTGCTCTTCTACTATATGGCAGATAGCTATAGGGAAGGGCAGCTGCCAGGTTGGATGATATTTGGAACCATTCTGGGTGTGCTGCTGGGCCATATGTTTATTGAAAGCGTTTATCATTACGATATCCGGAAGTGCTTTGCGCATAAGCTTTCTATGTTCGTCTGTACAGCGGTGTCGGTCACATTTGTGCTGTTGATGCGGTATGACGTAGTCGGGTATGACAGGTATCTTCCGGATAGGAAAAAGCTTGCATCGGTTGCAATTGATGTGACGGGGCTTGACGGATACGGAAATATTCTGAAATACGTTGAACAGAAAGACGATAAGGGTATTGAAAATATAAGTAAAATCCATGAAATGAGCCTCACAGAGATAGAGACAGTGTATCCGTATCTGGAAACTCTGGTAAAGGATACGGAGGAATATTGGGACAGCACCCGTAAGGTGCATGGGAACTGGCTCACGGTAGAGGTGGCATACCGCCTGAAAAACGGGAAAACGGTTTACCGTATGTACCGCTCTGCCGGATTGCGGGAAGAAGTGCTGGCACCGGTGTACGAGAGTCCGGAATATAAGCAGTGCCAGTATGCTGGTGTCTACACCATACCGGCAGAAACGCTCCAGACAGTAACGGCGAAGTATGCCATGAATCAGATTGCTATGAGGATGTCTTTGGAGGAAAAGGAAGAATTGCTGGAAATCCTGCAAAGGGAGGTAGGCAGACTGACACTGGAAGAGAAAACAAAGAACGTGCCGGTGGCGTCGCTTACTATGTCGGTTGTGATAGCATCACGCAGGTCCACAGTTGATGTTCCGTTGTATGCGTCGTATACAGAAACGCTGCAGTTTTTAGAGGCGCGCGGTTTTTCTACGGAAAAGAACTATGAGTGGACCGGGGATGAGACGATGAGTCTGTTCTGGAACTATTCGGGAGAAGATACGAATTCTGTAGAAGGGTATTATTCTGACGATGGTTCCTTTCGGATGACTGGCGGTTCAAACTATGACGCGGATTATAATAGGGAAGGTCTGGAGGTAAAGCCGGAGGACTGGCAGGCAGTTTATGAGCTTTGTGATTGGGAGGCCCTTTGGGATTATGGATATACAAGTATGGGGAAGGAATACCACAGGGTAGTTCTGGATATTCCGGTTCCCGGCTACAACAGCTATGAACGCTATATCTTCCGGCTGGATAAGAATGCGGACCTTTCGTTCCTCTTCGATTAGCGGGAAGTAAAGGGGCTGTCGCATGAAGCGCAGCCCCTTTTGTAAGAATCTGATTCGGCAGTATCTTTCCGCGGCAGGGAAGAGGTTTCGTTATGTTTTGTTTTGTACTGTTTTATCTTTCCGTAAGCCTTTCATTATAAGAAGGGATAGGATTAATACCAACGGAAAGATGCAGCCTGCCAGCATTCCTTTCTGTAGATTGTTGTCTGCATTCTGAGTAATATTACCGACTAAGCCCGGACCGAATGCTCCGCCAAGGTCGCCTGCCATAGCCAGTAAAGCAAACATAGCCGTTCCTCCGGTAGGAATCCGCCCGGAACAGATGCTGATGGTTCCCGGCCACATAATACCGACGGAAAAACCGCAGAGGATGCAGCCAATCAGTCCGATGACAGGCGCATTCGATACAGAGGCCGCAATGTAACAGAGGAGGCAAAGACAGCCGGAGCCAAGCATGAATTTTGTCAGATTCAGCCGGTCGCCATATTTTCCATAAATAACCCGGCTAATCCCCATCATTACAGCAAACATGCAGGGACCTGCCAGGTCGCCCGCCGCTTTTGACAATCCAAGGGCTGATTCGGCATAGGCAGAGGCCCATTGAGCCATAGACAGTTCAGAAGCTCCTGCACATATCATCAGGATAATTGCAATCCAAAACAACGGGATGCGGAGCAAGCTGCCTGTTTTTGTACTCTTGCCGTCAGCTACAGGGTGCTCGATAGGGCACGTTGCAAAATTGTAGATATTGTAAAGAGGCAGGAGCGCCCATAGGCAGGCAAGCCATTTCCAGCTGCCGATACCGAATACCGTGAAAAAAAGAGTGGAGATAAGTATGACCGCTACGGAGCCCCAGCAATAAAACGAGTGAAGCAGGCTCATAGCGGCTTCTTTATGTTCGAAAGGACACGCTTCCACAATGGGACTGCCTAAAACCTCAATCAGACCGCTCCCGATTGCATAAATAATTACACTAATGAGAATGCCGGCAAAGGAATCGGGGAAAAGCTCCGGTAAAAATGCAAGACCTGTAAGTCCGGCGGCAGAACATAATTCGGAAGCTACGACGCATTTGCGGTAACCTATGCGGTCTGCAAGAGGAGCGCATAAAATGTCCACAATCAGCTGCGTCAGAAAGAATGTTGCAGGGATAAGGGCAATTTTTCCCAACGGAATGCCATAATCCGTATGGAACTTAAGAAATAACAGCGGTGCAAAATTAGCTGCGATTGCCTGTGTAATAAATCCCAGATAACAAGCCGTCAGCGTTTTTTTATAATTTTTGACCATATTGACTTCCTTTCCTTTCAATGCTATTATGTAATTGCATTATATCACGGAAGGTAGGAGGAAGTAAGAGATTATTTCCCAAGTTTATTATACAATATCACAAAATGGAGATTCTAAATGGAAATCAATGATGGATATACGAAAATCAGGACAGATGAGACATTAAGGGAAACTATCCGCCATGGAAGTGAAGAATATCCGTTCCGATACTATATGGAGGATATCTGGTTGTTTGATTTTCACTGTATTGACTGGCACTGGCATTCTGAAGTTGAATTTGTGTTTGTTGAAAAAGGAACTGCGGAATTTTTTATTGGAAGCGGCAGATATGTTGTAAACGCCGGAACAGGTATATTTATCAATACGCAGGTGATTCACCGTTTTGAATCGACAGAAAGCACCATAATTCCTAATATCGTGTTTTCTCCGTCGCTGCTTTCCCATGAAGAAAGCCTGCTCTACCAGAAATACATACAGCCGCTCCTTGATTCTTCAATAGAGTGTCTGATATTTTCTTCCGATGTACCTTGGCAGAAGGAGATTCTGAATCTTCTGCTGGACATATTTGCCGTCCAGGACAGCGGAGACTTATGTGAAATAAAAACTATAGAGCTTCTCCTGAAATTGTGGAGTATACTATATGAGAATGTACGCATAACCGGGAAGCTTTCTGAAGCTCAGGCATCTGCACGCACGCAGGCACAGCTGCAGATTATGATGCAGTATATCCATAAAAATTATTTTCATCCGGTTTCTTTGGAAGAGATTGCAAAAACTGTGACACTGAGCAAGAACAGTGTACTGAATTTATTTAATAAATATCTTCATACTTCTCCGATAAGCTATCTGGTGAATTACAGACTGAAACATGCCGCAAAACTTCTCGTTACTACAGAGAACAAGGTTTCTTCTATCGCCCGGGATACCGGTTTTGAAAATATCGGCTATTTTTGCCGCAAATTCAAGGAGGCATTCCAGGTGACTCCCGGGGAATACAGAAAATTGCGGGAACATACCCCAAAGGGTAAGGAAGTGCAGTAACTTGAGTTTCCGCATTTTTTAGTCACCTTAAAAGTTTCGTAAGTCGTACCGTATTTCATTTTTGCATTTGTCCGAAGGACCGCGGCTTTTAATAAAATACGGTACGACTTACGGAACATAAAAGGGGATACAGAATGCGGAAATTCAAGAACGCTCCCGCTTACCTTACATAAGCAGCGTTTTCTGATTTCAGGATTTCCTTGAGCTTCTGCTTGTTTTCATACATCTTTGCATCGGCAGAATTGAATGTATCCATTGCGCTTTCCGCGCTTCCGCCAATCACATCATAGCCGAATGCTATGTAGAGAGGATAAGGTCTGTCATCGTGCGGCGCATTATTCCGGTTGAGAATGTGCGCCTGGAAACCCTGGTACAGTCCGTCCAGCTCTGGTTCCGACAGGGCCTTGTCAGAGATTACGGTGTATTCGTCGCCTCCGATGCGGTAGCATTTCCCGATACTGCTAAAGCTTTGTTTAATATACCCGGCAGCCTCCTTTAATGCGGTATCGCCCATCGTGTGCCCCATGGTGTCATTGATATATTTCAGGCAATTCAAATCAAAGACAAGAACTGCCCTTCCCTTGTGTCCGCCAAGGCTGCGGTCGATTTCCTTTATGTCGCTGATAAAGGAGTTACGGTTGTAAAAGCCTGTTAATACGTCGCTGTATGCCATCTGCAGCAGCATATCTGCCTTTACGTTTTCGGAATAGGTCCTGACATATCCCTCAAGCAACTGTGCGGCCAGAAGCGTAACATAACCCAGCACGCCGAAACGCACAAAGGTAGAATTGTCCGTTGTAATCTGTTTATAATACAGGACAATATCCACGATAGAGAACACAGCTATGATAAGTAGTCCCCAGAATGCAAAGTCCCTGAAGTGGGACTTCCGGAACGCCTGAAAGGCGTAATACAGCGTAAACAGGCAGCCGGTGATAATTACGATATGCGCAATGGTGATATTCTCATGCAAATCCCGTATTCCTGTAAAATGCATAATCACGCTTATCAAAAAGCCGATGACAGTCAGGACGCTGACTAAAATAGCACTTATCTTATCGGTTGCTTCTTTTCGTGCCCGGAAGAAAAGAAATATCGGCACTGCAATCAGAATCAGTGATAAGCTTGTCACCAGATGAATAATCGAGGTATATCCTATCAAAAGGTGCAACAGCTTCGTCTCGGTTGCCGACCATATCCCGATGACAAATGCAAACAGACCAAGACTCAGCAGACTGCTGTTGCTGCGGTTGTATTTCTTCAATGTGACCGATAAAAGACCGAGAATTCCACCAATCAGAATAATCAGGACACTGGTGCAGAATCCAGGCAACATTTCAAAAACCTTTGCCCGGATAATGGCATATCCTTGACCGAGGTACATGCTTTTGATATTGCAGCTGGAATCATTTTGGTAAGGATTCTCTATGGTAATCCGGAGTTCACTGCCACTGTCCTCACGGTAGAGCGGTATCATAACAAAATAGGTCCCAGGGCATTTATAGCCTGCGTTCATACTTGAATATGCCTCGCCGTAATCCTTGTACAGTATGTTGTCCTTATAAACCGCCACATTCAGATTTTTCACCCGGAAGAACAGCTCGCAATCCTGCTCTATGACAGGCAGACGCTTGACGATGGCAGTGGTTCCGGTCAGCTTTTCAAGGTCTGCCGGGGTACCGCTTTCGTCCGTCCAGCCGGAGTCATAAGGGAGATACCGTTCAGGTTCTGTATAAGATTTGCCGGCAGTAGCTGAAAAAACAACCGCTGCGACAGTAACTGCCAGTAAAAACAGGTACACAATATACAGAATCTTCATAATACTAAAATGTTTCCGTTTCTCTGTTTTATCCAATGCAAATCACACCTATAGCTCACTTATTTGTATTGAGTGTATTATACAACAGGTGTTCCGGTTCGTCAAGTAAAAGGGAAGCGGGGGAAATGCAGAGCAAGGAGGAAAAATTGCGAAGTATACCTGAAGGAAAGAATAAGATGTCCTGCAGTCTCCGCAGTGTTCCAAGTCTGCTGAAAGGGCGGATGCCAAAGCAAGTGCTGACTTTACAAAACATGGAAAATATGCTACAATAACTTATATTATCAATAAAATTGAACCATGCCAAAGGTGATACTTATGAGAAATGTATATACAACATTACTGTTGCTTTTTGCTGCCCTGATTCTTTTTTGCAGTTATATCATTGGCAGGCGGGATAAGGCGCCGCTGACAAAAGCGATACGCTACATTATGATTGCGGCACCGTGTACGATGGTGGCGTATGCAGCTGCGCTTCTTATGAAAGAGAAGCTTGCGGCAGAGCTTATGTATGCGTTATATTATACAATATCTGATGTACTTCTGATTTGCATGTTGTTTTATTCGTTCAAATATACGAAGGTTTATGAGCCAAGACCACTTTATAAGAGAGGGCTGTACCTGGTTACGGCGGTGGACGGTCTGCTGATGCTTCTGAATGTCTTTACGGACAGGATTTTTATTTTCCGCTGTGAACAGATGACAGATGGTTCCGGTACAGGGTTTTACGGGATTGCAGCACGGGGAGGACTTTACAATTTTCACAGGATGATTATTTATTTGTTTGTGGTTCTGATTCTGCTTCCGTTAGCTGTAAAAATTGCACGTTCGCCGTCAATGTATAGAAAAAAGTACTGGCTTACGCTTCTGAGTCTTTTAGTGATTATTGCTGCAAATGTGCTTTATCTTGTGTTGAACCTGGAGATTGACTTTTCCGTTCTTACCTACGGAATCATGGCAGTGGCAATCTATTATTTTAACGTCATTTATGTTCCCCAGGGACTGGTTGAGGGACTGCTTTCTTCCAGTATCAAAAATATGGATGATAGTGTGATGTGTTTCGATATCGAGGGAAACTGCATATACGCGAATTCCGTTGCATATGCTTTTTTTAGAACAGAGGATGTCGGACCGTTGACGGATTATTACAAAAGGTGGATGGATGGCAGGGAGATTTCGGAGACTGTGGATTCCGAATGGAAGGAAACTTATGAGGTGAACTCGGTTAAGAGGTATTATGCCGCCCAGTTTAAGCGTCTGTGCGATATCAACGGGAGCTGTGTGGGCTGCTTTTTTAAGATACATGATGAGACCGAGGATGTAAAAAAGCTGGAAGCAGAGCGCTTCCGGGCTACGCACGACAGGCTGACGAGAATATACAACCGCGAGCATTTCTATGATATGGCTTCGGAGATACTTCAGAAGGCGGAAGATGGAACCTACTGCATGGTTTGTTCCGATATCAAGGACTTTAAGCTGGTCAATGATGTTTTTGGAATCAATACCGGAGATGAAATTCTGCTGAATATCGCCAACACGCTGAAAAAGTTTGCGAAATCCGGTTCGGTTTACGGCAGGCTTTCGGGAGACCGTTTTGCTATTTGTATGCCGAAGGCGCGGTTTAACAAGGAATTTATTTCCAACGAAATGCATCGAATAGGCTACATTTCCGATGCTACCTCCTATCGCGTCCAGATTCACGTCGGAGTATATGATATTGTCGATAAGAATATCGAGGTATCGGTCATGTGCGACAGGGCGTTTATGGCGATTAAGACTATAAAAACAAGCTTTGCCGATATGATTGCCTATTATGACGACGAGCTGCGGGAAAGCAGCCTAAGTGAGCAGAAGATAACGGGCGAGTTCGGTAAGGCGCTCCGGGAGGGGCAGTTCTGTTTCTATCTGCAGCCGCAGGTTTCCGTCACAGGGAAGGTTTTAGGCGGCGAGGCGCTGGTCCGGTGGATTCATCCGGAGCGGGGGCTTGTTCCTCCGGATAAGTTTATAAGCATTCTGGAGCGGACGGGACTTATCTGCCGTCTTGATTTAAGCATCTGGGAGCTTGCCTGCAAAAAGCTCAGGGAATGGAAGGATATAGGACAGGCCAATTATCACATTTCGGTGAATATTTCTCCTAAGGACTTTTATTTTACCGACATTTATAAGGTGTTTACCGGACTTGTGGAAAAGTACGAAATCAATCCGCGGAATCTGCGGCTTGAGATTACTGAAACGGCAGTAATGAGTGACTTTAAAAAGCAGCTTGTGCTGATTCAGCGGCTGCAGGAATATGGGTTTTGTGTAGAAATGGATGACTTCGGCAGCGGGTATTCCTCGCTGAACATGCTTAAGGATATGACGGTCGATACGCTTAAGGTAGATATGGAGTTTCTTCGCAAGACGGATAATATTGAGCGGAGCCGTACTATTCTTAAGATGATAATCGCACTGTCCAAGCAGCTTGGAATGGAGGTTATTACCGAGGGTGTGGAAACGAAGGAGCATGTAGACTTCCTGACCGATATCGGGTGTGATATTTTCCAGGGATACTACTTTGCCAAGCCTATGTCGGTAACGGAGTTTGAGGAAAAGTACCTGCGCAGAAGTGAATAGAGCTGAGTTTCTGCATTTTTTAGCAATCTTAAAAGTTCCGGCGACTCAGCAGCAGTTTTATTTTGCATTTGTCCGAAGGACCGCGGCTTTTAGCGCAGCCGGAATCACCTCTTAGATGCTTTCACGCGAGGACGCTACCGAGCGGCTTAACAGCTCTTAGAGGAAGTCCGGTGAAGCGTTCGCGCCTGCAAAATAAAACTGTCGCAGAGCCACCGGGACATAAAGGTTACATATAAAATGCGGAAACGCAAGGAAGAAAGCGTTGCAATTTTACTAGAAAACTGATACACTAGTTCATGTATTGCAGACCTGAGGAACCTACGCTGCGGGAGCAGGTCCGATTTTTTCAGAAGGAGGCAGCGCGGAAAGAGGTTAGTATGGAACGTTTTTATGTACCGGAAGGATATCATTCGGCACTGTCGGTAAAGGAAACCCAGGGTGCCATCAAGCATGTCAAGGATTACTTTGAGCGCCAGCTTGCAAAGCAGCTGAATCTGACACGCGTGTCGGCTCCGCTGTTTGTAAAGCCGGAGTCTGGTTTGAATGATAATCTGAATGGTGTAGAGCGTCCGGTTTCTTTCGGAATCAAGGAGCAGAAAGAGGCTATAGTAGAGATTGTGCATTCTTTGGCAAAGTGGAAGCGTATGGCATTAAAGAAGTATGGATTTTCTTACGGGGAAGGTCTTTATACGGACATGAATGCAATCCGCCGCGATGAAGATACCGACAACATTCACTCAATTTTTGTTGACCAGTGGGACTGGGAAAAGGTGATTTTGTATGATGAGCGCAATGTGGAGACGTTAAAGAAGACGGTGCGCAGCGTGTATGCGGCGCTTCGGGAAACCGAGCATTATATTGCAGATAAATATGATTATATAGAAGAGTTTCTGCCGGAGGAGATTTCCTTTGTGACTACGCAGGAGTTAGAAAATATGTATCCGGACGATACGCCAAAGGAGCGTGAGAATAAGATTGCCCGTGCAAAGGGCGCTGTATTTCTTATGCAGATTGGCGGCGTGCTTGCTTCCGGGGAACGTCACGACGGCAGGGCGCCGGACTATGACGACTGGAAGCTGAACGGGGACATTATTGTGTATTATCCGGTACTGGATATGGCGTTAGAGCTTTCTTCCATGGGTATCCGTGTAGATGAGACTGCCCTTGCACAGCAGCTGCATATTGCAGGCTGTGAGGAGCGCGCAGAGCTTGCGTTCCAGAAGGCAGTGCTGAACAAAGAGCTTCCATATACCGTAGGCGGCGGCATCGGGCAGTCCCGCATTTGTATGTTCTTTTTACGCAAGGCGCATATCGGAGAGGTACAGGCGTCTATCTGGCCGGATGAGGTAAAGGAAGCCGCAGAGAAGAAGGGTGTCGTACTGCTGTAAAGACGCAGGGTGTTTCAGTTTTGGTATTTTTAGTAGAAGGTTCAAGGAGAGGTAGGCCATGCCGAATTTTACAAAACGGGCGATTAAAGAGTCTTTTTGGAAACTTCTGAATGAACAGCCGCTGAGTCAGATTAGCGTCAGGGATATCGTGGAGGACTGTGGAATCAACCGGAATTCCTTCTATTATCATTTTCAGGATATTCCTGCGTTAATTCAAGAGATTGTGATGGATGCGCTGGATGCCCTGATACAGAAATACCCCAGTATTGAATCTCTTGATAAAGGGATAGAAGCGGTATTTCGTTTTACGTTAGATAATAAAAAAGCTGTATTTCATATCTGCAATTCAGTGAACCGTAACATCTACGAACAATATCTGATGCGGATTTGCGAATATGTTGTCACTACATACTTTGATACGGCGTTTGGAAAAGAAAGCAGCAGTGAAAGTGACAGGAGTACAGTGGTACTTTTTACAAAATGCGAGCTTTTTGGTCTGGCGATTGATTGGATTAATGCAGGCATGCCGGAGGACGCATTAGATAAATTAAAGCAGCTCCTTTCGCTCTGCAACGGCTTGACTAGCGAATTAATGGAACGGTGCAGTTCCGGTTGTTTTTAGGCAAAAGTGCAAAAGTGTCTGGTTTTTGGGCAGTTTTATGTTGTCTGTCTGTTTTTTGGGCAGAGACATAGAACTGTCCATTTTTTGTACCATTTTTTTCTGCTATACTGGCAGTACAAAAAAGCTGCAGCACTTTTATTTGAAAGGAGGAGTTTGGATGCGTTCTGTAATACCTATGAGAACAGCAAAAATAGGGTATATCGTAATATCCGTCCTGCTGTGTGTGTTAGGAGTTCTCTTAATTGCGTTTCCCGGGTTTTCTATCTCGGTACTTGGCATCGTATGCGGGATTCTTCTGATTGTATTTGGAATCATCCGTCTGGTCGGGTTTTTCTCAAAGGACCTTTACCGGCTGGCATTCCAGTATGACCTTGCGTTCGGCCTTATGCTGGTTGCACTCGGGATTATTATGCTGACACACTTTGACAGTCTGGTGAATTTTATTTGTGTCATTTTAGGGCTTTCTTTTCTTGCCGACGGACTTTTTAAAGTTCAGATTTCACTTGATTCCAGGCGGTTCGGAGTGCCGAAGTGGTGGCTGATACTTGCGCTTGCCGTATTTACCGTAGTCTTCGGAGGCATTCTGGTATTCCGTCCGAGTGAAAGCAGCCGTGTGCTGACGGTGTTAATTGGAATTTCCCTGCTCTTTGAAGGATTTTTAAATTTCAGTACGATGTTGACCGCGGTAAAGATTATCCGGCACCAGCGGCCGGATGTGATAGAGGCGGAGAATTATGAAGAAAGAGAGGAATAAGAAAATGCGTTTTTCAAAAGCGGTTGTAAAACACCGTGTCCTGATTTTAGTAGTTGCCGTTTTCCTGATGATTCCGTCCGTACTTGGTATGCTAGGAACCAGAGTCAATTATGATATGTTAGATTATCTTCCCGGCGATATGGATACGGTAAAAGGACAGAATGAGCTTTTAGAGGATTTCGGAAAGGGAGCGTTTTCCCTGATTATTGTAGAGGATATGCCTGATAAAGAGGTCGCCGCGCTTGTGGAAAAGTTTAAGGCGGTGGAACATGTGGAAACGGTGCTGTGGTATTCGTCTTTGTTGGATATCTCCGTTCCGAAGGAGCTTCTGCCGGAGGCGGTTTACCGTGAATTTAATACGGACCATGCGACAATGATGGCAGTGTTCTTTGATAGCTCGACCTCTGCGGATATTACAATGGATGCGATTCGGGAAATCCGTTCGATTGCCGGGAAACAGTGTTTTGTGTCCGGCATGTCGGCACTGGTTACGGACCTGAAGGATTTGTGTGAAGAAGAGGAGCCGATTTATGTGGGGCTTGCAGTATTGTTTGCCTGTCTTGCTATGATTGTCCTGCTGGACGGATGGCTGGTTCCGTTTGTATTTCTTGCCTCCATTGGTATGATGATTCTTTTGAATCTCGGTACGAATTTCTTTTTCGGGGAAATCTCGTATATCACCAAGGCACTTTCCGCGGTGCTGCAGCTTGCCGTTACCATGGACTATTCCATTTTCTTATGGCACAGCTACAATGAGCAGAGGGAAAAGATGGGAGATTACAAGGAGGCTATGGCAGCAGCCATCCATGAGACGCTTGTTTCGGTAGTGGGCAGCTCCGTAACTACCGTTGCCGGATTTGCAGCGCTTTGCTTTATGACCTTTACGCTCGGCCGGGATTTAGGTATTGTTATGGCAAAGGGTGTAATCCTGGGAGTCATCGGCTGTGTCACGGTACTTCCGGCGCTGATTCTTGTATTTGATAAGCCGCTGCAGAAGACGAAGCACAGGTCGCTGCTGCCGGATATGACAAAGTTTTCGGAGAAGGTAACAAAGCTGTTTCCGGTTTTTCTGGCAGTCTTTGCCGTATTGGTGGCTCCTGCACTTTACGGATATAACAAGACCAACGAGGAGGTCTATTATGATATGGGAGAATGCCTTCCGAAAGATATGGAATATGTCATTGCCAATTCCAAGCTTTCCGAGGATTTTAATATCGCATCTACCCATATGGTTCTTGTGGATGCGAGCGTGCCTTCGAAGTCAGTCCGTTCTATGATCCGGGAGATGGAAAAGGTAGACGGCGTAAAGTATGTGCTTGGTCTGGAATCGGTGATTGGAAGCCGTGTACCGGAGGAGCTGCTGCCGGAAAGTATCCGGTCGGTCTTAAAAAGCGACCGGTGGGAATTGCTGCTGATTAACTCTGAATATAAGGTTGCAGGCGAAGAAGTCAATGCCCAGATAGACAGCCTGAATGCCATTTTGAAAAAAT
Organism: uncultured Lachnospiraceae bacterium; assembly: GCA_910577175.1. GTDB lineage: Bacteria > Bacillota > Clostridia > Lachnospirales > Lachnospiraceae > SIG307. The sequence goes on along the minus strand of CAJTLU010000015.1, from coordinate 16,137 downwards.
ATGACAAAAATGGCATGTTGATTGGCGAAGCTCCTTGTATGAAGGATATGATTGAAACAACCGACCATGACTTCCAGGTTGTCAATGCAGTTTCGATTGTTGCGATTTTTATCATTATAGCATTTGTGGAAAAAAGCCTGCTGCTTCCGTTCATTTTGATTTCGGTAATCGAACTTGCGATTTTTATTAACTTAGGTCTTCCGCATTACTTCGGGCAGTCACTGCCGTTTATTGCACCGATTTGCATCAGCACGATTCAGCTCGGAGCAACGGTGGATTATGCGATATTGATGACAACGCGCTACAAGACGGAGCGTATCGCAGGAAATGAGAAAACGCGCAGCGTTTCCACGGCATTAGCTACTTCAATTCCGTCGATTGTTGTCAGCGGCATGGGGCTTTTTGCAGCGACCTTTGGTGTTGCCGTTTATTCGGATATTGATATTATCAGCTCTATGTGTATGCTGATGGCAAGAGGCGCCGTTGTCAGTATGTTCTGTGTCATTTTTATTCTGCCATCCTTACTGATGCTTTGTGATAAGGCAGTCTGTGCAACGACACTTGGGATGAAAAGGGCATATGGAAGTGCCGGGGAGCAGTTGACATGCAGGAGAAGGATTTCATAGTTCATAGTATTATTCAGGAGGTATTTCAACCATGAAAAGTAGAAGAAAGAAAACAATTTCCATTATTTTATGCGCTGCATTACTGGCAGGCAGCGTAGAAGCTACCGTATATGCAATGCACGCCGACGGGAAGGAGGTGCCGCAGGAGAAAAGCGAGAAGAGTGCGGCACTTGGAACAGAGGAAACCGCAACGCTCGTGAAAGATGAGACAGTATATGTTTTTACCGGGGCAGACGGCGGCGTACAGAAGATGATAGTCAGCGACTGGCTGAAGAACCAGAGCGGCAGTGCTTCGCTTTCCGACCGGTCGGAGCTTACAGGGATTGAAAACGTGAAGGGAGATGAAGGCTGTACCGTAAACGGAGACAATACGCGTGTCTGGGATGCCAAGGGCAATGACATTTATTACAGCGGCAGCATACAGAAGGATGTGCCGGTAGAGATGCGGGTTTCTTATCAGCTGGACGGAAAAAGCGTTTCCCCGGAAGCTCTTGCAGGGAAAAGCGGCAGGGTGACAATCCGGTTTGACTATGAAAACAAGCAGTATAAGACCGTGGAGCTTGACGGAAGGCAGGAAAAAATCTATGTTCCGTTTGTGATGCTGACAGGGATGCTTTTGGATAACGAGGTATTTACGAATGTGGAGGTAGTAAACGGAAAGCTTGTGAATGACGGCGACCGTACTGCTGTTGTCGGAATTGCCTTTCCGGGCCTGCAGGAGAATCTGGCGCTTGATGCGGAGAGCTTTGAAATCCCGGACTATATAGAGATTTGTGCCGATGTGAAAAACTTTGAGATGGCAAATACCTTTACGATTGGAGCAAATGAGATGTTCGGACGTATTGCCCAGGGAGAGACGGGAAAGCTTGATGAGCTGGCAGGACCGTTAAATGAGCTGACGACGGCCGCAGGGCAGCTGGAGGCTGGTTCCTTGCAGCTGTACGACGGGCTCTGCACGCTTCTTGACAAGTCCGGAGAGCTTGTAAACGGTATCAATCAGCTTGCTGACGGCGCTTCTGCGTTAAAAACCGGAGCAGAGGGTCTGAAGGCAGGAGGAACGGAGCTGGCAGGCGGCGCAAAGACAGTGGCCGACGGGCTGGGACAGCTTACTGCAAACAATGATACGTTAAACGCAGGTTCAAAGCAGGTATTTGAATCCCTGCTGCATACAGCAGATGCCCAGCTTGCAGCGGCAGGACTGACGGTTCCTGAACTGACGGTGGAAAATTATGCAGAGGTTCTGGACGGCGTGGCAGCATCCCTGCAGCATGCGATAGCAGAGCAGGAAAAGGCAGCGGCAGGCGGCGCGGAGCAGGCAGCGGCTGCACTGGAGCAGACAAAATATGCTGCGGCGTCTATTTCCGCCCTGAAGGGTCAGCTGGATGCTTACCATACGTTCTATATCGGCCTTTTGCAGTATACCGCAGGGGTAGCTTCGGCAAAGGAAGGCGCAGATGCTCTAAGTGCAGGTGCTGGTCGTATCGAGGCGGGAATTGCAGAATTGTATGCTGGTACAAATGTGCTTTGCGACGGAAGCCTTGCATTAAAGGAGGGTGCGTCTGCGCTGACTGGCGGAGTTACCGCACTGCGGGACGGTGCAAAGCAGCTGGCAGACGGTATGAAGGAGTTTGACGAAAAGGGTGTTCAAAAGCTGGTTAATGCCGTGGACGGAAAATTCGGAGAGCTGTTTGCGAGAATCAACGCTACTGCGGACGCCGCACAGGAGTATCAGTCCTTTTCCGGTATTTCCGGGGATGCAAAGGGCTGCGTAAAGTTTATCTACCGCACGGAAGCAATACAGATAGAAGAGTAGTAAAGTAGTAAGCTGATAGCCGGAATACCTGACTATAAAGAGGGAACGCTGCGCACGTAACATAAGGCGGCAGCGTTCCCTTTTATAATCCTCTTTTGTTTTGCAGTTCCCTGCGCTTCCTCCGCCTGACGCGGTTGATGTGCCGTTCAAAGTCACCGTTTGCAATCAGCTCTGCTAAAACGAGCTGGATAAAGGTCGGAACCGTACACGAATAAAAGCCCAGCTTATGTTCAAAAACCGGGACCAAATGCTTTGGCAATACCATATAGCCCGTACGGAGCGAAGGCGATATGGTTTTGGAAAAGGTATTCATATAAATCACATTATCGCCCGGCGAGTGGGAAAATAAGGTCTCCTCCGGCTTTTTAGAGACAGAAAACTCAGATTCAAAGTCATCCTCGATAAGATACCGCCCGTTTTTCTCTGCCCAGTGCAGATACTCGTGACGCTTCGAGGCGGAGGCGGTCACGCCGCTCGGGAAACTGCGGTAAGGGGAGATGTGCAGAATGTCGGCAGTGCTTGCCCACAGGGCGGAGCTTTCAATCCCGTCATGGCCAAGAGGCAGCATTTCATAGTTTGCTTCACAGGCGCGGTAGACTTGTTCAATTTTTTTGTAGGACGGGGTTTCGATGGCATAGTTAGCTTCTCTGCCGAGCAGTCCTACGGTAAGGCGGTAAAGGTATTCGGAGCCGGAGCCGATTACAATCTGCTCTGTGTCCGCAGCAATGCCGCGGCTTCTGATAAGATACTGGCGGATTGCTTCACGCAGTTCTGTGCAGCCGGTATCCGGCGGACGGTCAAGAATTGTTTCTCCGAAATCGTTCATAATGCTCCGCATTGTTTTGGTCAGAACGGAAAACGGAAATTCCGGAGAAGTGTCGGCAGGATAATTGACTGGTACTGTATGGGCACTGTGGCTGTCCGTAGGGGCTGACGGCACAGCAAAGCCGTCTTCCCTGCGGAAAATAACAAAATAGCCGCTTCGTTCCCTGGCTTCGATATAGCCCTCTTCACAAAGAAGTGCATAAGCGTGCTCGACCGTGACCGTACTGATGCCGGTCTCATCGGCAATCAGGCGTTTTGATGGAAGTTTGCTATTGTGTGGATAGAGTTCTTTGATGATATCGTCCCGTACCTGCCGGTAAAGCTGGAGGTACGCCGGTACGGTATCATTTTTTTGAATCGTGTATTTCATCTGGTAATATAAAATTCTCCTGTTTTGACTATTTTTATGTGACCAAATTTATTATATACTGTTTGCATGAAAAAAGCAAGGAGGTACAGGGAAGTGTCATATAATCATCAGGAAAGAATTGCGGTAATCAATGATTTCTGCGGCTTTGGACGTTGTTCTATCTCTGTTTCCCTGCCGGTGATTTCTGCGCTGAAGGTTCAATGCTGTCCTTTGCCTACGTCGGTATTTTCGAACCATACGGGCTTTGACAGCTTCTATTATACGGATTTTACGGCGCATATGGATGCGTACATAGACGAATGGGAGAAGCTTGATTTGCATTTTAATGGGATTCTTACGGGCTTTCTCGGCTCTCCTGCGCAGATTGAGATTGTAAAACGGTTTCTGGTGCGCTTTAAAACAAAAAGTACAATTACGGTAATTGACCCGGTTATGGGGGACTATGGTTCGCTTTATCCGACCTATTCGCCGCGTCTTGCAGAGCAGATGCGCTCCCTTGTGCCGCATGCAGATATTCTGACGCCGAACTTGACCGAGGCCTGTATTCTGACCGAAACAGAGTACCGTGCAGATATGGACGAGGACGCGCTGACAGAATTATGCGAAAAGCTGTACTATATGGGAGCAGATAAGATTGTAATTTCCGGGCTGGAGCGAGGGGATTTTCTTGAAAATTTTATTTATGAGCCGGGAAAAGCTCCTGCTAAGATTACAGAACAAAAGGCAGGTCCCTGCCGCTCTGGTACAGGAGATGTGTTTTCCTCCATTATCGCGGCTGACGCGGTCAACGGGAAGGAGCTTACCGATTCGGTGCAGCATGCGTCTTCGTTTATTGCGAAGGCATTGCGCCGGACGGTAGAGCTTAATGTACCGGAGACTGACGGGCTCTGCTTTGAGGAATTTTTATCCGAAATTTGAGGAACAGGTGAATACAGTGAAAAAGGACAGAGTAAAATTGATGTGTGCGGCGGGGGTATTTACTGCTATAATAGTTGTATTTACTGCATATTTCCATATACCGAGCCATACCGGCTATACTCATGTCGGGGACGGATTCATTTATCTTGCTGCCTGTCTGCTTCCGTTTCCCTTTGCAGTATTTGTGGGAGCAGGGGGGGCCCTGCTTGCCGACTGCCTTACCGGCTTTGTCATATGGGCGCCGGGCTCTGCCATAATTAAGGCGGTTGCAGTTTTGTTTTTTTCATCCCGTACAAGGAAGATTGTCACAGTCAGAAATATACTTGCCCTGCTGCCCGCAGCTATATTGTGCATTGGCGGCTACTATTTTTACGAATCGTTGATAACAGGAAATTTCACAGCGCCCCTTGCCGGTATTCCCGGCTATATCACGCAGTCGGTGCTCAGCAGCCTTTTGTTTCTTTTGGTGGGAATGGCAGCCGACAGGCTGAACCTGAAAAAATATCTGTAAAACGGAGGGAAAACAAAATGATGACAATTACCTATGTGGTAAAAAACGGGATTTATGTGAATATGACAAACCGTTGTCCCTGCGCCTGTACCTTTTGTCTGCGGCAGAACGGGGACGGCATTTTCGGCTCGGGCCCGCTCTGGCTGGAACGCGAGCCTTCCGTAAAGGAGGTTTGCGATAGCATTGATACATGGGAGCTTACAGAGTATGACGAGGTTGTATTCTGCGGCTACGGTGAGCCGACCGAGCGGCTTGAGGAGCTTTTGCAGGTTGCCGCCCATATCAAAGAAAAGAGCGATATTAAAATCCGTATCAATACAAACGGGCTTTCAGACCTGATTTGGGGAGAAAAAACTGCCCCGAAGCTGAAAGGTCTGATTGATACTGTATCGGTCAGTCTGAATGCAACCAACAAGGAGGAATACTTCCGTATGGTCCGTCCGAAGTTCGGACCAGATTCTTATGATGCCATGCTCCGTTTTACAAAGGAATGCACAGAGTATGTGCCGGAGGTCGTAATGACGTTAGTGGACGTCGTGACCTCGAAGGAGGAGCAGGAGAGATGTCGGGAGATTTGTGAGGCACTTGGCGCAACGCTCCGCGTGCGTCCGTATGAGAGCTGATAAAATTCACGGTATCCGGAAGGAATAGGAGGCCGTAAGTACATGCAAAATAAAGCAGCAGATTTCTATATTATAGTATTATAGAAGAAAGATTTTTCCGCTTGGAAGAAGGGGATGCGCTTCATGCGCAACCCCTTCTTTCTTAAATTTTTTACCGAATATGAAAAAACACTTGACTGTAAACCTTGTCAATAGTTTATTATAGTGGTAACAATACCGGGAAAAGAAAAGGAGTGGAGCGTATGACAATAAAGGAAGTAGAGGAACAGACGGGATTAACACGTTCCAATATACGTTTTTATGAAAAAGAGGGACTGATTGAACCGCTGCGTAAGGAAAGTAACGGGTACAGGGATTACACGGAACAGGATGTAGAGGCGATTAAGAAAATTGCATTCCTGCGTACCATGGGAATTACGGTGGAAGATGTCCGCAGGCTTTCCAAAAAGGAAGCAAGATTGCATGAAGTGCTTGAAAAGCAGAAGAAGCTTCTGGAGGAGCAGCTCTCCGAGCTGCAAAATGCAAAAAGGATATGCGAAACACTCTTAGCCTATGAAAAGATGGATTATGAGAGCCTTAATGTGGAGAATTATATCGCTGACCTGGAGGGCTATTGGAGTGAAAACAGGTCTGTGTTTAAGCTGGATTCGGTCAGTTTCATTTATCTATGGGGAGGAACGATGGTGTGGGGAATCCTGACGCTTGCCAGCCTGTTGATTGCGGCGGTGTCTGTCTGGTATCTGCCTGCCCGGATACCGGTCCAGTGGAAGGATGGTGCGGCAAGCAGCCTTGTAGATAGAAGATTTATCCTGTTATATCCGGCAGCCTGTATCCTGATTCGGTTTTTGCTGCGGCAGGGAATAGACAGGTGGCTGAAACAGAACGCGATTCATAATGACAGTATTACGAATTATGTGATAAATGGTCTGTGTTTTATCGTAGTATCCGTAGAGGTATTTACGATTTTGTATGTAAAAGGAATTGTAAAAAATGTAACGACAGTTCTTTTGGCAGATACGGCGGTGTTGCTGGGAGTGCTTTTAGCGGGCTGGAGAAAATTGTCGAAAAAGCAGGAAGAAGCTCGATAGAAAGAAATTGACGGAAATGGGAAAGGATGGTAGTATTAAAATGAAATGTAATATATGGGGATGCGGCATATTATGTAAGGTTTTTTCGGAGGAGCAGGAGGTGAAGTCGAGAGAAAATTATCGGATAAAACTGGAAAAAGAAGTGCGGATTGTAAAAACATCAGAAAATAAGGAGGCAGATGATGAAAAAAGGATTGGGAATTATAACTGCCCTGTTAGTATTATGTTCTGCTTTGACAGCAGGGGCAGAAAGAACAGATGTATTTGCTGCAGAAGCTACAGGGCAGGTAACCGTTGTGGAGTATCGCGGAGCGGAAAGCAATGTCCCGGAGGAAGATTCACAGGAGGCTGATGTACTCTTTAACAGGAAAGAAGCAAGAGGCGAGACAGCACCGGTACGTTACTGGGATTTAAGTGAAAAGCCATACAAGTACGAATTACCTGGTGTAACTGATTATACAATTACGAATCGTTGTTTTAAACCGGATGTAAACGGCTGCATTTCGATTTCAACAATCGGACTGGATGCAGGAGGAAACGAGATTACGATTGAACTGAAGAAAACAGGAGGATTTCTTTATGATAAGGTAGTAGCCAGCTGGACGGGAAATCCGCAGTCAATCCAAGGGTTGGGATTTAATAATCTGGACCCGGAAGCCTACTATTATTTTTATTTCTCAGTAGAAAGAGGAAAAGGAATCTGTGTAAATGGGGAGGGACTGATTCATCATCCGGAATAGCCAATGCTTTCTTTTAAGGAGGGGATATGGTAATGTTCAAAAGGATATAATGACGGAAGGAGTAATGTTATGGGTAAAAAGAAAGTAATTTTGATTCTGGTTTTTGCTGTGCTGCTATGTGCCGGAGGGCTGATTGTCTTTATTCTTCACAGGCAGAAATGGAAGCCGCCGAAGCCGCCGGAACTGTTAGAACTGCCGGAGAAGGAGAGCCTCATGCTATCGGAACGGTTCAGTATAGAGGATATCCATTATGCGGACGGGATTGTAAAGGTTAAGTTCAGTAATGCTTCGGAAGACGAGTATGATTATTATTTTATTGAAGCAAAGGGGCTGGAGGTCTGGCAGGAAGGCGGATGGAAGGAACTGTACTATGTCAGATGGAATGAAGACATCTATAGAATGGAAGATAATTACTCTGAGTATACTCAGGGGTGCCAGTATGGCGTGGGGCCGGATTGGCAGTGGATTAAATTTGGAAATGATGATGATTCGATATTAAATTTGATTACCAGAAATGAAGCCGATACATTCATAATAAAAACAGCGAAGGAAAAGTATGGCATACTTGAAAAGGGCGAATACCGGGTCTTTTATATTGTATCGGATAAGGAGAAAGCGGTGGAGATTGCCTACCAGACGTTTTCGGTAGAGTAGCAGGTTCAGGGAGAAGAGAATTAGCAGAAGAAGACTTTAAAGAGAAAGCCTTAGCCGTCAGAAGCAAAGCTTCTGACGGCACGCGTGCCGCGTGTCGCACAAAAAACCCCCTCAGTCGGAAGCAAGCTTCCACTGAGGGGGTTTTTAGGAAGAAGCTTTTAAAGAGAAAGCCTTAGCCGCCAGAAGCGAGGCTTCTGGCGGCACGCGTGCCGCGTGTCGCACAAAAAACCCCCTCAGTCGGAAGCAAGCTTCC
>CAJTLU010000015.1:0-7616 GCA_910577175.1 uncultured Lachnospiraceae bacterium | reverse complement strand
CGTGTCGCACAAAAAACCCCCTCAGTCGGAAGCAAGCTTCCACTGAGGGGGTTTTAGGAAGAAGCTTTTAAAGAGAAAGCCTTAGCAGGCAGAAGAAAAACTTCTGCCTGCACGCGTGCCGCGTGCGTAGTATTACAAAACCCCCATTGGAAGTTTACTTCCAATGGGGGTTTCTTAATACTACTTTACTAAGGCTTTCGCGATCATTCTGCCATTTTTACGAGCTTTGCGTACTTGTCTGCAGCATCCTTTGCAGCCTTTTCGAAGAGCATAGTTGCTCTTTCCGGATTGGTTCTGGAAAGTCTGTTGTAACGTACCTCGCTCTCGATGAAGGTCTTGTAATCTGCGCTCGGAGCCTTGGAGTCAAGCTGGAACGGATTCTTGCCTTCCTCTGCAAGACGCGGGTCAAAGCGGAAGAGGTGCCAGTAGCCTGCTGCCACTGCATTCTTCTCCTCCATCTGCGCATTCTTCATGCCGCCCTTGATGCCGTGGTTAATACACGGAGCATAAGCGATGATAAGGGACGGACCCGGATATGCCTCAGCCTCAGCGATTGCCTTTACGCACTGGTTATAGTCAGCGCCCTGTGCAATCTGTGCAACGTATACATAGCCATAGCTCATTGCGATAGCTGCAAGGTCTTTCTTCTTGACATCCTTACCTGCTGCCGCGAACTGTGCGATAGCACCAGTCGGGGTAGCCTTGGAGGACTGACCGCCGGTATTGGAGTAAACCTCGGTATCAAATACAAAGACATTGACATCCTGATTTGCAGCAAGTACGTGGTCAACGCCGCCGAAGCCGATGTCGTATGCCCATCCGTCACCACCGAAAATCCACTGGGACTTCTTTGCTGCAAAATCCTTGTTTGCAAGGATGTACTTGCGGTCTTCATTGTCACAGTTGCAAGCCTCGAGAGCTGCAATCATCTTCTTGGTTGCAGGACCGTTCTCGGTAGAGGACTGGATGGTGTCAAGGTAACCCTTTAATGCAGCCTTAACCTCTTCCTTCTCTGCAACGGCAAGCAGATTCTCAGCAGCAGCAACAACGCGCTTTCTGAGTGCCTTTTGTGCTAACTGCATACCGAAGCCATACTCTGCATTGTCCTCGAATAAGGAGTTAGCCCATGCCGGACCCTTGCCTTCCTTATTTACGGTATACGGACAGGACGGAGAAGAACCGCCCCAGATAGAGGAACAGCCGGTAGCGTTGGAGATATACATTCTGTCGCCAAACAGCTGGGTAATTAACTTAGCATACGGAGTCTCGCCGCAGCCTGCGCAAGCGCCGGAGAACTCAAGTAACGGCTGCTTGAACTGGCTTCCCTTTACGGTTGCCGTCTTGAACTTTTCAAGAACATCAGCCGGAGTCTCTAAGGTTACGCCGTAATCAAACATCTTCTGTGACTCAATCTGGGTTTCAAGGCTGGCCATTGTGAGCGCCTTCTCGCCCTTCTTGCCCGGGCAGACATTAGCACAGGAGCCACATCCGGTACAGTCAAGTACAGATACGGATATTGCGAACTTCTTGCCCGGTACACCGGTCAGGTCTAACATCTTATCGGTCGGAGCCTTTGCTGCGTCATCCTCGGTCATAGCAACCGGACGGATGCAGGCATGCGGACAAACGTAAGAACAGAAGTTACACTGGATACAATTTTCCGGATGCCAGGTCGGAACATCGATGGCAACGCCGCGCTTCTCGTAAGCAGCGGAGCCGGTCGGTGTGGAGCCGTCTGCATAATCCGTGAAAGCAGATACCGGAAGGCTGTTGCCGTCCTGCGCGTTAATCTTAGCCTGAACGGAGTTTACATACTTAAGAACATCTGCACTGCCGGAGGTAGCCTTCTCGGTGAGGTCTTCGTCCTTTGCATCCTTCCAGGAAGCCGGAACCTGAATCTCAACGATACCCTCAACACCGCGGTCAATTGCAGTATGGTTCATCTTAACGACATCGTCACCCTTCTTGGAATAAGAAGCGGTAGCGGCGTCCTTCATATACTTTACAGCATCCTCAATCGGGATGATATTAGCAAGCTTGAAGAAAGCAGCCTGTAAAATCGTGTTGATACGTCCGCCAAGGCCGACTTCCTTACCGATGCTGATACCGTCGATGGTATAGAACTTGATGTTATGCTCAGCAATGTAGCGCTTTACCTGACCCGGCAGATGCTCCTCTAACTCGTCCATATTCCAGGAACAGTTCAAAAGGAAAGTGCCGCCGTCAACCAGATCCTGTACCATGTTGTACTTGCGGACATAGGCCGGAGTATGGCACGCTACGAAGTTTGCCTTGTTAATCAGGTAGGTGGACTGAATCTTCTTGTCACCAAAACGCAGGTGGGAAATCGTAACACCGCCGGACTTCTTGGAGTCGTAATCAAAGTATGCCTGTGCGTACTTGTCGGTATGATCGCCGATAATCTTAATGGAGTTCTTGTTTGCACCTACGGTACCGTCTGCGCCAAGACCCCAGAACTTACAAGCAGTGGTGCCCTCCGGAGCGGTAACCGGATTCTCGGTGATATCAAGGGAAAGATGAGTTACATCATCAACAATGCCGATGGTGAACTTTTCCTTCTCAGTATTTTTAAATACAGAAATAATCTGTGCCGGCGTAGTATCCTTGGAGCCTAAGCCGTAGCGGCCGGAGTAAACCGGAATATTGTGGAACTTGGAACCCTTCAGGGCTGCAACTACATCGAGGTAGAGCGGCTCGCCAAGAGCGCCCGGCTCCTTCGTTCTGTCAAGAACACTGATGCGCTTTACGGTATCCGGAATTGCGTCGATTAAGTGCTTTGCGGAGAACGGTCTGTAAAGACGAACCTTTACGACACCGACCTTCTCACCGCGTGCGGTTAAGAAATCGATGGTCTCGTCGATGGTGTCACATACGGAACCCATGGCAACGATAACGCTCTCTGCGTCAGCTGCGCCATAGTAATTAAATAATTTATAATCACTGCCGATTTTTGCATTGATTTTATCCATATACTGCTGTGCAATTTCCGGAACGGCATCGTAGTAAGGGTTACATGCTTCTCTTGCCTGGAAGAATACATCCGGGTTCTGGGCAGTACCACGCTGAATCGGATGCTCCGGATTCAGGGCACGGGCACGGAACGCGTCAACTGCCTCCATATTGCACATATCCTTGAGGTCGTCATAATCCCAGATTTCAATCTTCTGAATCTCGTGGGAGGTACGGAAGCCGTCGAAGAAATGCAGGAACGGTACGCGGCTCTCGATTGCGGTCAGGTGGGCAACTGCACCAAGGTCCATAACTTCCTGTACATTGCTTGCACAAAGCATAGCAAAGCCGGTCTGACGGCATGCATATACGTCGGAATGGTCGCCGAAGATGGAAAGAGCGTGGCTTGCAAGTGCACGGGCGGTAACATGAATTACGCCCGGAAGAAGCTCACCGGCAATCTTGTACATATTCGGGATCATTAAGAGCAGACCCTGGGAAGCGGTGTAGGTGGTAGTTAAAGCACCAGCCTGCAAGGAACCGTGAACGGCACCTGCTGCGCCTGCCTCGGACTGCATCTCGGACAGCATAACCTCGTGGCCGAAGATGTTCTTTCTTCCCTGGGTAGCCCACATATCAGTGTAGTCTGCCATCGGGGAGGAAGGGGTGATCGGATAGATAGCAGCCACATCGGTGAACGCGTAAGACACGTGAGCCGCAGCGGTGTTACCATCCATGGTTTTCATTTTTCTTGCCATGTAACATATCCTCCTTGTAAGTTTAGCGCCGGACATAAGCCAGGCACGGATCTTGATTTAATAATTGTATTTTTTATAAGAGATTATAAAAATACCTAAGATATAGAATACCACGAAACTCCAAAAGTGTAAAGAGGTTCTTGCTTAAAATTAGTCCAAAAAATGTCAGAAAAATGTTACTATTCACAGCCAATATGGTTTCACAGACAGGTGCGCCATGCTTGCATGTAAGCACCTGTCTGTGAAACCATATCAGGTCTGTGAAGCAGTCACCCCACCCACATAAGCAGTCTTAGCTCCGCAAGGAGCGGGACTGGAGCCCGTAAGGGCGACGAGTGCGCATGGGGTGGGGTGCTGTGAAATAGTAACAGAAAAATGTCAAAGGAGCGCCTTTTAAAAACCGAGCTGCCGGACAAGCCCCGCAACCTCCTCCCTCGGCTGGTGGATAGTCAGACGATAGTACGCCCCGTTATTTGCCGTAAGGACAATATCATTCATCTCCTCCGGATAATCGCTTTTTTGCATGGTAATGCTCCGGATGAACGGACTGCCGTAGCTTTCTGACGCAGCATAAAGGTCCATTCGCTCCCCGGTATTCATAAACGTGGGAGCCGGGCTCTTCACGATAATATAGCGTCCCGTAAGAAGCTGATTCCCGTTCCGGTAATCAGCGGTTTTGGCATACTCGTCGAGACGCTGGCACATTTCCCGGTAGGTCCGTCCCTCTGCCTTTGCCGCGGCCGATACCTGACGCCCGAAGTGGGAAAAACGCTGCAACAGGGAAAGGCGTGGAAGGGCAAAAAATACTACCGCCAGCAGGAGAAACACGGACAGGGCGATGAGAAGTGGCTTTATGATGCTCCTTGGATAGTCTCCCTTAACGACGTAGACGTTCTTATACTGGCTGAAAAACTCCGGAGCCTTTTCCCTCAGATCATTTACCAGCAGATGAGATCCCCCGATAGGGGTATTATAAATGGAAATCGATTCGCAGGTATCTAATCCCGGCTTTCCCTTTGCCAGAATGTTTCCGAACAGCACAATCATCAGATTATCTTCTAACGGCGCAAGATAGATGTCGTAATCCTTGTCGTAGGTCGATACGGTAAAGGAAGGGGACTCCAGATATGCGCCGCCAATTTGGAGGTTAAAGTTTTTTTCCTCGGATTCTGTCAGACTGACCTGCAGACCGGTATCCAGTATTGTATCCGCATACAGCCTCCCCGAATTATCCGGCTTTGCAAAGAATCTTTCAAGCTGGGCGGCGGTTTTGATGTCGGACAGACCAAGAACCGCACCGTTGCTCGAGAAGATGTTCAAAAGAAAGAAACCGAAAACGAAAAAAGCTGCCACAATAAGAAGCATCCAGAGAAAGCGAAACTCTGAGCAGATACAGGAAACGATATAATTCTTCTTTTTCTTTGTGTCTTTTTGCTGCATTGTGTTTTTACTCCTTTCCGCTGAAAAACGGCTGTAACCTGCAGGAGCGCTGCATCTGCGGACTCCCGGGTTGCATGCGGCATTCCTTTTCCATATAATACCAGCCGGTAATGGAGTGGTTGATAGAATATTATTTTAAATTTTAACATAATCCTTAAGGGAAATCAATGAGTTTTATGTCCTTCGGGTTTCCGCATTTTGTAGATGCTTTTGTGTCCCGGCTGCGGTGTGGTAGTTTGATTTTGCAAGCGCTACGCTTTGCCGGACTTCCTCTAAATAAAACTACCACACCACAGCCGGGACTTCCAGGGTTACTAAAAAAATGCGGAAACCCAAGGCATTTTTCATTGACAAGTGCTATAAGATACGCTATAATGTTTGGAATACTGGAAAGGTATGTAAAAAGGAGGTTTTTGCAGTATGGCGGCAGAGAAAAAGAATATATTGACGTATGCGGGATTAAAGAAGCTGGAAGATGAGCTTCAGAATTTGAAGGTATATAAACGCAAAGAGGTTGCCGATAAAATTAAGGAAGCAAGAGAGCAGGGCGACTTATCTGAAAATGCCGAGTACGATGCTGCAAAGGAAGAGCAGCGTGAAATCGAGGCTCGTATTGAAGAAATTGAAAAGATTTTGAAAAATGCCGAGGTTGTGGTCGATGAGGATATTGACGCTAATGCCATCAATATCGGCTGCAGCGTCAAGGTTTATGATATGGAGTATGATGAAGAGCTGGAGCTTAAGATTGTCGGTTCTACCGAGGCGAGCAGCCTTCAGGGTAAGATTTCCAATGAGTCCCCGGTAGGAAAGGCGCTGTTGCGCCATAAAGTCGGAGATGTGGTAGAGGTGGAGACCCATGCCGGTGTTCTTTCCTATAAGATTCTTGAAATTCAGAAAACAAACGAATAAGGCCGGGCAGAAGCGGCAAAAGCTTTAGAATTTCGGAGGTAACGTAATGTCAGAGGAAAATGTTAAGAATACACAAAAGCCTGCCGGGGCACCGCAGCAGGATGTCAATGAGCTTATCCGTGTCCGCAGGGAAAAGCTCGCACAGCTGCAGGCAGACGGAAAGGACCCGTTCCGGGTTACAAAGTACGATGTGACTCATCACAGCATTGAAATCAAAGATCATTTTGAAGAAATGGAAGGCAAGGCGGTCAGGATTGCCGGCCGCGTGATGGCAAAGCGCGTGATGGGAAAGGCGTCCTTCTGCAACGTACAGGATTTAAAGGGCAATATCCAGTGCTATGTAGCAAGGGACAGCATTGGTGAGGAGCCATATGCTGATTTTAAAAAGTTTGACGTAGGCGATATCGTTGGAATAGAAGGCGAGGTTTTCCGGACAAAGACAGGGGAGACCTCGGTACATGCATCGGCGGTTGTACTGCTGAGCAAGAGCCTGCAGGTGCTTCCGGAGAAGTTCCACGGACTGACCAATACCGATATCCGCTACCGCCAGAGATATACGGACCTGATTATGAATGCGGATGTAAAGGAAACCTTTGTAAAGCGCTCGAAGATTATCAGCGCAATCCGTCGCTATCTGGACGGACAGGGCTTTATGGAGGTAGAGACCCCGATGTTAGTAGCCAACGCGGGCGGGGCGGCGGCAAGACCGTTTGCAACCCATTATAACGCGCTGGATGAGGATGTAAAGCTCCGCATCTCCTTAGAGCTTTATCTGAAGCGGCTGATTGTCGGCGGCCTGGAGCGTGTTTACGAAATCGGCAGGGTATTCCGCAACGAAGGTCTGGATACCAGACACAACCCGGAGTTTACGTTAATGGAGCTTTATCAGGCATACACCGATTATCACGGCATGATGGACCTGACCGAGACGATGTTCCGTTATCTTGCGGAGGAGGTCTGCGGTACGACTACCATCACCTATGGAGAGCATACGATTGACCTCGGAAAGCCGTTTGCGCGCATGACAATGACGGAGGCGGTTAAGAAATACACCGGTATCGACTTTGACCAGATAGCGGATACCGCGGAGGCGAAGAAGATTGCGGACGAGAAGGAAGTCCACTACGAGGCGCGTCACCAGAAGGGTGACATCTTAAACCTGTTCTTCGAGGAGTTTGTGGAGGAGCATCTGGTCCAGCCGACCTTTATCATGGATCATCCGGTCGAGGTCTCCCCATTGACTAAGAGAAAGCCGGATAAGCCGGACTATGTAGAGCGCTTCGAGCTGTTCATCAATACCTGGGAGATGTGCAACGCATATTCCGAGCTCAATGACCCGATTGACCAGAGAGAGCGCTTCAAGGCACAGGAGGCAGCGCTCGCAGCAGGCGACGAGGAAGCAAACACCACCGACGAGGACTTTTTAAATGCCCTTGAAATCGGCATGCCGCCGACCGGAGGAATCGGCTATGGAATTGACAGACTCGTGATGCTTCTGACGAACAGCCCGGCGATACGGGATGTGCTGCTGTTCCCGAC
>CAJTLU010000014.1 GCA_910577175.1 uncultured Lachnospiraceae bacterium | reverse complement strand
CACTCAAAACCCCGCTGTGGCGGGCTGATTCCCGCCACAAACCTTTCTGACAGTGTGTATTCTTAAAAAGAAACATTCATAGGAAAAGGGTAGACTTTTTCTATAAATCTGCCCGTCCGCGCCTAAGGATTGCCGGACAGATTTTGCTTGTTGGGGCGTTGGTCAGCACTGGCGACTGTTTAACGCCGACCGGGCCAGCAGGGGAGACGTATCCTAAACCCTCTTGAAACTCCGCTATTACCTACAACATTATTTAGGACGGTTTTGACAAAGTTTTGAAAACCGGTTGAAATCAGAAGCTAAATGTTGTATAATGTATCAGACTGATATATTAAGAGGATGTAGAGGAGGTACTTATGAAAAGACAACGAATAAGAAGATTCTTACTTATCACTTCATTGCTCCTGTTTCCTGTCACGCTATACTATTTCAGCCCTGCCTTAATCATAAACGCAGGATGGAATGGAATAATCAACGAGCATTTTGTCATTACCTTTGTTGGATGGCTCCATTTATGATATTTGGAATAAAGCTTCGTAGAATTTTACATCTGCCGGGAATCCATATAAAAGCAAATAAAAAGGGGAATTGTATATCTTGCGGAAAATGCAACCATGTTTGCCCTATGGGGGTTGACGTAATGGGTGAAATAAAGCATGAAAAAATTAGTAATCAAGAATGTATCCAGTGTGGAGCATGTATAGATAATTGCCCTAAAAGCGTCTTGACTTTTGGAGTAATTGAAAGAAAGGAAAATAGAAATGGCAAATGAAAAAAAGATAGATTGTGTGATTTTAGGCTTGCTAAGCCATGAAGAACTAACGGGATATGAAATAAAGAAACGAATGGACACCACTCTGAAATATTTTTGGAGTGCAAGCTATGGCAGCATATACCCTGCTTTAAATGATTTGGTTAATCGCGGTCTGGCTACGAAAAGAGAAGATGCAAACAGCAAACGAAATAAGTTCATTTATACCATAACAGAAAACGGACGTGACTATTTGAAAAGGTGGCTCTCATTGCCCATTGAAAAAGACGAACTCCGTTATGAAACATTATTAAAATTATTTTTCGGAAGTGAAAAAGGTGAAGAACAAGCGCTGATTCATATTGAAGCGTTTGAAAAAAGAATCCAGGAAGAATTGCCCTATCTTTTATATGCAGAAACAATCTTAAATAAAAGTTTGAATGATGATACTGCACACAAATATTATCTGCTTACGGTAGAGTTTGGGATAAAAACCTATCAGACGTATTTGGAATGGTGTAAGGAAGCAAAAAAACTTTTAGGCGGAGGACAGTAGCATGTTTGGAAATTTTGGATTTTCCTATATAGGCCTACTTTTTTTATTGATGCTATTTATTCCAAATATCATATGGTCAAAAAATAAGCCACAGGGATATACGCCTGAAAAGGAAAATAAAATCCTGCTGTTCTTTGAAAGGTTGGGGGAAGTATTGACCTGTTGCTGTTCATTGATATGTTCTGATTTTAATATACATAAATGGACGCTTTGGTCTTTATGGCTGATTGCGGCTTTCATTTTAATGATAATGTATGAAGCATGGTGGGTACGTTATTTTCGGAGCGAACGTAAGTTATCAGACTTTTACAGTAGTTTTTTGGGCATCCCCCTTGCCGGGGCAACTCTGCCGGTGCTTGCGTTTTTTATGTTAGGAATGTATGGAAAAATTGCAGGTATGTTAGTAGCAACACTTATTTTGGGTATCGGGCATATAGGCATACAGATTCAACACAAAAACAGCATTGATATTGAAAATCAGAAAGAGATTTAGCATGGAACATAGGATTAACTTTGATTAGGAACACGAAAGCGAAAGAATATTGATTTTGGTTACGGGCTCCGTAAGGAATTCTGGCACAAGGGAATTGTTACAGAAGCAGGTAAAGCAGTAGTAGAACAGGTTAAAAAAGATGGCCTGCCTTATATTACGGCGACACATGATAGAAACAATCCAAGAAGCGGCAATGTTATGCAAAAGGTAGGTATGACATATTGTTATTCCTATGAAGAACAATGGCAGCCAAAGGATTTTCCTGTCATATTCAAAATGTATCAAATCAATTTTGATGGTAACGATGATTTTGTGTATAAAAAGTATTGGAAGAGGTATAGCAATCATTTCGTTGAAAAATTGTAATTAACATAGATAACTTCCGGTTTGTAAAAGAAGAAAATGGAATCCAAGGGTCCTGGGACTGTGGATAACACACACGGTCCCAGGATATTTTTTGCTATTCTTTTTCCCCGACCGGACGGGTTACCTCCCTGAGCCATTCTCCCTCTTCCTTTGTCATATGGGGAAGAAGGGTTTCGTAAACCATTTTGTGGTACTCGTTCAGTGTTTTCCTTTCCGAAGCGGTCAGTTCCTCCGGGAGCACCGCGTCCAGGTCAATCGGCGTTACGGTCAGGGTCTCAAAGTACATGAACTGGCCGTATTCGTTTTTTTCTCCCTTTTTGCAGACCAGCTCATTTTCAATGCGAATGCCATGGCTATCTTCAATATAAACGCCCGGTTCGTTAGTAGTAACCATACCTTCCTCCAGGACGCAGCTGTCATTCCGCTCCGGGACGATACGCCAGCGGAAGCCGTTTGGTGCCTCGTGGACGTTCAAGAGGTAGCCGACGCCGTGGCCGGTGCCGCACCGGTAGTCCAGTCCCATCTGCCAGAGAGGGCTGCGGGCAAGGATATCAAGATTTACTCCGCGGCAGCCATAGAGGAATCTTGCTGCGGAGAGGGAGAGCATTCCGCGCAGTACCGCAGTATAATGCTGCTTCCATTCATAGGGAATATCGCCGAGGACATAGGTTCTGGTGACGTCGGTTGTACCCTCATAATACTGCCCGCCGGAATCGACCAAAAGGAGACCTGCAGGCTTTAGCTCGGCGGAAGTTTCTCTGTCCGCGCAGTAATGCATCATGGCAGCGTTTGCGTTGTAGGCAGAAATGGTTTCAAAGCTTGGCTCCAAAAAGCCCTCCTGTTCTTTTCTGAGAGAAAGAAGAAAGTCTGCGGCGGAGGTTTCAGTAATCGTCTGTTTTCCTATTGTATGCTTTAGCCAATACATAAACTTTGTTACCGCAATGCCGTCTTTTACATGGGCAGCGGCAAGGTTTTTAAGCTCTACGGCATTTTTGACTGCCTTGGCAGAAAGAACCGGTCCTGGGGAGTCAAGCAGGGTACATTCTTCCGGAAGCGCCTGTACCAGCGCACAGTTAACGCGTCTGGCATCCAATAAAACCGTGCATTTACAAAGCTTTGCCGCGTCTTCATAAATCGCATCGTAAGGACGGAGGGTAATCCCCTCTTTTGCCAGAAGTGCCGATGTAGCAGCGTCTAATACGGCAGGATTCAGGTATAAAAATGCCTTGCTTTCCGTGACTATGGCATAGGAAAGCAGTACCGGGTTGTGCAGAATATCGCTTCCACGCAGATTAAACAGCCATGCAATGTCGTCCAAAGAGGTGATAAGGTAGACGTCTGCAGAAAACTTCTGTTTTTTGGAAAAAATCTGCTTTTCTCCCTTTTTATAAATCCTTTCCGGTTGAACCTTTTTCATGGCGTCCCGGATTTCTACCAGCTTCTGTACTGTACTTTTTCCGGTATAGCATTCTGCCAGACGGTAAGCCGGACAGCAGGAGAGCGCGGGACGTTCCCTCCAGAGAGGTTCCGTCAGGTCAACGTCACAGCGTATCGTAGCGTTGCTATTATCGATGGACTCTTTTAGCTGCTGCAAAAACGCATAGGAAAGCAGACGGCCGTCGAAGCCCAGTACGCCGCCGTCTTTTAACAGTTCCCGTAGCTTCTCCGCCGGCGTCGGGACATTTTCCATGCCGCTGCGGTACAGTGTGATACCGCTGTCAGACAGCTCCTGCTCCGCCTGGATAAAGTAGCGTCCGTCCGTAAAAAGCCCTGCTTCGTTTTGCGTAACAAACAGTGTCCCTGCAGAGCCGGTAAAGCCGGAGAGATAGGGAAGGATTCTGAAATAATCGCCGATATATTCCGAGCCGTGGAAATCAGCAGTAGGGATATAGTAGACGTCGATGCCGTTCTGCTTTAAAAGCAGACGCAATTCGTTGATTCGTTCTGCAAATACATTCATAAAGGGAGACCTCCTTTTTAACGCTTTTATCATAGCACAAACAGAGGGAAAAGAAAAGGGCGGGAAAAATGCAGAACTTGAAAATAGTTTGACTATATTTGGGGGACATGGTAAGATGAGGTTGGAAGAAACTGGAACGGCAAGGCTTTTTGACGATGGCGGGAGGTGTAATTGCAGGCTGGGGTGCTTACTGACGTCAGGAATGCTTGCTAGTTTATGGAAGGAGGCTGGGTTTTATGGAAAAAAAGAACAAGAAGAGAATTATCCTGATAGGGCACATCTGCTTTATTGCGCTCTGTGTGACCGGCGTTGCTCTCCTGTTTATAAGGACAAGGCAGTGCGGGGAGGAAAGGAACGGAATCTATTGGATACAGACGCCGGAGGAGGCGTTTCTTTATCCCTCCATTTGCGCGCAGATTACCAGGATTGATACCAATACGATAGATGTGCTGGAGCTGAATACGGGAGAGTACCGGAATTTGTACCGGGTCAATATTAAGGATACAAAATTCCTCTGGCGCCATGAATTGATTCAGAAGGAGGATTTAAAGGAGGGGGATATTGTTTTTATCCAGTATGGCGGATCCGTAAAGGAGAGCTATCCGGCAAAAATAAAGGCGGAGCTTGTGTATTATCTTGGCGATAAGGAAAACTTTTTTAAGACAGGAGAGACAGGCGGAGAGGAATAATTTTTTCAAAATCTCTCCGGCTGACACGGAATAGACACAGCAATGTACTATACTGAAAACGAGAACACAAAGGAGGACGGTCTTGGTGAAGGTATGGAAGAAAAAGAGAATCTGGCTGCTGCTTTTGTTTCCGCTTTCGGTGTTGTTTTTAGAGCTTGCAAAGCGGAGTACATGGTTTGCAGAAGAGGTGTTTGCAAAGCGGATTTATAAGGTGCATTCGATAACGGTCTCGGCGGTGACAGGTATCGTTCCGTTTTCGATTGCGGAATGGATTGTCATCCTGTGTCCGTTTCTTTTTTTGGGGTTGCTTATCCGGTTTATTGTACATATCATAAAGAAAAAAAAGGAACGCTTTTCCCGGTGCATTCTTGCTCTGATTAACGTGGCGTGTGTGGCGGCGGTCGTGTTTTTTGTGTATGTAATTGGTTGCGGCGTGAATTATCACCGGCTGTCCATTGTGGATTACCGGGAGATTACGGTACGGGATTCCGGCAAGGAGGAGTTGTTTGCCCTTTGTACAGAGCTGGCAGGGAGGGCGTCTGCACTCCGGGAGGAGCTTGTTTCCTATGAGGATGAAGAGGGCGTGTTCCGGCTTCCTATGTCGAACCGGGAGCTGGGCAGGCTTGCAAAAGAGGGGTATGAGGCGCTTTCCGCGGAGCTGCCGGTTTTGAAGGGGCTTTATCCGGCGCCGAAGGGAATCTGTTTTTCCAAAGTATATTCTGCGATGGAGCTTACCGGGGTGTTTACCTGCTGGACGATGGAGGCAAACGTAAATATCGATATTCCGGATTATTCCCGTGGCGCGACGATGACGCATGAACTCGGACATCTGCACGGATTTATGAAGGAAGAGGAGGCAAACTTTCTTGCTTATCTTGCCTGCATGGCATCGGACTCGCCGGTGCTGCAGTACAGCGGCACGATGTTAGCCCTGGTGTATTCGGGGAATGCGCTGGCGTCGCAGGACGCAGAGCTTTACGGACAGCTCTGGGCAGGCTACCACGAGGGCATGGTGCGCGACCTCCGTGCTAACAGCGCTTACTGGGACCAGTACAAGGACACCGTTATCAGCAAGGCTGCAGATAAGGTAAATGATACCTACTTAAAAGTCAACAAGCAGGAGGACGGCGTGAAAAGCTATGGGAGAGTCGTGGACTTACTGCTTGCCGAATACCGGAAGGAGCATAATTTGAAATAAACCGGCTGTTAAGCCGCCCGGCAGCGTCCTCACGGGAAAGCATCTAAAAGGTGATTCCAGTTCCACTAACCGTAAGTCCTTTGGACAAATGCAAAATTACGCTGTTGCACAGTCTCGGGGACTTTACAGGATTGCTAAAAAATGCGGAATCTCAAGGAGTGCTTCATCTTGCAGGGAACAGGGAAGTGTGGTATGATTACCATATCGGAGAAAAGGCGGTGACAGCGGAGTCATGGAAGAGTACAGACTGAACGATAAAGATATCCGTAAGGTGATTTATGGAAGCTTTTCCGGAAGCAGAGAAGAGACAAGGATTCTGGAGGAGTTTCCGATGGGAGACAGCCGCGCAGATATGCTTTTAGTAACGCGTACAAAGCTGACCGGACTTGAAATCAAAAGCGACAGGGATACCTTCGAGCGTCTGGCAAGGCAGATACAGGACTATGAAAAGTTTTTTGATACCAATTATCTTGTCACCGGCACATACCATATAGAGGAGGCGCTGCGGACCGTTCCGGAGCATTGGGGGATTTATGAGGTGTATGAGTCCGCGGAGGGCGTCTATGTGATGGAATGTGTCCGGGGAGCGGGCGTAGCGTTAAAGGATAATACAGAGGAGAAGCTTTGTCTGTTGTGGAGGAATGAGCTGATGCGGATCATACGGGAGTATCGTCTGGCAAACGGGAATTTGCAGCGGAAGGAAAGAATGATTAGCAAAATCATAGGCGGATTGTCCCAGCCTGTGATTCAGAGTGAAATCTGTGCGGCGTTGCTTGCGCGTGAATATAAGTAGTAAAAGAGAAAAAGCAGACGGTTATGCTACATCTGCTTTTTTACAATATCATATTCATTATCAAAGCGGTAATATGGACAGGCTTTTACCGTTCCCTGCGCCAGCCGGGAGAAATCGTCTTCGTCCATGCCGCCTGCCATGCAGACATATTCTTCATAGTCTTCATCATAGCGGTAATTGCTGCAGGTGTCGCAGCTGTATTGTGCGTTCATACAGAGGTGCCTCCTTATTTTATTTTCTGCATTGTTACCTG
Source organism: uncultured Lachnospiraceae bacterium (assembly GCA_910577175.1). Classification (GTDB taxonomy): domain Bacteria; phylum Bacillota; class Clostridia; order Lachnospirales; family Lachnospiraceae; genus SIG307. The sequence continues at coordinate 87,408 of CAJTLU010000014.1, read as the reverse complement.
ACGTTTTGTTTTGTAGGAAATACCGTGCCACGTCGTTGCTGTTACCGCTATTGTATCATAATTTTGGAGATTCTGCATTATTTTTTATCAGAAAGGAACTTTGTTCCTGTCCGATAAAAAGCAGATATCTTTTATCGAGATTATTTTTCAGAACAGAGAATTATTTTATGCGAATGAGAGGAAACTAGAATGGGAAACGCAGTGTATCGTTTTTTCGGACATCTTCATACAATCAATAAACATAAACGGATGGTAATGAAGCATTGCTTCAGACTCGGCCTGTACCGGCGGGGACTGCTGCATGATTTGTCAAAGTATTCCCCCAGTGAATTTTTTGTAGGAGTCAGATATTTCCGGGGAGATATCAGCCCGAACAATGTGCAGCGCCAGTCTGAGGGAGTGGCAACGGCATGGCTGCACCATAAGGGACGGAATAAGCACCATTACGAGTATTGGATTGATTATAAGCAGGATGCCGAGTGTGAGCTTACGGGTATGAAAATGCCTCTTGCGTATGTGCTGGAAATGTTTTGTGACCGGGTAGCCGCAAGTAAGGTCTACAACAAAGAAAAATATACACAGCGGGACCCGCTTGCCTATTATAAACGCGGTGAAGGGAAACAGCTGATGCATGCGGAAACGGCGGCGCTTTTGGAAAAGCTGCTTGTAATGTTAGCCGAGGAAGGGGAAGAAAAAACCTTTTCTTATATCCGGACGGAGCTGCTTGGAAAGAAAAAATAGTTTTCGGAGGAACAATTGCATTTTGCTTTAAAATATAGTATAGTAGAGTCGCGTCAGGGAAGCAGGGAGTGCAGTACCTTGCGTTTTGGCACTTTTTCGTAGTCTTAAAAGGCGGAAACGCAAAGTGTAGCAAACATGAGAAAGGAGAGCAGACGATGCAGGAAGAATGGAGAGGCTTTACATCAGGCGTCTGGGAGCAGGAGATTAACACAAGAGACTTCATTCAGAAAAATTTTAGTTTTTATGAAGGAGATGAATCCTTTCTGACAGGTCCGACGGCAGCAACCGAAGCGCTTTGGCAGCAGGTTTTAGAATTGTCCCAAAAAGAACGCGAGGCCGGCGGGGTACTGGACATGGACACCGAGGTAATTTCTACGATTACATCGCATGGCCCGGGCTATTTAGATAAAGAAAAAGAAAAAATCGTAGGTTTTCAGACGGACAAGCCGTTTAAGCGTTCCTTACAGCCGTATGGCGGAATCCGTATGGCAGCTAAGGCGTGTAGCGATAACGGATATGAGATAAATCCACAGGTAGAGGAGTTTTTTACGATACACCGGAAAACGCACAACGCCGGCGTATTCGATGCATATACGCCCGAAATGCGTGCATGCCGTTCCAGCCATATTATTACGGGACTTCCGGATGCCTACGGCAGAGGGCGTATTATCGGGGATTACAGACGTGTGGCGCTGTATGGAGTGGACCGTCTGATTGAGGATAAGGAAGACCAGAAAAATTCCACAAGAACCATTATGTATTCGGACGTTATCCGTGACCGTGAGGAGCTTTCGGAGCAAATCCGTGCCTTAAAGGATTTGAAAAAGCTTGGTGAGATTTACGGGTTTGATATCGGCAGACCGGCGGGCAATGTGCAGGAGGCAATCCAGTGGATGTATTTCGGCTATCTTGCCGCAATAAAGGAACAGAACGGCGCGGCAATGTCTTTGGGACGAACCTCTACGTTCCTTGATATTTATGCACAGCGTGACCTTAAGGAGGGACGCTTTACCGAAGAGGAAATCCAGGAGTTTGTTGACCACTTTATTATGAAGCTGCGTCTCGTAAAGTTTGCGAGGACGCCGGAGTATAACGCGCTGTTTTCCGGCGACCCGACCTGGGTGACGGAGTCGGTTGGCGGAATCGGTATTGACGGAAGACCGCTTGTAACGAAGATGTCGTTCCGTTATCTGCATACGCTGCAGAATCTTGGTCCGGCGCCGGAGCCTAATATGACTGTGCTTTGGTCAGTACGGCTTCCGTTAGCGTTTAAGCGCTATTGTGCAGCACTTTCTATTGAGTCTTCCTCGATTCAGTATGAGAATGACGATTTGATGCGTGTCGCTCACGGAGACGACTACGCCATTGCATGTTGTGTTTCCTCTATGCGTATCGGAAAGGAAATGCAGTTTTTCGGCGCAAGGGCGAATCTTGCCAAGTGCCTCCTTTATGCCATCAACGGCGGCATAGACGAGGTAACAAAAAAGCAGGTAGCGCCGGAGTACCGGCCGATTACGTCCGAGTATCTGGACTATGATGAGGTAATGCATAAGTATAAGGAAATGATGAAGTGGCTTGCGCGCGTTTATGTAAACACGCTGAATATCATCCATTATATGCATGATAAGTATTGCTATGAGAAGCTGCAGATGGCACTGCATGATAAGAAGGTGACGCGCTGGTTTGCAACCGGCGTTGCAGGGCTTTCTGTTGTTGCAGATTCCCTTTCCGCAATTAAATATGCGAAGGTAAAGGTCATCCGCGATGCGGACGGGGTTGCAGTGGATTATGAGGTAGAAGGAGATTTCCCGAAGTACGGGAACGATGATGACCGTGTGGATGAGATTGCAAGAGAGGTTGTGCATACCTTTATGCAGTATATCAAGGGAAACCATACCTACCGCGGCGGTATTGCTACGACTTCGATTCTTACGATTACGTCCAATGTGGTATATGGAAAGAATACGGGAGCGACGCCGGACGGAAGAAAAGCCGGACAGCCGTTTGCTCCGGGAGCGAACCCGATGCACGGAAGGGACCAGCATGGTGCGATTGCTTCGTTAGCTTCCGTTTCCAAAATCCCGTTCCGGGATGCGCAGGACGGAATTTCCAATACCTTTACGGTCATTCCGGGCGCGCTTGGGAAAGAGAATATTGTAATTTCCGGCGATTTGGCAGTGGAGCTTTGTGAAGGCTGCTGTAATCCGGTAACACAGAGTGCGGAGCCGGACTACGGCACGGCAGAATAGAAAGGAGTTTTGATAATGAAAAATACAGCGCAGATTGATAATCTGGTGGCACTGTTAGACGGCTATGTGGAACAGGGCGGACACCATTTGAACGTAAATGTGTTAAACCGTGAAATGCTTCTGGATGCACAGAAACATCCGGAGAAGTACCCGCAGCTTACGGTAAGGGTATCGGGATATGCGGTGAACTTCAATAAGCTTACAAAGGAACAGCAGGACGAGGTGATTTCGCGTACCTTCCATGAGGTGATTTGATGAAAGGCTGGATTCATTCGGTAGAAAGCTTCGGGACCGTGGACGGTCCCGGAGTACGGATGGTCATCTTTTTCCAGGGCTGTCCGATGCGGTGTGCGTACTGTCATAACCCGGATACCTGGGGAATGAGACAAGGAACGTTAATGGAAGCGGAGGAGCTTTTAGAACGCTTCCGCAGGAACCGCAGCTATTATAGAAATGGTGGAATCACGGCTACCGGAGGGGAACCCCTCTGGCAGCCGGATTTTCTGATGGATTTGTTCCGGAGGGCAAAAAAGGAGGGGATTTCCACCTGCCTTGATACCTCGGGCGTTGTCTTTCCGTACCGGAAGACAGAGACCGGGTGGGAGATGGCGCAGAGCGGTATCCATGAAGATATCAGGGGATATGGTGTCCGTATGCCGTTTGAGGAGTACGAAGAGCTTTTTTCCATGACGGATCTGGTGCTGTTAGATTTAAAGCATATGGATTCCGGGCTGCACCGGAAGCTGACCGGGCATGCCAATGAAGCGATTTTTTCCTTTTTAGAGTTTTTGGCGGAAAAGGACGTTCCGGTCTGGATTCGCCGGGTTGCGGTGCCGGGACATACGGATGACCCGGAAGAGCTTTTGCAGCTGGGCGAGTATATCGGCGGTTTTTTGAACGTGAAGGCAGTGGAGGTGCTGCCATACCATACGATGGGCCGCCAGAAATACGAGGCACTCGGAATAAAGTACCGTTTCGAGGGCGTGCCGGAAGCAAGCGAAGAGGAAGCGCGGAAGGTCCGGGAGCAGATTTTAAAGGGAATCCGCAAAAGGAGGAATGCAGGTGATTCCGGTTCCACGAAAAACGCGGTCCTTCGGACAAATGCAAAATAAAGCTGCTGGGATATTTAAGACTCTTTAAAAAATGCGGAAACTTGGAAAAACCTGATTGTAGAAAACGGAAAGAAATGGTATGATAAAGGTAGCTTTGATAATATAGTGCCGAAAAGGCAAGGAAAGGGGCAGTAATTATGGAAATGAAGTCCATTCAGAGAGAGTTAAGCGGCAATTCCTATCCGGGCAGAGGGATTATTATCGGGAAGTCTCCGAACGGAAAGTATGCGGTAGCCGCCTACTTTATTATGGGAAGAAGTGAAAACAGCAGAAACCGAGTCTTTGTGACCGAAGGAGAAGGAATCCGGACCGAGGCGTTTGACCCTGGAAAGCTGAGTGACCCGAGTCTGATTATCTATGCGCCGGTGCGTGTGCTTGGAAATAAGACGATTGTAACCAATGGAGACCAGACGGACACGATTTACGAGCTGATGGACAAGCAGCAGACCTTTGAACAGGCGCTCCGTACCAGGGAGTTTGAGCCGGATGCGCCGAATTATACCCCTCGTATTTCCGGCATCTTACATATAGAAGCGGGAACATTTCATTATGCAATGTCTATTTTAAAGAGCAATAACGGTGACCCGGACGGCTGTAACCGTTATACATTTGCTTACAAGAATCCGAAGGCAGGAGAGGGACATTTTATTCATACTTATATGGGAGACGGCAATCCGCTTCCGAGCTTTGAAGGGGAGCCGAAGCTTGTCAATACAGCAGATGACATCGACGCGTATACCAAGCTCCTCTGGGAGAGCTTAAATGAGGAAAATAAGGTTTCCCTGTTTGTGCGCTATATTGATATTGCAGCCGGCAGCTATGAGACTAGGATTATAAATAAAAATAAGTAGTAAGAGAGGAATCGCAAGCTATGAAAGAAATCGAATTAAAGTACGGATGTAATCCGAACCAGAAGCCTTCCAGAATCTACATGGAGAATGGAAAGGAGCTGCCTGTGACCGTGTTGAACGGCAGACCGGGCTATATCAATTTTCTGGATGCATTTAATGGCTGGCAGCTGGTAAGCGAGTTGAAAAAGGCGACGGGGCTTCCGGCAGCGACTTCGTTTAAGCATGTATCTCCGGCAGGAGCCGCAGTCGGGCTTCCGCTGACAGAGGTAGAGAGAAAGATTTACTGGGTAGACGATATGGGCGAGCTTACCCCGCTTGCAAGCGCATATGCAAGGGCAAGAGGCGCGGACCGTATGTCTTCGTTCGGGGACTTCATCGCGCTTTCCGATGTCTGCGACGAATGTACTGCGCGCATCATCAAGCGGGAGGTATCCGACGGTGTGATTGCGCCGGGGTATACGCCGGAAGCGCTTGCTCTGTTAAAGGAAAAAAAGAAGGGGGCATATAACGTAATTGAAATTGACCCGGCTTACGTTCCGGAACCGTTAGAGCGTAAGGAGGTATACGGAATTACCTTCGAGCAGGGCAGAAACGAGTTAAAGGTAGACGATGCGCTTCTTTCCAATTTCGTAACAAAGAATCAGAATCTGCCGGAGGCAGCGCGCATCGACCTGATTATTTCCCTGATTACCTTAAAGTACACGCAGTCAAACTCCGTGTGCTATGTAAAGGGCGGTCAGGCAATCGGCATCGGTGCAGGGCAGCAGTCCAGAATCCACTGTACCAGACTTGCAGGAAGTAAGGCAGACAACTGGTATCTGCGGCAGAACCCGAAAGTATTAAATCTGCCGTTCTTAGATAAAATCGGCAGGGCAGACCGTGATAATGCGATTGACCTGTATATTGGCGAGGACTATATGGATGTTCTGGCGGACGGCGCATGGGAGAATATCTTCCGGACAAAGCCGGAGGTATTTACAAGAGAGGAAAAGCGTGCATGGCTGGATACGCTGACCGATGTAGCGCTTGGCTCTGACGCGTTCTTCCCGTTCTCCGATAACATCGAACGTGCCTGCCGCAGCGGTGTGAAGTACATTGCGGAGCCGGGCGGTTCCGTAAGGGACGACCTTGTGATAGAGGCAGCAGATAAGCATGATATGGTGATGTGCTTTACCGGAATCCGGCTGTTCCATCACTAAGAAAAAAGAGGGGCTGCCGCAGAAAGCGCAGCCCCGGCTTACAAGCGGGGAGTATCTTTTCCTGTAACGGGAATCCGGTTGTCGTATGTTTGCATGCGCGACGCTTCGCCGGACTTCCTCCAAGTACCGCTAAGCCGCTCGGGTGCGTCCTCGCGCCTAAGCGGGTACTAAGAGGTGATTCCGGTTTCGCTAAAAACGCGGTCCTTCGGACAAATGCAAACATACGACAACCGGATTCCCGTTACAGTCAGGCAGATATTCTGACTGCTTGTAAGCCGTCGCCACGCCCGGGGCCGCTGCGTTTTCTGCAGCAGCCCCCTTTTTTCTTACTTTAGATAGGACATATCGCTCATTCGTTTGATGAACCGTTTTCCTTCGTTGTTTTCAAACATGTAGGAAACTCCGCCTGGCAGCCCCCAGAGTTCACAAGTGTTGATTACGTCGATGTCTAACTGCGGCTCTCGGCGTCGGAAAACATTCTGTCGTCGATGGTTACTTCCTGCTGTTCCATATTTTCACGAAGCCATTGCACCGATTTCCCGCAGCATTTTCCGAGGTTTCGTTCTCTTAATTCGGTTCTTAATATCGGAGAAAGACCTAAATGCCTGCCTACGTTTTCTGCTGTCTGCTTTGCACGCAGTAAATCGGACGAATACAGAACAAATTGCTTCCCGGCCAGTTCATCTTTCAGGTGCTCGCCTATTTTATCTGCCTGTGCGACACCCAGCTCGGATAACTCCCAGTCGGTCCAGGAACCGACCATTCCATTTGTGTGATGAACGGATTGTGTATGTTGTATTGTAATAATTGTTCGCATAACCCCCCTCCTGATAAAATAATTATCGTTTCCACTTATCTAGCTTATAGCCCTTTTGCTCCAAGGTAGCGCGGAACGCCTCGGCAAAATCCAGAAACTTTTCCCGCTCCTCCGGCTGATAGATATTTTTTGGTCCGTACATTGTTTTTCTGTCCGACCCCTTTATCTTTAGAAGCTCTCCGTAATCCCGGCTGCCTTTCTCATATTTAAAGCACACTTGATAGATTTTCGGGTCGTAAGAGACGTTGACAATCTTATCCATATCGATGTGCCAGGCGTCCGTATGTTCCTTTAATTCGGGGTCTATCTGGATTAATATGACGTCAAAGTCACTGTCCCGGTAGCCGACGATATAATCGTAGAAGGACGTTGTATTCGTATCAAAAAACCAGCCGTGTTCAAACTTGGAGCTGGTCATATACGCGTATAGAATTTCATAAGAATCCCCGTCCTCTACCGTTTCATTAAAAATTTCCCTCATTCTCTTTTTCTTTGCTTCGCAGTCTTCTTTGTCATAATCAGGCAGCTGCGGCTTTTTTGAAAATAAACCCATCTTGTTTCCTCCTTTTTATTTCTTTTGAATTATATCACAGTTATGGAAAAATTGCGATATAAAAAAGAAAAATCAAAGTGAAACATAAGGATATTATAAAAGCAGGTCCGGAATCCTAATTTTTCGTACGCGGATATCCTGCGTCAAATGACGGGAGTCTGTGCCGTAAATGGAGTAAACGTGTGCCTTGTGGAACTGGCAAAGTTCTATAAGGTATCTGCGGACTACATACTTTGCCTGACGGAAAACAGGAACCCTCCAAATACAGAACTTACGAAATTGCATTTAAGTGATGATATGGTGGAACTGTTAAAAAGCGGGCGTATCAACAACCGCCCTGATGTGTACGCAACTACAAATCCGGTATGAGAAGCTGTCGAAGCAGGAGCGCATGGCTCTGAAAAATGTTATGAAGAAAACTCCGGCATATAAGGATTCACCGTTGAGCCGGATGAAGCGGAGATAAGGAAATACCGTTGCTTGGGTTTTGTCCATGCAACGGCATTTTGGGTAACTTTGATTCAATTTTTAGGTACACAAACCGCAATTTTGTCGTTTATTAAAAATTTTTATCAAATTCCATTACGGTTTCACGGTTAAGTTCGTCATTATATATATCCGACTCAAAAAACCTTCCGCCACGAACATCCTTTAGATATCCTTCTTTTAATTCCATGGCCATAAAGGCAGGGTAATTATAGCCTTCAGCATCGGATATGCCATAAACGACTGCCTCTTTAAAACCAAACTGTGGATAGTATTCCGGCCTTCCAAAAAATAGAATAGCACCGTAGTCAAGCTTTTGGGCTTTCTCTATCATTGTACGAACAAGGGCTTGACCAACGCCTTGACGCTGATATTCAGGAAGCACGCTCAAGGGGCCAAAATTAAGGACAGGAAGTATATAGCCTTCCTTTTTAACAACTGCTTTACTGCAAATAATATGTCCAACTATCGTTCCGTTTTCTAATTGAGCAATTAAACTCAATTCAATAATGCCATCACGGTGCCTTAACTCATGAACCATCCAGTGTTCATAAGGACAACCAATTTTACCACGCAGTATTCTCTCGGGATAATTAAATGCTGCTCTTGTTATTTCTTCTACTTTTCGGTAATCCTTTTCTTCTTCCTGCCTAATTATTATATGTTCCATATAAAATCCTCCAATAAATTCTGATTTGTCGAGGACTCCATTATATCACAATCACTTTTCAGAGGGAATAGACTTTACAAAAAAATCATTTTAAAGTAAAGGATACGATTCCTCTGAGTTTTCCCCTGTTCCGTCTTTTGTGATAATAAGCTGCCCTTGCTGGCATTTCACGGTGATTTTATCTCCTGCCGAAAATCCGGCCTGTTCCAGCCAGTTCCCCTGTAAATAACTCACAAATATTTCTTGACAGTATCGACGGTTCCGTCTGGATTGTGCTTTCCTCTTTTGATTCCCTCTAATTAGCCGAGACCTGTATGATGGAAGATGGTGGCAGATGGTACGAATGCTATGCTTTGACAAATGGAAACCAAATCAAACCGTTAGATGCAGTAGATAAATCAGCTATGGAACGAATAAGGGAAGCGGCAATATTTCAATATAGCTATTCTGGAATAGAGGAATAAAAGTATACAATTGCATGCAAAATCAGGAGCCGTAAGCTCAGGGTATCTGCCTGATGGTAAAGAAGGAGCCCGCTGTCCTGTGTTTGTATCTGTCCCAAACAAGGCAGCAGGCTCCTTTTTATAGGATATAAATAGCTCTGTTTCCGTTTTATGCCTTTCTTCCGCTGACAATCGTGAAGTAGGCATTGGAAGTAATTTTGTATACCAGCGTATAAAATGCGCCGATGATAAGGAAGCATACGACGGTGACAAGTATCATCAGCCGGAGGTTGCTTAAGTAAAACAGCTGCAACAGCTTCCAGATAACCGGAAAGGCAAATGCAAGGTGAATACCGGCAAGAAGAAGAGGGGTGAAAAAGACCGTAAGCACCTGTGAGTTAATGGATTTCCGGATTTCCTTTTTCGTCATACCTACCTTTTGCATGATTTCAAAGCGGTTCTGGTCCTCAAAGCCTTCGGAGATCTGCTTGTAGTAAATAATCAGGACAGCAGAAAAGAGAAAAATAAAGCTTAACAGGACACCGATGAAAAACAGTCCTCCATATAAGGCATAAAAATCAGTCCTTGCAATTTCCCTGCTATTAAGACGGTAGCTGTAGCTCTCGTTTTCTCCCTTTGGAACAATATCATCTATTTCTTTGTGGAGCAGTTCATAAGCCTCTATCTTTGTCTGGATATCCGTATTCATATCAAAATTGTAGGTCAGGTAAAACTGTAACGGCGTTCCATTTTCGGTCTCTTCTCCGGAATCTGTGGAATCAGGCCAGAGAGCGGCGGTTGTATCAAAATCCGGTGTCACAAAGAGAAGGAGAGGGATAAGGGAAGTAGAAGCCTGGCTGAAAAACCTTTGTGGCGGTTCCGCCACTGTTTTCACTTTGAAGGGAGCGCTTCCTTCCAGTGTAAAGGTTTTGCCAATCAGGCCTGCCTGCTGGCTGAACAGAAGGCATTCGTCCTTTTCTAGTCTTATATCAGTTCCTGCAATACGGTTGTAATCGTCCAAAGACAACAGCTGCAGTTCTCCGACGTTTTTAAAGGGGTTAATGCCAGATTGGTATACATTTTCATTGGCAGAAAAACCATTTTCCGTAAGTACGCCAAGTACTTCGCCGAAGCCGTATTCCACTACATTTTCCTGTTCTGGTACTTTTTCCGTGATAGAGCGGCGTATTTGTAAAAAGGTTTCTTCGTTAAAGTCTTCCTTTTGCGGTATCAGGCATTGAAACATAATATCGGACGGATACATGGTTGCAATGTTATCCTCTGCACCGGTATACAGGCTGAAGACGGAAGAAATCATAACGAGAACCATCGTAATTAAAATACAAATGGAGGCAAGTCCGGCGCCGTTTCGTTTCATCCGGTATACCATAGAGGATACGGAGATAAAGTGGTTTGGCTTATAGTAATACCGTTTATTCCTCTGCAAAAGGAGGCAGAAGGCAACCGAGGCGGAGATGAAGCACAGATAAGTCGCAAGGATTACCAGAACCACTGCAATGAAAAACTTGTAAAGCGCCTCCAAGGGCTGTTCGACGGATAGGGCAATCGAATAGGCAATGGCAAGAAGCAGTACGCCGGATACTGCAGGCAGCCAGGCAGCCTTCGGCGGCTTTTCGCCTGTATTTGTGCTGTGCAGAAGCTCTAACGAACTGCTGCGACAGACCTTAACCACAGAGTTTATCAGGATAATCAAATAAATTCCGGCAAAAAGGAGCGCTGTTTTTCTTGCGGAACCCATATCAATCTGGAAGCTGTCGTTGATTTCTTCATTTAAAAGGTTCAGCATGCCAAGCTCTGCAAGCTTGGAGAGAGAAATGCCAAGTATCAGACCGCCAGCGACGGAAACCGTAGTGACAATCAGATTTTCCCAAAGCATAATGCGTCCGAGATTCCTCTTATCCATACCGAGAATATTATAAAGACCAAACTCCCGGCTCCGTTTGCGAAGCAAAAAGGAGTTGCTGTAAAAAATGAAAATCAGCGAAAAAACAGCAATTACACCGCTGGCAAGCGGCAGCAATGTGCGAAGGATTCCGCCGCCCTTTAGATACTCCAGCAGCTCCGACGCCGATAAAAAGGATAGGATGTAATACATCATTACCATGACGCTTCCGGTCAGGAGGTAGGGGAGATAGAGCTGCTTGTTTTTTCGGATGCCTTCGGCAGCCAGTTTCGGATAAAAGCCTGCTTTCATTGTTTTTCACCACCTGTCGCGAGTATAGTAAGCGTATCGGAAATCATCTGATAGAGCTGTTCTCCGGTGTGAGTTCCACGGTAAATCTGATGGAATACCTCGCCGTCTTTAATAAACAGGACCCGCCCTGCATGGCTTGCGGCTTTGACCGAGTGCGTTACCATCAGAATCGTCTGGCCGGTCTTGTTAATTTCCGCAAACAGACGGAGCAGTTCATCGGTTGACTTAGAGTCAAGGGCGCCAGTCGGTTCGTCGGCTAGAATCAGCTTCGGGCCGGTAATCAGTGCCCTTGCAACGGCAGCACGCTGCTTCTGGCCGCCGGAAACCTCATAAGGGTACTTTTTTAAGAGTCCAGTAATGCCAAGCTGCGCTGCAACAGGTGTGAGCCGTTCCCGCATTTCGGAATAAGGACGTCCGGTCAGTACGAGAGGCAGGTAAATGTTATCCTCAATCGTAAAAGTATCTAAGAGGTTAAAGTCCTGAAAAACAAATCCGAGGTTATCGCGGCGGAATGCTGCGGCATGGGAATCTTTTATCCCGGAGAGGTCGTTTCCGTCAAGCAAAACGCTGCCGGCTGTCGGTTTGTCGAGCGCGGCAAGAATATTTAGCAGGGTCGTCTTGCCGGAGCCGGATTCGCCCATAATGGCAACATATTCTCCCTGCTCTACGTCAAAGGAAACGCTTTTTAATGCTTCCACCTTATTTCCGCCAAAGCGGGTGGTATAGATTTTCTGCACTCCGCTCACATTTAAAATATTCATCACAAAAATCCTCCTTTGGAATTTCTGTCCCCATTGTAGCAAAAAGGGGATTGGTATTGCCATGCAATCGGCTTACAAATCCCCTTTACAATCTAACACTTTTGTAAGAAATTATTCGACCTCAAGCTTAGGATGTTCGAGACCGATGGTAATTGCGGTGCCTTCATCGGGCACAGATTCTGCGGTAATCGTATGTCCCAGGTTGGTACAGATACGTTTGCACAGGTACAAACCGAGACCGGTTGCCTTTTTATCAAGGCGGCCATTATATCCGGTATAGCCGTTCTCAAAGATACGGGGAAGGTCTTCCGGTGCGATGCCGATTCCGGTATCGCGGATGCAAAGCTTTTTATCCGGCAGAAGCGTAATGGTAATACTGCCGGAAGGAGTATATTTCAGAGCATTGGAAACAAGCTGCCCGATAACGAAGGAAAGCCATTTTTCGTCGGTGAGAACCATCACACGGAGTGGCTCATAAACCAGATTCAGCTTACGGCAGATAAACTCCCCGGCAAACTTTTTTATAGTCTCTCTTACGATGGAATCCAGATTATACTCCTGAATGACGTAGTCGGTGCTTCCGGAATCCAGCCGGAGAAAGGTGAGTACCATTTCCACATACTGCTCGATACGGAAAAGGTCGGCAGAAAGGTTGCGGGAAAGAAAGGAATCTTCGTTTTGCAGATGAAGCCGCATGGAAGCAATCGGGGTTTTAATCTGGTGGACCCAGACGGTATAGTAGTCCGTCAGATCCGAGCGGCGGAGGTTAGTATCGGTACGATATCTGCCATATTCTTCACAAATCCGATAAAGAATCTGCTGATAATCCTTTTCTTCGATACCTTCCGGCGGTGGGAAGAGAGAAGCAGAGACATCGGTATAACTGCGCACGTTCTGCAGCAGCGCGTGCTTTTTCCTCGTATGAAAAAAACCGGAAAACAGAAACAAAAGACCAGGCAGTACGCAGAGCGCGGCAGGATAAAGCACTGCCTTTACCGGAAGGTGGTACAGGAGAAAGGATACGAGGAAGATAAAGAGAAAAACAGCGCCTGCAGCCAGTAAGCGCCATTTTTGTCTGAGATAGTCTGCAAATAGCTTCAAAGTATATTCACCTCAATTCTCAATGAGATAGCCTGCGCCAAAGCGGGTCGTAATGAACCCTTCGAGTCCCGCCGCATCGAGACGCCTGCGGAGCCGGTTCACATTGACCGACAGGGTGTTTTCGTCTACAAAGCTGTCCGTTTTCCAAAGCTGCTCCATCAGCTTTTCCCGGCTTACGACAATTCCCTTATTCTGCATCAGAATCAGCAGAATGCGAAATTCGTTTTTGGAAAGGGAAATTTTCTCATCTCCGTAGGTAAGCGTGGCATCGCCGGTATTGAGAAAAGCACCGCGGTGCTCCAGTACCGGAATGGTAGAGGCAAAGTCATAGGTTCTGCGGAGCATCGCCTGAAGCTTAGCCATAAGCACGCTCTGGTCAAAGGGCTTTGCGATAAAATCATCCGCGCCGAGATTCATTGCCATAATCAGATTCATATTGTCGGCGGCGGAGGAAATGAAAATCACCGGAACTTTTGATACCTTGCGGATTTCGGTACACCAGTGGTAGCCGTTAAAAAAGGGCAGGGCGATATCCAGCAGGATAATATGGGGATTAAATTCCGAAAATTCTGCCATGACATTCCGGAAATTTTCAATACAGCGGACTTCCAGGTTCCACAGTTCTGCCTGTACCTTGATTGCTTCTGCAATTCCTTTGTCATCTTCTATAATTAGTAATCGGTACATACGAGCTCCTTTATCGTGGTATGGATAAGCTGGTTCCCGGTCTTTCCAATACGGTCGTCTGTCTTACTTGATTTATTCCTGTCCTTTGATTTTTTTCAGCCATTTTCCGCTCCGGAGCCGGAAGAAGCACCAGACGCATTTGATAATCTGGTCGATTTTTAAAAGGGTATAAATCCAGAAGGACGGCCAGTGGAAGACGAGTCCTGCAAGGGCGCCGAGCGGAACCGAGGCAACCCATAGAAACAGGATATCACCTGCCATCAGGAACTTCGTATCACCGCCTGCCCGTAAAACACCCTTCGTCAGAATGGAGTTCATGGACTGGAAAATGACGATAAACAGGATAGCGTTCATTAAGTCCTTTGCAATCAGCTTTGCCTCTGGTGAAACCTTGTAGTAGGCAATAATCGGGTCCCGGAGCAACAGGATAATAAGCGCCGCAAAGCAGCCGATGACAAAGCCCATCCAAAGGAAAGCATAACCCTGCTTCTGTGCCTTTTCATAGTCTCCCTCGCCCATCGTATGGCCGGTAATGATTCCGCTGGCATTACAGATACCTTGAACCAGTACGGAACTGAGCTGCTGCACCACGACGGTGACGGAATTGGCTGCAACGAACGCCTTACCGATTCTGCCCATGACCATCGCCACCGCGTTGTTGCCGAACGCCAGAAGGGCATCGCTGATTAAAACAGGGATGCTGATGCGGATGTATTCGCCAAGTAAGTCCTTGCACCGCATTGTAATATCCCGCAGACGATAGCGGATACGCTTGTCGATAAAGAAGAAGTAGCCGCAGATAAAACAAAGCTCAAATACACGCGCAATCAGGGTGCCCAGTGCGGCGCCTGCAATCTCCATACGTGGCGCGCCGAGCTTACCGAAGATGAACACCCAGTTAAAGAATACGTTTACGAAAAACGCCGAAATAGAGCAGTACAGCGGAATCCGCACCTGCCCGACGGTACGCAGCACAATCGTGCAGGTCAGGGACAGTCCCATGCACAAATAGGTCGGAATCATCCAGTTTAGGTAGGTGACGCCATACCGGATGATTTCTGTCTCATCGGAGTAAATCAGCATAATCAGGTCCGGCCAGAAGATAGTTGCCACGGTAAAGACGGTAGCAAAAATAAAGCAGAAGCGCAACATAATCGTAATGGTTTTCTTTAGGGAAGGCTTATCCTGCATGCCCCAGAACCTGGAGGTCAGGACAGAAGCACCCATGCCGATGCCCATGCAGCAAATCATAAAGATGTTGATAAACTGTCCCGCAAGGGAGGCGGCGGAAAGCTGGTCGTCGCCCATGCTGCTCAGCATAATGGTATCCATCAGGTTAATGCCGACCGTAATCAGGGACTGCAAAGAGACCGGAATGGCAATCTTTGCCATGCGGACATAAAGTTCCTTTGTTCCAAAATATTCCTTATACTTCCATTCTTTTTTCATCATCATAGTACCCGGGTCCTTTAATTAATATGTAGTAATGATAGCCTTCCTTGATTGGACATATCGTTGTCAACAGAAAGCAGTTTTGTTTTGAAAACTGCGTCCGCAGGGGAGGCAGTTCATAAGATATAATTCTATTCTATCACGGAATACGTCTGGTGTCTAGCGGAAGCGTAAAGGAAGATTGACAAAGAGGGTAAGGCAGGGACAGAGGTCGCAGCCGGAATCGGGGCCTCATTTCTAGTGCAACAGGAACAGGAGATGCTGAAATTTATTGAAAGGTTAAAGGATATGGAAACCGGAGAATAAGGAAAACCTATTGACATTGGTCTGATTTCATACTATAATAGGATAGTCTGATTTCAGACGATAGAGGAGGTATGCGTATGGATGAGATGGATATCAGGAGATTTAACCATCTTACCGCGGAGATTGACGCGGCTTATCACGAAATGGCGCTCCGGTTCGGCTTATCTGACAGTGCAATGCTGATTTTATATACGATTTGTGTGAACGGGGAGAGTTGTCCGCTGAATGAGATTATAAAGCTGTCGGGCGTGAGCAAGCAGACGATACATTCCTCTTTGCATAAGTTAGAAAAGGAAGGGACGGTTGTTCTGGAGCATCTCGATGCAAAGAAAAAGACCGTCCGTCTTACCGCTAAGGGGAGGGAGCTTGCAGACGCTACTGCTGTCCGTATCGTCCGTTTGGAAAATGAGATTTTTGCTTCCTGGACAAGAGAGGAACGGGAGTTATATATCGGGCTGACAAAGCGGTATCTGGAAGAGTTCAGGGAGAGGGCAGGACTTTCAGGAGCTGACCGGAGAGAATAAGGAAATGGAGGATGAGCAAAATGAAGATCCAGCTATCGGATCATTTTACTTATAAAAAGCTGTTGCGTTTTACGCTTCCGTCAATTGTGATGATGATTTTTACATCGATATACAGTGTGATTGACGGGTTTTTTGTTTCAAACTTTGCCGGGAAAACGCCTTTTGCTGCGGTGAATCTGATTATGCCGTTTTTGATGATTATCGGTTCGGTAGGTTTTATGTTTGGTGCGGGCGGAGGCGCACTGATTGCCAAGACGCTCGGAGAGGGCAAAAAGGAAAAGGCAAATGAGATTTTTTCACTGATTGTTTATACGGTTCTGGGCTGTGGTGTGGTATTTGCCCTGTTGGGGATTGCGTTTCTGCGTCCGATTGCGGTTTTACTGGGGGCAGAAGGGGAAATGCTTACAAACTGCGTTATTTACGGGCGGATTATTTTGCTGGCGCTCCCTGCCTTTATGCTGCAATATGCGTTCCAGAGCTTCTTTTCGCTTGCGGAGAAGCCTCAGTACGGACTTGTAGTCACCGTTGCAGCAGGAGTGACAAATATTGTGTTAGATGCGCTGTTTGTTGCGGTGCTCCGCTGGGGACTTATCGGTGCGGCGGCAGCGACGGCGTTCAGTCAGGCAGTCGGAGGCGTTGTCCCGTTGTTTTATTTTTTCCGGCGCAATGAGAGTCTTCTGCGGCTTGGAAAGACAAGGCTTGACGGAAAGGCGCTGTTACATGCTTCCTTTAACGGGGTTTCGGAACTGCTGTCCAATATCTCCTTTTCCTTCGTTGCGATTCTTTATAATGCGCAGCTGATGAGCTACGCCGGGGAAAACGGGGTTGCCGCCTATGGCGTTTTGATGTATGTCAGTATGATTTTTGCCGCTGTTTTCATCGGATACTCGATGGGAAGCGCACCGGTAACAGGGTATCATTACGGGGCGGAAAACCATGCGGAGCTGAAAAGTATTTTGAGAAAAAGTCTCGGAATCATCAGTATTTTCTCCGTAGCAATGTTTGCACTGGGAGAGGGTCTTGCTTATCCGCTGACAAGGCTTTTTGTCGGATATGATAAGGCGCTTATGGAGCTGACCTTAAGGGGATTCGTGTTGTTCTCCTTTTCGTTTTTATTTTTTGGAATTTCGATTTATGGTTCCTCCTTTTTTACGGCGCTCAATAACGGGCCGGTATCCGCATTGATTTCTTTTTTGCGTACGATGGTGTTTCAGGTTGCAGCAGTGCTTTTACTTCCACGTATCTGGGATATCGACGGAATCTGGCTTTCCATTGTTGCCGCAGAGGTCATGGCGGTGCTTGTAACGGCAGCGCTGCTTGTCCTGAAGCGAAAAAAATATCATTATTAGGCGCATAAAAAATACGGAAACTCAAGGAAAAAACAGATTGTCAACCGGAAAAAATTGTGATATAGTATTTTTATTATGGAGAAGAATTTGATTCCCAACGCAGGAGGACATGGAAATGAAGAAGATTTATGAAGGTAAGACAAAGGATGTATTCAGCTTAGACAATGGAAACGTGATGTTGAAGTTTAAGGATGACTGTACCGGGAAGGACGGCGTATTTGACCCGGGTGAGAACAGCGTCGGTCTGACGATTGAGGGTATCGGCAAGGCAAATCTCCAGACCTCGGTACATTACTTTGAGCTGTTAAAGAAGGCAGGCATCAAGACGCATTATGTAAGCGCGGATGTTGACAATGCTACGATGGAGGTGCTTCCTGCGACGGTGTTCGGACATGGTCTTGAGGTTATCTGCCGTCTGGTTGCTACCGGCAGCTTTATCCGCAGATATGGAGAGTATATGAAGGATGGCACTGTTCTTGAGGGCGGCTATGTCGAGTGTACCTTTAAGAATGACGCTTTAGGTGACCCGCTCGTGACGTCCGAGGGGCTTGCTGCGCTCGGTATTATGACGCCGGAGATGTTTGCAAGCATGAAGGAGCAGACCTTAAAGATTACGAAGATTGTTGCAGATGATTTAAAGTCAATCGGTCTTGACCTTTGGGATATTAAGTTTGAGTTCGGTTACAATAACAACGAGGTAATTCTGATTGATGAGATTGCTTCCGGCAATATGCGCGTTTACAAGGATGGAAAGATTGTAGAGCCGGTGGAGCTGACAAAGTTAATTTTAAACAGATAAGGTGAATCCAGGCATAGTGCCGCAGGATTTGCGGAAGTGAATAAGCTGCCCCCGGACAAGCATTTTTTGAAAATGTTTTGCTCCGGGGGCAGTTTTCTTTCGCTTTTGCCGTCTGTCTGCAGAGGCAGGCTGAGGAAGCGTTATTTTGTTTTTGGGTTGCGGTTAGTGCCGTTTGCGGCAAATTCATACTCCATATCATACAGCTCATGGTAGGATTCCAGCTCCGCATCGTTTGCCGGCGGATGATACATCATTCCGGTCAGCTCTGTGGCAGAGCTGACGTTCATGGTGTCCAGGTCCGGAAAATCATCGGCTGCCGGAGTTGCCTTCCGGCTGGTTTTCTGAGATACCGGTATTTGCAGCTTATCGCCCTTTTTTTCCTGCGTTGTTGTGTTCTGTGACAAAAAAATACACCACCTTTCTGAAGGGTTGTCACAGGTAGTGTGTCCGGCAGAAAAGCGGCTCATTCTTTTGCGGCGCAGGGGACTTTTGGCAGGGAAATGAAGACATTCTGCGGATAAATTGTTTGTTTAAGGAGGAAAGGTTTATGACAAAACGGGAGGAAGTGCTTGCCTACGGACTGTCGTTTCCAGAGGTCTATGTCGATACGCCGTTCCATGATGCAAACTGGGTGCTGCTTCGCTGCAGGAAAAATAAAAAGGCATTTGCATGGACGTATGAGCGTAATGGGATCATGTGTGTCAATGTAAAAGTGAATCCGGAGTGGCGGGATTTTTTCAGGATGACGTATCCTTCCGTGCTTCCTGGGTATCATCAGAACAAGGAGCACTGGAATACAATCCTGCTTGATGGTACCGTGCCGGAAGCGGAGATAAAGCGGATGATAGCGGAAAGCTATGACCTTCTTGCCCCGAAGGGCAAGAAGAAGCAAAAGAAGGGGTGATTATTCTACCATACGGATTTCTTTGATTACCGGCTGGTTTTCTGCGGAGACCGTACCGTCGGAGTCGATGACCGGTGTGTTTTCGCAGATAGCATCTACGATATCCATGCCGTCGGTTACGACACCAAACGCTGCATATTTCCCGTCCAGAAAGTCAGAGTCCTCGTGTACGATAAAGAACTGGCAGCTTGCACTGTCATAAGGGTTGGCGCGTGCCATAGAAATAACGCCACGCGTGTGGGAGAGATTGTTTTCAATGCCGTTTTCAGAAAACTCGCCCTGGACGTTGCGCTTTGCGTTGCCGCTGCCATTGCCTTCCGGGTCGCCGCCCTGTATCATAAAGCCGCTGTAAACGCGGTGGAAGGTCAGACCGTCGTAAAAGCCTTCCTTTACAAGGTTTACGAAATTGGTAACCGTCGCTGGAGCTGTATCGGCATCCAGGGTCAGGGCAATTGTGCCATAATCCGTTACTTCGATTTCTACCTTGTACTCACCGGAAAGAAGTCCCTCCGAGGTATTGGTAAGAAGAGATGTGTCGTCTGCCGCATCGCCCTTTTTATCTACCTCGTCTTTTTTGCATGCTGCCAAGGAAAAGAGCAGGACAAAGAGGGTGAGCAGGAAAAGTGATTTCTTTTTCATAAAAGCCTCCATAATCTGATAAAATCGTTTGCGCGTCTGCTGCTTTGTCCATCTTAGCAGAAAAATGTGTGCAATGTGTGTTTTGG
This sequence comes from uncultured Lachnospiraceae bacterium, assembly GCA_910577175.1. Taxonomy (GTDB): domain Bacteria; phylum Bacillota; class Clostridia; order Lachnospirales; family Lachnospiraceae; genus SIG307. The sequence goes on along the minus strand of CAJTLU010000014.1, from coordinate 67,464 downwards.
GCGGCGGCAAAGGTTATTCCGGTATCGCCAGAAATTGGTCGGATAGCGTATACCGTATTCCGTCCTTATCGATAAACATAAGCGTTATGTCACCGGTTTCCCATTCGGATGAGTCTGAATAATTTACCAGTTGTTCTCTTAAGTAGTCTTTCAGTTCCTTTCTTAAGTAGGCTTCCGGGTCCTCCAGTTCAGAGAGCGCCGGCAGAGTTCCTGATTCGATTTTCTTAATATAGCCTTCCAGTTCCTTTTTGCTGATTCCTCCAGTAGAAGGATATAAATCAGAAGGACCAGCAGAGGAGCTTTCTGCAAAATGCCAGCCATTTTTCCCGTTCTCAAAGTTTTCAATTTTAATGGAACTTCCTGTATATTCAATATCAAAACCTGCCTCCTGCAGGAGAAGCTTTGTCTGCTGTGGGAGAGCCTTGTTTGGCTGTGGGGTCTTACCGTCATCTGCAGAAGAAGAAGGAGAAAGGCAGGCAGCACATGCCAGCGTCAGAATAAGGCAAAATAGCCCGTAGATTGCTTTTCGTTTCATTTTGTAACCTCCTTTTGTTCATGGGTATGAGATGTTAAGCCAATGTTAAGAAGGGGTTAGAGCACGAGACGGCCCACGAGGTCCGGGGGACCTCGGTTCTGGGCGGACCGGAGCGAAGCGAAGAAGATTCGAACTCGAGCCCCGAATCGGGGCTCGAATAAAAAGAAAGAGCAGTATAACATACCGCTCTTTCTTTTTATCAAGCACGAGACGGGATTCGAACCCGCGACCCTCGCCTTGGCAAGGCGATACTCCACCACTGAGCCACTCGTGCAAAGTAACTCTGCTTTCTTCAAGCAAGGAGTAGTATACCTTATAAAAAAGCGTTTGTCAACCTTTTTTTGAAAAAAATCAGAGTGTATTTTCCGGTAGTTACCGGACAGCCTGTTTCAGAGCGGTCAGGCGGCATGCTTTCTGGAGGAACGGGCAGTAACAATCCTGCTGCGCAGGGTAGATTTGCCGCGCTTTTTGCGCCGGATCAGGAAAATGCGGAACCAGATGCGGATACGATGCAGCCGTGGGCGGATATAGAGCATCAGCACAAACAGCACAAAAAGGCTTCCAAGAATAAAGTAACCGGCGATGTTTAACTGTGAGAGCAGTACGAACGTATTCCTTGAATCGCAAAGGAAGCTTTCGCTGGCATTCTGGATATGACCGGTATCTTTGCTGTTAAGAAGGTAGTTACGGTAAATGTCATAGAATGTGCAGCTGCCGTTGTGCCCCCTTAAAAGCTGTTCCGAATAGTCCGAAACCGACACGCCTGCCGCGTTTTTCGGCTGGATATCCAAAAGACGGAAGGTCTGTCTGGAAAGATAGTGGAACATAGTAAAAACGGAATCATTTCCGATGACATAGTACAGCTCATCGTCGGATAGGGTGGAGAAGGTTCCGTTTTCACCTAACAGTGCGATATCCGTTGCCCGGTTGTACAGAAAACGGTGCGGGTTATAGGAAAAGGAGAGACCGCCGATATAAGGCGTACCTGCATCGAATACATCGGAAAGAGAAGCGTAGTATTCCGGAAGGTAGGAAATCTCTTTCCCGGACAGATAGAAGCCGTAAAGCGAGGAGTCAAGCAGGGAAGAAAGTGCGTCGTCCTTCTCTAAGTCCGGAACTAGCAGCAGGGTAATGTCTGCATCTAAGTCCGGACGGCCTGCAGAACGCAGGGCGTGGGTGAGCTCACTGCCGAGAACCGAAGCAGGGGTAGGAGCTTCCCTGACCTCCCTGACCGGGAGAAAGCAGCCGGTCAATAATAACAGGCAAAACAGCGTACAGGCGATGCCAAAGAGAGAAATACGGAGTTCCCCTTCGTAAATGGCAACCAGAATACGGTAGACGAACCGTCGGACTCTGCGGCGCAACCGACGCAGAGGGTGCTTTCTGTTGTGATTTGTTTCTTTTATCATAATGGTGTCTCTCCCTTGTAGAAGTCAATAAAACGTTTTACGGAATCGTTCTGTGCCGCGTTTTTGTTGTAGGCAAAACCTACGGTACGCCTGGCAAGGCTGTGGACGGGCGGAAGCTCCTGTAAGGTGCCGTCTGAGAGCTCCTGTTCCACAAATTCACGGATTACACAGCCGATGCCCAGTCCGATTTTTGCAAACTCAATCAGCAGGTCCATATTGCTGACCTCCAGAATCTGCCCGGTACGGATATTGTACTTTGTAAAATAGTCTTCAATATAAAGTCTTGTAATGTTCTTTGCGTCTAAAAGCATCAGGTTTGCCTGCTCAAACAGCGCACGCGGCGTATTAGAAACGGAAGGCTCCCGCTCGCCTAGATTCTCTAAATATGCCGGGCTTGCGACAAAGGTGTCCTGAATCTTTTTCAAGGCAAAAAAGTCGATGCTTTTTGTCTGGGACGGCTTCCCGATTAATCCGATATCAAGTTTCCCTTCCTCTAACTGTGCCAGCGTTTCGAAGGTAGAACGGCATTCGATTGTAACTTTGATATGGGGGTAAGCATGAATGAAGCTTTGCAGATACGGAAGCAGCAGGTACTTGCAAAGGGTAGTGCTTACACCGATTTTTATGTGCCCGATGCCAAGTGAGTGAATCTTGCGGATGCTTTCCTCGCCCCGCCGCAGGGACTCAAAAGCAGAGCAGGTGTACTCATAAAGCAGGGCACCCTCCTCCGTCAGTTTAACGCCCCGCGAATTGCGGATAAACAGCTTGACGGAAAGGCTCTGCTCCAGTTTGCTGACTGCTTTGCTGATTGCGGGCTGGCTGATATACAGCTCTTTTGCCGCTTTGGAAATATTTCCTGCTTCTGCAACTGCGTTAAAAATGCGGTAGGAGGACAAGGTGGACTCAAATTCCATGATGCCTCCTTCATATAACTAAAAATTATAATAGATATTAACAATATGTATTTTAATTATAGCAAGGACTGTGTTATAATACAAGGGAAAAATGAAAAAAGCAGAAGATTTTTTGCTTCAATAGGAAATATTTTACTGCGTCGGCGCACTAAAGTAAGGCCCTTTTGTGAAGCAAAACGCTTGCGGAATGTGCACTTGAACAAGTAGAGTATGCTGCTGGCAATGGAGACAGCAATGGAGAAAAAGTTCAGAAAAGGAAAGGAGAGCTATAACTATGGATTATAGGATAGCAGTAATTCCGGGAGACGGTATCGGACCGGAAATCGTAGCAGAGGCAAGGAAGGTGCTGGAGGCAGTAGGAAAGAAATACGGACACAGGTTTTCCTATACGGAGGTTCTGATGGGAGGAGCTTCGATTGATGCAACCGGGGTTCCGCTGACCGAGGAGGCGTTGGAAACCTGTAAGAAGAGCGATGCGGTGCTGCTCGGCGCGGTAGGCGGGGATACGAATACCTCTCCGTGGTATAAGCTGCCGCCGAACCTCCGTCCGGAGGCGGGGCTTCTGGCAATCCGCAAGGGGCTTGGCCTGTTTGCTAATATCCGTCCGGCTGTTTTGTTCCCGCAGCTGGCGGCAGCCTGTCCGCTGCGTCCGGACATTACCGAGGGAGGGTTTGATTTTGTGGTAATGCGCGAGCTGACCGGCGGTCTGTATTTCGGCGAGCGTCATACGGAAACTGTGAACGGAGTGCGCAGGGCGACGGATACGCTCGTATATGACGAAAATGAAATCCGCCGTATTGCAAAATGGGGCTTTGAAATCGCCAGAAAGCGCAATAAGAAGGTGTGCAGCGTAGATAAGGCAAATGTGCTGGATTCCTCCCGCCTGTGGCGTGCGGTGGTCAAGGAGACCGCAGCAGACTATCCGGACGTGGAGCTTTCCGATATGCTGGTAGATAACTGTGCGATGCAGTTAGTCCGTGACCCGAAGCAGTTTGACGTGATTTTGACGGAGAATATGTTCGGCGATATTCTTTCTGATGAGGCAAGTATGGTGACCGGCTCCATCGGGATGTTGTCTTCCGCGAGCCTCGGCGAAGGAAAGCTTGGACTTTATGAGCCGAGCCATGGTTCGGCGCCGGATATTGCGGGACAGAACAAGGCAAATCCGATTGCCACGATTCTTTCCGCAGCAATGATGTTACGCTATTCCTTTGACCTGGATAAGGAAGCGGATGCGATAGAGGCGGCAATTCATACCGTATTAAATGAAGGATACCGTACCGGCGACATTATGTCCGAGGGTTTAAAGCTCGTCGGCACGAAGGAAATGGGCGATTTGATTGTAGAGCGTCTGGCATAAAAGGAGGAAATTACGATGGGAATGACAATGACACAGAAAATTCTGGCGGCACATGCGGGGCTGGAGAGTGTGACCGCAGGGCAGTTAATCGAGGCAGACCTTGACCTGGTGCTTGCCAATGATATTACGGGCCCGGTAGCGATTCACGAGGTGGAGCGCTTAAATAAAAAGACCGTATTTGATAAGGATAAGATTGCGCTTGTACCGGATCATTTTACGCCGAATAAGGACATCAAGTCCGCGGAGCATTGCAAGTGTGTCAGGGAGTTTGCAAAACAGCATGACATTACGAACTATTTCGAGGTGGGCGAGATGGGAATCGAGCACGCGCTGCTTCCAGAAAAGGGACTGATTGTGGCGGGGGAGACCTGCATCGGCGCAGATTCCCATACCTGTACCTACGGCGCATTAGGCGCATTTTCCACCGGTGTCGGCAGTACGGATATGGGCGCCGGGATGATTACCGGGAAGGCTTGGTTTAAGGTTCCGTCTGCAATCCGGTTCGTGCTGCAGGGAAAGCCGAAGAAATGGGTGAGCGGCAAGGACGTTATTCTTCATATCATCGGGAAAATCGGCGTGGACGGTGCATTGTATAAGTCGATGGAGTTTACGGGCGATGGCATACAGCATCTTACGATGGACGACCGTTTTACGATTGCGAACATGGCAATCGAGGCAGGCGCAAAGAACGGTATTTTTCCGGTGGATGAGCTGACCGAAGCGTATATGAAGGAGCATTCCGCAAAGCCGTACAAGGTTTATGAAGCAGACGCGGATGCAGAGTATGACGAGACCTATGTCATCGAGTTAGATAAGCTGGAGCCTACGGTTGCGTTCCCGCACCTGCCGGAGAATACAAAGACCGTAAAGGAGTCCGGGGAGGTAAGGATTGACCAGGTAGTCATCGGCTCCTGTACAAACGGACGTATTTCCGACCTGCGTGCGGCAGCGGAGGTCTTAAAGGGGCGTCATGTGGCTCCGGGAATGCGTTGTATCGTTTTCCCGGCGACCCAGAGCATTTACTTACAGGCAATCGAGGAGGGACTGCTTCAGACCTTTGTTATGGCAGGCGCCGTAGTCAGCACGCCGACCTGCGGACCGTGCCTTGGCGGACATATGGGGATTCTGGCTGCCGGAGAGAGGGCAGTATCGACGACAAACCGTAACTTTGTAGGGCGCATGGGGCATGTAGAGTCCGAGGTGTATCTTGCAAGCCCGGCGGTGGCAGCGGCAAGCGCAGTGCTCGGAAGGATTGCAGAGCCGGCTGACCTTGGTCTGTAAGAAGAAATGGAGGAAAATAAGATGAAGGCGAATGGAACAGTACACAAGTATGGCGATAATGTAGATACCGATGTCATCATCCCGGCAAGATATTTAAACAGCTCCGACCCGAAGGAACTGGCAAAGCACTGCATGGAGGATATTGACAAGGACTTTGTGACTAAGGTAAAGAGCGGCGATATCATGGTGGCGAATAAGAACTTCGGCTGCGGCTCTTCAAGGGAACATGCGCCGATTGCCATTAAGGTAGCCGGTGTAAGCTGTGTGATTGCAGAGACGTTTGCGCGCATTTTTTACCGCAATGCCATCAACATCGGGCTTCCGATTATCGAATGTCCGCAGGCGGCAAAGGAAATCCAGGCAGGAGATACCGTGGAGATTGATTTTGATTCCGGCGTAATTACCGATGTGACGTCCGGGAAGACGTATCAGGGGCAGGCATTTCCGCCGTTCATGCAGAAGATTATTGCTGCCGAGGGTCTGATGAATTACATCAATACAAAGGGATAAGAAAACGCGAGCCCCTTCTTACAAGCGGAGGCTCGCGTTCCTGCCGTAAAGAGGCAGTTTTATACCTTCTTCCGTGTCAGGAAGATTCCAACGATTGCTCCTATCAGGATTATTGGTGCTAATCTGACAAATAGCCATTCAAATACGTGAAAAGCGGCTCCGGCAACGGCGGTTTCAGGGTCATTATAATCCCAGCCGGAGTAAGGACTATTGAATGCGATTAAGACCGCAGAAATTGTTACTATGACCGTACACAATGAGATCAAAAGCCAATGAAGCAGTTTTCTTCTTGCGGTTTTCCTTTGGGCAAGCTGCTGGTTTATAATTTCCAGTTTTTCGGAAATTGCTTTTAAGTCATCAGCTTCCGGCATGGTAATAGTTTCCCCGAGCAAAGTGCTTACAGGCGTTTCCAGCACTTTTGATATGGAGATTAACATATCGGAATCAGGAACGGACAATCCTTGCTCCCATTTCGAGATGGTTTGCCGTACCACATTCAGCTTGATAGCAAGTTCTTCTTGCGTAAGTCCTTTTGATTTTCGGATTGTTTTCATGTTTTCGTTTAACATAGGGATAACCTCCTTTCTTTCAGTCGTTACCGCTATTGTATAAGGAACTGCCCGTTGCTGCAAGCAACGCATGTTAACATTCCGGAGTTACAGCCGTGGCAGGTTATTGGCATATTTGCAAGGAAAAACGAAGGATTGTAAAGTTGTTCTACATTAAGATGAGAGATAATGGAAACGAGGGGCTGTCGCACGAAGCGCAGCCCCTTTTTATGTGTGCGTTCCTGTCATCCGCGGGGAGGTCAGGAGTAGAGCTTTTTCAGATGCTCCAGCCGGCTTCCCAGATTTCCGAGAAGCGCGTCGGTTGCCGTCAGTGCCGCCATACATTCTACGACGACAACCGCCCGCGGGACGATAACCGGGTCATGGCGTCCGGTTATGCTTGCGGTATAAGGGGTGCCGTCCTTTTTCACGGTCTCCTGCGGCGCAGCGACAGACGGGGTCGGCTTTACGGCAACGCGGAACAGAACGTCAGAGCCGTCGGTCATGCCGCCTAATACCCCTCCGGCGTGGTTGGTCCGCTTTTTTACGGCACCGGTTTCGTCCGTATAAAAAGCATCGTTTTGCTCTGTACCGGTAAGGAGCGCAGCGCCAAAGCCGGAGCCGATTTCAAAGCCCTTTACGGCGCCGATGGAGAGCATAGCATGTGCGAGTCTGGCATCGAACTTTTCAAATACAGTATCGCCAAGACCCGCCGGGAGTCCGCGGAGGACGCACTCAATCGTACCGCCGGCGGAATTGTGCTGTCCGCGCAGTTCATCCAGAAAGCGCTCCGCCAGGGCCGAGGCATCGGCATCCGGCATATTGAGCGGGCTTTTATCCCGCATGGAGATGAGCTCTTCCAAGGAAAAGCGCCCGGAAAGGTAATCGTCTGTTCCGAAGCAGACGGTATCGGAGATGGACTTTGTGTAAGCACAGACCGTAATGCCAAGCTCGCCTAACAGGGCGCAGGCAACCGCACCTGCAGCGACCCTTGCGGCAGTTTCTCTGCCCGAAGAGCGTCCGCCTCCCCGGTAGTCCCTGAATCCGTACTTTGCGTCAAAGGTAAAGTCTGCATGTCCCGGACGGTAATAAGAGGCGATTTCCGAATAGTCTGCGGAGCGCTGGGATTCGTTCCGGATGAGAAGGGCAACCGGCGTGCCGGTAGTCCTGCCCTCAAAGGTGCCGGAAAGAAGCTCTACAAGGTCATTTTCTTTACGCGGGGTGGAGTAGATATTCTGCCCCGGGCGCCGTCTGTCCAGATAAGTCTGGATAGTATCTGATGAAAGGGGAAGTCCTGCGGGACAGCCGTCGATAATGACGCCGAGTGCCGCACCGTGGGACTCTCCGAATGTCGTTATTCTAAAATAATTCCCGAAAGAAGAACCGTTCATAGCCTGCCTCCAAAGTAAGTAGTATTGTCATTGTAGCGTAATCGGGGAAAAATTGCAAGAGAGGAACGTATCCGGGTTCCCGCATTTTTGAAGCACCTTTCAAGGTCCGCGGGCTTGCGGGACATAAAGGGACATACAAAATGTGGGAAATTCTTCTTTGTTTTTCTAAAAAATTCTCTTGTATTTAATACTATCGCGTAGAATTTCATCAATAGACTATGTAGAATAAACCGGAAATGGATATAATAAAAAAGGGAAAGATTTACCACGGAAAGGGGCGGACGGATGTCGAAGGAATTGAATATAGCAATTGGCGGAAGAATCCGTGCGTATCGGGAGAGTCTTGGAAAAAACAGAGAAGCGTTTTCTGAAATGATAGGGCTGTCTCCACAGTTTCTGGCAGAAGCGGAGAATGGAAAGAAGGGACTTTCTGCAGAGAGTATTTACAAAATATGTACGAACTGCGAGATGTCAGCAGACTATCTGGTATTAGGAAAGTTAGATAAGCAGGGCTTAAAGAGTCCGCTTGATTATGTGCTAAATGAAATGCCCGGCGATTATGCATTGCAGTATGCGCAGGTGTTAAAAGCAGTCAACGATATTGTACTGGATGCACAAAAGGATGGTGTGGAGCGCCGGAAAAAGGACGGCAAGGAGTATTGAGAACGGAAAAGAAATCATGGAAATGAAATAATAAAGAAGACAGATAGAAAGGGCTGCGCACGAGGCGCGGCCCTTTTTCGGAACTACCTTATATACGCTTGTCAACGGAAGGTATTCCTGATGCAGCAAAAAGTGCTTTGCAGGGACTCAAAATCCTTTCAGCTGTCCTGTCAGCGCACGTTCCAACAGTTCAGGAAGACGTTCCGGTGCGCAGGCAAAGCATGGAATATCCATGTCGGCGATACGCTGCGCAGTCTGTGCGTCATAGAAAGGCTTACCGCCGTCAGCAATGGCAAGCAGGACGATAACAGTCACCCCGGAGGCCTTCAGTTCTTCTATACGCCGGAGCAGTGCCGCACGGTTCCCGCCCTCTTCCAAATCGGAAATCAGGAAGAACAAGGTTTTAGCAGGAGATTCAATCAGTCCCTGGCAGTAGGCGATGGATTTAGCGATATCCGTGCCGCCGCCCATCTGAAAACCAAAGAGTAAATCCACGGGGTCAGCGCACAGAGGCGTCAAATCCATAATCTGCGTGTCAAAGGCGACTACGCTGGTTCGCACGGCGGACATGGAGGCAAGCACACAGGACATAATCGAGGAATAGAGAATGGACTGTCCCATAGAGCCGCTCTGGTCAATATCCAGAATGACATGCCAGCGGTTTACCCGGCTGGAGCGGTCAAAAAACCAGACCCGTTCGGGGATAATCGTGCCAAGGGAAGGATTGTAGTTTTTCAGATTGCGCCGGATGGTATAGGGAAAATCAAGCGCGGAGGCAGCAGGCAGAGGAGAATGGGCCCGGCGGTTTAAGGCAGCGGTAACTGCACGGCGCAGATCGCTCTCCAGCATATGATTGAGTTCCTCCACAATCTTCCGGATAAAATTCCGGGCGGACTCTTTTGATTTTTTTGGTATCTGGTCCTTGAGCATAAGCAGAGTAGAAGCCAGGTTCAGGTCCGGCTCCAGAGTTTCCAGCAGTTCCGGCTCCAGAAGCAGCTGTTTGAGTCCCTTACGCTCAATCGCGTCGTTTTGTACTACGGCTACGATTTCCGGGTCAAAGAGGGAACGCAGGTCTCCCAGCCACTTGGAAATGTGGGGCGAGGAGGCTCCCTGACCGCCCTTGCTGCCGCTGCCACCCTGAGAAAAGCTTTCTCCGGGACCGCCGTAGATGGCTGCAAGGGCGCTGTCCATTAAAAGCTCCTCCTGAGAGAGATAGGAACCGCCCATTTGTTCAAAAGAATTTTGCGTTTCTGAGCCTAAAATTAATCGCCAGCGTGCAAGCTGCTGTTTCTGTTCCATACAGGCTCCTTTCTTTATCTATATCTTCTATATATCGTCAAAGTCAAAGTCGCTCAGACCGGACAAAACCTCCTGCTCATTGGCAGTGGTTTCTTCCATGAGGAGTTCTGCTGCCTGGGCCTGGCTGCAACCCCAGATTTCGCCCAGGTTTTCCGCCACATCATTTTTTTCTCCCGGAGAAAAATCGGCAAAGGCCCGGCGCAGAAAGACCAGAGCCCGGCGGAAGTCCATGTCGTCCAGTTCTTTCAGGTAGTCGTCTAAGCGTCTCCAGAGGGAAAGCCGGACGATGAGAGCCCGGCGGTTTTTGGCTGCAAGTCCTTCAAACCATCCGGCACCCAAATCGGCAGGAACGCCGGGAGACAACCGTCTTGCGACTTCCCGTGCCAGCAGCTCCTCGCCTACAGTTCCGCGCTCCAGCAGGATTGCCAGGGCAAAACCGCTGCAGTTGGGATTCAGGTCATCCCGGTCGGAGATTGTATGGAGCAGGGCAAGCAGACGTTCTTCTTCCAGGAAGTCGTGTGCCAGCTGGAGGGCATTCAGACGTTCCATGGAACGGGCTATATCAGGAGCTGCCTTGGCGTCACAGACGCAGGAATCCTCCAGAGTCAGGCAGGCACGCAGATAAAGCTGTTTTAACAGCGGGATAACCGGTTCGGTATCAAACCGCCGCAAATCTCCATATCGTATGACAAAGGAGAGGCGCCAGGCGGTTTCTGTTACATCGGTCAGGGCGGCGGCATCCACTGACAGCCCCTGGAGCATTGTCAAGGCATGCACAGCCGCGGCGGGCATCCCGCACAGGAAGGCGTCCTCAAAGATGGCGGCAGCTTGTGCGATGGTAGCACTGTTTTCTGCCCGCTCCTTAAGGGCGTAAGCGGCGGCGCCCTCAATGGTATCTCCTAACAGGGAGGATTCCACAACCTCAATTTCGGCCTCCGGCGTCCAGCGCAGCTCCCAGTATTCCCCCCAGTTGGCGTTTTCCTGCCGGGAGGGCAGAGGGGCGGCAAAATGGATTCCCAGCACCCTCAGACGATGGAGAAAGAAAGAACGGCGCAAATCTGCCAGAGCAGCCTGTTCTGATTTTACATTCAGCTTTTCCCGCAGGTCGAGGTTCAGCTCCTGGAGCTCCGCGGTGCGGTATTTTTCCAGCCGCAGCTCCTTTAACTGGCGGTAGAAGTCTTCCTGTACAGAAGTACGGCTTACGCCCTCGGGGAGAAAGCCGATTTTTTTGCCAATCTCCGTATCTGCCGCCGCCAGGGCAAGCTCGGAAAAATTTCCGTGTCCCATTGTGGTGACGCTGGCATCCCGAAGGTCGGACAGGGTAGGATACCGGCTGCCTCGCAGCGCAGCCAGCGTGTCAGCGAGACGTACTGCCTCGATGACCTCGGCGGAGGAGACCAGATTTCCTGCCTTTCTGTGTGCGGCCGCCAGACGGGTAAGGTACAGATAAGGAGTCTCCTGCAGTCCTTCTCCGTGCATGGCTTTCCATAGAAGCTCAAAATAGGCAGGGGCCTTGTTTCCGGCGCCGTAGCCGGAGCGGGAGGACAGGCGGTAGTAGGAGTACGGCATCAGAGTGGCAGTGCTGTCTGTCCGTGGCAGGGCCTTTTCTTCCTCGTCGGTCATGGGCTGGTTTTCCTCAAGTCCTGCCACATGAAAGGCTCCGCAGACACAAAAGATTTTTTCTGCCGGAATGCCGGATTCCACTGCCTGAATGATAACGCGTTTCATATAGGCTTCCCGTACAAGTGTCTCGGCTGTATGGCGGGTATCGTCTAAGGACGATTCGCGCAGCATACGCCCAAAGGTGTTGGCAGAAGTCTGATACTGTTCCTCCAGCTGTTCAAAGTTTCGTTCCCAGAAAGTGTCATGCTCCTCGCCGGTAAGCGTTTCCAGACGGTGATAGACGCTCTCTGTGCGTTCCGTTTGTTCTTCCTGTTCCGGTGCATCAGAAACAGGCTCGTTTGCTTCAAGAGCCAGAAAAACACCGGAGGGCAGATCCATAAAACGACATTCTACGCCATGCTCATGTGCCCATAGGATAGCCTGAATCTCAGGCGAGTACACGGCAAAGGGATAAAGAATCGTGCGGACGGGCGGCGTTTGGGTGTAGGCCAGAATCGCAGCCGGAAACCGGGTCTCCGGATGACAGAGCCACTTCATCTGGTCATTTAAGTCGCTGGGCCCTTCCACAAGCACCAGGGCGGGAGCGGCAGCATCTAACGCCTGACGGAGCTGGAATGCCGCCGCCGGTGACAGGTGGCGTACGCCAAAGAGAACCGGCCCGCCCGTCATCCGTTCAGCTCCCGGCAGGCGCGGTAAAGAGGAAGCCATGCGCTGCCACGCTTTTTCATTACATTCTCCAGATATTCGCTCCAGGAAATTTTATCCTTGTCCTCATCTTTAATCACTGCGCCCTGCAGTGCGGCGGCAAGGTCTTCCGCTGTAACGGTTCCGTTTCCGAAGCTCCCGGCGAGAGCCATGGAGTTCGCTAACAGGGAGATTGCCTCTGCTGTGGAGAGCACTCCCGAAGTGGCCTTCAGCTTCTGCTTCCCGTCCAGGGTAGCTCCGGCCCGCAGTTCCCGGAAGATGGTAACAACCTTTTCGACGGTGTCTTCCTCTGGCTGTTTTGCATTCAGGTCCAGACCAGAGGCAAGCTGTGCCACTCTGGTGCGGACGATTTCCATTTCGGTGGACATATCAGACGGGGTAGGCAGGACGATGATATTGAACCGGCGCTTGAGAGCGGCGGACATGTCATTGACGCCCTTGTCTCTGGTATTTGCTGTGGCAATGACGGAAAAGCCCTTTTTTGCCGGAAGCTCCAGCCCCAGTTCAGGAATGCTGAGCCGCTTTTCCGAGAGGATGGAGATGAGGGCATCCTGTACCTCGCTGGCACAGCGGGAGATTTCTTCAATGCGGGCAATGGAGCCGCTTTCCATGGCCTGATACACAGGGCTCTTTACCATTGCCTCCGGACAAGGGCCTTTGGCAATAAGCATTGCGTAGTTCCAGGAGTAGCGGATTTGCTCCTCGGTGGTGCCTGCGGTGCCTTGGATTACTTTCGTCGAATCTCCGTTGACAGCAGCCGATAAATGCTCGGAAAGCCAGGACTTTGCCGTGCCTGGTTCACCGATGAGAAGCAGTGCCCGGTCAGTCACAAGGGTGGAGATGGCGATTTCCACCAGACGCCGGTTTCCCATGTATTTCGGGGTGATATCCACTCCTTTGACCTTGACGCCTCCGGTAATGTAAGTCAGAACGGAGCGGGGAGACATCCGCCATCCGGTAGGGATGGAATCCTTCTCCGCCGAAATCAGGGCGTCAATTTCTTTCTGGTAAAGCTCCTCCGCCGGGAGGCGCTGAATTTTTGATTCTGCCATTGTTTACCTCTTTTCTGCGCTGTTTTTGCGCTCATTTTAAACATTCCATGCATCTCGTTCAGGGAAAGGTCTGCCTGCCTGCAGATCTGCAATCGTTTTCATAAAGACGGTCTCTCCCATTTCATCCGACGATTTACGGAAAAGGCCGGTGGCATGTATCTCCTCCAGAAGGGAAACAATTTCCTCCGGAGAAAGTACCCCGGATGCCTCGCTCAGCAGCTTCCATACAAGATAGAGGTATGGTACTCTTTTGCTTTTTTTCATGCTCTCACCCAGAATGCCACGCGGGCTGCCTCCGAAATCGATGATCCATCTGCTATAGGTGTCCCAGTAACCGGTTTCCACTGCACGTTCGCGGAGCCACGGGACAATAAAAGCGCACATTTTTTCGTCAGAAGGGTTGAAAAGACGTACGAGGTAGATATCGAAATTGTCAACCTGTTCCCAGGTACTAAAAGGCAGCCGTTGCCTTTCGAAGGAGGTTCTCCAAAAGGCTTTGGTAAGATGCTCCATCCATCTGGAATCCAGCGACTGGGCGAGCGGAAGGTTCCCTTTAGCTATGACATGGGTGTTCTTTTCTTCGTCCCAGGATATTTGGCTCAGGCCCCGTAAGACTGCGTCATGGAATTCCTGCTTTTTCTGGGCTCCCGTCAGAGGCTTTGCAGTAAGTACATAAGGAGAAAAACGGTCGTATACTTCGGCGGCCGGGCAGGTGAGCAATGCGGCGAGAAATGCATGAGACAGCCACTGAGGCTGTTTGGTATCCTTTTCCCACAGCTCCTTGCATAAATCGCACAAAGGCTTTGTTCCGGTATCGCAGAGAGAATAAAGCAGCTGGTCGGTCAGTTTCGCATCAAATTCCATAGGGCGGCCGTTATGGTTTTTCAGCTGGCGGATGGAATCCATTTGTTCATCTGTAAATCGCCAGAAATCCAGCATGGCAGGAGAAGACTTGTGGTTGGTGGAATCCAGCCAGAGCTGGAGTTCATCCTGTTCTTTCATTAAGACAGGTTTCGAAGCGGCGAGAACCTTTTCAATCCTGTCCCGGAGTCCGGCAGCTGTTAAATCGGAGGCCCAGTCGGAAGAGGAAGGAGCGAGAAAATAAATGGAATGGCCGTTTTTTTCCACCTCTTTGCTCCAGAATTTTTGTATTTCTTCTCCCTCCCGAAGTGCCAGACCCTGCAGTACGGCATCCCGGTTTGAGCCTTTCTCGCCATTGGAGAGCTCCAGAAGGAAGTCTGCATTCTGTGGATCGACGCCAAGAGCGGTGATGATAGCTGTGCGGACATCCTTTTTTGCTTCGGGGAGAACTTCCCGGAGCCATGGGGTAGCAGCCGCGCCTTCCAGAGCGGAGATGACCTCCACGCGCCGGACCATATCCTTTTTCCCTGCAGGCTCGAAGTCCTTCTTCATCAGGGAGGTGATTTCCGGCTTCTGGGTCTTTAAAATATCGGCAATCAGGTCAGCCAGTTCTGCGTACCCCTCGCCCAGTCCGAGGATAAGGCAGGGAAGAACCCGGAAGTCTGTGAAGTATTCAGGATGATTTTCCCAGGTATCTTTTATTAAGTTCATCCGTCCTCCGCCGGTACTTGTGAGGGCTTCCAAAAGGGGCTGGAGCTGTCCATAGGAAAGAGGCTCGCAGGTTCCGATTCCGGCAGGAAGAGGGGACAGCTCCCCGGTTATGCCGCTTGTGCCCTGAGTGTAGGTCACAGCGTCTACCAGTGCCAGCAAATCCAGAAGCTGACCGCTTCTTTCTTCTGCAGGTGCAGACAGGAGAGCTTGCAGACCGCTGTCTATTTTGGCGAATACCGGACTGGCAGCTGCAAGAGGTTTCAGATTTTCCGCTGCCCTTTGGAGCCGGAAATCTTCAGCCAACAGGCCTGTTCCGGCGATGGCGGCCTGTTCCAGCCGCGATTTTACATCAAAAAGAGGTTGTAGATTCATTTTTCTCGTCTCCTTAAAATTGTAATCTGATGATACGGCTCGGCGTGAGAATGCTGTAAGGATGCAAACAGATGCTCCGGTCGCTCTCATCATAGAACATCAGTCCGAACAGGGCGCTGCCCGGAGAAATCCTTTCCGGAAGAAGCGCAAGCCGGTCTGTGGAGGCGTGGCTCGCTCCATCCTCCGGGCGGTCCCGGAGAACAATCCGCGTACCCTCAGGGTCCTCCAGCACTAAGGTGTCCTCTACCTTTCCGAGCTGTCCGATAGGAAGCAGGACTGCCAGAAATTTAGGAAGCAGGGTATTTTTGATTTGATTTTTGGTCTCCTTCAGAGCCGTTGCCAGGTCAGGCCGGGCCAGGGCCGGCAGCGCGGCACGTTCTTCTTTTGTGAGAGGACGTGAGGATGCGGAATCCCAGCGGATGCGGCGGTTTCCCTCGCCGGGATAGGTATAAAGGGTAGGTATCTCCAAAAGGTCGAACCGGCTGTCCTCCCCTCTGACATACTTTAATGCCTTAAGCGGGCGGAAGTTCAAGGTCTGGTCGATGTGGCCGCTGTCTATATCCAGCCACCAGCCCCGTTCTATGTACTCCTTTTTTGCTTCATCGTAGGACACGTCAAAGGAAAGCTGCATCAGCCGCGCTTTCTCCCGGAAGGCTCCGACGGCGTGGAGGTCTTCTAACTTCCAGACTCCGCCCAGAGCCTCGAAAAGTACGGTGTCCTCCGAGGAAAAGTTATCGGTTTCTAGTTTTGTCTGTAAAAATGTACGGGATTTTTTGATAACAGAGCGCAGATAAATTAAGATGCGCAGGGCCTCTGTATAAGCGATATCCGACTGACCGGAATTTTGCTGGATGGTACGGACCGCCAGGGCCATGCGGGTAAAGGCAGCCTGCAGACCGGTAAGATAGCAGCTGCCAAGATCCTTTGCAAGCTTGTCATACGCCTGGGCGGAGCTGCCTGACAGGGTTCCGACTCCGGTGGTAAGCAGGTCATTTACCATTTTTTCAGCCATGTCAAGACCCTCTAACTGCCGGGACAGCTTTTTCTTCTGGGCTGCAGAACTGGTCTTTTTTGCCTTCGGCGGTTCGCCGGATTCTTTTTTTGCAGTGCGGGCAGCCTGACGGGAGCGTTTATCCGCAATGTCCTGAGGGATTTCTGCCGTTTCGAAGTCTTTGCCTGCCAGCTGCTCAAACATCAGACCCAGAGCGTGCTTGCAAGGAAACTGCCGGCTGGGGCAGGAGCAGCGGCACACAGGGGCGTCCGGGTTAAGCCAGTCGATAGAAACATGGTAAGGGTTTTTCCCGCTTCCGGCACACTCTCCCCAGTATACAGTTTTGTCCTGTGTCTTGCACAAGGCGGAAAAGCTTCCTTTTTTTGACAGCTTTCGTCCGTTCTCCGCTGCTGCGGGATTAGGCGCCTGGAGCAAGATGGTCTGTTCTGTCAATTCCATAAAAAATACTCCTCCTTTTGAAGATTGTCAGATATGGCCGTCAGACCGTTTTCTGGCATAAGTTTTAAATTATTGTACCATGTTTTATCTGGAAACTCAAGGGAGCCGGGGCTTGAAATTGTCAAAAAGCTATGGTAGAATAAATCTAATAATTGCCTGTCTTATGGTTTTTCGGATGGCAGAAAGGGTATCGCCGGTTTGGAGGAAAGACTGCGGGGACAGGCTGCAGGACGACAGGGAAGGTGGACAATGACAAAAGAGAGTAAGAAAAGATGGATGAGGAACTTTGGAATCGGCTGTGTCCTGCTTTTTGCAGTATGTGGGATTGCTTTTCTCTATTTGCGTGAAATGAGAAGGGATTTGATAGAGGAATGTGAACAGGAGCTGTTAAACGGGGTACAGCAGAGTGCAAGGGATGTTTCCGGCGAAATAAAAGAAAGGTTTGCCACTCTGGACACGATACAGGATCTGGTAAGCCAGTCCTATGAAATCGGTCAGGAGGCGGCGGATTCCTTGGAAAGTGCACGGGAACGGTATGGCATGAGCTGTCTTGGCGTTGTAGATAAGAATTATATCTATTATGATTCTTCGGGAGAATCTGTCACGGATACTCCGCACAGGCAGATTGACCTGGCATTGTCAGGAGAATCCTCTGTCGCGTATGTCAATGACGGATATGCGTCTGCCGGGGTGGTATTTGTAATGCCGTATTGGAGAAACGGGGAGATTGCCGGTGCAATTTGTTCCCAATATCCTTTAAACGATATTTCAATGGAGCCGGAGAGCAAGAGGTTAGAAGTAGCGGAGATGATTGTAAACTCTGCCGGGGAGCTTTTGAGTGCATCGGATAAGTTTGAAGAGTATGTAGGAAGCGAACTGACATGGGAGGCAGTCTCTCGGGACGGGGAGGAGCTGGCACAGAAGGACTGGCTTGAGACCGAGATATCGGAACGGCAGAGCGCAGTGACCTCCGCAAAGAACAGGTTCGGAAAGCAGATTTGGTTTGCAGTTGCACAGGTACCGGATTATGAAGATTTTTATGTGATACATTTTACCAATTCGAAGATAATGGAAACCAAAATCGAGAATGCTATGGTATGGGCATATTTGTTGCTTGCGCTTATGGCGGTGTGTATGCTCTGTCTGGCTTTCGGAGCTGTGATTGCGTACAGGAAGAAGCAGAAGGAGATTTATAAAGCGGCGTATGAGGATCCATTGACCAAAATTCCGTCAAAGACAAAGCATAAGCTGGATGCACAGGTTCTTATTAACAGGCAGGACAGAAAATACGCCTATGTTACGTTTGATATCAATAATTTTAAGTACATAAACGAGATGTTCGGCTATGAATACGGCAACCGTCTTCTGATTCATATTGCAGAGGTCATAAAGGAGTTTGTGGAGGAAGGCGAGCTGTATGCGCATATTTCCGGAGATAATTTTGCTCTGCTTCTTAAGGATGAAGGAAGTCAGGAGGAGCTTTCCCGGAGAATTTCAAAGCTGTTTGAAGCAATTATTGCCTGCAAGGAGCCGGATGGCACCCTGCGTCTGTGTACATTAAAGTTTTCCTGCGGCGTGTACCGTATCGAGGGCGCGATGGATATCAATCATGTACGTGCTAATGCGAATATGGCGCGTACAGAGTGCAAAAAGCAGGTGTTCGATGAAATTGTTTATTATGACGAGGTGCTTAAGACAAGGCGTGTGGAGGAGCGGGAACTGGAGTATGATGCAGAAAATGCATTAAAGAACGGCGAGTTTTTAGTTTATTTTCAGCCAAAGTATGATACGGTAACGGAGCAGATTATCGGAGCGGAGGCTTTAATCCGCTGGAAGCATTCCTCGCGCGGCATGCTTCCGCCGGACGCGTTTATTCCTCTGTTTGAAGCCAACGGTTTTATTATTGAGCTGGATATGTATGTGTTGGAGAAGGTCTGCGAGTTAATTGCCACATGGGCAAAGGAAGGTATCCCGTTAATGTGTATTTCCGTAAATCTTTCCAGAACACACCTGTATGCAAAGAATCTGGTGGAACAGCTGGCAGATGTAGTAAAGAAATACGGCATACCGCCGCACTACATTGAGTTTGAGCTGACAGAGTCTGCATTTTATGAAGAGAACGGAACGCTGCTTCAGATAATGGAAGCAATTAAGGAACAAGGCTTCCGCCTGTCAATGGACGATTTCGGTTCCGGGTATTCTTCTTTGAATCTGCTGCGCAGGCTTCCGGTGGATGTATTAAAGCTGGATAAAGAATTTTTTAATGACTGTGACGGGGAGAAGGATATTGACCGCGGCAAGCAGATTGTGATGCATGTAATTTCCATGGCAAAGGACCTGGAAATGTCAGTGCTTGCGGAGGGAGTGGAAACAAAGGTACAAAAGGAGTTCCTGAAGGAAGCGGAATGCGACATGATTCAAGGGTATTATTACGCAAAGCCAATGATTGTGTCAGAGTTCGAGCAGCTCTACAGGAAGCAGGAAACGTCATAAGCTGCCGTCCATCAGCCGGCGGTGGCAGTACCAGAAAAGAACGTAGCTGACAAGCGGGTAAAACGCAAGATTTAAGGCAAGATAAATCAACGGCAGGGAGGCTCCAAGCAGCAAAAGCGGTGTTTTTTGTAAAAAATGCCAACAGAGCAGCAGGAGGGAACACAACAGAAACGTAATATGATAACTGAAAAAGGCGGCATGCGAGCAGCGGTATCGGTGATAAAGGCTGGATAACGGCGCATCGCCGCCTTTTTTTTCGGTATCAGAAGAAGCTCCACAGATAAAGGAAGGGAGAAGCAGGCAGATAACAGCAATGCCGTAAGGCGCAAACTGCGTCCGGTCTAAAAAGGAAAGAACGAGGCCGGTTGAAAACAGGAGAACAAGCATAATTTTATGAAGCAGGCGCAAAGTAAGAAAGCGGCAGAGTAAAAACAGTGCCTGGCGTTGTTTTTTGTTGTTTTGTGAGGGTTCCATAGTTTTACCTCCGTTTTAAGGTATCCTCAGTTTACCATAGAAGGCAGTATTTGTCAAAAGCCGGATGCTTCGGACTTTTCCAAAGTGTTTTGGAATCTGCAGAAACAGAATTTCATAATTTAGAAGAAAAAAAGGTGAAGAAACGAAGGATTTTGTCCGATATAGTAGATATCCTAAAAAATATATGCGATTCTTGAAAAAAGGCTTTGAAAAATCTCCCAAATATGTATATAATATAAACGGAGGCTGTAGAAGCAGTCATTGAAAGGAGAATTGGGAAGATGTTAAGCAGTGATATCGGAATTGATCTCGGAACCGCAAGCGTTCTAGTATATATAAAAGGTAAGGGTGTGGTGTTAAAGGAGCCGTCCGTAGTAGCGTTTGACCGCGACTTAAATAAGATTAAGGCAATCGGCGAGGAGGCAAGGCTGATGCTTGGCCGTACACCGGGCAATATTGTTGCAGTCCGGCCGCTGCGCGCCGGCGTTATTTCTGATTATACTGTGACAGAGAAGATGTTAAAGTATTTTCTGCAGAAGGCGGTCGGCAAGCGCCGTTTCCGTGGCAGACGCGTAAGTGTGTGCGTGCCGAGCGGTGTGACCGAAGTAGAGAAAAAGGCAGTAGAGGATGCTACCCTGCAGGCAGGCGCCAAGGAGGTAGCGATTATTGAGGAGCCGATTGCAGCGGCAATCGGTGCAGGTATTGATATTTCTAGACCATGCGGTAACATGGTGGTGGATATCGGCGGCGGCACAACGGATATCGCGGTGATTTCCCTTGGCGGTACGGTAGTAAGCACTTCCATTAAGATTGCCGGGGATGACTTTGATGAAGCCATTGTGCGTTACATGAAAAAGAAGAATAGTCTTTTAATCGGAGAAAGAACCGCAGAGGACATTAAAATAAGAATCGGTTCGGCATATCGCCGCCCGGAGTCTATTTCCATTGATGTAAAGGGAAGGAATCTGGTTTCCGGACTTCCGAAGACGATTTCCGTGACTTCGGAGGAGACGGAGGAGGCGCTGCGTGAGACGACGTCCCAGATTGTGGAGGCAGTACATTCTGTGCTTGAGAAGACTCCGCCGGAGCTTGCCGCGGATATTGCAGAGCGCGGCATTGTGCTGACCGGCGGCGGAAGCCTGTTATACGGACTGGAGGAGCTGATTGAAGAAAAGACCGGAATTCCGACGATGACCGCGGAGGATCCGATGACTGCAGTTGCAATCGGCACCGGGAAGTATGTGGAGTTTTTGAGCGGAAAGCGTGACTAACAACAGCAAGAGGCTGTTTGTAACCTGCATGGAGGCGAGATAAAGCAGTTTGATGAAAGGAGAAAAAAAGTGGTTCGAGGATTATATACAGCATGGACCGGTATGGCAAATGAGCAGAAGCGCCTGGACGTTATCTCGAATAACTTGGCAAATTCGGCAACAGTAGGCTACAAGAAGGAGGGTGTGACATCGCAGTCGTTCGACGAACAGCTGGCGATTAAGATAAAGGATAAGTCGGAACCGAACGGCGAGCGTATCATCGGCAGTATGAGTCTTGGCGTGAAGGTTGGCGAGGTATATACGGATTATACGGGCGGCTCACTGCGTGAAACGGAGAATACGTTTGACCTGGCAATTGACGGCGAGGGATTCTTCCAGGTTGCGGTTACGAACCGTAACGGAGAGACAAATCTCAGATATACGCGGGCTGGCGGTTTTCATATGACGAGTGACGGCTATGTCGTAAACTCCGAAGGGAATCATTTGCAGGGAGAATCAGGCGATGTTTTAGTGCCGACGGATGCAGGTGAGATTTTGGTAGATGTTGACGGCAGTATCTATGCAGACGGAGAATATGTAGACCGAATCCTGCTGCATGATTTCGAAGATTACGATTATCTGAAAAAGTATGGCGACGTAATGTATGAGCCGGTGGACGGCGCTGTAGAAAAGGATGCCACAGGGTTAATCCGCCAGGGATTTACAGAGCAGTCCAATGTCAATGTAATCAGCGAAATGGTAAACCTGATTGCGATTACAAGGGCATACGAAGCGAACCAGAAGGTAATCCAGTCGGTTGACCAGACGTTAGATAACGCGGTAAATTCAGTCGGACGTGTATAGTGGAATAAGAAAGAGGTGACGGCATGTTAAGATCTTTGTGGACCGGTGCATCGGGAATGATTGCACAGCAGACTAATGTTGATACGATTTCAAATAACCTTGCCAATGTAAATACGATTGGTTATAAAAAGGAAACGGTAGAGTTCCGTTCCCTGCTCTATCAGAAGCTGCAGACCGAGACGACAGACAACAACGGCGACCCGAAGCCGGTAATCGGACAGGTAGGCGCCGGAGTACGGACGGGCGCGATTACATCCCGTTTTAAGCAGGGAAATATGACGGAGACAGAGAATCCGTTTGATTTAGCGATTGACGGGGAAGGTTTTTTTGCCCTGCAGACGCCGAGAGGAGAGACAGCGTATACGCGGAATGGTTCGCTCCTGTTTGCGATTGATACCAATGGTCTTGCGCTGACAAACAGCGAAGGTTATCCGATGCTCGATATCAATGGAAGTCCGATTGTGCTGGACCGCACAACGGATGTAACGAAGCTGTCGGTAGACTCTGACGGTAGAATTTTTGAAGAAATCAGAGTCGAAGTGACGCCGGAAACACCTGATACGGAAGGCGCTGATACAGAAGCAGAAAAGAAATATAAGACGCAGATGGTACTGCGCGGACAGCTTGGTCTTGTGCAGTTCAACAATCCGTCCGGTCTGCTGAAGCTTTCCGGCAGTCTGTATCAGGAGAGCCCGGCTTCCGGTGAGCCGCGTATGGAGGTATCCGATGAGGCATTAAAGCGCAGCACCATCCGTTCCGGATATCTGGAGGCTTCCAATGTACAGACGGTAGATGAAATTGTGAATCTGATTGTGGCACAGCGTGCCTATGAAATGAACTCAAAGGTAATCACGGCATCCGACCAGATGTTACAGCAGGCGAACAACCTCCGTGGTTAAGCGCGCAGGTCTGAGGGCGATACATAGAGATGTCCTGCATCTTTGTAGTTTTGGATAACCTGGAAGGTTCCGGAGACTGGCGCAGTGTTTGGAACATAAAAGTCGTATGTAGAATGCGGAGACGCAGGAGATAGATACAGGAGGAGACAATGAACGTCGGATTGAGCAATGATTTGATGTATTCCCGGCTGCAGAACAGTGCGGGGGATAGCAAGGCAGGGAGCCTGCAGAACAAACTGTCCGGTATGGGAAGCGGGGAGGCGACCGACGAGGAGATTATGTCGGTCTGCAAGGAGTTTGAGGCTTACCTTGTGGAAAAGGTAATGAAGCAGATGAAAGATGCCATGACAAGTAGCGGGGAAGACGAGAACGAGTATCTTTCCTATTTCGGAGATATGATGTATCAGGAGTACGCAAAGCAGATTGCAGAAAACGGAGAGCTTGGTCTGGCACAGCAGCTGTATGACTCCATGAAACGCAATACGGTTTCTCCGGTCAAGGAAGCTTTGGAAGGTTCTGCGGAGGTGAAAGCAGAGAAGGCTCCGGAGGTTTCGGAAACAGAGGAATAACAGGAAGTTTTTTCGGGCGCTGCGGGCTTTGGTCCGTAGCGCATTTCTTTTAGAACAAAAAGGACAACGAAACAATGGAAAAAGAGACTTTAAAGGGGTATGTGACGAGGATTAAGTACCAGAACCCGAAGAACGGGTACACAATACTGACACTGGAAAATGACGAAGACGATACGGTATGCGTCGGCAATTTTTCTGCAGTCAGTGAAGGCGATTATCTGCTGGTTACCGGTTCTTATACAGTGCATGCCGTATATGGGGAACAGTTTCAGGCAGAGCATTATGAGGTGCAGGAGCCGGAAAATGCGGTTGCAATGGAACGCTATCTTGCTTCGGGAGCAATTAAGGGGGTCGGGGCAAAGCTGGCGGCAAGAATTGTGCGCCGGTTTAAGGAGGATACCTTCCGGATTATGGAGGAAGAGCCGGAGCGTCTTTCGGAAATATCGGGAATCAGCGAGAAGTCGGCGCGAGCAATTTACGAGCAGTTTACGGAAAAGAGAGAAATGCGGAACGCTATGCTGTTTTTGCAGCAGTACGGGATTTCCAACACGCTTGCCGTCAAGATTTATGAGAAGTACAAAGGGCAGATGGAGACAGTCATTCTGGAAAATCCGTACCGTCTGGCAGAGGATATTGACGGCGTAGGGTTCCGTATTGCGGACGAGATTGCTGTGCATGTCGGACTGCGCCGGGACTCTGAATACCGTATCCGGGCGGGTGTTTTTTATGCGCTCCTGACGGCGGGAAATGCAGGGCATGTCTATTTGCCGGAGGAGGAGCTGCTGCAGAGCTCTTGTGACATGTTAGAGCTGGGAAGAGAAGCGGTAAAACGGCAGATTGAGTTTTTACAGATAGAGAAAAAGATTATCGTAAGGGAAGTAGAGGGCGACCGGCTGATTTACGGGGCGACGGCGTATTATACCGAGCTGAATACGGCGCGTATGCTGCTGGATTTGAATGTTACCTATGATTTGCCGGATTCGGTACTGGAGACAAAGCTAAAGGTTCTCGAGCAGGATGAGGAGATTGAACTGGATACGCTGCAGAGGCGCGCGGTATTTGAAACGGCGCGCAGTGGTGTGTTTGTTTTAACAGGCGGGCCTGGCACCGGAAAAACAACGACAATCCGTACAATGCTGCGCTTTTTTGAAAATGAGGGACTGGATATTCTGCTGGCAGCGCCTACCGGGCGCGCGGCAAAGCGTATGACGGAAACTACGGGCAGGGAAGCAAGGACGATTCACCGTCTGCTCGAATTGAAGGTATCGGAGGCAGCGGGAAACCGGATGAATTTCGAGCGGAATGAGGAGAATCCGCTGGAGTGCGATATGCTTATCATTGACGAGATGTCAATGGTGGATATTTATCTGATGCAGGCGTTGCTGAAAGCGATTACCATCGGAACAAGGGTAGTGCTGGTCGGCGATGTGAACCAGCTTCCTTCGGTCGGGCCGGGAAATGTGCTGCGGGATATTATTTCCTCCGGCTGCTTCCAGGTCGTGACGCTCGATAAGATTTTCCGTCAGGCGCAGGAAAGCGATATTGTAACCAATGCCCACAAAATTCATGCCGGGGATGAAATCCGGCTGGATAATAAGAGTAAGGACTTTTTCTTTCTGCAGAGAGAGGATATCGGCGTGATACAGAAGTCGATTCTTTATTTGGTTAAGGAAAAGCTGCCGCGCTATATCAAGGTAAGACCGCAGGAAATCCAGGTGCTGACGCCGATGCGGAAGGGAGAGCTTGGCGTGGAGCGCCTGAACGAGCTGCTGCAGGAGCATCTGAACCCGGCAGAGCCGTCCAAAAAAGAGAAAGAAAACAGCAGAGGGATATTCCGCGAAGGCGATAAGGTGATGCAGATAAAAAATAATTACCAGACGGAATGGGAGGTACGGAGCCGTTACGGGATTCCGACGGAAAGCGGGACCGGAGTATTTAACGGGGATTGCGGGACAATCCGGGAAATCAATTTCTTTTCGGAACGGCTCAGCGTGGAGTTTGAAGAGGGGAGGATTGCGGAGTATCCGTTTTCACAGCTTGACGAGCTGGAGCTGGCGTATGCGGCGACCATCCATAAGGCACAGGGAAGCGAATATCCGGCAGTTGTGCTGCCGTTACTTTCAGGACCGCGTCTGTTAATGAACCGGAACCTTTTGTATACGGCAGTCACAAGAGCAAAGCAGTGCGTTATGATAGTGGGGAGTGCGGCTATGGTGGATGCAATGATTGGAAATACGGATGAGATGAAACGGTACTCGGGGTTGTCAGGACATCTGAGTGAAATGGGAAAAAGGTAAGCTCTTTTTGGTGTTTTCATTTCTGTATTTTGTATGTGCTTTATAGTCCGAACACTGTGGAAATTCAAGTTTTTTTTAGAAAGTCTTGTATTTGACAAAAAAATATTGTAAGATAGAAGAAGAATAGGAAAAGAGGAGGGACAGGAGTCTGGGAAAAGAAACCGCACAAAGAGAGAATCCTTTTCTTGCCTGTCTGTTTCCGCCACGTTGTCCGGTTTGCGGAGAGCTCCGCATTCCGTGGGAGAGCAGTACCTGTCCTGCCTGTGCGGGTGTGCTCCGGTTTGTTACGGAGCCTGTCTGTATGGGGTGTGGAAGAGAAATCACCGATGACACGAAAGAGTATTGTGTGAGGTGCGAAACAAGACGGCCGTCGGTGACACGGAATTTTGCTGTCTGGCAGTATGACAGAGCAATGAAGAAATCCATCGCTGCATTTAAGTATGACGGAAGAAGAGAGTATGCGGATTTTTATGTACGGCATATGGCACAGTGTTTTGGAAGGCAGCTTTTGCGGTACGGTGTGACAGCGTTTGTGCCGGTACCGGTTTCTCCGGAACGGAGGCGTTACCGCGGGTTTAACCAGGCAGAGCTTATATCGGAAGGACTTGCGGAGAGGACGGGGCTTGTCAGTCTGCGGCTTCTCACACGTGTTAAAAATACGCTTCCCCAGAGCGGACTGGCTCCCGGCGAACGGCAGAGGAATCTCTCCGGTTCGATTGCCTGGAACAGGAAAGAGGCGGATGCGTTAAAAGAGCTTCCGGCAGCGGTAGCGGTTGTAGACGATATTTATACAACGGGAAGTACGATGTCAGCCTGCGCGGAGATATTGAAGGAGAACGGGATTCCGAACGTGTACGGAGTATGTATCTGTATCGGAAGTGAGTAAAGGGAAAATGTTTCTGGAAAGAGGAGGTAAGGAAAATGGATGTAAGAAATTGTAAATCATGCAGCCGTTTGTTTAACTATATTGGCGGACAGCCGCTTTGCCCGGATTGTTTAAAGGCGTTGGACATTAAGTTTGATGAAGTGCGTGATTATGTGTATGACCATCCGCATGCAGGAATGCAGCAGGTTGCTGAGGAGACCGAGGTAACGGTTGCCCAGATTAAGCGCTGGATTCGTGAGGAGCGTCTTGCGTTTAGTGATGACTCGCAGGTAGGCTTAGAGTGCGAGGGATGCGGTAAGATGATTCGTACCGGGCGCTTTTGCGATGTATGTAAGGCAAAGCATATCAATAGCTTTACGGAGCTGACAAGGCCAAAGATAGAGCCGGTTAAGAAGCCGGAAAAGGGACAGGGTCCGCAGATGCGCTTTTTGGACAGGGACTAGTCTGCATCACAGGATTTTATTTTTGGAAAAAGGTATAGAAACAGACAGGGACTGCGCTGATTGGCAGTCCCTGTTTTCTATTTGTGTAAAAAGTCCCGTCCCGGAAAAAGAGACGGGATTTTAGTTTAGTTCATCCGGATTCCGTTTTCTTCCAGAGTAATGAGGCCTTCCTTGTATAAGTGCCCGATGGCACGCTTAAAGGAGTTTTTGCTCAGTGCAAACTTTGCCTTGATTGCCTCCGGATTTGACTTGTCATGGTACGGAAGGAAGCCGCCTGCCTCTTTTAAAAGGGTCAGAACCCGTTCGGCATCCGTATCGAGCTGGAGATAAGCCTTTTCGCGGAGGCTTAATTCCAGACGGCCGTCCGGCTGCACCTTTGTAACCCGGGCAGTCACTACCGTACCCGGGCGGAGCGGTGAGATGACCTCGCGGCGCGGAATCAGCGCGGAATAGAGCGAGTCTACCGCAACATAGGTTCCGAACTCGTCGATGTTTTCATAGACGATGCCGGTTACATGGTCGTCCTTGTGATACGGGGCATTGCCGGAGAGATACTCATAGACGTGCATCGTAGCGCAGAGACGTCCGCTTTTATCGATATAGAGCGCGACAAGAATCTGCTCTCCAGGCTTTACCTTAACAGTCTGTTCCTTAAACGGCAGAAATAAATCCTTTGCCAGTCCCCAGTCGAGAAAGGTTCCATTCTGCGAGGTTTCCTTAACGGTTAGTACGGCAGTTTCGCCAAGGGTCAGGGGCGGGGTCTGGGTAGTTGCAATGATACGGTCCTCCGAGTCGCGGTAAACGAATACCCGCAGGGAGTCCCCGTGCCGGATACCCTCCGGCACCTGGTTGCGCGGAAGCAGTACACGTGTTTCCGGAACGGCTGCCGTATCGTCAGAAAGGGAAGGCGCCGTTCCAGCCGGGCTTTCCAGATAAATTCCGTTTTCTGTTGACCTGCAGACGGTAAGTGTCTGCATTTGTCCAAGCATAATCATAAATGTAGATTCCTCTCTTTGTTATCAGGCTATTTTTTAAATTCCATAACGGCAAACGGTGCACCGTCCTCTGCGGCCAGTGCGACCGTACAGGAGTCCTCCTGCACAGCGAGGCGCGGATAAAGGACATCGCCGAGCCGGGCGGATTTTTTGTATTCGACACGAAGTCTCCGGTAGTCCGTGCAAGGGAGTAATGC
This sequence comes from uncultured Lachnospiraceae bacterium, assembly GCA_910577175.1. GTDB lineage: Bacteria > Bacillota > Clostridia > Lachnospirales > Lachnospiraceae > SIG307. Next base: position 39,413 of record CAJTLU010000014.1, on the reverse strand, counting down.
AGATGCCATAGCAACATATTGTGCGTTGTTGACATGCTGGTTTGAGTCAATATGGGAGACTGTAACCGTAATCGGGGCGGCAGGCGTCCATTCTGCCGGAAGTGTAATTCTCCGGGGGGCATAGTCCATCGGGAGGGCAGGCTCCAGCGGATAATAAGCAGCATATTCTTCTGTGACGCGTGTCGGGTGACCGGTTTCGGTATCCGCAAATACCCAGACGGAATTGGCAATGACAGCAGGCGTATCCTCCGGGTCGGTCAGTGTAAAGTTACGGTAGCCAAACATAGTTTTAAAGTCGTGGGCCCATGTATTGACATGGAGGCTCTCGCCAAACTGCGGGAGGCGCAGGATTTCAATCTGCCATGAATTCATCAGCCAGACGCGGTTCCGCTCTCTCAGGAACTGTATGCCGATACCAAGCTCCTCGGAATGGAAGATGCTGCAATCCTGAAAATAATTAATAATCGAAGGATAAGACAGTTGCAGGGAAGCATCTGTTTCACTGTACCGGACTCTTGTAGAAAAAGAATACATAAGTTCTCCTTAAAATTATAGGGCGGTCGCGTGAAAGGCCGCGGCCAGACTCTTTATTCCAGACTGAGAATCTGCCATATCCGGAGCGGCCCGCTTTGTGCGACAGACCTTTTCTCTTTATTTAGCGGATGGTTTCTTTCCTTAGAAACAAAATTCCAAAAAAGTGCTATAAATATGAGTATAGCATAAATTAGAAAAAAAAGCTAGAAATATAGATGAAAAAAATGTATACTATAAGAAGAGACAGCACAGCGGAGGAAGAGATATGAAGCGTAAGTATGCGGTTGACGCGAACCGGTTGTTTTTACTCAGTATTATAATGTCACAGTTTTTAATGCCTTTGGTGATATTCCTTGGCATACAGGATTTGCTGTTCCTGCAGTTTTTAATTGAATTTTTTATGGTACTGCCATGTGCCTTTTATCTTTTTTGGCAGAGGCGTCCGTTAAGGGAAAGTATCGGAATTAATCCGCTTACATGGAAGCAGTGGCTTTTGCTGCTGCCGTTAGCAGTCTGCATGGATAAAATCGCAGAGTTTGTCAATGTGATTTCACAGTTATTTTCAACGAATATCGTCAGCGGTCATATGACAGAGCTGATTCTGCAGTATCCGTTGCCAGTGGTGCTTTTTGTTGTTGCAGGTATGCCGATGCTTTGTGAGGAACTGATTTACCGGGGGGTGCTGTATCAAGGCTACCGCAGGACCAGCGTATTCGTGGCAATTGTTTTGTCAGCGTTTTTATTCGGCATTATGCATATGAATCTGAACCAGTTCAGTTATGCGGTTGTATTGGGTGTTATGTTCTGCCTGATTAATGAAGCTGCAGGCTCCATTCTGCCGTCTATGGTGATGCACTTTTACATTAATGGCCGTTCGGTCGTGCTTTTATATGCTGTAGTGAACTATCTGACAGGGCTGCACAATGAATATCTTGCAGCCGAGGCAGTGGGAAATACGGGATTGATGGCAGAATTGCTGGAGAAAGCAGGTGGCGTGCCAATCCAGGAGAAAGAATGGCTTACGGCGTATCTGAATACAGAACCGGAAGATGTGACGGGCGGGATTCTTGCGTCGGTGCCGGGGACGGTGCTTGCCGTAGCCGGGGTTATTTTGATTGTAGGCTATTTTTTAAGAAGCACGGGACGGACGGAATACTTCAAGACGATATTCCGGAGAAAGGAAAAAGGAAGCGGGACAGAGGAGGAGAAGAGGAATCCGGTTCTTTCGGTACTCAGTCCCTCGCTGTTTGTGGGCTGTATCATCTGCCTCCTGATTATGATATCCGAGTTCCTGGTGTAAAGAAAAAGGGCAAAAAAAGAGCCGCATGTTCTGCGGCTGCTTCTTTTAGACACGGAGGTCAATGTTCTGACCAAGGTGAGGAGTGACGGACTGTTCCATCATCTTTATCATTCCTTCGCCGGAATCTTCAATGGTTTCGAGTGCCTTCTTAAATACAGCAACACTCACCATATCAGCAGTATTCAGGGCAGAAGTCTGCATAGAAAGTGCGGCAATATCCATAAGATTCCTCCTTTCTTACCGGCCGGATAACCGGAACGGCAAATCATGTTATCTTTTGCCCTCAGTATAGCACATCTTTTTGGAAAAAGCAAGAAAAAGCGTTTGAGAAAAACGCAGAAAGAGGTTTTTATGTTAGATACAATTATTATCGGCGCCGGCCCTGCCGGCATGGCAGCAGGAATCTATGCGGCGAGGGCGGAGCTCTCCCATCTTGTAGTAGAGAGCGGGCTTATGAGCGGCGGCCAGATTGTGAATACGTCCGAGGTGGACAACTATCCGGGGCTTATGGGAATCGGCGGCTTTGACCTTGCCATGAAGTTCCGGGAGCACTGTGACCGCTGCGGCGTACAGTTTCGGAGTGCGGCAGTCACAGAAGTAAAACAGGAAGAGGGCGGCTTTTTAGTTTCTTTGGAGGGAGGAGAAACGCATTTGGCAAAAACCGTGCTGTTTGCCACCGGCGCGCGCCACCGGAAGCTTGAAATCCCGGGGGAAGCGGAATATACCGGGAGCGGGGTTTCTTACTGCGCAACCTGTGACGGGGCATTTTTTAAAGGAAAGGAAGTCGCAGTCATCGGCGGCGGCGATGTAGCAGTGGAGGACGCGCTGTTTCTGGCGCGCGGCTGTAAAAAGGTTTATCTGGTACACCGCAGGGAGGAATTTCGTGCGGCAAAAACGCTGGTAAGCCGCCTGCGTGCCTGTGAAAATGTAGAACTTGTATTAAATGCTGTTCCAGTCCGGATTGACGGGAACGGACAGGTAGAGGCGCTTTTGGTAAAGGGAGCTGACGGTGAGCAAAAGCTTTTGGTGGCAGGCGTTTTTATTGCTGTTGGAATGATACCGGATACCGGACTTTTAAAGAACCTTGTTACCTTAGATGCGGCGGGCTATGTCGTTGCGGGAGAGGACTGCAGGACATCGCTGCCTGGGATATTTGCGGCTGGAGATATGAGAACAAAGCCGCTCAGGCAGGTGATTACAGCAGCGGCGGATGGCGCTACCGCCATCCGGGAAATCGAAGTGTTTTTGCACCAGCTATAAGGCGGAAAGCCTTTGGCGGGTGCCGGAAGAGAATGGGATTACAGCCGCATAAGAATTTCAGACAGCTTCTTACAAGCAAGCTTGCCGAATCTGTCTGCCAATTCTTACGTGGCTTTGATTAGTAACAGTCAGGCATAAATTGGAAGCCCTGGTGTGTTGACAAAACCGCCGGGGTCTTGTTATAATTACGTTACAAGTTTGTAACAATTTTGTAATAATTAAGAAGGAGGAATTGTGTGAGAAATCGAAAATACAGCAGAGTGCTGCTTTGCCTGAGTGCGGCTGCACTTACAGGAATCCTGCAGGGTAATGTCGCGGGCGCTGCAGTGGCAGGGAAAGAGCCTGTGGCTGTGGAAGATGCGGCGGCGGTGCTGCAAAATGACCTTCTGGATATAAAAAATATATGGAAGACCATAGGTACAGATGGGCAGTACATAGAAGGTCTGGAAGACGTCGGCGAATATGTACTACAGCAGGCACAGGAGGAGGCACAGGAGGAAATAATGGAGCTTTCCCTGTTTGCACGGACAAATAGCATTGTCGGAACGCGTGCTTATGCGAATGTAGTGAACTATGTGAATGTGCGCCAGAAGCCGGGAACCTCCTCCAAGGTAGTCGGAAAGCTTTTTTCCGGCTGCGTGGCAACCGTCCTTGAGGATAAGGGTGACTGGGTGTATGTCAATTCCGGCAATGTCACGGGGTATGTCGTGAAGCAATACCTGCTGTTTGGCGGGGAAGCAGAGCAGGCTATCGCAAACAAATATAAACCGAAGATTAAGGTAACTGCGAACGTACTGAATATCCGTTCCGGTGCAGGAACCAAGTATAAGGTAATCGGGAGCTTTACAAAAGGTGCAGAAGCGGAGCTGTTAGAAAAAGGAAAGGACTGGATGAAAATCCGTTTTTCCTCCGGCGGTACAAAGAAGACCGGTTATGTCTATGCGCAGTATGTGAAGGTAACAGGTGAACCGAAGTACGGGGAGACGCTTGCCGAGGAGGCAGCAAGAATCGCCGCAGAAAAAAAGGAAGCGGCAAAAGCAGCAGCGCAGGCAGAAGCAGACCGGAAGGCAGCCGCAGCAAAGGCGAAGGAGGATAAGGCAAAGCAGGTAGCGGATTATGCAAAGACGGCAGTCGGAGCTGCGTATGTCTGGGGCGGTACAAACATAAGTACCGGTGTGGATTGTTCGGGACTCTGCTATGCGGCATATAAAAAGTTCGGTTATAGCCTGCCGCGTGTTTCAAGAGACATGGCAGCAAGCAAGTCTTTGTTATCCGTAACGCCGAATACGACATATCTGAAGGCAGGGGACCTGGTATTCTATGCCTCGGGCGGTGTCGTAGACCATGTCGCAATGTATATCGGAAACGGCAAGGTAGTACACGCTTCGGATTATAGCACAGGAGTGATTATTTCGAGATACAATTACCGGAAGCCGCACAGTGCCAAGCGCGTCATTTATTAAGGAAAAAAATTGCGGAAACTTAAGCAAAGTGGTTGACTTTTAAGGAAGAGTATGCTACACTATAAAAGCTGTGTAAGCAAAAGCAGAGTATCCGCTCTCACCTTCCGCGTACCGAGGTACTGCAAAAAGGTCTGGTTAAGCTTAGTTCCCGTTAGGGGTTATTTATGCGGATAGTCTGTGACTGTCCGCTTTTTTTCATGGGAAGTATATATTATGATTACGGAGGTACAAAATCATTAGCGATTTAATGTTGAATGAACAAATCAGGGACAAGGAAATCCGTCTGGTGAGTGAGGATGGAGAACAGCTTGGTATTATGTCTGCCAAAGATGCCTTGAAGATGGCAAAGGAAGCCGGTCTTGATTTAGTAAAGGTTGCACCGACTGCGAAACCGCCAGTATGCAAGATTGTTGATTATGGCAAGTATCGTTATGAGATGGCAAGACGTGAAAAGGAAGCCAAGAAAAAGCAGAAGATAACTGAGATAAAGGAAATTCACTTATCTCCGAATATTGATGTGAATGATCTCACCACAAAGGCAAACCAGGCGCGCAAGTTTTTGGAAAAGGGCAATAAGGTGAAGGTTGCATTGCGGTTCCGTGGTCGTGAAATGGCACATATGGCAACAGGCAAGGAAGTATTGGATTCTTTTTTTGAAAAGCTTTCTGATATTGCCGTAGTAGAAAAACCGGCAAAGCTGGAGGGAAGAAGTATGATTATGGTGCTTTCCGAAAAGCGGTAGTACAGGCGCATGAACGCACAGGCTTGTGCTTCATACAAATAATTATCAATACGGCGGACATGCCGTAAACAGTGAAGGAGGAACTAACATGCCGAAGTTAAAGACAAATAAGGCAGCAACAAAGCGTTTTAAAATGACGGGAACCGGTAAGCTGAAAAGAATGAAGACCGGCAAGCAGCATATCTTAACGAAGAAGTCTTCTAAGAGGAAGAGAAATTTAAGAAAAGCTACCATGACCGATAAGACAAGCGTGAAGAATATGAAGAAAATTTTACCTTATCTCTAAGATTTGGTGTGAAGGAGGGAAAACAGAATGGCAAGAGTAAAAGGCGGTTTAAACGCAAAAAAGAAGCATAACAGGGTGTTAAAGCTGGCAAAGGGATATAGAGGAGCCAGAAGTAAGCAGTATAGAATTGCAAAGCAATCCGTTATGAGAGCGCTCACTTCTTCTTTTGCAGGAAGAAAAGAGAGAAAGAGACAGTTCAGACAGTTATGGATTGCCCGTATCAATGCAGCAGCCAGAATGAATGGTCTTTCTTACAGCAAATTTATGTACGGCTTAAAGCTGGCAGAGGTTGAGGTAAACAGAAAGATGCTTTCCGAAATGGCAATCAACGATCCGGAAGGCTTCACCGCATTAGTCGAAGTCGCAAAAGCAAAACTTGCGTAAAGCAACGAGCTAAGAACGAAATAAAACCGGGCGCCGGGAAGGAACTCCATGTTCCGTTCCCGGCGCCCGGTTTTATTTCGTATCGCGGCGACTGCCGCGACCGAGGAAACGCGCTGCGTTTACGAGGTGCGTTTACGAGGTGCGTAGCTCGTTGCAGAGGAGCCGCAGGGCGGCTCATAATTTTATTGTGCAGAGAACAATTCTTTGCCTACATTGCAGACAGGACATTCAAAGTCATCTGGAAGGTCCTCAAATTTTGTGCCCGGAGCGATTCCGTTATCCGGATCGCCAGCCTCCTCGTCATATACCCATCCGCAAACTTCACAAACATAGGTCATTGTTTTTACCTCCGGTTTTTCAGATTTTTATTGAAGTATGTTGGATTCTGCTGGCAGGGAAGCATATATGCCCTTTCAGCAAAAACTGCCTTCCGTTGCCCATGTGTACTTTTGTCAACGGAAAGTAAGGTTAGTGTATGAAATTGTCAGGTTTTTATTCGGGAAAACAGGACATGCGGGACAGGATGTTCTGCGTTTCGTGTGGTAGCACATCAAATCATTAGAAAACGATTAAGAAATCTAATGGTAATCTAACTTGAACTGCGGCGTTGTATGGAGTACAATAAAGAAAAGCAAGGAAACAAAGAAAAGAAGAAAGGGGTTTTTCAGAAAAATGAGAGATAAAATAGCAAATATTTTATGGGGGCTTGTGCTGATTGCGATAGGTGTTATAGTAGGCGGCAAAGTGATGGGCTTTTGGGAATTATCCGTGTTTTTTCCGGGCTGGTGGACATTGCTTATCATTTTTCCGTGCTTTGTCAGCATGTTAAGGAACGGTCCGGGACCGGTCAATATGATTATCATGTTGTGTGGCGTATTGCTTTTGTTAGAAGCAAATCAGGTAATAGAGGAGCATATCATTGCAAAAATACTGCTGCCTGCGGTTTTTATCGTTATTGGCGTGTTCCTGCTGTTCGGAAGCATATTTATCGGAGAACGGCGGCGTTACCGTGGAAATCTGGCATATACGGCAACTTTTGCAGGAAATGTTGTCGTACCGTCTGACGGAGGGACGTTCCAAGGCTGTGCCGCTGAGGCGGTGTTCGGGGGGCTGGATCTGGATTTAAGAAACACAGTGATAGAAGACGGGGCAGTCATTGATGCCGTTGGACTTTTTGGCGGGGTGGATATTAAGGTTCCGGCAGGCGTGAATGTGAAGCTGAGACGGACGGCGCTGTTTGGCGGTGCCAAAAACCATGTAAGAGGCCGCAACGAAGGACCGGTGCTTTATGTGAATGCTTTATGTATGTTTGGAGGTGTTGATATCAAATGAACGTAGTACAAAAGGTAATTAAATATTGCGCTATGGCATTTGCAGTGTTTCTCTCAGTGACTATTTTGGGTTCTATCATTGCAGTGGTGCTCGGGCTGGCAATGGAAGGCGGTTTTTATGACGAGAGAGAGCGGATTAACCTGTCGGAGCGGTACTCCGTTGCGGAACTAGAAGAGCTTGGAATAGAGCGCATTTTTGTCGATTGTCCGGCAGAAATCCTTGTGAAACCGGGAACAGAGCTTGCAATTGAGGCACAAAACGTGACGGAGGATTACCGGATTCGTTGCAGTAACGGAACCTTCCGCTTAGAAAGTAAAAGAAAAAACTTTCTTTTCTCATTTTCCTTTTCTTTGTTTGGAAGAGAAAAAGAACAGGGAACGGTCGTTGTGACAGTGCCGGAGGGCTATATGCCGAAGGAGTTCAAGATTGACAGCGGTGTGCTGCCGGTTGTGGTAGAGAATCTGAATACGGAGAAGCTGGCGGTAGACAGCGGTTCCGGCAATGTTACGATTACAGCCCTGCAGGCGGAAAAGCTGCATATGGATACCGGCTCCGGATGGGTCAGTATAACAGATACGGCTGTAAAGGAAACTTCTGTTGACAGCGGAGCAGGACGGGTGAAGGTAGAAAATTCGGAGCTTGGGGTTCTGCATCTGGACAGCGGTTCCGGAACAGTAGAGTTCCGGAATGTAACCGCAGAGGACGTAAAGGTGGACAGCGGTTCGGGAGCGGTAGAATGGACCGGAGGGCTGACCGGGAGGTGTTATTTTGACACCGGAAGCGGTAGAGTCAGCTTACAGCTTGCCGGAACAGAGGCAGACTACCGGCTCAGAATCGACAGTGGCTCCGGAGCGGTCCGTGTCAATGGACGGAAAACAGGCGATGGAAGCTATGGGACGAATGTACGCGGGGAGCTGCAGATAGATAGTGGTTCCGGTGCGGTTACAATAAGCTTTGATGAAGACCAGCGATAGAGCTGGAGAGATAAGCCGCTGCAAAAGCAGAGTGATAAGCCGGAAGCAATCATCTGCCGTTGCAGCGGCTGTTTCTTAAAATACGTTGTATTGTGAAAAATAGCAAGCGATTTCCTGTAATTCAACGCCCAAATCATTTATTATAGTATTGTGACTGGGCGTTCCAAAGTTCATAGTATTTGCCCTTCTTATCGGCAAGGAGTTCCTGATGCGTTCCTTTTTGAATTACTTCTCCTGTGTGGAATACAGCAATTTCATCGCAGAAACGGCAGGATGCAAGGCGGTGGCTGATATAAATTGCAGTTTTGCTGTCGGCGATTTCATTGAATTTGCTGTAAACCTCGTATTCTGAAAGCGGGTCCAGGGCGGCAGTTGGTTCATCAAGAATCATAAACGGCGCGTCTTTGTAGAGTGCGCGGGCAAGGGCAGTTTTTTGGGCTTCGCCACCGGATAGTTCCACACCGTCTGTATCGAAGTCTTTGTAAAGACAGGTTTCTATATCATTCGGCATGGCTTGGAGACGTGCGCCAAAGCCTGCCTTTTTCAGACATTCCCGTACCTTGTCGCCGTCATAGACGGTGCTGGCGGAGACATTTTGCCCAAGGCTGAATGAAAACAGACGGAAATCCTGAAACACCACGGAGAATATGGACATGTACTCATCATAATCATATTTTTGAATATTTACTCCGTTCAGTAATATTTCACCTTCGTCCGGGTCGTACAAACGGCACATTAGCTTGATAAATGTAGTTTTTCCCGAGCCGTTCATTCCTACGACGGCCAGCTTTTCGCCGACCTTGAATTTCAGGTTTACATGTCTGAGAGCATATGTGGCGGTATTCGGATATTTGAAGGAGACATCCCTGAATTCCACATAGTATTCGTTATCGTCCCGTTTCTCAACAGTTAATGAACCCTGGTACATATGATTGGGCAGATCAAGATATTCATATAATTTCTGCAGATAGTTACAATATACTTCATTATCGGACAGGATAAACATCAGTTCCTGTAATCCTTCTCCGAGTCGTGACAAAACTGCAGCGTATTGTACGATGCTTCCGACGCCGAAGGCGCCAAAGAATGCTTTTGTCGCAATAAACAGGTAGCATACAGCATTGGCAAGCCCGATAATGACATATGCGATAGCAGGATAGACTGACATTTTGAAAATGTCGGCCTGGTTTTTCCTGTCATGTTGAATAAGTTTATCCAACATCTTTTCTGCAATCACATTTTGCTCGTAAATTCGGACATCCTTTGCTTTCTCTGGATTCATATACAATTCGTTTCCAAAAAACATAAACGCCCGGTTGAACCAGACAGTATCCTTGCACCACTTCATGAATATGTTGTGTTCCTTTATCGTTGCTTTTGAGTTACTCAGGCCGCCCAGGGCAATGCAAACCAATAGGATAAGAATCCAGGCAGGATTGTCAATTACTTTATTTCCGGATTTGGAAACAAAGAGGGTTATGGTCATAGCAATCGAAGCCAGTATGTTTACAAAAGCACGGACAAGGGAAGAGGTGCCCCAGACCAGCTGTGCTAAACCATTGCCAAACATATAGAGGTTTTCTTCGGCTTCTTGTCGTTGCTGCTGGATTTTTACGCTTTCCAAATCGACAAAATCCAGTGATATCTGCTTGTCAGAAAAGATTTTTCCAAACCAGCTCCACATCTGTGATTCTTTTTCGCTGCAGATACGGTGAATCATACTTTTTATAACGGCACAAATGAAATTAGCCAGAACGACACCGGTAACATAAATTATGACTGTTTTTATTCTTCTGTGTGTGGCTATTTCATTGATAATCTGTGCCGAGAACCAGACAGAGAGAAAGGGCTGCACAGAGTTTATTAACTCATAACATGCCATTCCTTGCGCAAGACCAGGACAATATTGTTTTAAGATTCCAAAGCCACGCATGGTGACAGATATTCTTTTTTGAATTGACATTCGTTTCATTTTGCCACCTCCGTTTCAACGCTTTTCTCCCTGTAATATTTTGCCTGCAGTTCAAATAGCTTATAATATGTCCCGTTCAATTTGAGCAGCTCATTATGCGTACCTTCCTCGCAGATGGCGCCGTTTTCAATCAGTATGATGCGGTCACAAAAGCTTGTGCTGGCAAGTCTGTGTGAAATAAATACGGTGGTTTTTCCTGCGCTGATTTTATTGTAATTTTCATAGAGCTTACTTTCTGCAATCGGGTCGAGGGCAGCGGTAGGTTCGTCAAGCAGTATAACAGGCGCGTCTTTGTATAAGGCGCGGGCAAATAATAATTTCTGGACCTCGCCTCCGGAAAGTTCGATGCCATTGTCATATAGCGCTCTTCCAAATTGGCTTTTTATCCCGTCAGGAAGCTGCACGATTTTATTCCAAAGTCCTGCGGTTGTTAAGCAATGCCTGACTTTGACAGGGTCCGCATGCTCGGGCAGGGTTTCGGAAACAATCTCCTCAATGGTTACAGGCATGATGCTGTACTGTTGGAATACGGCGGAAAATTGTTTGTAGAAGTCGGTCCTGTTGTATTCCCGTATATCAATACCGTCATATAATACCTGGCCTTCTGTCGGGTCAATTAATCCGCAAAGCAGCTTACCAAGCGTTGTTTTTCCCGCACCGTTCAGCCCGACAATTGCGATATGCCCGCCGGGAGCAATTTTTAAGTTAAGGTTATGCAAAGTATATTGTTCTGCTCCCTCGTATTTGTAGCTGACATTTTTTAACTCGATTACCTTCGGAGGGGTACCTGGCGGACATTTTAGACCACTATCTCTGCGGAAGGTGTCCGGATACTCAAGGTAGGAACGAAAATAATTGATTTTCAGATTTATCTGGTTGAGTGAGGATATCTGTGAAAAGATATTGCTAAGCCAGGTTGAAAATCCTGTAACCACACTAAAATACAAGATAAAATCCGCGACAGATATTTGATTATTCCATACGAGATACAGCAAATAGAGATAAGCGATACTTTCACGCAGCAGAGCCAGTCCGCTGTCATAAACAGCTACGCCGAAGATTTTGCTTGTAAGCCGTTTATACCATCCGGCGAGACCGTTCATGTTGCCCTTATAAATATCTGAAAACCAGGCAGCCATGCGGTAAAGGCGAATATCTTTTGAAGAGCGGATGTCGCTGGCAATGGTATTAATATAGTTGATGCGCTGCTGGTAACCTATCCGTTCCTGATTGTGTTCTTCGGTCCATTTTATTATCTTTTGATTCAGAGCATAGCTGAGTGCAGTAGTCGCAATCAGGAAGAGGATGATTCCCCAGTTTATTTGAATAAGAATTACCCAAAAAACAGACAGTCCCAAAATACTTGTAACTAGTTCAATCAGGATATCATAGAGATTGGAGAGCGGAGAATAGTTTCCGTTGCAGCACAGAAAGCTTTCGGTTTGAAGCTTTCTGAAAACGCCGTTTTCCTGATTGATGTAATCGGTTGTCAGACCCTTAAGCGCCACACGTTTGAGATAGAAGGTATTCATTCTGAATTTTTGATGATAAATAAATTTGGCTAAGAATTTATTTATCCCTGACAGTATGGCGATGCAGCCCATAAAGGCAAGAAGGATAATTATCAAGTCACGCAAAGCTCGCTTCGCGGTGATTAGTTCAACGACTGTTTTAGGCAAATAAGTCGATAATACCGAAAGCGTTACAGTTATCAATATTGTAAGAGCACACCAGAAGAGCAGTGGAAAATAGCACCGGGCGGTGTTGCTAAGGCAGTATAACATATTCTGAATCACGGAATAATGGCTGCGGTTCAGAGCGTCGTGTGCCTCCGGATTAGTTCCGTCCATATTCATCAACCTCCTTTTGCTTGTATTCTACTAAAGAAAATGACGTAATAAAAAATTCGTGCACCAATTGCATCTGCAGGTGCACGAATTGCAGTTATTTTACTTTACAGGAAAAGCAATGCTGCGCCGGCGCACAACGTAAAGAGGCTATTCCGGATACTTCATCCGTTCCTCTGTAATTCCGTCCAACACTTCCCGTAAGAAGCGGCCGCCGTAATAGTTTGCCATCGGAAGGTTCATGTCAAGATAATTTCCACAAGCAACGGCAGATGCCCCCGGAACTTCTCCCTGATAATCTCGGATAAAGGCAAACAGTTCCCGCAATAGCGGAAGGATGTCGGCGGATTCGTAATCTCCGGCGAGCAGGAGGTAAAAGCCGGTCCGGCAGCCCATCGGTCCGAAGTAAACGATGCGGGAGCCGAACTCTGCGTGGTTTCGCAAAAACGTAGCGGCAAGGTGTTCGATGGTGTGTACCTCTGCGGTATTCATAACCGGCTCTGTATTCGGGCGGGTAATGCGGATATCAAAGGTAGTCACAACCGTATCCCCGACCGTATCCTTGCGGGAGACATAGACGCCCGGCAGCAGGGTCAGGTGGTTAATGGTAAAGCTGGCAATTGGTTTCATTGGTATTCTCCTTTCGGGCTAATAGAAAGTAACGGGAGCCGTGGTCGGCGTCGGGGAAGGGGATAGCGTCAAAGAAGGCTGTCCGCCTTCCGGTTCCCCCCCGATTACAGGCTCTGGCGTTGGTGTCGGCGTCAAAGGAGGCGTCGGTGTTGGCGTCAGAAACGGAGAAGGCGTGCCGGTTTCGCCCGGCACGGACGGTGTCGGGGTAAGGTCCGGATTTGTCGGGTCCGGTGTCGGAGTTACATCGTTGTGAATTGTACAAAGCGCGTTTTCTCCGGTTGGCAGGAGGTTCGGCGTATCAGAAGTCGTATAGCTGATTACGTTTCCTTTCCAGTCCAAAAGCTCCGGTTCATTCTTTAAAAGCAGCACCTTTTCGGTTACAAGCTCCGCAGGGCAGCCTGCGGCGGCAAGCTTTTTGCTTTCGGAGCAAATGGAAGCCTTGATGTGGACATCGCATTTTTCAAGCGGTACGGTTCCTTTCGCAAAATATTCGTTGCGGACGGTAGAGCCGCCCTCCGCGGAGTCGCAGATGCCGTCAACGGCAAGCTTCCCGGATTTGGTGCAGACTCTTGCAGTAACAATCGAATCCGGTATAGTGAATTCCTTATATGGAAGCTCCAGAGAAGCATGAACCCGTTCCATGATATTACGCCAGATATCCTGCTGGTAGCTCTGGTTAATCTGCGAAAAGTTGTTGTCAAACCCCGACCAGACAGAAGCGGTATAGTACGGAGTATAGCCGCAGAACCAAAGGTCATTGTTATTGGAAGCTGTACCGGTCTTCCCGGCTACCGGCATTTTGTACTCACGGAAGCGGAGGCGGCTGCCTGTGCTGTTGCCTGTACCGCCGGTAACGGTATCTACCATTGCGCTTGTCAGGAGGTAGGCCGTAGAGGTTTTGATTACCTGTGTGGAGTCAGGTTCATTTGATAGAAGCACACGTCCGTCATGGTCCAGTACCTTGGTATACAGGTAAGGTTTATTGTAAACCCCGCCGTTTGCAATGGTTGCATAGGCAGAAGTAAGCTCTAAGTTCGTAACACCATCGGTTAAACCGCCCAGCGCCAGGGAAAGGTTAATGTCAGAGTAAGTTTTTCCGGTTGTTTCATCGTAACGCGAATCAATCAGGGTACTGAAGCCGAGTTTTTTCAGATAGTTGAAGGATATCTGAGGGGAAACCAGTTCCAGCGTCCGCACTGCGATAATGTTCATGGAGTAGGAAATCGCACGACGTATCGGGTTCAGACCGTAGAACGGTCCGTTAAAATGGTTCCGGTTTCCTTTTGCCCACCAGTTAATGACTTCCTTCTGGGTATTCGGGTAGTAATAAGGCCGGTCGTCAATCGGAGTGGCAAGCGTCATTCCGGAGCTGTCGAGTGCCGGAAGGAAAGAGGCAAGTACCTTAAAGGTAGAACCGACGGCGCGCGTCGTCGCCGTTGCCCGGTTTAAGGTACGGCTGCCTGTTTTTTCTCCCCTGCCGCCGACCAAAGCAAGCACTTCGCCGGTATTGTGGTTCATCAGGCAAAAAGAAGACTGCGGTTGCGGGGTAAAGGTGCGACGTTCGCCCAGAATCATATCGCTGGCCTCCGGGTTTCCCTCTACCGTATTGACGTGCGCTGCACGGAATTCATCTAAATATGCTGCCATGGACTCGTCACTGACACAGAGGAGCTGGTACATGCCCTGGTTAATCTGTACGATGACAGAGCGGTCATTTTTAAAGCTGTCAAAATAAGAAATCAGGTCTGAAAGCTGATAATGGATGGCGCTGCCGTCCGGCTTCTGTACGGAGAGGGCATAGCTTAATTCATAAAGGGAACCCTCAGAGGAGCCTCTTCCGAATTTAGGGAACAGGGATTCGTCTGTATAAACGTCGTCACAGATATCCTGTATCGTGCGGTCCTGTGTGGTATAAATGCTCAGGCCGCTTGTATAGACCATTGAGGTTGCCTGCGCCTGGGTATAGCCCTTCCGGTCTACCAAATCCTTAATGACGGAATCAATGACAGCATCGGTAAAGTAGCTGTAGTAGGAAGCAGTCTCGTTCTTTTTTTCCGCCACTAACTGGATACGGCTGTAAGGGTCGTCTGCCATAGCCGTATCGTATTCCTCCTGCGTACAGAAATGATTGTCAAGCATCAGCTCCAGACAGTCATTACGGCGCTTTTTATTGTCTTCCGGATAGTTAATCGGATTCTGGTAGGTCGGGGACCACGGAATCGCTGCCAGTACAGTTACTTCTGACAAGGTCAAATCCTTCGCATCTTTATTAAAATAAATCTGTGCCGCTGTCTGGATGCCGTAGGCGGTGTTTCCGTAGTTTACGGTATTCATGTAGTACTCCAGAATCGTATCCTTGGAGAGTTTATTTTCTAACTCGACGGCAAGAAACTGCTCCTGTATTTTCCGGGACAGCTTTACAAAAGGATTCGCTTCGTTACCGCCCTCAAAAACCTGGTTTTTCAAAAGCTGCTGCGTAATTGTACTGGCGCCGTAATCCAGAGAGCCGGTTTTCAGGTTGGAAACCAAGGCACGCATAATACCGCGCATATCGATTCCGTTATGTTCATAAAAGCGTTCGTCCTCCATGGCAACAAACGCATATTTGATATGCTCAGGAAGTTCGGCGATGGAAACGTAGTCGCGGTTTGCCTCGACGCCTGCCAGGGTTTCGGCATGGGATCCGTCCCGGTAGTAGGTGTTGGAGGCATAGCCTGTCGGTACGACGTTGATTAAGTCGATGCTCGGCACGGTTGCGGAAAGACCGCTGACAATGCCGGTAACGGCGGAAATGCCGATTACTGCCAAAAAGACAATTCCGATAAGAAAAAGACGGAATATATTGACGTTCAATTTTGTTGAAAGCCGTTTAGAGCTTGACTTCAAGGCGTGAATTTTCTGGTTTGTTTCGTGTTTACTAAAATTCATTGTAATCCCTCTCTCTGAAAGAACCTGTATAAAAAGCATATCCGCAATCGGAAAAGTTATACGGAAAGGAAGATGAGTTCTCCGCCGGTTTCGCAGAACCAGACGGCATCCTGCTCGGTAATGACCGCTTTGCCTGAGGTTGCCTCGGTAATCTTTTTTTCAAAGGCCTGTCTGGTTTCTTCAGTAGTCAGCACCGTGGCGGTCACGATATCCGTATAAACGATGTCCTGTGTAAACAACTCCATCTGTGCGGTAATATACTGTAATTTTCCAATACTATTATAATCAGTAACAACGGTAACAGGAATGCCGTAGCGTCTGGTTACAACCGTGCTTGCCGAAAGTCCTGCCTTTACAGCCGCCTGATAGGCACGCACCAGACCGCCGGTGCCAAGGAGCGTTCCGCCGAAGTACCGGGTCACGACAACGCATACATTGTGAATATCTTCTGCCAGTAAAACCTCCAGCATAGGTCTGCCCGCGGTGCCGTGCGGCTCGCCGTCGTCACTGCAGCGTGCGGTTTCATGGCGGCTTCCTAAGGTATAGGCAGAGCAGTTATGGGAAGCGTCCCAATACTGTTTTTTCATCTGCTCAATAAAGGAAAGAGCCTCCTCTTCGGTAGCAATCGGAATAACCGTGGCAATAAAGCGGGACTTTTTTTCCGTGATTTCTCCTGTACCGCCGTGATAAACAATCTGATAAGAATCCGGCATGATGCATCCCCTTTCTGTATGGAATCATAAGCCAGGTATTGCCAAAAACAGTATATCAAAAAGCCGGGGATACTGCAAGAAAATCAGGAGATTTAATAAATTTGTAATGAATCCGCCATATCCCGGAGCCGCACTTTGTAAAGTGCGGCCGGTATGGCGGATGTTAAATTTCCGTGGAACCTCTTTACAAAACCGGGTTCTGCGGATATACTATAGATTGTGTGGGAGAGGAAGCAGAGAGAACAGAAAGAGAAAGGATATTTTACTATGCTTGAGTTAAGAAATGTTTCTTACCGCGTCGAGCAGGATAGCGCAGGGAAAGAAATTTTAAAAAATATCAGTTTGACAATTAAGGAGCGTTTTGTGGCTGTTACCGGACCAAACGGCGGAGGGAAGTCGACATTGGCAAAGGTGTTAGCCGGGATTATCGTGCCGACGGAGGGCCGGATTTTTTTGGATGGGGAGGATATTACGGATCTTTCCATTACCGAACGTGCAAAGCGCGGCATCAGCTTTGCCTTCCAGCAGCCGGTGCGGTTTAAGGGAATTACGGTAAAGGATCTGATTGCGCTTGCGGCAGGGAAAAAGCTGAGTACGGCGGAGGTCTGCGATTATCTTTCCGAGGTCGGTCTCTGTGCCAGGGATTATGTAAACCGTGAAGTGAATGCAAGCTTATCCGGCGGAGAGTTAAAGCGGATTGAGATTGCGACGGTTATGGCAAGGGGAACCGCCCTGTCCATTTTTGACGAGCCGGAGGCTGGCATCGATTTGTGGAGCTTTCAGAATCTGATTCATGTATTTGAGGAGATGTATAATAAAATACAGGGTTCAATTTTGATTATTTCCCATCAGGAACGGATTTTAAATATTGCGGACAAAATTATTGTGATTGCAGGCGGTGAGCTGAGCCGTACCGGTACCAGGGAGGAAATCCTTCCGGAGCTTTTAAATACGGTCGGGACATGTCCGAAGCAGAAATAAGAGAAAGGCAGGAGAATCAGACTATGGATGAGATACAAAAAACGTTATTGGAACAGGTCGCAGGGCTTCACGAGGTACCTGCCGGCGCTTATAATCTGCGGATTAACGGAGAGGCGGGCGGCAGGAATACGACTGCGAATATTGATATCGTGCCAAAGACGGACGTATCCGGGATTGATATTATCATTCAGCCGGGAACTAAAAATGAAAGCGTGCACATTCCGGTTCTGTTGAGCCAGTCCGGGTTAAAGGAATGCGTGTACAATGATTTTTATATTGGAGAGGACTGTGATGTGACGATTGTTGCAGGCTGCGGCATTCATAACGGCGGTGATGCGGCGTCGGAGCATTCGGGCGTCCATCGTTTCTTCCTGAAGAAGAATGCAAGGATAAAATATGTAGAAAAGCATTATGGCAGCGGGGAAGGCACAGGAGAGCGTGTGATGAACCCGACTACGGAAATCACGCTGGACGAAGGCGCTTATATGGAAATGGATACGGTACAGATTAAGGGTGTAGATTCCACAAAGCGTGTGACAAAGGCGGTACTTGGAGAAGATGCGACGCTTGTCATTAAGGAAAAACTGATGACGCACGGGAAACAGACCGCAGAGACTGAGTTTACGGTAGACTTAAACGGCAAGGGAGCTTCTGCGGACGTGGTATCGCGTTCCGTCGCAAAGGATTCGTCCCATCAGGTATTTTTATCGAAAATTAACGGAAACAATGCCTGCACGGGGCACACGGAGTGCGATGCGATTATTATGGATTCTGCAAGTGTAAGCGCAATTCCGGAGATTACGGCAAACCATCTGGAGGCAAGCTTAATCCATGAGGCAGCCATCGGAAAAATTGCGGGCGAACAGATTATAAAGCTGATGACGCTGGGACTCACGGAGGAAGAAGCAGAGGCGCAGATTATAAACGGATTTTTGAAGTAGACCTAAAGCGGAAGTCCGGCGGAGCGTTTGCGTATGCAGACTTACGATACGGCACAGCTTCCGGGACAAAAAGACATATAAAATGCGGAAACGTAAGGCGCCGGCACTTGACAAATCCGCGGTTCATGGGTAAAATAAACAAAGACCGTTATTCTGCGAATAACAGTCTTTGTTCGATATAAAAGGGGAGGATAAGTTTTTGCTTTCTTTTGTAAACGTTCTCTTCTGAGGGGGAATCAGAAAAGAAGCGCTCCGGTTCTGTTACCGGACTGTACAGGATTCCGTTTTTGAATCGGAATGATGTACCTGAGAATAGTATGACCGGTATTTTTTGGTTTATACAAAAGAATTTATTTTTTTTGAAAGGAACGAGGTTATGGGTTTATTACAGGAATGGCGCGAGAGCGCGTACTCGCTTGACATCAATTCAAAAGAGGGAAAGGCATTTTGGGACCGTTACTTTGTCATTGAAAAGGGAATCTATGAACAGCTGCTTTCTAACCCGGATGTAGTAGAGAGCGGGACGCTGACGCAGCTTGCTGCAAAATATGATACAACAATTCAGATGATAACAGGCTTTTTAGACGGTATCAATGAAAGTCTGATAACCCCGAATCCGATTGAGGAGATGACAGAGGATACCGAGGTAAGTCTGGATTTTGATAAGGAAAAGCTCTATTATAATATGGTAGGCGCCGGCGCCGAATGGCTCTATAACCTTCCGCAGTGGGACAGCCTTCTGACGGAGAAGCGCAGAAAAGAGCTTTATCTGGAGCAGAAGAAGTCAGGTACCGTGGTGAAGGAAAAGAAAGTCGGAAGGAATGACCCTTGTCCGTGCGGTTCCGGTAAGAAGTATAAGAAATGCTGCGGAATAAACGCATAGTTCTTAAGTCAGGAGAAAGAAAAAGGCATCTGTTCTGGCTGCCATAGCCGGGGCGGATGCCTTTTATATGGGGCGCCGGACTTCCTCCAGCTACCGCTAAGCCGCTTAGGTGCATCCTCGCGCCTAAGCGGTACTAAAAGGCGATTCCAGCGCCGTTAAACACGCGTCCCTCGGATAAATGCAAAAATAAGGCAGCAGCCCCCTCAAAATAAAGAAACTCAAGGAAAAGGGATTGACGAAGCTGTCTGCTTGTAATAAAATGGAATATATCAATGTAGACGATTCCGAAAGGGAAAGGGGCTGCTTGTTTGGACCGATATCAGCATTTGTTTCACTCCGGCAGGGAATACATGATAATCTGTGATAAGAACGGATATATAATGGAAGCAAACGAGGCAGCGGCCCGGGGAACGGGGTATCCGGAAGGAATGGCTGGGACGGACATCGCAAAGCTTCTGCCGCTCCTGTTTGGACGTGACGGGGAAGGAACCCTGCTCTGTTCCGGGGAAAATGACAAGGAAACAGAGACCGTAGTATACTGCAAGGATGAAACCTCTTTTCCGGCGCTGTGCCGGATTGTTTCGTGGGAAGAAGCGCAGGGAAAAATGTTTGCCTGCTGCGTAAGGGATATTACAGAGCTTTTGAAAACTTTGTCCTTGCGGGAAAAGTCAGTGGAGGAGCTGGAAGAAACGGCAAGGGCAAAAAGTGCGTTTGTTGCTGACATAACGCATGAGCTGCGCACTCCGGTTAATGGAATCAAGGGACTTGCGGAAAATCTTCTGGAGACGCCGGTTTCGCCTGCCCAGGCGGAGAACCTGAACATTATTCTGCGTTGCTGCAGCAATATGTCTAAAATTATAAATGATTTATTGGATTATTCCAAAATAGAGTCCAAAAAGCTGGTATTGGAGAAGCGGGAGTTTGACCTGCATCGTTTTCTTAAGGAAACGCTGGAATTTCATTCGGTACGCATCGAAGAGAAGGGTCTGAAGCTGGTTACCTGCATTTCGCAGGATGTTCCGGCAAAGGTCATCGGAGATGAGCTCCGGCTGGGACAGCTGCTTAACAACCTGCTTTCTAATGCATACAAGTTTACAACAGTAGGGCATATCAGCTTTAAGGCGACGGTCTGGCAGTGTGACAAAAAACAGACCGGACTTTTGTTTGCGGTCTCTGATACCGGAATCGGTATTCCGCCCGAGGAGCAGGAGAAGCTTTTCCAAAGGTTCTCACAGGCGGACGGTTCTATTACCAGACGCTTTGGCGGCACAGGGCTCGGACTTGCCATCTGTAAGGAGCTTGCGGAGATGATGGGCGGTTCCGTCCGGGTGAGCAGTGAAGAAGGAAAAGGAAGTACGTTTTCCGTTTCCGTGTGCCTGGAAACGGCAGAAGATGGGACGAAAGAGCAGAGACCATCGGAGTATCCGGGGCTTGCAGAAGATAACCTGACGTCTTTGCAGGAAGCCGGCGACAGTAAGAAAGAGCTTTTGGGAGTTATGGAAAAGCTGGAGCGCTGTGCAGAGCTTGGCACATGGGAGAAGGCGGAGAGCCTTGCCGGAGTTATCGGGCAGTACATACCCAAAGAGCAGGAAGAATTGGAAAAGAAGGTGTTCCGCCTCGGAATGATGGTGCGACGGGAGAATGCAGAAAAGACCAAAGTACTTTTGGATGAGCTGCGCAGTTTAGTGGAGGAACAAATCGAATGAATACCAGGGAGATTCCGGAACAGGAAGCGAATATACTGGAACTGGAGGCCTGTAACAGGCAGCTGCGCCAGATGGTTCAGGACCAGAGGAATGAGATTGCAGAGCAGCAAAAAATGATGATATATGCGCTTGCAAAGGTTTCCGAGGCACGTGAAAACGGTGCCGGAAGACATTTTAAAAATATCAGGGAAAATTGCAAAATGCTTGCCATGAGTCTTGCGCGTTCCCCGGAGTTTGAACAGCAGGTTGACGATGCGTTTGCGGATATGATTGAAATGGCATCTCTGCTGCATGACATCGGTAAAATTTCAATCAGCGACCGGATTTTATTAAAACCGGGCAGCCTGACCAGCGAGGAGCGGGCTATTATCGAAACACATGCGGAAATCGGCGCAAAGGCATTGCAGGAAATTGCGGATTTAAGCAATGGAAACCGGATGATGGAGATGGCGGTTGACATTGCTTACTATCATCACGAGAGATGGGACGGAACCGGCTACCCGAAAGGGCTGCGTGGTACGGAAATACCGTTGTCAGCAAGGATTATGGCGGTAGTCGATGTGTATGATTCCTTGGTGAGTGACCGCTGTTATAAGCCGGCGTACTCCCATGAGGAGAGTATGCGGATTATCCAGGAAGAAAGTGGAAAAATGTTTGACCCGGATATTGTTGCAATTGTAGAAAAAGTACAGCGGCAGCTGAAACGATAGTCTGCCGGAAGGAGCAGGAATGGCAAATAGTGATTCGATGGCAGAACTGTTCTTGGAGGAGTGCAGCAGCTTACTGCAGGAGTATGCGGCGGTTGAAGAAACCGCGCAACAATGCGGAAGCTACACGGTGGAGGCACTCAATGAACTGTTCCGTATTACGCATACGATAAAAGGCGATGCAACCCTGATGCTGTATGAGGGAATTGCCGTTCCGATACGGGCATTCGAACAGCTTCTTGCCCATTACCGCAGCAGGAAAGCAGAGGTTTCCTACCAGGGTGGCTTTACGGCGCGGTTCCGGAATTTGTTTAACTATGTTGAAGCAGAGCTGCGCAAGTTAGAGTGCGGGGAGGTACCGGACGGCGATGGAAAGGGAACAGAACAGGAAATCCTTTGCTATCTGGCAAAGCTGAATGCCGGGGAGGCTCAGGATACGGCAAAGGGTACCGGCAGCGCAAAGCAGCTTTTTTATGTCGCGCCGAATGCTGCAGGGGAAAAGGTCGGGAAGACTGAGTGGAAGCAGGAAAAGACGCAGCCCGGCGCCGGGGTTGCAGTAAGAAGGCGTTCTATTGCAATTTCCGAAGAAGAGCTGGAGTGGCTTCAGAATATCGTACGCCATGGGAACGAAGCAGAAGCAAAGCTGCTGTGCGGCTACCGGAATTCTCTGGAACTGATTCCGGCGGAGGTGATGGGGCTGCGCAAGGTTCTGGAGGAGCTCCGGACATGGTTAGAAGTATCCAGTATGGAGCAGTTAGGATATCTTACGGTAAAGCTGAGGCGGATTATCGAGGAAATGAGCGACTCGCTCGGTAAGGAAATCGAGCTGACGGTTGTCGGCGGGGATGTTTCGGTGGAGCGGAACC
Organism: uncultured Lachnospiraceae bacterium; assembly: GCA_910577175.1. Lineage (GTDB taxonomy): Bacteria > Bacillota > Clostridia > Lachnospirales > Lachnospiraceae > SIG307. The sequence goes on along the minus strand of CAJTLU010000014.1, from coordinate 16,964 downwards.
GCCTCGGAAAAATTTCCAGTGCATTACTACATCTTCTCCGTAATTGTGCAGATCATGGAATTGAGAAACCAGAGGAGCGTATTGCAGCCGGAAAATCACCGACAGGACATATACTGGTGAAGTATCGTATGACAGAGGACAGATCCGGTGTGCTCATAGAGGTGTCAGACGACGGCGCAGGGTTTCAGATGGAAGCAATTTCCCGGAGAGCGGCGGCAATGGGGATAATAGGAGAGGGCGAAAGAGTCAGTGAGCAGCAGTTAAATGAAGTTATATTTACACCGCGTTTTTCTACCGGGGAGCCGGGAGGAAACTATTCGGGGCGCGGAGTAGGTCTGGATGCGGCAAGGAGATGCTTTGAGGAACTTGGAGGCAGCTTAATTGCAGAAAGCAGAGAAGGATGCGGCGTTCGCTTTATAGCGAATTATCATTACGCGGTCAAAAATGTGACCGGAGAGGAGTTCCTGAGACGTGAGAATTTTGATAGCAGAAGATGATTATGCAAGTAGAAAAAGTATATCCCGCTTTTTACAGAAGTACGGCGAGGTAGATATTACCGTAGACGGTATGGAAGCGGTAAAGGCGTTCCGGTATGCGTTAGAGGACGGGGAGTATTATGATCTGGTATGTCTGGATATTATGATGCCATATCTGGACGGAATCAAGGTATTGCAGATGATTCGCGAGATGGAGGAGAAAATCGCCCTTCCGGAGGAGCGTTGTGCCAAGGTGATTATGACAACCGCGATTAACGATGCGGAGCAGGTGCGCGCAGCATTTGAGTACGGCTGTGAAGGTTATGTTGCAAAGCCGATTGATTTGGAGGCATTTCACAAGGTTTTAGAAAAGATGGGAATGGTTTGATGAACAGAAGGCGAAGTTATGAGAGCCACAATCACAGGAGGAGAAAAAAAAGGAGAAGTGGCCCGGATTTTGGCAAGCTGTATAGAGAAAAGAAAAACAGCCGCCTGCCGGGTTTTCTTCTTGTGCTTATATTGTCGGTTGCCGTCGGGTTCGGAACGTATGCGCTTGCGGACTATAATTTAAGCAGAAAAGAAAGCGGGGAGGAGCAGGTAACGCCTACGGTAACAGGAACGCCGCAGGCAACCTTGACGCCGACCCCTGTCCTGGCACAGACAACACCGGAGCCGCCCCGGTATCCGGACGGCTTTATGTCGGATTTTACCGATACGCGCGTATGGACCGACGCCAAGGGGATTTACGTCAATACGGCGTTTCTTGGTAAGGGAAACTACGCGACGCTTGACGATTTAATTGAGCTTCTGGATACGACGGAATTAAATGCAATGGTGATTGATGTCAAAGATGATACCGGGAATATCCTTTTTAATTCTGAAAATCCGCTTGTCAATGAAATGGGCGCGGAGGTAGCTTATATTGCTGACCTGCCGGAGTTCATAGCAAAGTTAAAAGAGCATAATATTTACTGCATTGCCCGTGTGGTTGCCTTTAAAGACCAGGTTGCAACCAGAAAGCGTCCGGAGATGGCAGTAAGGAATCAGAACGGCACGGTCTTTGTAGACGCGGACGGGGAGCGGTGGCTCAATCCATACAGCGAGGAAGCGTGGGAGTATCTGGTCGGGATTGCAAAGGAAGCCGCCAATGCCGGTTTCGATGAAATCAATTTTGACTATCTGCGTACCTCCAGCTCTGCTGCCCTTGCATCGGCGGATTTCGGGGATATCCCGGAGGGAATGACGCGTGTGGATGCGATTACTGCGTTTGTCAAGTACGCGTGTCAGGAGTTAAAGCCGATGGGGATTTTCGTAAGCGGCGATGTATTTGCGACGATTATTAACAGTACCGGTGACGGAGAGCGTATCGGTCAGAGCTATGTAGGACTCAGCCGGTATCTCGACTATATCTGTCCGATGGCATATCCGTCCCACTATAATTTCGGATATGGCGGGCTTTCCTATCCGGATAAAAAGCCGTTCCAGCTGATGTTAATGGAGATGAACGCTTCCGTAAAGAAGCTTTCCGTAATTGAAGAGGGAGAGCACCGCGCGGTTGTGCGGCCATGGCTGCAGGACTTTACAGCATCCTATCTCGGGACCGGCCGTTATCTTGAGTATGGGCCGCAGGAAATCCGTGCCCAGATATCGGCGACATATTCTGCCGGCTATGAGGGGTGGCTGTTATGGAATGCCGGAATGTATTACACTAAAGGCGGGCTGTTGCGTGACAAGGATTATTAGCAGAAGGCGGAACCGTATTTTTTTCAATCTCGTCTAATAAACAGAGAGTGGAATCCCGGAAGAGGGCTTCTTTGAACTGTTTTGGTGCGGAAGGGAAGGCGCACGGAAAGGAGATTGTATGAAAAAGAAGATATGGCTGGCGGCAGGCCTGCTTGGGGCGCTTCTTCTTGGCGGCTGCGCGGCAAAGAATGCAGCAATGGATAATGCAAATCCGGGATTTACCCAGACGACAGACGGGATGGATAAGTCAGACTGGGGACTCGGTACTAATGGCGGAGGACAGAAGTTGGATGCCGTGCAGGATTTTTCCGGGAAGGAAGAGGCAGAAGAGTACCAGTCAGTTTCGGAAAAGCTGATAAGAACAATAACGATGCGGGTGCAGACGAAGGAGTTTGAAACGCTGCTCTCTTATCTGGAAACAAAGGTTTCGGAAGTCGGCGGCTATATCGAGCATTCACAGATTTATGGCGGAGATGCGGATTATAGCGGATACCGTTCGGCAGAGCTGACGCTTCGTATCCCACAGAACAGCCTGGACCTTTTTGTTTCAGGGATAGGCGAGAATGCATCCGTGGTTTACAAGAGTGAGAGAGCTCAGAATGTGGCGCTGCAGTACGCGGATACCGAAACTCATCTGAAGGCACTTCAAATAGAGCAGGAGCGCTTTCTGGAGCTTTTGGGCAAGGCAGAAAGCTTAGATGCTATCATTACTCTGGAGAGGCATCTGACCGAGCTCCGCTATGAAATCGAATCCTATGCGGCAAAGCTCAGGGTATACGACAATCAGGTGAGCTATTCTACAATAAATTTAGATATTTCGGAAGTAAAGCGGACTATAACGGCGGAGCCGGACCCGACCCTGTTTTCCAGAATGAAGGAAGGCTTTATCAATACCTTTTATAACATACAGGACGGCGCAGGGAATTTTCTGGTATGGTTTGTAACGAACTGTTTGTATCTGCTCATTTTTGGCGTAGTCGTCGGTGTTGCAGCGGTACTGCTCAGAAAAGCCGTCAAAAAGTCAGAGGCAAAAAGTGCAGCCGCAAGAAAGGCATATCAACAGAAGATGGATGAGGAACAGCATGACAGAATGGATACTGAGAAATAAAAAAGCGGATTTTTCAGCGTTGGAGCGGGAGACCGGGCTTTCAAGGACTATGTGCCGGGTTCTGGCAAACCGCGGACTTGCAGATATCAATCGGGCAAGGGACTATTTGCAGCCACAGACGCAGCCGCTTCATAGTGCAGCATTGCTGAAAAATGCGGACAGAGCCTGCGAGCTGCTTCTTACAGCGGTAAGGGAAAAGAAACGTATCCGCATTATCGGCGACTATGACGTGGACGGTGTGATGGCAACCTACCTGTTGTATCAGGCGCTCCGTACCATGGGAGCGGCCGTCGATTACCGGATACCGGACCGCATCAGGGACGGCTACGGAATGAATATGAAAATGGTAGAAGAAGCAGAGCAGGAACGGATTGCTCTGCTTCTCACCTGTGATAACGGAATTGCGGCGGCAGGGCCGGTTGCCCGTGCAAAGGAGTCCGGTATGCAGGTTATTGTAACTGACCACCATGATATTCCATGTCATAAGGAGAACGGCGTGCTTTGTTATGACTTGCCGCCTGCCGATGTAATCGTTAATCCGAAGCAGCCGGGTGAAACCTATCCGCAGAGCGGTATCTGCGGGGCAATGGTAGCATATAAGGTAGTCTGCCTTTTATTTGAGGCGGCAGGGGAAGCGTTTTTTTGCAGCAAAAGTAAAAAAGAAGAGATGCTGTCCGAACTCCTTGTACCGGTAGCATTTGCTACGGTCTGCGATGTGATGGAACTGACCGGGGAGAACCGTGCCGCGGTAGCGAGAGGACTTTCCATGGTGCAGACATGTCAGAATTACGGAATCCGTGCGCTGCTTGCAGCGTATGGTCTTACGGAACGGAAAATCAGCGCCTATCATGCCGGATTTTTAATCGGACCCTGCTTTAATGCCGCAGGGAGGTTAGATACCGCGTTACTTGGACTGGAGCTGCTGTTGTGCGAGGATGCAGCAGAGGCAGAAAGGAGAGCAGAAAAGCTAAAGGAGCTGAACGATATCCGTAAGCAGATGACACTGGAGGCAACGAAAACGGCACAAAAGCTTGCAGAGGAAGCGCTTTTGGAGAATCCGGCACAGGTGTTGGTGCTGTATCTGCCGGAGTGTCACGAAAGCCTTGCAGGGATTGTGGCGGGACGCATCCGGGAGCAGTTTTATCTGCCCGTCATTATACTGACAAAGGGAGAGTCCTGCATCAAGGGTTCGGGACGTTCCATCGAAGGGTATCCGATGTTTGAAAGGCTTTCGGAGCAGAAGGAGCTTTTCCTTGCCTTCGGCGGACACCCGATGGCGGCAGGAATGTCATTAGATGAAAACAATGCTGCCCTGTTAGGAAAGCAGCTGAATGAAGCAGTTCATCTTACGGAAGAAATACTGACCAGAAAGCTTTATCTGGATGCAGTGCTTCCGTTTTCGGAAATATCAGAGGAGCTTCTGGAGGAGCTTGCGTGGTTTGAACCCTTTGGGAATGGGAATCCGAAACCGTTGTTTGCCGCAAGCGGCGTGCGTGTGAGCGGCATACAGCGTATCGGAAAGGAAGGGGACTCCCTGCGTCTGCGGCTTACGGATACGGCAGGGACAAGCCTGACCGGGCTCTGCTTCCATGAAGCGGATGCCTTTGAGGAGTATCTGATACAGGAGTTCGGGGAAGAGACGACGCGCGGGGTATACCGCGGAACGGAGTCGGTTGCGCTGACCCTTGCCTTTTCTCCTGGTATTGATGAATACCAGGGAAAAAAATATCCGCAGATTATCATTCAGGAATATAAAAGGACAAAGTAATTTTCTGAGGAGGCTGCCGTATGAAACGGACTTCCTCTAAATACCGCTAAATCGCCTGCGTCCCCGCGCCTTGGCGGTGTTAAGAGGCGGGGACGGCTCCGTGAAATATACGGTCCTTCGGACCAATGAAAAAATAAGGCTTAAGAAATCCGGAATTTCAGGAAAAAGTGCTTGACAAGAGGAATTACAGCGGATATAATATAGCTTGCGCGTGTGAAACGCGGCTATTTTGTTATGCAGATTTCAGGTCTGCAGGCAGCCACATAGTTTCCTTAAAATTTACAGGAGGTGAAAAATTAATGCCTACATTTAACCAGTTAGTAAGAAAAGGCAGAAAGTCTTTGGAGAAAAAGTCCACTGCTCCGGCATTACAGAGAGGATTCAACTCGTTACAGAAAAAGAGTACGGCTACCTCTTCCCCGCAGAAGCGTGGCGTTTGTACCGCAGTAAGAACAACGACCCCGAAGAAGCCGAACTCTGCATTAAGAAAGATTGCCAGAGTACGTCTTTCCAACGGAATCGAAGTAACCAGCTATATTCCAGGTGAGGGACACAACCTTCAGGAGCACAGCGTAGTTCTGATCCGTGGCGGCCGTGTAAAGGACCTTCCGGGTACCAGATACCATATCGTAAGAGGTACGCTTGATACCGCAGGCGTTGCAAAAAGACGTCAGGCGCGTTCCAAGTATGGTGCGAAGAGGCCGAAGGACGCAAAATAAATCAGTAACAAGTTATTTCTCATTACAGATTGTGTCTGCAAAACAGCAGACGGTGCGAGGGTTAATTTTTCGTCAGAGATTGCAGGTGGCTGCGCAGCCTTGAAGAATAGATTAAACTGAGCACGAACACAGTAATGTGAGTACCGTTGAATTAATGGCCGCAGAGGCGGTCGCTATTAAGGAGGGAAGAAACGTGCCACGTAAAGGACATATTGCAAAAAGAGATGTATTGGCAGACCCGTTATATAACAATAAGGTTGTTACAAAGCTTGTAAACAACATTATGTTAGACGGTAAAAAGGGTACGGCACAAAAGATTGTTTACGGTGCATTTGCAACCGTAGCAGAGAAGACCGGTAAGGATGCGGTTGAAGTATTCGAGGAGGCAATGAATAACATTATGCCTGTTCTTGAAGTCAAGGCAAGACGTATCGGTGGTGCTACCTATCAGGTGCCGGTTGAAGTAAGACCGGAGAGAAGACAGGCACTTGCACTCCGCTGGCTTACGATGTTCTCACGTAAGAGAGGCGAAAAGACGATGCAGGACAGGCTTGCAGGTGAGATTATGGATGCCGCTAACAATACAGGTTCCGCAGTGAAGAGGAAAGAAGATATGCACAAGATGGCAGATGCTAACAAGGCATTTGCGCACTATCGCTGGTAGTCTTTGCGCATACAGGAGCCAGAGTTGAGAATAGGAGGAAAAAATCTTGGCTGGAAGAGAATATCCATTGGAGAGAACCAGAAATATCGGTATTATGGCACACATTGATGCCGGTAAGACTACTCTTACCGAGCGTATTCTGTACTATACCGGTGTAAATCATAAAATCGGTAATACCCATGAAGGTAATGCGACCATGGACTGGATGGAGCAGGAGCAGGAAAGAGGTATTACGATTACGTCCGCAGCTACGACCTGTCATTGGACACAGGAGTATATGCACAAGAAGATGCCGGATGCTTTAGAGCATCGTATCAACATCATTGACACCCCGGGTCACGTAGACTTTACCGTAGAGGTTGAGCGTTCCCTGCGTGTACTGGACAGCGCAGTCGGCGTATTCTGTGCAAAGGGCGGTGTTGAGCCGCAGTCCGAGACGGTATGGCGTCAGGCGGATAAGTACAATGTACCGAGAATGGCATTTGTTAATAAGATGGACATTTCGGGTGCAAACTTCTATAACGTAGTAGAAATGATTAAGACGAGACTTGGTAAGAACCCGGTTCCGTTGCAGCTTCCGATTGGAAAGGAAGATACGTTCCAGGGTATTATTGACCTGTTTGAGATGCAGGCATATTACTATCTGGACGACAAGGGTGACCAGATTGAAATTAAAGATATTCCGGAGGATATGAAGGATGAAGCCGAAACGTATCGTGCGGAAATGATTGAAAAAATCTGTGAGACCAGCGATGAGCTTCTTGAGCTGTACTTAGAGGGTGAAGAGCCGTCTACGGAGCAGTTAAAGAAGGCATTAAGAGCAGCTACCATCAACAGCGAGATTATTCCGGTCTGCTGTGGCTCCGCATACAGAAATAAGGGTGTCCAGAAGCTGTTAGATGCGATTATTGAGTATCTTCCGGCACCGACGGACGTTCCGGACATCAAGGGCGTTGACGAAGACGGCAACGAAATTACGAGAAAGTCTTCCGACGACGAGCCGTTTTCGGCACTTGCATTCAAGATTATGGCTGACCCGTTCGTAGGTAAGCTGGCATTCTTCCGTGTATATTCCGGAACGATGAACGCAGGCTCCTATGTATTAAATGCTACGAAGGGCAAGAAGGAGCGCGTAGGCCGTATCCTGCAGATGCACGCAAATAAGAGAGAGGACCTGGAAAAGGTTTACTCCGGTGATATTGCGGCTGCCGTAGGCTTTAAGTTTACAACCACCGGAGATACGATTTGTGACGAGAAGGCGCCGGTTATCTTAGAGTCCATGGAGTTCCCGGAACCGGTTATTGATATTGCAATCGAGCCGAAGACCAAGGCAGGTCAGGATAAGATGGGCGAAGCACTTGCAAAGCTTGCTGAAGAAGACCCGACGTTCCGTGTATCCACCAATGAGGAGACCGGACAGACGATTATTGCCGGTATGGGTGAGCTTCACCTTGAGATTATCGTAGACCGTCTCTTAAGAGAGTTCCATGTAGAGGCAAATGTAGGCGCTCCGCAGGTTGCTTATAAGGAAGGTATTACGAAGGAAGTCAATGTAGATTCCAAGTATGCAAAGCAGTCCGGTGGACGTGGTCAGTACGGACACTGTAAGGTTATCTTCACGCCGATGGATGTCAACGGTGAGAAGACGTTCGAGTTTGAAAATACGGTTGTCGGCGGTGCGATTCCGAAGGAATATATCCCGGCAGTACAGGCAGGTATCGAAGAGGCTATGAAGTGCGGCGTACTTGGCGGTTTCCCGGTACTCGGTGTTCATGCAAACTGCTATGACGGTTCCTACCATGAAGTAGACTCAAACGAAATGGCATTTAAGATTTCCGGTTCCATGGCATTTAAGGAAGCAATGCAGAAGGCAGCTCCGGTACTCTTAGAGCCGATTATGAGAGTCGAAGTAACAGTTCCGGAGGATTATATGGGAGATGTCATCGGTGATATCAGCTCCCGGCGCGGACGTATTGAGGGTTCCGAGGATATCAACGGTACAAAGCTGATTCGTGCGTTTGTTCCGCTTTCTGAGATGTTCGGTTATTCTACCACCCTTCGTTCCAAGACGCAGGGCCGCGGTGCTTATTCCATGTTCTTCTCAACCTACGAGCAGGTTCCGAAGAGCGTACAGGATAAGATTCTGGCAGCAAAGAACGGGAAATAATGGCTGACAGATAAACTTTTTGCCAACTTTATGAAATTGTGCTTGAAAATATTTCAAAATTGAAATATAATAAGGCATATGAGGCAGTTTGTCTGCCCATAGGCAGACTTAGCTGCTATAACGAAAATCAGAACGCCCGCAGGGCAAAATTTTAAGGAGGACTTAAAAAATGGCTAAGGCTAAATTTGAAAGAAACAAACCACATTGTAACATTGGTACCATTGGTCACGTTGACCATGGTAAGACCACTCTGACCGCTGCAATCACCAAGACGCTCCACGAGAGACTTGGTACCGGTGAGGCTGTTGCATTTGACCAGATTGACAAGGCTCCGGAAGAGAGAGAAAGAGGTATTACCATTTCTACCGCTCACGTTGAGTACGAGTCCAAGAAGCGTCACTACGCTCACGTTGACTGCCCAGGTCATGCTGACTACGTTAAGAATATGATTACCGGTGCTGCTCAGATGGATGGCGCTATCCTTGTAGTAGCTGCAACCGATGGCCCGATGGCACAGACGAAGGAGCACATCCTTCTGTCCCGTCAGGTAGGCGTACCGTATATCGTTGTATTTATGAACAAGTGCGATATGGTTGACGATGAAGAGCTTCTTGAGCTTGTAGAGATGGAAATCACCGAGGCTCTGGAAGAGTATGACTTTAAGGATTGCCCGATTATTAAGGGTTCCGCATTAAAGGCTCTGGAAGATCCGAGCAGCGAGTGGGGCGACAAGATTATCGAGCTCTTCGACGTTATCGATGATTATATTCCGGACCCGCAGAGAGAGACGGATAAGCCGTTCCTTATGCCGGTCGAGGACGTATTCACGATTACTGGTCGTGGTACTGTAGCAACCGGTCGTGTAGAGCGTGGTGTTCTTCATCTGAACGATGAAGTTGAAATCGTAGGTGTTAAGGAAGAGAACAGAAAGACCGTAGTTACCGGTATCGAGATGTTCCGTAAGCTCCTTGATGAGGCTCAGGCTGGTGATAACATCGGTGCACTTCTCCGTGGTATCCAGAGAACCGATATCGTAAGAGGTCAGGTTATCTGTAAGCCGGGTACCGTTACCTGCCACAAGAAGTTTACCGCTCAGGTATACGTTCTGACGAAGGAAGAGGGCGGACGTCATACTCCGTTCTTCGGAAACTACAGACCGCAGTTCTACTTCAGAACCACTGACGTTACTGGTGTTGTAAATCTTCCGGACGGCGTTGAGATGTGTATGCCGGGTGATAACATCGAGATGACCATCGAGCTGATTCATCCGATTGCTATGGAGCAGGGTCTTACCTTCGCTATCCGTGAGGGTGGTCGTACCGTAGGTTCCGGTAAGGTTGCTACTATCATCGAGTAATTAATAAAAAGCTGGATTTATGGAGCTTTCCTAAGTGTAGGGAAGCTCCATTTTTAAATCTGGCAGCAAAGAAAATAATAGTATTGTTTTTCAAGTCTGCATGATGTAAAAATAAATATTGAAGGAGAAGGTTTATGTATCAATTAGAGGTGCCTAAGGTTTTAAAAAAAGGAGATACCATTGCCCTGATTTCTATTTCTGGTGGCAGGGCAGGCGATAAGGATATGCTTTACAGATATCAGATAGGAAAAGAACGATTAGAGGAACTATGGGGAATCCATGTTATCACGACGCCGAACGCTTTAGCAGGCAGCAATTTTTTATACGAACATCCAGAGGCACGTGCTGCGGACCTGATGTGGGCGATGCAGAATAAGGAGGTAAATGGAATCATTTGCATGATGGGCGGGGATGATTCTTACAGGGTATTTCCATATATAGACCTGAATGTCATAAAAAATAATCCTAAGGTATTTATGGGGTTTTCGGACATTACTTCATGGATGGCAGTTTTTGCAAAGGCGGGGGTAAGAGCCTACTATGGACCTAGTTTATTGACACCCATTGCACAGCCTGCAGAGTTAGACGGCTATACCAAAGAAGCAATAACAAAATGCTTGTTTTCTACGGAAATCATAGGTAATGTGCCGGCTTGTTCAAACTATACCAATATTGAATGGCGAAATCTTGACAAAAGTGATATTAAGTGGGAGCCGAATCCTGGTTATAAATTAGTGCAGGGAAGCGGAGTCGTAAGAGGAAGAATCTTTGGCGGATGCGCAGGACCTTTGCGGCAGATTATGGGGACGGAATTTTTTCCGGACCGGGACTTTTTTAAGGATTGCATTATTATGCTGGAGGGCGGCTCACCATATGGGAGTGCCTTAGCCGGACTGCATGACCTGAGAGCATTGGATGCAGCAGGAATGTTCCGGTATGCGGCGGGAATCATTATGGGGCAATTAAGTGAGGAGGAAGAGAAGCTCATAATTAAGTTTTTGAAGTATGAGGCACGCAGGGAGGATATTCCGGTTTTATCCAATGTTGATTTTGCTCATAGAACGCCAATGACCGTTATTCCGATAGGCGCAATGGCAGAGATTGATTGCAGTCATGTCACGTTCAGTATTATGGAGCCAGGAGTTGCCAAAGCATAGGAGGATTAGCTGGCGGCATTTTCAGACGTATAATAGGGATAGTGGAAACGGGCTTTGACAGTGCAGAAGATTTTCTAACCCTTGGATAGCAACGTAACGCCCCGGTTGACATTTCTCCCTGAAATAGCATTTTTGGCGTGGTGGTTATTTTTTTCCGGATATGCAATAATAATACTGCCTCCAGCCGGCAGGAGGATTACAGAGGTAGTAACGCATAGGTTTACAAGGAGGATTCTATGAGCTTAGGAAAAAATATCCAGTACATGAGGAAGCAAAAGAGGATTACGCAGGAACAGTTAGCTGAGACGATAGCGGTTTCGCGTCAGACGATTTCCAGATGGGAAGCAGACGAAATTGTCCCGGAACTGGGTAAACTGTTGACTTTGTGCGATATGTTTTCCTGTAAGCTGGATGCTTTAGTCAGGGAAGATATGAGTGCTTGTGATGAGATTTATTCAGAAATTACAATAAAAAGGGTAAAAGGGTTTCAGATGGCGAGATATGTTATGGTTACGCCGAAGCCGGAAGATGATGTAATTGCTTACATGGATAACTGGGCGCGGCAATCCGGGCTTTTGGAGGCTTGCCCGGATGCAATGCGGATTGGCTGGGATTTTCCGTATGTTTCCTTGGAACTGCAGAACAGATTCGGACTTCACGGCTATGTAGCAGCCTATGTTTTGCCGGAAGGCTTTGAGACAAGCTGTCCGGGGGTGGAATATGTGCTTCAGGAAGAAGCGGAATATGCGGTCATTACAGTATACAATCCCTTTGCGGCGGCATTTGAGCGTATTCCGAACGCCTATAAAAGAATACTGGAATTTTTACAGGCAAATGGATTTCGTGAAAAGCCAAGGGAGAACATATTGTCCTGTTTTGAACATGTATATGAAAAGGAAGGAATTACTTGTATGGATGTATATATTCATGTGGACAGCGTATCAAAAACAGACAGCTTTACGAACTTTTCGTAGCATTGCTTACTATCAGGAAAATCGGGTTATGGAAGGAGAATAAAAATGGAACAGAAAGCAAGCGATATCCAGAAACAACGAATTAAAGAAATAGAAATCAAGGCAGACGAGTTAGTAAAAAAATGCGAGGTTATGTTTGTTTCTTCCGTTAATGAAAAAGGTTATCCGAGAACTTGTTGTGTTCGTAAATTGAGTAACGAGGGATTCAGGGATATTTTTTTTGTGACTTCCAAAAGAAGTGAAAAGCAAGGAAAGGCAAAACACTTTGAAACAAACACAAAATCAAGCATTTGTTTTCAACATGGAGGAGATTCGTTAACTTTGGTGGGTGATGTTGAAATCATAACTGATACAACAGAAATGCAGAGATTATGGAGTGAACAAGAAAGGGATTTTTTTCCGAAAGGGATTGATGACCCTAAAATAAGATTCATACATTTTCATACATTAGAAGCAACCTTTTGGATTGAATATAAGTTTAGAACTGTAAAATATCGTTGATAAGAAATATTATGCCCCTGAACCTGACAAAATTACGCAAGCCGGGTCGGGAAAACCTCTTAAAAAAGTGGTAAAATTCGATTGTGTCGCAGTTTTATTATTTTATTTGAGAGGAAGGTAGATTATATGAAGGTTGCTGTTTTGGGAACGGGCTTCGGAGCATATCACGTAGAATTATATGCGAAAAGGAACGAGGTAGAGGAAATCATTGTATGGGGGAGGAAGGAGGAAAAATTAAGAGAACTGAAGGACAAGTTTCATGTCGTGACGACCGGGGACATGGAAGCGATTTGGAATGACCGTACAATTGATCTGGTGGATATTTGCCTTCCGAATCATTTGCATAAAGAGACGGCACTCAAGGCGCTCCGTGCCGGGAAGCATGTTTTTATTGAAACGCCGGTGGCAGAATCCTTAGAAGATGCAGAGGCTATTTTGAAAACGGCAGAGCAGTATGGAAGGCGTGTGTTTGTAGACCTGTTTTTGCGTTTTGAATATCCATATGAGTATCTCTATCAGCTTGTGAAAGCGGGTAAAGCAGGCGCAGTAAAAGAACTTCAGATAAAGAGGGAAACTCCGCCATGGTGGGGAAATTTAGACAGCGGACATATCGGAATCAATTTAATGATGCATGATATGGATTTTGTGACCAGATTACTTGGCGAGCCGGACCATATTTTTGCAAGCAGCATTGATGTAAGAGAACAGCAATCGGTTGTGGCGGCTGCTTTAAGCTACAAGGGCTGTTCTGCTTTGGTCCGGGGTGTTTCTGCAATGCCGCAGACGTATCCGTTTTCTGTAGGCTATGAGGCGGTTTTAGAGCATGGCACGGTCCGTTATTACGAGGATGGATATGCTGACGGGACAACCCATACAAAGCTGGAGCTGTTTTGTGAGGATAAAAAGGAAGAAATTCCTTTGCCGCAAGTAAATTGCTATGAGGCTGCGATTGGACATGTGCTGCAGTGTATAAAAGAAAATCAGGCGTCCTGTCTTGATATAAGGGAGGCAATTTGTACATTAAGAACTGTGTTAAGGATGAATCAGATGTTGGAGAAGTAACTAACAGAGGAGAACGATATCGGACAAGGAGCTGCGATAAAATGAGCTGGATTGAAATGCTGCAAAAGGCAATCGATTATGTGGAAGAGCATTTGTTGGAAGAGCTACATTTTGAAGATGTAGCGAAGCAATTAAATTTGTCGCCCTATGAGTTTCATAGGGCGTTCCGCTTTATGTCGGGAATGACGTTAAATACCTACATCAGAAACCGGAGGCTTTCTATGGCAGGACAGGAATTGGCCGGGACAGATAAAAAAGTCATCGATATTGCTATGAAATATGGCTTTGAATCACAGGATGGTTTTACAAAGGCGTTTACACGATTCCATGGAGTCGCTCCTAAATATGTAAGGACAGCAGGGACACAGCTAGCTCTTGCAATGCAGGGGCAAAAATACACTGCTATAGTTTTAGCGAAAAGTGCAGATTCGGTACAACTTGAAGAAACAAGGCAAGCATATGAAATGATATACACGCAACTTTCACCATTTGCAAATATGCAAATGTCTTATGGGACAAATACTGCTTTAAACATTTCAGATGCGTTTTCGCATGGTACTTCGATTGGTTCATCGCATTCTGTTAATAGTTCAATACAGAAGGGTTCTAGTCATTCAAAGGGAACATCGGAGAATCATTCAACGACGAAAACAGATACATTAGGAGCGTTGGCAAAAAGTATAGGTACAGCGGCACTGGGGGTTGCAAGTTTGGTTGCTGCTCCATTAACAGGTGGTGCAAGTGTGGCTGTAGCTGGAGCTATAGCTGTAGGTCAAATGGGATTAAGTGCATATAATCCAAAAACAAAGACTGACGGAACTGGTACAAGTGAGAACTTCACAGAAAATGAAAATATTACGCAAGGAGAAACGGATACTGAAACAAAGAATGAGTCCGAGAACGAAACACATACTAAGGGTATTACAACTGGAAAATCAGATACAATGCAATTGACATTGCAAAATAAGTCTTTATTGAATACTTTGCAGCGTATCGATGAGCAGTTAAAAAGAATTGATGAATGTGAAAGCATCGGAATGTGGGAATGTGCAGCATATTTCCTTTCAGATAGTCAAGAAACAGCGGAGATGGCAGCTGGAACGTACAAAGCACTGATGAAAGGTGAAAAGTCAGGGCTTGAGACATCCTCAATTAATTTTTGGGGTAAACAAAATGCAGATAAGTTACCAATACTAAGAGATTATATTACAAACTTTATACATCCAGTATTTGAATACGATTCTGATAGTATTAGTGTGCCAGTTACTGCATCCTCATTAGTGAGTAGTAATGAACTTGCTATAGAAATGGGACTGCCAAGAAAATCGGTGTGTGGATTCCCTGTAATTGAACATGCTGATTTTGGCAAGGAGGTAGTGCAGTATAATAAAAAATTACATAGTAAAGATTTCTGCCTTGGCAAGGTATTTAGCATGGGTGCAGAAACGGAAACAGAAGTAAATATAGATTGTAATTCCTTAACGATGCATACATTCGTTACGGGTTCAACTGGTTCTGGAAAAAGTAATACAGTTTATGAGATACTAAATCAACTCAGAAATGTATATGGAATACCTTTTCTGGTAGTTGAACCGGCAAAGGGAGAGTATAAAAATGTGTTTGGTCAATTTCCTGATGTAAAAGTATATGGTACGAATCCAAAGAAAACTACTCTCTTAAGAATTAATCCATTTCGTTTTCCGGAAGATGTTCATGTGTTGGAACATATGGATAGGTTGGTTGAAATATTTAATGTATGCTGGCCTATGTATGCGGCTATGCCGGCAATACTAAAAGAAGCAATGGAAAAAGCATACGAGGCAGCAGGTTGGAATATGAGTACCTCTGTTAATAATAAGTCCAATAAATATCCAAATTTTGCTGACTTGTTGGAGCAAATTGAAATTGTAATTAATGAATCAAAATATTCTGCAGATTGCAAGGGAGATTATTCAGGAGCATTATTGACACGAGTTCGTTCATTGACAAATGGTCTAAACAGTTTAATTTTTTGTGATGATGACCTGAGCGATAAAGAACTGTTTGATAAGAGTGTTATCGTCGATTTAAGCAGAGTGGGTTCAACTGAAACAAAATCTTTAATTATGGGGATTCTTGTTATGAAATTGAACGAGTATAGAATGTCTTCAGGACGAATTAATAGCCCACTGGCACATATTACAGTACTTGAAGAGGCACATAACCTATTGAAGAGAACTTCTACAGAGCAATCAGCTGAAGGAGCGAATCTGCTTGGTAAATCGGTAGAATTATTGGCAAATTCTATAGCGGAAATGAGAACTTATGGAGAAGGATTTATAATTGCAGATCAGTCTCCGGGATTGTTAGATATGTCTGTAATTAGAAATACAAATACAAAAATTATTCTGCGATTGCCAGATAAGAGTGATAGAGAATTAGTTGGTTATGCAGCAGGTTTGGATGAAGACCAGATTGAGGAATTGTCAAAGCTTAAGAGAGGTGTTGCAGCTGTTTATCAGAATGATTGGGTTGAACCTGTTCTTGTGCAAGTTAATAAGTGTACGATTCCAGAAATAATATATGATTGTTCGGAAGAAGTGAAGAAGACTGATTACAATTCTGTACGAACACAAATCGTAAAATTACTGATACAAGGAAGAGTGAGTGAAAAGTATACTATTTCGTTAGAAGAAATCGAAAAAGGATTGGATTCTTTGGGCTTATCTACTTTAAATTACGAATTTGTCGAAGAGCAAATTATTGAATTTAAAGAGAAGGGAGAACTTAGTATTTGGAAAGATGACAATTTTAGAAAGTTATCTCGAAGAATTACTGATATTTTAGGTGTACGAGCAAAAGTTGAGAATATAGTTGTGACGGCAATGGATAATGAAGAATTAACAGAAAAACTCGGAAGAGTAGTTGAACTATGTATTAATTCTCCAAGTGAACCACTCAAAATTGCATTAAGCCAGTGTTTTATGAAAGATATGAGTACACAGCAAGAAGAACGCGAGATGCGAGAGAAAATTTATTTGAATTGGTTTAAGTCGGTTGTAGAAAGGAGTCGTGGCTTATGATAGGCAATTTTAACGATGCAAAAGAGACACCTAACAATAAGTTTGCAGATTCGGCATTGGGAAAGAAGTCAGAGGGGTCCGTCCTAGATAAATTTGCTGATATTGCAGATAAAGCATTAGCAGTGATGTGTGATGGTATAAAATGTTGCCCAAGGTTTTCCGTTGCTGATGGTACGGATAAACTGTCCGCGCCGGTTGACTTCAAG
>CAJTLU010000013.1 GCA_910577175.1 uncultured Lachnospiraceae bacterium | reverse complement strand
TTACGGTAACCGGCTCGGAAGTAGCGGTCGGCTGGGAGTATTTACTGGACTGATATTTTCCACATAAACCATAACAATGTATAAATTCGCGAAAATGTGTCCAGAACAAAATCATAAAATCTTGATCATATGTTAAGAATAAAGATGCGCTACTCTGGCTGTCTGATACCCTGATTGCAAACATCTGCTATCATTCCAGCGCTCCCAATATCGGCTCAAAGCTTAGTATGGACCGAATGACGCTCAAATGCTATATGGCGAACACAGGACTGCTGATTAGCTACGCCTTTGAAGAAAATGAGATTCTCTTCCTACCTATATATAATCCTGTTACTGTAAGTACAAAGAGACAAAAGCCCCTGCGGAAACCCGCAGGGGCTTTTGTTCAAGTAGTATTAAAGAATTACTTCTTCAAAATTACTTTCTTAAAGATACACCAACATTTACTGTGTATGCTGCATACTCGCCAACGCCTACCTCATCATAGAAGGTAATGGACTTAACAAATACATAGGTAGCATCCTCAGCGGTGGAGTAATCTACAAAGTACGGAGCAGTTGCATTGTTGCCCTTCGTATCCTTAACTTCGAAGCAAGCACGGATAGTAGCCTGATCTACAGAATCTACTCTATCCTTAACTCTTACTGCTGCAGAGTAGGAACCAGTATTGCAGGTTGCAACGCCAGTTGCGGACTGCTGCTGAACAAGTACCTTCGTCGTACCGGACAGGATGCACTTGTAAAGCGTAAATGCATAGCTGCCTGCACCTAAGTCATACTTAACTGCGGAACCGGATACTGCACCATTGGTAACTTCCTCAAGAGAGCTGAAGTTAAGAGTTGCACCAGTACCAGTAGCTACGACCTTGTTCGTGATGTCGTTGCCATTCTGGGTAACCTTGAAGTAATAGCTGCCCGGAGTTGCATTAGCTACGTTAGCCGGGTATGCAGAAACTTCCTGCGTACCAACCTTGATACCGTTGTTCATTACATATGCGGTAAAGGTTACAGACTTCGCATTCTTGGAATCTACCGTTCTTGCTACATCACCAAATGCACCAGTGGTTTCAATGTTGATATAGTTGGTATTTACATTATCATTTGCCTTCTTAACCAATACAGAGAAGCTAACTTCCTTGGAGTTGTTTACCTTAGCCTTGTAGGTCAGCTGGATTGCATTGGAAGTACCAAGAGCAGCCTTTAAGATATCACCATCTAACTGAATCTTGTTCTGTCCATCAAGATAGGAAACACCTGCGATTACGCTGTTTGCTGCATCGTTTGTACCAGTAAAGGTAACGCTGTTCACTGCTACATCCTTACCATACTGATCCTTAGCAGTAAGCTTAACGGTCTCAATCGTATAACCTGCGCTGGTACCAACCGTTGTAAGAGCCTTATCTACAGTTACAGTAGAAAGAGCACGCGGAGCAGCTACAGTTACAGTTACAACACCAACCGGAGTCTTAACGGTATTGCCATTGCCATCTAAGGTCTCAAGATTTACAATGATGTTAGCTACACCCTGCTTGAAGAGAAGCAGATTCATGTTGCTCTTATCAATTGCAAGAACGTCCGGAGTAGTCTCCTCGAAAGTAACATTACCAATACCGATGTCCTGTCCGTTAGCAGTAACCTCAACCGGGTCACCCTGGGACTTAGCAACCTTAACCTTTAAAGCTGCAACATCGCCCATCGGAACGGAAAGAGTCTTGTCATTGCCCCAAGTGGTAACGGTTGCATCGGTAACACCCTTTAAGGTAACCGGAGCAGCGTCTACACTGTGGAAATCAAACTTTGCGGTTACATTGCCAACCTGGATACCATTCTCAAATCTGCCGCTCTGGTACTCAGCAACAACCGTTGCACTCAGACCAGACTTATTGAACCAGATCTTGTTGCCTGCTACATAGTAGGAACCGTCGGTGGAGTAGGACTCTGCGTTGAACAGAACCGTCTCAGAACCAGTGGTTACATCTACGTTGTTTGCATCGTACAGCTTGTAGAAGAGGTCAGCCTCCTGTCCAGCCGTTACGAACGGAGAAACAGCATCTCTGTTAGAAGAAATCACCATGGATACCGGAGCACCTGCGGAAGCCGTCATGGTGTAATCATCAAAGCCATTAGCCTTGATTACATAGTTTACATTGTTCTGGAAATTGGAGAACAGTTCAACCGTTGCGCTGAGTCCGTTGTCTGCAAGCTTAACGCTCTTTACAACCTGCGGATACTCATAAACAGCGGAACCTGCCTCAACCAGTCTGATTACTTCGATATCATTCGTCGTAAGAGACTTAACCGGAGCACCGAAATTCATCGTGAACTTGGTCAGGGTATTCTGTGCAACCTCGAAGGAAGCATCAGAAAGAGTTACGGTAACCGGCTCGGAAGTAGCGGTCGGCTGGGAGTATTTACTGGACTGATAAGTATAGCAGTACAGCTTGTAATCCCCGGCAACTGCCTCTTCAGTAAATGTATACTGACCGTTGGACTGGTTAATCTCTACACCCTTGGACGGCTCAGCAACCCACTTCGTAAGGTCGGTTACATACTTGCCCTTGGAAGAGGACTTGTTACCATTCTCATCAACTAAAGTTCTGTTAAGGTCAACTACATCGCCAACTTCTACAACCTGATCGTCGTACTGAGCAGCGTTGGAAATGATAACTTCCTTTGCATTAGCCTTAACGGTAACCTTTGCCTTAAGAGTAGTTGCGATCTCACCGGTAGCCTTATCGGTAATTACGCAGGAAATCGTAGCGGTACCAACACCTACTGCAGTCGTGATGCCGCCGGAAGCAACCGTAGCAACCTTTGAATTGCTGGAAGTCCACTTATAACCGTAATCCTTCCAGTCACTCGGCTTGTTCTTTAAATTGAAGTCATACTTCTGAACATTGCCGTATAATCCACCGCCAACAACGCCCTTGTCATTAACGCCATTATTTACGTAAAGCGTCTGCTCGGTTCTGTTGAGGGTGAAGTCGTCAGCAGCCTTTGCCTGAGCAGCCGGAGTCACAACAGTAACAACCATAGCAGCAGCCAGGACAAATGCAAGCTTCTTAGAGAAACTTCTCATCTTTTATCTTCCTCCTTAAAATAATATGGTGTGTCATATCCTGCTCCAAAAGCCACTCGGAATCTCCCCGGCTACTGAGTAGAAACTCTGTAACTCCTATCGCAAAGACATAACCGTTCCAATAACAAGATGATTATAACAACAAACGTTCTAAAGGTCAAGTACTTTCATTTATCTTTTTCAACATAAACTTCTCGTCCCTGGCCTCCCCCGTAGCTGTTGCATCCGGTATTGGAAGTTGAGAGTTAATGCAAATGTAGTTACACAACCGCAGCAGTTCCATTCTCAGATATCGCAATATCTAATTTAGGATGTGACACGCGGCTTCCAAGATTCCTGTCTGCGTGTGCCTTGTACATTCGCCTGAGCCTATAATGCACTTTCTTTGTGTCAATTTTATGTCACGCATTTGTCATATTTGGTTTTTTTTATGCTTTTTTTTCGTTTTTTTGCACAAGACGCTGTATTTCGCATTATCGCTGAACGGGTACAGGCATTCCGCAAAACATTTCAGGCTTTATAGAAATGCACCCTGGCGCTCTGCTGCAGCATAGTATTTCTTATGAAACTTCCTATGGAACCAAAAACCGCCCGGACAGGAGCAACCCCTGTCCGGGCGGAATATCTGCCGCAAATTCGGTTTCCTTTTACAATCCGAGGAACCGTTCTACCTCTTCCTGCATCTTGTCCGTTTCACAGACAGTATGGTGCAGAACCGGCGCGGTGCGAATCTCTTCAATCGCAGCCGGCACCTTTACACCCGCAATACGGGAAAGTTCGTCCACCAGCTCAAAATCAGACCATGTCTCATACTTTGCATCAATCGCTCCCATAACGCTTCTCGTAAACTTATACGGGCTTGCGGTAGACACAATTACGGTTGCGGTCGTGTCCCCGGCTGCTACCCGGTAGCTGTTATATACATGAGACGCTACGGCAGTATGCGTATCCATCACGTAACCCGTCTTTTCATACAGTGTGCGGATTGCCTCCGCAGTCTGTGCCTCGGTTGCAAAGCCTCCGGCAAAATCTGCAAGACGCTCCTTCATTTCCTCCGTAATGGTATAGCTTCCGGCCGTCTTTAACGACTCCATCAGCTCCGCGGTCTTCTTCGCATCGCATCCTGCAATCATATAAATCAGACGCTCCAGATTACTGGAAATCAGGATGTCCATAGACGGGGAAGACGTCAATACAAACTCACGGTTCCTGTCGTAGGTACCTGTCTGGAAGAAATCATACAGTACCTTATTGTCATTGGATGCGCAAATCAGTTTGCCAATCGGAGTTCCCATAAGTTTTGCATAATATGCCGCTAAAATATTTCCGAAATTGCCGGTCGGTACAGTGACATTCATCACTTCTCCTGCCTTAAGCGTACCATCTGCCAGAAGGCGGGTATACGCATAAACATAATATACGACCTGCGGCACCAGTCTTCCGATGTTAATGGAATTGGCAGAGGAGAAGCAAAAGCCTGCCTTTGCCATACGCTCCCGAAGCTCCGTATTGCCAAACATCTGCTTTACACCGGTCTGTGCGTCATCAAAGTTACCGGTAATACCAATTACATGCGTATTTGCACCCTTCTGGGTTACCATCTGCTTCTCCTGGATGCGGCTTACGCCGTTCTTTGGATAAAACACGATAATACGGGTACCTGGTACATCGGCAAATCCTGCAAGCGCTGCCTTTCCGGTATCTCCGGAGGTCGCCGTCAGAATAACAATCTCGCCCTCGTTCCGGTTCTTCTTTGCTGCCGTCGTCAGAAGATGCGGCAGAATCGAAAGCGCCATATCCTTAAATGCAATCGTTGCACCATGAAAAAGCTCCAGATAGCAGGCGCCATCTGCTTTCTTCATCGGTGCGATTTCCTTTACGTCAAACTTTTCGTCATATGCACTCTGAATACAGTGCTTTAACTCTTCTTCCGTATAATCGGTAAGAAACAGCTTCATTACCTCATATGCTACTTCCTGGTAGGACATCTTTGCAAGCGCATCCAGACTTACATCCAGCTTTGGAATCTCCGTCGGTACAAACAAGCCTCCGTCCTTCGCCAGTCCCTGCAATACCGCCTGGGAAGCCGTTACGGTTTCATTTTCGTTTCTTGTGCTTTTATAACGAATTTCCATCGTTCCTCCTAATCCTGCCCCCTTTGTGCCATGCAGCCGGGGCAACGGTACTTTACCTCTTTTCCTCCGCTCATTGTAGCATATCCGGCACGGTGTTGCAAGAAAAATAAAAAAAATCTATTCCTTCTCCGTGAAAAACTCATGCACGCCATGCCGGAACAAATACTTCAACGACGTATCAAACCAACGCATTGCCTTTTTCTCTGCCATACTCCTGGCTGCAAAATACAAGGCCCCGCGTGACTCATCCTCACCGGCAAGCACACGCTCTACAGCCTCTATGGTCTTTTCTGAAATCTTGACCGTCCAGTAGCGTCCGTCCTTTATCGGGGAAAACTGGTAGGTCACACCGTTATTCTGAAAAACAACCTCTGTAATGCTGTCTGGAAAATGCTCCGATACGACACGGTTCAAAATAACATTTGCTACCAGCATCCGTCCTTTCACATCCTCGCAGGTTGCTTCCGCTTCCACAATACGGAGAAGCACCTCCTTGTCCTCTTCCGTAATCAGCAACGGAGTATCTCCCGCATATGCCTTAATCATTCCGCCCCAAGCAGAACCTGCCGGCGATGCCATCAGCTCTAAGGTTTCCTGTTCCAGCGTTTCCATTGCATTCTGGGCAAGCGCATGGGTTGAAACCACGTTATACACTTCCTCCGCTGCCTTCAGGTTCTTTCCGACAATCCTGCAGGCCGCTGCCTTCAAGAGACTGCCGGACGGCTGTTCTCCGAATGGCTGGTTCCAATGTGCAAGCTGAAATTCTACTTCTACTGTATTATTCTTTTCTTCCGTTATGCCCTCTTTTTCTGTACTTTTTGCAGCAAGCGCCTGTCTGCCGGTCATCAGTCTTCCGCAGCCGATTCCTATAACCGCTACGAACGCCAAAAGTGCCAGCGCTGCTGTTCTTACCTTGCGTAAAAAGATTTTTCCATCTTCCATACAAAGCTCCTGTTCTTTTTGAATGTGTGAATCAATCACTGCCGGTTCCGAAAACTCCTTTATCAGGAAAAACTGGAAATCTCCGGAAAGGTTTCGGGCTTGATTTTATCATCCTTGTCTTACGCTGTCAACGTGTTTACGGCTTTTTCGTTAATTTTGCCAGTGGCGTTTATACATTTTTTTACAGCTTGTACTAATTTTTGTACAATTTGTACCATTTTTCCACTTATTTTTTGTATGTTTTATCCAAGAACAAGGCATTTCTTTTTTTCATTCTTATACTGTCGTACTTAGTTTTACTTGCCTTCTTTTATAGAAAGCGCTATACTGATAAAAGTAGAATGGATGACAATGCACAAGTGAGGAGGTTCTTTATGACTGCAGGTGTTTATGAAACAACAAAAAAAGACGGAACCCCTTGTTTCCGTGCTTCTTTTACTTATAAAGGAAAGCATATCAGTCTTGGAAGCTTTCCGACAAAGGACGGCGCCCATCGCGCCTATCTTACCGCCACGCTCCTGCTTCGTTCACCGGAGGGCCATCTCCTTTCCGTGAACGACTATGCTGCTGTAGGGCGGCCGCTTTCCTATGAAAAATGGATTATTCTTTTAAACTTCCGGGACAACGGCATTTACTTTAAAACACCAATTTATCTCTATCGACGTTATTTTGTCTATTATTATAATGAAGAAACTCAGCTCAAATTTGATGCCGAGGACTTATTCTATTATTCCAACCACAAAATAATGAAACGTGGCGGACATTTCTTTGTAGCAGATTACGGTATGCAGGTTACGCTTACGTCCCGCTACGGTATCAAAAGCTATGCGGTGGAAGGCAGGGATTTCCGCTTTGTCAACGGCGATTCTACCGACTTCCGCTATGGCAACATCGAATTAATCAACCGCTACTTCGGCGTAAGCCGTGAAACAAAAAAAGGCAGAACCTGTTACCTTGCCAAAATCCACATCAACGGCGACTATATTATAGGAAGATATCCGACCGAAGCGGAAGCTGCTACCGCATACAACCGCGCTGCCGATTTACTCAATGCGTGGGGATTGAAAAAAAATTTTCCGAGAAACTATGTAGAAGGAATTTCCGGAGAAGACTATCAGAAGCTATACGCAGATGTGGCTGTTTCACCAAAACTGAAAGACGCCATAACGGCGTCTTTCAGCAGATAAACAGTGGATTCTTACAAAAACCGATTCTTATAAAAATATTGAGCAGCACTATAAGCCGGGTTCTGTATCAAATGATCATCTATCTTGACTGTACGTTACCGCACAGCTCCTTTGCACCGCAAGGTGCAAAACGCGACTTACCCGGAAGCACGACGGGCCGCCGTATTGCTTCCTGTTCAGTCTTGCTCCAAGTGGGGTTTACACAGCCTCCTGCGTTACCGCAGAAGCGGTGGTCTCTTACACCGCCATTCCACCCTTACCGGTCAAAGCCGGCGGTTTCTTTTCTGTTGCACTGGCCTTCGGGTCGCCCCGACCGGACGTTATCCGGCACCCTGCCCTGTGGAGCCCGGACTTTCCTCACCCTGAAAGGGCGCGATCATCTGTGCTGCTCTGTTCTATCCTAACACAATTCTTTCTATCTGTAAAGGCTTGACTTTTCCTGAGTTTCCGCATTTTACATGCCATGTTATGTCCCGACCGCCGCCTGTTATCCTGATTTTGCAAGCGCGAACGCTCCGCCGGACTTCCTCTAAGAGCTGCTAAGCCGCTCGGTGGCGTCCTCGCGCCTAACCAGCTCTAAGAGGTGATTCCGGTTCCGCTAAAAGCCGCGGTCCTTCGGACAAATGCAAAATCAGAACAACGGGCGACGGCCGGGACGTACCCAGGCTTATGCAAAAAATGCAGAAACTCAAGTTAACTTTTACTTCTCACACCTTAAAGCAGCTTCCGCCCACAAATTCCCGCAAAATCGAATTATGCGGAATATCGTCGCTGCCTGCGCCAAGGAAATAGTCTAAAAATTTTAACAGCCGCTTTGCCTCGGTATAGGCAGGAGAGGTTATCGGAACGCTGAACAAAAGCGGCTCCGCATACTGCTTCAACACTGCCAGCTCATATAGCAGGGCGGAATTGAACATGATATCGCAGTCCTCCTGATACGGAAAAATATTATCCTGCTCGCCTCTGCGTACCGACGGCCACATCATAATCGTACGCTCCGCCGAAGAGCCCCTGGTCCTCGCATCTCTTACAATCCGGCGAATCAGTCTGCCGTCCGTCGTCGGAATCCGGTTATGCTCATCAATATTTAACTGTGTCAGTGCACTGATATAAATTTTGAACTTATTCTCCCGCGGCATGGAATGGAACAGCAGGTCATTCAGACCGTGAATCCCTTCGATGACCAGGATATCTTCTTTTCCAAGCTTTTTCTTGTTTCCTTTGTATTCACGCTTTCCTATCTTAAAATTAAAGGTCGGCAGCTCTACCTCTTCCCCGCGCAAGAGCGCGTTCATATCGATATTGAACTGCTCCACATCGATTGCATCGAAGCTTTCAAAGTCATAATTTCCATTTTCATCCAGCGGCGTTTTCTCCCGGTCGACAAAATAATCGTCTACTGCAATCGGATGCGGCCGCATACCGAGCGCGCGCAGCTGGATGGAGAGACGATGGGAAAACGTCGTCTTTCCGGAGGAGGACGGTCCTGCAATCAATATGAACCTGACGCTCTCTTTCTGACGGATTTGCTCTGCGATTTCCGCAATCTTTTTTTCCTGCAATGCCTCCTGTATCAGCACAACATCATTAAACTCGCCACGGGTAATCACCTCGTTTAATGCGCCGACCGTTTCGATTCCCATACGCTTTCCCCAGAGATTGGACTCCTGAAAAGTCGCAAACAGCTTTTCTCTCTGCACGAAGCCCGACAGACAGTTTGGCTTCCGGATATCCGGAAGTAACAAAATAAAGCCCTCCTTATATGGGAAAAAGTCAAAATACTTTAAAACCTCCGTTGTTTCCGGCATGTACCCATAAAAGTAATCTTCAAACCCTCCAAGGTTGTAAATATTGGTTTTTGATACGCGGCGGAAGCGGAACAGCTTTTCCTTATCATACATTTTATGCCGGTGGAACATCTCGGCAGCTTCTGCCGTTGTCACGGTACGCTTGTGAAATACCACTTTCTCCGCAACCAGACGCCGCATCTCCTTTTTGACTTCTCTTGCTGTCTCGGACGTAATCTCCACATTTCCTTCGATTTCGCCGTAATAACCATTCCCGATAGCATGTTCAATCCGTACCTTGTTTACCTTATCCTTGCCAAATACCGTATAAATGGCACGAATCATCATAAAAAACATGCCGCGGATATAGGTCCGGTTTCCGTCCTTATCTGCCGTCGTTAAAAACTCTACCTCACAGTCCCTGTCGATTGTTTTGCGCAGCTCACAGAGGCTGCCATTGCGGGCGGCCAGAATAATCTCGTGGGGATAATTCTTTTCACACTGCTTCGCAAGCTCTGACAAAGTACTCCCTCTTACTACCTTATGTACGCCGTCCTTCATTGTTACATTTACCATATTCTCCATCCATAACCGCCTTTCTCCGTTTCCTTTTGCAAAAGGAAATCATCTTTTTATAAACTTTTTATCCTGCATGAATTTTGTTCCAGACGCAGCCAAAGCTCCTCCCTGCGTTTTGCTGACTTTACTGTATCCGCCGATGCCAATTCCCGTAAAAGTCCCTCCGTCTTCGTACGCTCCTCCTCTAAAAAGTCTCTCAGTACCGGCACAGCCTCCGCTGTCAGATGCTTCCCATAAAGATACTCCTCCTCCGTCCATGGCGCTTCCGTGCCATGGACGGCCCGGAGCATGACGTAATATTTCCCGTCCTCTGATACCATATCCTCCGCTGTAATACAAAAACCGGCGCGGTGCAAAAAGCGGCGCACCTTCGCAAGCTCCGACTGGGGCTGCAGAACCAGTTCCCTTACCGCAGCAAGCGTCCGGGAAAACGCGGACAGGATACGCTCTGCCAGCGGACCGCCCATTCCCGCAATCAGAATCGTCTCCGCCTCCGACGGGGCCAGCGCCGCAAGCCCGTCAGACCGCCGCAGCTCAATCTGCTCCTCCAGACCAAATCTTACTACATTTTCCCTTGCCCTTGCGAGAGGACCGGCATTGATATCCATTGCTATGACATGCGGTGCAATTCCATGCTGCACCAGATAAATCGAGGTATATGCATGGTCACATCCCACATCCGCGGTACGGTTTCCCGGAGTAACTAACGCCGCCGTCCGCCGCATACGCTCCGACAGCAGCCCGTCTACCCGGCTACACTGTCCTGCTTTCTTCTCCATGCCTGCCTTCTCCTTATTCCAAATAATCGCGCAGCTTCTTGGAGCGGCTCGGATGACGAAGCTTACGGAGTGCCTTTGCCTCAATCTGACGAATCCGTTCCCTCGTCACATTAAACTCCCTGCCGACCTCCTCTAAGGTCCTGCCTCTGCCGTTGTCCAGACCAAACCGCAGCTTAAGCACATTACGCTCCCTCTCTGTCAACGTATCCAGCACCTCGCTAATCTGTTCCTTTAACAGCGTATATGCTGCCTGCTCCGCCGGAACCGGGATATGGTCATCCTGGATAAAGTCCCCGAGATGACTGTCTTCCTCCTCGCCAATCGGCGTCTCCAGAGAAACCGGCTCCTGCGCAATCTTTTGTATCTCGCGCACCCGGTCCAAAGGCATGTGCATTTCCTTTGCAATCTCTTCCGGAAGTGGCTCCCTGCCATACTCCTGCAGCAGCTGACGCTGAACGCGAATCAGCTTATTGATAGTCTCCACCATATGCACCGGAATGCGGATTGTCCTCGCCTGGTCTGCGATTGCCCTTGTAATTGCCTGCCGGATCCACCAGGTCGCATAGGTGGAAAACTTATACCCCTTCCGGTAATCAAACTTTTCCACCGCCTTAATCAGACCCAGGTTTCCCTCCTGAATCAAATCAAGAAACTGCATTCCTCTGCCGACATAACGCTTTGCAATGCTGACGACAAGCCGGAGATTTGCTTCTGACAAGCGCTTCTTGGCAGCCTCGTCGCCTTCCTCCATCCTCACCGCAAGCTCCATCTCTTCCTCTGCGGTAAGAAGCGGTACCTTACCGATTTCTTTCAAATACATCCGTACCGGGTCCTCCAGGCTCACACCCTCCGGCACGGTCAAATCAAGATTTTCCAGCTCCTCGGCTTCCTCTTCGCTCTCCAGCAGAAGCATATCATCCGGCTCCTCGCCGACATCATCCAGATTGATATCCCCGATACGAAGCACATCTACATTATGCGCCTCCAAAAACTCATAAACATGCTCAATCGCCGCTTCGTCCAATTCCAATTCTGCCAAAAAATCCGCAATCTCCTGATATTCCAATACATTTTTCTTTCTTACTGCATAGGCAAGCAGCTCTTTCATTTTTTCCTGAAACCGTTCCTTATTTTCTTCCATATGCTTCCTCCATATTGCACATTCTTTCCGATATTGTCGGAAAATATACCACTGACTATAACCCTGCCTTTGCCAACGCTCTGTCAAGCGATGCCTGTTCCGTCACCGCCTTCTGCATTGCTTCAATATCTCCTGTTTCCGCTGCGCGTCCCATCCGCATCTCAATGCTGTTTTGTCTGACTTTGCGCACGGTTTCCGCAAATGCCTTTGCTTTCTGCGTTTCACCAAGATCTCCCAATAAAGTCGTTTGAAAGAGCTCTGCTGCCTTTGTCTGTTCCTCCTTTGTCTCGTAACGATTCAAAATTCGTGCCGGCGTTACCTTCCCTTCCTTCTCGTATTGTTCAAAAACCTCCTTTGCCGCTTCATAGTAAAACCCATCGGTAAAATCCTCTGCTGTTACAAGCCCCTTCACCTTTTGAAACAGCGCTGGCTCCGTTGTAAGCCACGTCAGCAAAAGCTTCTGTGACGTATAATATCCCTCCTCCGGTTTCTTTCTTTTCCGTTCTCTGTATTCCGTTTCCTTCTGCACCTCTCCCGGCATCTCTGCGCTCCCGTACTGCTCTACCAGACGGTTCAGCATAGTAAAGCTGATCTGATACTCCTTTGCAACCGCCTCGGTATATGTTCTCCGCTCCAGCTCATCTGAAAACTGCAAAAGCTTCTTCGCAGTTTCCCTGAAAAACCTTGTCTTCTGTTCCGGGTCAGAAAAATCATATTCCTGCTTCAAGAGATCAATCTCAAAATAAAAGCTGTTGCGCGCCGTCTGCAGGCGCTTTTTGTACTCCTCCGGCCCCAGTGCCTTAATAAACTCATCCGGGTCCTTATACGGCTTCATATCAACCACCTTCGCCGCCAGTCCCGCAGCACGCAGAATCGGGATAGCCCGCAGCGCGGCCTTCTGTCCCGCTCCGTCACTGTCATATGTGATGTATACCTCTTTTACATATCTTGCAATCAGATTTGCCTGAAGCCCTGTAAATGCAGTGCCAAGCGACGCCACCGCATTGGCAAAGCCCGCCTGATGCAGGGAAATCACATCCATATATCCCTCACAGAGCAAAAAATAGCTTTCCCGGGACTGCCTCGCATAATTCAACGCATACAGATTCCGGCTCTTATCAAAAATCATCGTTTCCGGCGAATTTAAGTATTTCGGCTCGCCCTCTCCCATCACTCTGCCGCCGAAGCCGATTACCCTGCTGTTTCCGTCCATAATCGGAAACATGGCACGGTTCCAGAACTTATCATATACCCCCTTTTTCTCATCAAAAGTAAACAGTCCGCTATCCTTTAAAATTTCATCCTCATATCCCTTTGCCTTCAGATACTGGTACAGCCCGCCGCTTTTATCCGAATATCCAAGTCCGAACCGGGTAATGGTTTCATCCGAAAGCCCCCGCCTTTTAAAATAATTGTATGCCGCTTTTCCGGCATCGTTCTTTAACCTGACATAATAAAACTTTGCCGCTTCTTTATTAATATCAAGCAGACGCATCCGGCGGTCCGCCCGCTTCCTTGCCTCCGGAGTGTATTCCTCTTCCGGAAGCTTGATTCCCGCCCGGTCCGCAAGCTGTTTCACCGCCTCCGGAAACGTAAAATTCTCGTATTCCATCAAAAAGGTAAACACATTGCCGCCGGTTCCGCACCCAAAGCAGTGGTACATCTGTCTGGAACCGCTCACCGAAAAGCTCGGTGTCTTTTCTCCATGAAACGGACAAAGCCCCATATAATTTGCACCTTTTTTCTGAAGCCTTATATAAGAGCCGATGACATCCACAATGTCATTTCCCGCCCTTACCTCCTCTACCACTTCATCTGAATAATACATAAGCATTCTCCTAGCTTGTCCCGCTTTTCTGCTTTAATGCACGTTCCACGCACTTGGTATCATAATTTCAGTGTATTTCGTCGTTGCATAATGGTCCGTCATACCCGCAATATAGTCGCATACCACACGGGATACGCTCTCACCCCTCTGTGAAATCATGGAACGATGCTCCTCCGGCAAAAGCTCTGTATGCTCCATATAATGAATATAGAGCTGCTCTATCATCTTTTCCGCCTTTGACTCCTGTCCCTTTGCCGTCGGATTTTTATATACATTATCAAACATATACAGCCGGAGCCGGAACATCGCCTGCTCGACCTCCGGCGACATGCAGATATCGCCCTTTTCCTCGCTGTTTATAACAATATCGTGAATCAGCGTATTCAGCCGCTCCCTTGGGGAATGTCCCAAAACGTCGGTATACTCCCGGGGAATTTCCTCTTCCTTAATAATATGCCCTCGGATGGCATCATCAATATCATGGTTAATATATGCAATTTTATCCGAAAGCCGTACTATTTTTCCTTCCATCGTGGACGGTTTTCCCTTTGTCTGGTGGTTTAAAATACCATCTCGTACTTCTTTCGTCAAATTTAGCCCTTCTCCGTGCTTTTCCACACGCTCCACCACCCGGACACTCTGCACATGATGCTCAAAGCCTCCTTCGCAGACCCGGTCCAATGCACGCTCTCCGGCATGTCCGAACGGCGTATGACCTAAATCATGGCCCAGCGCAATCGCCTCCGCAAGATCCTCATTCAGACGGAGCGCCTTTGCAATTGTCCGCGCATTCTGCGACACCTCTAATGTATGCGTCAGCCGGGTACGATAATGGTCTCCCTCGGGCGCCAAAAATACCTGCGTCTTCCCTTTCAGACGCCGGAAGGCCTTGGAATACAGAATACGGTCCCGGTCTCTCTGGTACTCCGGCCGGATGTCGCACTTCTCCTCCGGCACATCCCGTCCCATGGTTTCATCACTGAATGTCGCTTTTGGGTTCAGGTACTCGTGTTCTCTTTGCTCCAGTCTTTCACGGATTGTCATCGTATTCCCTCCTTTTCCCTGAGCTTCCGTATCTTTCCTACATTTTACGTTCTTCCAGCTGTGCGGTATCTTATTTTGCATGCGCTGCCGTTACACCAGACTTCCTCTGCGCGCTGTTAAGCCAATTGGGTGCGTCCACGCGCTTTATTCCTCATATATAGAATACGACAAAAAAAAGGGAATCCCTTTTTCAAATGAAAAGAAATTCCCTGATTTTTTGAATTTTCTGCCCCTTTGGGACCAATTTCCTATTGGAGAAATGCGGATGAACGCATTCTCTTTGTCTCCTGTTCTTATATTTCGATTGCTACCTTTTCCAGATGCCAGATATCCTTCACATACTCCTCAATGGTACGGTCAGAAGAGAACTTACCGCAGCATGCCACATTCAGGATAGCTGACTTTGCCCAGGACGCACGGTCACGGTATTTTGCCTCTATCTTCTTCTGTGCTGCCTCGTAGGAACGGAAGTCTTTCAAAATGAAATACTGATCCTCATCTAACAGGGAGTTATACAGCTCGCGGAACAGCTCCGGATTTGTTGCGGAATATGTCCCATCCACCAGACGGTCAACCACACGGCGGATTTCCGCATCCTGCTCATAAACATCTCTCGGACGGTAGGTCTTGCTCTTTTCATAGGAAATAACCTCTTCTGCGCTCATACCGAAAATCACGGCATTCTCCTCGCCGACTTCCTCCACGATTTCTACATTGGCACCGTCCATTGTACCAAGCGTAATCGCACCGTTCAACATAAACTTCATATTACCTGTACCGGAAGCCTCCTTACTTGCCGTGGAAATCTGCTCCGAAACATCAGAAGCTGCAAAAATCCATTCTGCATTGGATACACGGTAGTTCTCAATGAAAACAACCTTAATTCTTCCCGCTACAACCGGGTCATTGTTTACTACCTCGCCGACGCTGTTAATCAGCTTAATGATAGCTTTTGCCCTGCGGTATCCTGCAGAAGCCTTTGCCCCGAAAATAAACGTGCGCGGATAGAAGTCCATTGACGGATTTTCCTTTAACTTCTCATACAGGTGCATAATATGCAGAATATTTAAAAACTGGCGCTTATACTCATGCAGACGCTTTACCTGTACATCGAAAATGGAATTCGGGTCAACATCGATTCCATTGCACTCTTTAATATACTTTGTCAGACGGAGCTTATTCTGGTACTTAATCTGCATAAACTCCTCCTGCGCCTTCGGGTCGTTCGCATACGGCGTAAGCCCCTTGATGACCGGCAGGTCCACAATCCAGCCGTCGCCTACCTTGTCTGTTACCCAGTCTGCAAGCAGCGGATTACCGTGCAGCAGGAACCGGCGCTGGGTAATACCGTTGGTTTTGTTGGAAAACTTCTCCGGCCACAGCCCGTAGAAATCCTTTAACTGCTCCTTCTTTAAAATCTCCGTATGCAGCGCCGCAACGCCGTTTACGGAAAAACCGCCTACAATAGCAAGGTTCGCCATGCGCACCTGACCGTCGTACAGGATTGCCATATTCTTAATCTTATCGTTATCGCCCGGATACTTTTCCTTTAACATCGTCTCAAACTGACGGTTAATTTCCTCGACAATCTGATAAATACGCGGAAGCAGCGCTTTGAAGAGGGAAATCGGCCACTTCTCAAGAGCCTCCGCCATAATCGTGTGGTTCGTGTAAGCACAGCACTTCTTCACAATCTCCCATGCGTCGCCCCACTCTAAAAGATAATCATCCAAAAGGATACGCATCAGCTCCGGCACCGTCACGGTCGGGTGGGTATCATTTAACTGGAAGCATACCTTCTCCGGCAGTCCGTGAATATCGTTATGCTTCTCCATATACTTCGCTACCGCTCTCTGGATACTTGCAGACACAAAGAAATACTGCTGCTTTAAGCGCAGCTCCTTCCCTGCCATATGGTTATCATTCGGATACAATACCTCACAGATGGTTCTTGCAAGGTTCTCCTGCTCGACTGCCTTCTGATAATCTCCCTTATCAAAGGAATCCAGATTAAACGTATTGATTGCCTCAGCATCCCAGATACGAAGCGTATTTACTACGTTGTTGCCATAGCCCACTACCGGCAGGTCGTATGGTATCGCACGGACAGACTGGCAATCCTCCTGCACAAAACGGTCGCGTCCGGTCGCTTCATCCCGCACCATCTTTACATAGCCGCCAAACTTAACCTCCATAGCATATTCGGCACGCTTAATCTCAAACGGATTGCCGTTCTTTAACCAGTTATCCGGCACCTCTACCTGGTAGCCGTTCTCAATCTTCTGCTCAAACATACCATACTTGTAACGGATTCCGCAGCCATAGCACGGATAGCCGAGTGTAGAAAGAGAATCCAAAAAGCACGCTGCCAAACGTCCAAGCCCACCGTTACCGAGCGCTGCATCCGGCTCTGTATCCTCAATTGCATCCAGATTTACGCCAAGCTCCTCCAGAGCTTCCCTGATTTCCTTATATGCCTTTAAATTTATCATGCAGTTTCCAAGTGCACGCCCCATCAGAAACTCCATGGAAAGATAATACACGGTCTTCGCATCATGCTTCTCATGCTGCTTATGCGTCTCCATCCACATATCTACAATATAGTCCTTTACCGCAAGCGCAACCGCCTGGAACAGCTGCACCTCGGACGCATCCTCAATCCCTCTGCGGAACAATACCTTCAGATTATCCGTAACCTCTTTCTTAAACTCTTCCTTACTAAATGTCATGTATCTGTCCTCCGTTCGTTTCTAGTTTGCCGTATCTACCAGCATAATATTCCCTTCTTTTCATAGGGCGATGGCCCCAATACATTGCAATTTCATTTAGTATACCTCAAATTCAAAAAAAATACAATACTCCGCAAATTTCTTTTTCCGTTTTAAAGTTTCACCCGGCAGACAGGTATAATGCTTATGTATATTTGCTTCGTTACAATTACAGTCAAAAGCATAGCTCCTGTTTCTTTTCCTTTTTTATTTTCAAGCTGCTTTCCTGATTACTAATTTTTCTATATTTTCTCTTTTTCCTCCATTCCTCAATCAAGTATTCTATCACAAATAAATTAATTGTTACATCAATCAAATATAATTAAAAGTAGAAGTAATAATACAATCACGTTTCTTACTGTTATTTCACCAAAAAAGTCTAAAATTTTAATGTATCTTTACTTTCTTTTTCCATGAAAATTGGAATTCACCTTTTGTAATTGAAATTTTATAATGTGCATGCCACACACCTTTTATTAACCATACTCCTATCGAAAAAATCACCGCTGGAATGACACTATATTGCATTCATATGAGCTTTTCGCCTGTCATACTGTCTTAACAACAAAACAGTTGCAAGACCTCATCTGTCCTGCAGCCGAACTATCCTGGCGTACACTCCCACCCCCTTAGACTTCCAGCTTTGCGTCCTTATGTTTCCATAAGTTTGCCCCCTGATACAACAGTACGAGACCCGATGAAAACAGCCTCCGCGCCCAAAGAAGATACAAAGACGACTACCGCCCGAGGCGCGGCAGCACCCTTTCCGTATCCTTACTTCTTCTTTACGGCAATCGTTACCTTCTCGCCGTTTAAGTCCCATTCCTTCGCACAGCCGTCCGCGCTTCCGTATACGAGTGCATCTGCCAGCACTACGGTCCGGATTTCCGCCTCGTTCTTTGCAAAAAGCTCCGCCAGCTTCTCATTTCCATTTACCGAAAGCACGATGTGGTCCGTCACCTCGAAGCCCGCTTCCTTACGCATCGTCTGCACCTTGGAAATCAGCTCCCTGACATAGCCTTCCTCAATTAACTCCGGCGTCAGGTTGGTATCCAGTACCACCGTCACGCCACCGTCTGCCTCGGCTACATAACCTTCTTTCTGCGCGGACTCAATTAGCAGGTCTTCCTCTGCCAGCGCTTCCTCCGTACCGCCTACAGTCACAGTAAGCTTTCCTGCGGCATTCAGCTCCTCCATTGCCGCACTGCCGTCCAGTCCGGAAAGCACGGTGCGGAGCTCATTTAAGCGGCTGCCGAAACGCTTTCCGAGCGTCTTTAACTGCGGCTTAAACGTATACGCGGTAAAGTCACGCACATCGTCCGTAAATACAACCTTCTTTACGTTTAACTCATCTGCAATGATTTCATTAAAGAATGCAGGAAGCTCCCCTTCCCCGCTCTTTACATACATTGTGCCGATTGGCTGGCGCTGCTTGATATTGGCGGTATTTCTTGCCGCACGTCCCAAAACGACAATGCCCAGCACGCGCTCCATATGCTCCTCTAAGTCCTTATCTATCCAGGAATGCATGACCTCCGGGAAATCGCACAGATGCACGCTCTCCGGCGCATTCTTGTCAATGCTGCATACAAGATTACGGTAAATCTCCTCCGTCATAAACGGAATCATCGGCGCCGCCGTCTTCGCAATCGTAACAAGCGCAGTATACAACGTCATATATGCGTTAATTTTATCCTGCTCCATTCCCTTTGCCCAGAAGCGCTCCCTGCCACGGCGCACATACCAGTTGCTCATCTCATCCACGAACTCCTGCAACGCCCTTGCCGCCTCCGGAATGCGGTAATTTCCAAGATTGTCATCTACTGCCTCCACTACGCTGTTCAGCTTGGAAAGCAGCCACCGGTCCATTACGGAAAGCTTCTCGTAGTCCAGCGTGTACTTAGTTGCATCAAATCCGTCAATATTGGCATACAGAACAAAAAAGGCATAGGTGTTCCAAAGCGTACCCATAAACTTTCTCTGTCCCTCGATAACTGCCTTGTCATGGAACCGGTTCGGCAGCCACGGTGCAGAATTGATATAGAAATACCAGCGGATTGCATCCGCACCGAACTTCTCCAACGCGTCAAACGGGTCAACCGCATTGCCCTTCGTCTTGCTCATCTTCTGCCCGTTCTCATCCTGTACATGTCCGAGTACGATAACATTCTCATACGGAGCCTTGTTAAACAGCATCGTCGATTCTGCAAGCAGGGAATGGAACCATCCTCTGGTCTGGTCGACTGCTTCGGAAATAAACTGCGCCGGGAACTGCTCCTCAAACAGCTCCTGATTCTCAAACGGATAATGGTGCTGTGCAAACGGCATTGCACCAGAGTCAAACCAACAGTCCAGAACCTCCGGTACACGCTTCATTTTCTTACCGCACTCCGGACAATTCAGCGTAATCGCATCAATATACGGGCGGTGAAGCTCTACGGTCTTTGCTTCCTCCATTCCGCTCATCCGGTGCAGCTCCTCACGGCTGCCCACACAATGGCGGCACCCGCACTCGCATTCCCAGATATTTAACGGAGTGCCCCAGTAACGGTTCCGGGAAATCGCCCAGTCCTGGATATTTTCCAGCCAGTTGCCGAAGCGTCCCTTGCCGATGGAATCCGGAATCCAGTTAATGGTATTGTTATTACGGATTAAGTCCTCCTTTACCGCAGTTTCACGGATATACCACGACTCCCTTGCATAGTAAATCAACGGCGTATCGCAGCGCCAGCAGTGCGGGTAGCTGTGCTCAAACTTCGGCGCGTCGAACAAAAGCCCTTTCTTATCAAGGTCGGTTAGCACCAACGGGTCCGCCTTCTTTACAAAGACGCCCGCATACGGTGTTTCCGCAGTCATTTCACCCTTGCCGTCTACCAGCTGTACAAACGGCAGGTCGTACTCCCTGCCGACTCTGGCATCATCCTCACCAAATGCCGGCGCAATGTGTACGACGCCGGTACCGTCGGTCAGCGTAACATAAGTATCGCATACGACATAATGCGCCTTTTTCTGCTGATTCCTGCAAATATCGACGGCACAGTCAAACAGCGGCTCATACTCCTTATACTCCAAATCCTTTCCGGAATACGTCTCTAAAACCGTATACGCCGGTCCTGCCTCTGTACCGCCTTCTGCATCTTCCTTTACCGCAAGTTTTCCAAGTACGGTATCCAAAAGCGCCTCCGCCATATAATACGTATAGCCGTCCGCTGCCTTAACCTTTGCATAACGCTCGTCCGGGTTCACACAAAGAGCTACATTGCTCGGCAGCGTCCACGGTGTCGTGGTCCATGCCAGAATGTAGGCATCCTCCCCGACAACCTTAAAGCGCGCAATCGCCGAACGCTCCTTTACATCCTTATAGCCCTGCGCCACCTCCGCGCTGGAAAGCGGCGTACCGCAGCGCGGACAGTATGGAACAATTTTAAAGCCCTTATACAAAAGTCCCTTGTCCCAGATTTTCCGGAGCGCCCACCACTCGGACTCAATATAATCGTCATGGTACGTTACATACGGGTCGTCCATATCCGCCCAGAAGCCGACGGTGCCGGAGAAGTCCTCCCACATGCCCTTATACTTCCAGACGCTTTCTTTACACTTATCGATAAACGGCTCCAGACCGTACTTTTCAATCTGCTCCTTGCCATCCAGCCCCAGAAGCTTTTCCACCTCAATCTCCACCGGGAGACCGTGGGTGTCCCAGCCCGCCTTACGCGGCACCATATAACCCTTCATGGTACGGTAACGCGGAATCATATCCTTAATGACACGCGTCAGCACATGCCCGATATGAGGCTTCCCGTTTGCGGTCGGCGGCCCGTCGTAAAACATATAGGTCGGGCCGGTTCTTCTCGCCTCAATACTCTTCTCAAAAATCTTTTCATCCTTCCAGAACTTCTCGACTTCCTTTTCTCTCTCTACGAAATTCATGTTCGTATCGACCTTGTTGTAAAGCATCGTATTCCTCCTTTTCCAATTAAAAACCACTTTTCCGCGTTCGCATGGCTCCGCTTGCCGGAAGCTGTGCGGACACAATCATGCGCATGCTCACTTTGCTTATCCCAACTCCGCGAACTTCGTTCGCTACGTCGCGGGCGCGTTCGCATGGCTCCGCTTGCCGGAAGCTGCGCTTCCGCAATCATGCGCATGCTCACTTTGCTTATCTCAACTCCGCGAACTTCGTTCGCTACGTCGCGGGCGCGTTCGCATGACTCCGCTTGCCGGAAGCTGCGCTTCCGCAATCGTGCGCATGCTCACTTTGCTTACGCGAAAAAAAGTCCCCGTCCAAAACAGGACGAGGACCTACAGTCTCGCTATACCACCTATTCCGTACTCCGGCATGCCGTTCATACTTCCTTTCTGTAACGGGAAAGCCCCGGCGCGGTCTACTTGCCCTGCGTTCGACCTGCGACTCAAAAGTGATTTTCCAGGCATCCGCTACTCGCACCCGGCTTCCACTGTCCCGGACTCGCTGCGCCTTTCGGCAGATGTGTACTCTCTTTCTCAACGTCTTTTTTTATTCGTTATGATATAGTATAAGAGCGGTTTTAGAAAATGTCAAGCAGAATTTCTTCTATACAAGCATATTCATAATTTCACATGCGGAGATACAATCTTTTTCCTGCAAGCCTTTCAATGCATCTACAAATACAAGATGCTTTCGTATTTCTTTATCGCTCTCATAGTTATCGCCAAAACAATCGTCCAGAATCGCATACCGCCTGATCCCAGGGTGCTCTTCGAGATATCTCTTAATCTCACCCGTCCTGTTTTTTATTGTTTCGTCCCATAATGTTACGCCGCTTATTTTTATCCCTTCTCTTTCTAACACCTTCCTGAGATTATCCCAATTATCAATTATTTTGTCA
The DNA here is from genome assembly GCA_910577175.1 of uncultured Lachnospiraceae bacterium. Taxonomy (GTDB): domain Bacteria; phylum Bacillota; class Clostridia; order Lachnospirales; family Lachnospiraceae; genus SIG307. The sequence goes on along the minus strand of CAJTLU010000013.1, from coordinate 77,737 downwards.
TATCCAAGCGCATGTGCCTTTTCCCTGTATAACTCTGAACCATACCTCCAGTCTGAAATAATCACAACATCCGCTTTTGTTCTTGCCGCCAGCCCTTTCAAATTACGAATTGCTTCCGGCATAAGCTCCTGTACCGGAGTGTCAGGATTGTAGATATCCAGCACTCCGTCAATATCAAGAAAAATTGTGAAATGGTCCCCTGCTATCATTTCTTCTGCCTTTTCCAGTATCTGTCTGCACAGTTCTTCCGTTGCCCGGATATCGCCTCCCAGCTCTTTCACAATAGATTCCCCTTCCTGCAGGGCATTCTCATATTGGTATGTACTTAATTCACCGGAATCATACGCCGCGTCCAATTCGTCCCTGTCACAAATACATATATCCCCTTCCGGGGTAAGCATAACATCCAGATATTTGTCAATAAAATAAACAACCCCGTCCTCATCTACCCCCGCCTCCTCGATAACGTCGATATACCAGGCGCTGACACGGCGGTCAGGTAAAAAGTAAGCGGATATGGACCTGGACGCATGATCCGGAATAATCGTAAGCCAGAGCATATCCTTGCCACAGACCTGCACTGAGCCTGCCTTTTCAAACTCCCAGCGTCTTGTTTCCCCATCGGTCAGGTCATTTATCGCTACCCAGCCCTTTATCAATTCATTCTCCATATACATCTGATAATACGGAAAGTATTGCAAAAACCACTTCTTATCACGGATAAGCCTCTTCTTATTCATTGGCTGCTTCCTCCTTTTGTTTAAAGTATCTTCCTGAATGGCTCCCTTTTTATTATAACACGCCGATGTTCCTGCCATCAAGTCCAGTAACTTTGGCTTTCGCATTTTTGAATAACCCGGGAAAAATTCACTTACCACTGGACTTATTTCTTATAATATATTATGATGGATGGGTACTACTATATTTGAATTACTACGGAGGATATCCTATGACAAACCAGAACCTGACCCTGCTGACTGATTTTTACGAAATTACGATGATGCAGGGCTACTATAAAAACAATACCAACGACATTGTCGTATTCGATGCCTTTTACAGAACTAATCCGTCTGGCGGCGGCTACGCGGTATGCGCAGGTCTTGACCAGGTGATTGACTATATCAAAAATCTTCACTTTGACGCAGGTGATATTGAATATCTGCGCAGTCTCGGCGTATTTGAAGAGGATTTTCTCCGCTATCTTGCAGGCTTCCGCTTTTCGGGCAGCATTTATGCGGTTCCGGAAGGCAGCGTTGTCTTTCCGAGAGAGCCTCTTGTAAAAGTAATTGCCCCGATTATGGAAGCGCAGCTTGTTGAAACGGCAATCCTCACCATGATAAACCACCAGAGCCTGATTGCTACCAAGGCATCCCGCGTCTGCTATGCCGCACGGGACGCCGGTGTCATGGAGTTCGGACTGCGCAGGGCGCAGGGTCCGGACGCCGGTACTTACGGGGCAAGAGCGGCGGTCATCGGCGGCTGCATTGGTACAAGTAATGTGCTTGCCGCAAAAATGTTCCGGGTTCCGGCGCTCGGTACCCATGCCCATAGCTGGATTATGAGCTTTGACGACGAACTGACCGCCTTCCGCAAATACGCGGAGCTTTATCCACAGAATGCCACGCTGCTTGTAGATACTTATGATACCCTTCGCTCCGGCGTTCCGAACGCCATCCGGGTATTTACCGAACTGCGGGAGGCAGGGAGGATGCCATCCCGTTACGGTATCCGCCTTGACAGCGGCGACCTTTCCTATCTTTCGAAAAAAGCAAGAAAAATGTTGGATGAAGCAGGTTTTCCGGAAGCCTCTATCTGTGCCTCCAGTGACTTAGACGAATACCTGATTGAATCCCTAAATTCGCAGGGCGCTGCAATCGACTCCTGGGGTGTCGGCACAAACCTGATTACCTCCAAAGACTGCCCTGCATTCGGTGGCGTCTATAAGCTGGCAGCCGTACAGAAAAACGGGGAATTTATCCCTAAAATCAAGCTTTCCGAAAATCCGGTTAAAATCACAAATCCGGGCAATAAAACCGTATTCCGCATCTATGATAAAGAAACCGGAAAGATTAAAGCAGACTTAATCGCGTTTGCAGACGAGGTCATCGATACCACAAAGCCTCTTCTGCTGTTCGACCCGGAAGCAACCTGGAAGCAGACCCTGCTGGCGCCGGACACCTATACGGTACGGGAGCTTCTGGTTCCGGTCTTTATCGACGGAGGCTGTGTCTACGATTCCCCGGCTGTCATGGATATCCGCAGCTACTGCAGCAGGGAGATGGCAACCCTCTGGGATGAAACTAAGCGTTTCGTCAATCCGCAGGAGGTTTACGTCGACCTTTCTGAACGCCTTTACCGGACCAGACAGGAACTGCTTGATGCCGTTCACAAAAAAAGTAAGCGCCATTAGAAAGAAGGACTCCATGAAACACCTTTTTCATTCTTTTCGCCTGCCGTTTTTGTTATGTGCCATAGGAGCCGCCTGTTTCTTTGGCGGCTGCGAAAAAAAAGCAGAGCTGTCCGAGGGCCCCGGAAAACCCCCGTCCGCGACGGTCGCCGTGGCCCCCTCTGTGTCCCCGGCCATAACGCCCTTTGTCTTGCCGTCTCCGACCGAAGCGCCACCTCCGCCGACCTTGACGGAGAGTCCGACAGAGCCGCCTGTCACGAAAGCGCCGACACCGGCTCTGTTAAATACCGATACCTCCACGGTTACGTATCTTGTCAACCGGGAGTATCCGCTTCCGGAAGACTTTGTACCGGAGAACCTGATTACGCCGGATGTACTATTTCCGTTTTCGGATACCAGCATCGATAAGGCAAAAATGACACTGGAGGCAGGAAAGGCACTTGCCCTGCTCTTTGATGCGGCCTATGAGGAGGCAGGGCTTACGCTGTACGGCGTTTCCGCCTACCGTTCCTATGCCCGCCAGTATACAATTTACGCAACCAATCTTGCGCGTTACGGCGCCGCACATGCCAACCGTTATTCTGCGGCGCCGGGCAGAAGCGAGCATCAGACCGGCCTTACCATTGACATTTCCTGTGCTTCAGAGGACTTTCTGTTGGAAAGTACCTTTGCCGATACGCCGGAGGGTATCTGGACCGCCGGGAATGCGCACCGGTTCGGATTTATTCTGCGTTATCCGGAGGAAAAAGAACACATTACCGGTTATAACTATGAGCCGTGGCACCTCCGCTATGTCGGAACCGAGCTTGCCGCGCTCCTTTATGAAACCGGTCTTACCCTGGAGGAATACTACGGTGTACCTTCCACCTTAACCAGAGAGTATCTTGACACGACGCCGTTTATCGATACCGCCGCAGAGAGCTACCTTTCCATTTATACACAGTATCACCCAGAATAAGGAGGCATTGTATGCGAACTATTTTAGCAGGACTTGCTATTTCTTTGTTTTTCATCCTCTTTTTCCCTGTCTGCCTGCTGCTTTTGCTGCTGCGAAAGGTGAACAGGCGGCTTTCCAGCCGTATTTCCCAGTGTATCGTCCGGAACGTGTTCCGTTTCATTATGCTTCCGGGCGGCATGAAGCGTATTGTCGTAGGTCTGGAAAATGTCCCGAAGGATACGCCGGTTTTATATGCTGCCAATCACAGAAGCCTGCTCGATTCCGCGCTCGGCTATATTACCGTACCGAATCTGACCGGCTTCGTTGCCAAAAAGGAAATTGCAAGAATACCGTTTTTACGTCTCTGGATGAAAAATGTAAACTGCCTGTTTCTGGACCGTTCTGACCCGCGGGCCGGAATGAAGGTTATTTTGACATGCATCGACTATATTAAGGACGGCTATTCTATCTTTATTGCGCCCGAGGGCACCAGAAGCCACGGCCCCGAGCTGCTTCCGTTCAAAGACGGCAGCTTAAAGCCGGCGCAAAGAACCGGCTGCCCGATTATTCCGGTTGCCATCACCGGCACCGACGAGCTGTTTGAAAACCATATTCCGTGGCTGCGCCGTACCAAGGTTGTCATCGAATACGGCAAACCGGTTTACTTAAACGAGCTTCCCCCGGAAATCCAAAAACATCCGGGCGCTTATATCAGGGACATAGTGACCGGTATGCTGCAGGGACATGAAGCGCTACGGACACAAAAGTAAGCTTTACAGGCAAAATTTTCTTGCATAACGCCCGTCCTCGTGATAAGATATCTGATAGACAAACCTGATAATAAAATAAATTTATAGAAGAGGAGATTCAATATGGACACCTGGTTAATTGTATTATTGATTGTACTCGGCGTTGTCATAGCCGGATTAATTGTACTCTCGATTATCGGGAGAAAGCTGCAGAAAAAGTCAAACGCCGCGCAGGAAAATATTATGGCAGGCGCACAGTATTATTCGATTATGGTAATCGATAAAAAACGTATCAAGCTCTCACAGGCCGGTTTTCCTCAAATTATCATTGACCAGACACCGAAGTGGCTCCGCAGCCGTAAGGTTCCTGTTGTCAAGGCAAAAATAGGTCCTAAGATTGCAAGCCTGATGTGTGACGACAAGGTATTTGACAAGGTGCCGGTAAAAAAAGAGGTAAAGGCCCTGATGAACGGTATTTATATCATTGACGTAAAGGGGCTCCGCTCCGGTCTTGACACCGCGCCGGTAAAGAAAGGCTTCTTCGCAAACCTCCGCGGCAAGGCGCAAACCGCCGCAACCGAGGAGAAAAAGCAGAAAAAGGGAAAAGGAACCGCGGCCGCCGAGCCAAAAAAGGGAAAGAAAAATAAATAGTAAGCACACACTTTTATTTCCACTGTTTATAAATCCGCTACATCCGGGGGACTGTCGCACGAAGGGCTGCGCTTTGTGCGACAGCCCCTCTTTTTTACTTTATCCGGAAAGACCGTGCCGCATCAGTACGTTAAAGCGTATTCCTATAAACTAAAAGCACTCGGCAGGATACGCAATTTTTATCAATGATTTTTCTTTTGTTTCTGTTATACTGGATACCATACTAGTTAAACCTATCTGCAGATAATTTTATTTCCAACAGGAAAGCGAGGTGAACGGCATCGACTATCAGGAACATATTTCCCGCGCCCTGGACTACATCGAAGAAAATCTTCCGCAGGAGCTTGATAATACGGTTCTTGCCCGGATTGCCGGTTATTCTGAGTATCATTTTCTTCGCATTTTTAAGGATACGGTGAAATTAACTCCGGCTGACTATATCAGAAAACGCCGGCTGACGGAAATTGTCCGCTGTATGGCTGACGGAGAACGTCCCGTTTCGGAGATTGCCTTTGCCTACGGCTTTAATTCCAAAGAAAACTTTTCCCGCGCGTTTAAAGCAGAGCACGGAATCCTGCCAACCGAGTTCAAAGCTGCCGGAAACAGTCTGAGGCTTTACGACCGGGTAAGCTTCCACCTGCCCCCGTTTCATCTGGACGCAGTTCTGGAACAGCGCAGCCCCTTTTGCCTTGTCGCATATAAATCGGATGAAAAGTTTCATCCCCGTTTCTGGAACAAATACAATGCCAAAAACTGGTCGCAGCGGCTTTCCGGCGGAGCCGTTGTCGAGGATATCGGCGCCTGTATCTGGAACTTCCGGGAAAACAAGCTTGACTATTACATCGGAATTCTGAAGCAGGATGCCAAAGGCGACCTTTCCGGAACAACAACCCTTACCATTGCGGGAGGACTTTATGCCCTGTTTCAGACACCTCCTTCCACAAGCTTTAACTTTGTAAACACCATCCAAAAAACATGGGATTATATTGGAACGGTATGGCTGCCGGAAAACGGCTACGAACGGACCGGCGGATTTGAGTTTGAAAGCTATATCGAAAAAAGCCGGAAGTTTTCCGAAAAAATTTATATTCCAATTCAAAGAAAAGAGGAACGCACATGAAAAAATTACACGTATCATTTGACGGAATCACCGATACCACAGGTTACTTATTCTCCCTTGCAAAATGCTTTGCCGCAGTCTTAAACAGCGGAACCTGCAAAGAGTACACCGAAGACATTATCGCCGCCAGCGGCTTTGCCTTCCGTATGTGGGCTGACAAAGAGCAGCTATGTCCAAGTGCAACAAGCATATGGGAGTTCAAAAAGCAAAAAGAATGGTTTGAAAACAGCGGACTTCTCTGCGGCTATGTAGAGCGGCTCTGGGGAGAAGACGCCATGGAAGAGGAACGCCGTACTGCTGCCATAGAGCTGATTAAAAAATCCATCCAGCAGGGAAATGCAGCTGTCGCATGGGATATCAGCGGCTGTGAATGGGGAATCCTCACCGGATACGATGATGAGGAGCAGCGTTTTTCTACCTTAAAAATCAACGGAGAGGAAGGCGACGTCGCTTATGAAAAGCTCGGCCTGCTCGAACTGCCGATTCTCTCCGTTCTTACCGTTTCCGGAAAAACGCCGAAAGAAGCATCGCAGATACTTGCCGATACCAAAAAGCTGGCAGCCTGTCATCTGGACGGTCAGGAATGGTGCGATAATCCAAGCGGGCTTGCAGCTTATGACACTATCCTTACCTTTATCAAGGAAACGCTCTCTGCAGATACCGCATGGAACCTCGAATATTATCTGGGAACCTACGCAGCGCTTAAGTGGTATGCATGGAAGTTCTTTGAAAAATACAACGAGCCTGCCCTTGCGCAGCTGTACAAAACGGTGTATGAAGCATGGCAGGGCGCTTTTGACACAAAGCGAAACAAAGACGTAACGGAAAACGAAGTAAAAAAAGAGCTGGCTGCTTTCCTTTCCACAGCAAAGGAGGCGGAAGAAAAAGCCGCCGGGCTCATGCGCTAGGGGATTCTCCGGAAGCCGACGCTTCCTGCCCGCAGGACTGCACTTTCAATACGAGGGTGCAGTCCGCAGTGCGCTCATTGTTAATTTCAAGACCGTACCGCAGCTTTGCCCGCAGGAACTCTTCCTCCTCCAAAAGCTCCAGGGACTGGGTCGAAACACCCACAAGGACGCTTCCATAAGGAGTTTCATAGTTTGTAAAATACTCCTCTCCCGGTACAAAAAGAAGCCTTGTGTGCAGGCTGTCCCTTTTCTGCAGCTCCAGCTCATCCTTCGAAACCTTAATCCGGCACTTTACCGGGGCTCCGTTTTCATTTGTATCTTCATACAGCAGATAGTGCTTTTCACCTTTTTTATAATACTGGCCGAAATTGATAATCTCAATCGGCGCATCCTCTTCCTCTGCTACATATTGCAGTCCCATCAGGGAAATAATCACATTCTTTGTCATAATCTGCCTCCTTGGTATTACTCAAAGATTTCCACGCCGATATTCTCCTGCCGCAGCACTACGGACGGCAGAATCCCTGCTGCAAACTGTTTAAACTTTTCTGCCCTGTCGCTTACAAAAAACTCATGCCGCGGCAATACTTCCTTACCGGCTGCGGCATAGGATTCCCCGGCACCTGCAGATTCATTCAGCAAATGATTTTCCTCTAACAGATACTTTAACTCCCTTGTTGTCTCCACTGCGGGATTCACAAGCCTCACCTTATCGCCTACTACCTTCTGGATCACGGAACGCAACAACGGATAATGGGTACAGCCCAGGACAAGCGTATCAATCTCCTGCCCGCAAAATCCGGCAAGATAGCGCCTTGCCACCTGCTCCGTAATCGTATCCTCTTCAAGCCATCCTTCCTCGACCAGCGGTACAAACAGCGGACATGCCTTTCCGTATACCGTCACATGTGGGTCGGTTTTCCTTAAAAAGTCATTATAAATACCGCTCCGTATGGTAGCCTCTGTCCCGATAACTCCGATTTTCCCGTTCTTCGTCACCTCTGCCGCCGCCTTCGCGCCCGGCTTTACTACGCCGATAATCGGTACCTCAAACATTTCCTTCATCTTTTCCAGCGCCACCGCACTTGCCGTATTGCAGGCAATTACAATTGTCTTTGCCCCCTTAGAAAGCAGGAACTTAATAATCTGTGCGGAATAGCGCACTACGGTCTCCTCCGACTTATTCCCATAAGGCACCCGCGCCGTATCCCCGAAATAAATCAACGCTTCTCCCGGAAGCTGCTCCATAATCTCCCTGACAACCGTCAACCCGCCCACGCCCGAATCAAACACGCCAATCGGTGCATTATCCATAAGAAAATCCTCTTTTCCCGCTTTACCGTTATTTTGAGTTAGTAACTTAATTTTACTATGCCGCCTTAGATAATTCAAGTGTTTTCTGGTTTTCTTGAGGTTCCATTTCCGGTGTATATGCCTGCGCATCTGTGGCAATACTTTCGGTAACAAAGAAACTTAACGCGGCCTTTCACGCAGCCGCCGGGACACAAATGCACACAAAATGCAAAAACTTAAATAATGCGAAAACTTAAATAAAGAAACGGAGTATCCTTATGAATCACTTGATCAAAAAAACAACCTTGCTCTCTGTACTGCGCCGCAGCGCTGCCGCAGTACTTATTTTACTTTCCGTCCTCCTCCTGCTGCCGGAGCGTGTCTTTGCAGGCGAACGAACCTCTTCCCTTGCCCTCAGCGACCGTATTCTCCGCCTACATATTCTTGCTGCCGGAAACGACACCGCTTCGCAGGAAATCAAGCTGCATGTCAGGGATGCCATACTTTCCGTGGTGAGAGATGCGCTTACGGACGTCTCGACCGCTGCCGAGGCAGAAGCCGCCCTTCTGCCGCTTACCGCCGAAATCAAAGCTGCGGCCGATAGCGTCCTTGCCGCTTCGGGCGTTTCCTACCGCGCTTCTGTGGAGATTACTACTGAATTTTTCCCGATCAAACAATATGGCTCCCTTTTACTTCCGCCGGGAGAATACCGGGCGCTCCGCATCCTGCTCGGAGAAGGTGAGGGTAAAAACTGGTGGTGCATGCTCTATCCGTCTCTCTGCTTCACGGAGGGCATTACCGCCTCTATTGCGGAAGACGAGAAGGAAGAACTCCGCGGACTTTTGAGCGAAGACGAATTTGATACCCTCTTTTCTGATAAAGCGCAAAAACCGGTCTTTGGCTTCCGTCTAAAGGACTTATTGAAAAAGCTGAAAACATTCTTTACCTGAACGGATGAGCCGTGACCCGGCTTTCGTTTAAAAGCTTGAGTTTTCGAACTTTTCAAAATTACTCAAACACTGTGGGAACGCAAAGAACAGGCATCCCTTGCGAAATCAACGGTCTGGGTGTATAATTTTTCTGAAAACGATGTTAAGAAGTCCCGATACTTCTTTCTGTTACTACATAAAAGGAGCCCCCCATGAAGCCTGTACTGCAAAACCACACTGTCTTTGCTTATGCAAAAATCAATCTTTCTCTTGATATTCTGGGAACACGCCCGGACGGGTACCATGAGGTACAGATGCTGATGCAGTCTTTGACGCTGCATGATACCATCACACTGAGGGTACAGCCGGCTCCCGGCGTTTCCCTGTCCTGCAGCGAGCTCTCCCTGCCGACGGATGAGCGCAATCTCGCCTACCGGGCAGCTTCCCTCTTTCTTTCTGCCTATGCACCTTCTTACGGAGTGGAGCTTCATTTAGAAAAGAAAATCCCGTCCGCTGCCGGTCTTGCCGGAGGCAGCTCCGATGCCGCCGCTGTCCTGCGGGGTCTGAATGAGATGTTCGGCTTCCCGGCGTCCGATGCCGCCCTTTCTTCCCTTGGGTTGCAGCTCGGTGCGGATGTTCCTTACTGCCTGCTGCTTGGCACGGCGCTTTCTGAAGGAATCGGTGAGCGCCTGACGCCGCTGCCCGCGGCTCCGGCCTGTTACTGCCTTCTCGTAAAACCTGCCGCCGGAGCCTCCACAAAACAGGTTTATACTGACTATGACGCTCTGACACAAACTACCGAAATCCCACGTCCTGATACCGAAGGGCTTCTTGACGCCCTGTCCACAGGAGACTATGCCGGACTTACCTCCCGTCTCTGCAACGTACTCGAGCCTGTTACCCTGCGTCTTGTCCCGGAAATCGCTGACCTGAAAGAAACCCTGTATTCCCTCGGTGCCGACGGTGCCTTAATGAGCGGGAGCGGTCCTACGGTATTTGGGCTGTTTTCCACAGAAACCGCGGCAAAAAATGCCAAAGCACATTTTTTGCGTACCGGCTACGCACCGCGCACCTTTCTTACAGAATTTTACCAGCGGTAAACGCAAAGAACGATACGGCTCCTATCCTGAGTACCAGGGAAAAGCCGTATAGAACCTTATCTGCAAAAGCAAAAGGAGGTACAGAACACTATGAAAAAAACACCGGAAGTCGTTACCTTGGACGACGGGAGCCGTTACCGGGAACAGACATTTCGCAACGCGCGGCAGTATCCTGACGCTCCACCTGTTTGAAAGCACGAACGGCTGCTGCAAAAACCCAGGCGGCATCGGCAGCAAAAAATTTAAAAAAGTTTCCTTTTACTATAAATTCCAGAAAAAGAATTGCCGATATATACCATAGAAGCAAGTGGGTCTTTTCCTGCTAGTTAAACTTGGAAACCGCATCAAGGCGAAGGAATCGCGACGCGTTTTCCTTTCCAAATTCATTAACCAAGGAGGGTTGATTATGAGCACAAATCAAATTACATCTGCAACCACTGCATATCAGACCACGGAGCCTTATAAGCCGGCCTCCGCTACCAAAGAAGCTGATACCAAGGCAGCGTCTTCTACCAAAACAGGCGACACTTCTGCCGTTGTTTATGAGAAGAACAGCACTACAAAAGCTGCACACAACAATACGAAAAACAAGAATTATGTTACGTTAAGCAAGCAGAACCAGGCTATTGTTGCACAGCTTAAGGCAGATGCCAACCAGCGTTCCCAGCAGCTCCGTTCCCTTGTTGAGAGTATGATTTCAAAGCAGAACCATACCTTTAACATGAGTCAGCTGACGGACAGCAAAATGTATGAAATGCTTCGTACCGGACAGCTTGCTGTTTCTCCGGAAATACGCGCACAGGCACAGAAGGACATTGCTGACGACGGTTACTGGGGCGTTGAGCAGACATCAGAGCGTTTATTCTCCTTTGCTAAGGCTATCTCCGGCGGAGATACTTCCAAGGCAGAGACCTTGATTAAGGCAATGGAGAAAGGCTTCCGTCAGGCTACTAAGTCCTGGGGCGATACGCTTCCTTCCATCTGCCAGAAGACACTGGATACTGCGACCGAGAAGATTCGTAACTGGGCAAAGGAAAACAGCACAGAGTCCGACGATATGACGGATGCTGCGCAGGATGCTTTTGAAAACCAGGCAACTAATTCCGCTCTGTCCAAATAACAAGAAACAAAAAGGATACCATTCCACTGAAAACAACCTATCGGGACTGGTATCCTTTTCTTTTGCCTTTTCTATTTTTCTTTTCCTATTCAAGTCCCGCATGCTTTTTCAGCGCAGCAAACGTCTCGTCACTAATAATATGTTCAATCCGGCAGGCATCCTCCGAGGCAGTCTGCTCTGACACACCGAGCGCTACAAAAAACTTTGTCAGCAGCCGGTGACGTTCATACGTCTTTTCTGCTACCTGGCGTCCTTCTTCTGTCAGCACTAAAAACCCGTCGGCATCGCTTTCCAGATAGCCGCCCTTTTTTAAAATCCCAACCGCCCGGCTGACACTCGGTTTGGAATATCCCATATATTCTCCCACATCAATTGCACGCACGTTTTTCCCGCTCTGCGAAAGAATATAAATTGTCTCCAGATACATTTCACCGGACTCCTGAAGCTGTGCCATGACAAACCTCCTCGTTTCTTCTCTTAGGAAAAAGCATAGCATACTTCTTCATATTTTTCAAGCTGTGCAAACTCAAGGCGGAACGCTCTTGAGTTCCGATACGATTTTTACTATCAGTAAAAGCGTTGGTTTTGTATCGTAAACATGCGCACAGATTTGATTTTCCATAGTAGCAAGGAGATTACGGATGTGTTTAAAATAGCAATTTGCGATGACGAAGCTATGTTCCTCCATGAGTTAAAAAGCAACCTGGAAAAGCATGCTGCCGAAACGGACAATGAATTTTGTTTTTTATTTATCACGATAGCAGCGAATTTTGTCAGAGCGATATCATAAGAAGGGGGCGCGCTTCGTGCGGCAGCCCCCTTCCTTTTTCTACTTAATTTCCTGCCGTTTTTACAACCAGCAGCAAGTCTCCTTCCCGTACTTCCCCGCCATGCTCGGTGAGCCGGATGATTTCCTCCTGGGTTGTATAGTAACGCTTTGCGATATCCCAGAGATTTTCGTCCGCCTTGACAGTATAGCCAATCATGCTCGGCAGCTCCTCCAGACGGTTTTCGTCAAACTCCTCCCGCTCCGTATCCACAATAACCTCTTCCTTACGGTTTTCCATGGCAAGAACCGAAAATGCCAGCTCTGCTTTCATTTCCGCCTCTCCGTTGCGCACCATGCCAAAGACCGCTTCTGCCACATTGCACCGGATATCATAGGTGCTTTCCGGCGTAAGACCACGGATTTCAATCTGATGTGTAAACGGTAGTTCGGTGCGGTAGGACTGTAACGGACGGTCATCCTCCTCTGAAATATAGAGAAGCCTTACATCCAGCACACCCGACAGATTCAGCGTCTCTCCTTCCCTCGTACAGACATCCGGTTTAATTTCGGCACTGCCGCGGCAAATCTGAAGAATCCCCGGCATTCCCTCGGCAAGCGGCAGGCGCTCGGAAACCCTGAGCCTGCTGTCGTTTTTCAACAGCAGATTTTCATATTCCTCCGTCTGATAGACCGGCACCATGCTGCAATCCGTTGCATAAAGGTCGGAAAGCAGCTCCATCTCGCCCTCTTCATACAGCTTCATCTCTGCCTCTAAGATTGCCTCTGCTTCCACAAGACGCTCTTCTCCATCCTCGTCTGCCTTTACCGCTACATTCTCGTTCGTAATCCGGAACATGACATCATCTATCAGGCCTTCTCTGCAGCCGCTGATTTCAAACTCACTCTTAAACGGAAGCATTGCTTCATAGCTCTCCAGCTCACCCTCTTCCCTGTCGCTCCGCCAGAGAAGGAACAGGGACATTTCACCCTTTGCCTCAAGGACATCTTCCCTTGCCCTTGCTTCTACATTGCAGAGCTCTAACTCCCAGAAAAGAAGCTCCGCAACCCCGTCCTTACCGGACGGCAGAAAGATTTCCTCCCGGAGTCTTGCGGTATCCTTCTTATCCGCAACAATGGAGGTGACCGGAATGACCCTGGTTTTCGTATGTACCGACGGCGCTTCTCCCATTTCCACTGCCGCCCTGGCATCGTGCAGTTCCTCCGCCTGCACCATAATTCCAAGCAGTGCGCGTACTGCAAACTTTCTGGAATGAATCATTGCGATTTCCAGTTCCTCTACCTCTGCCCTCACATTAATCGTATCTCCCACGCATGCATCCGGTAATTCAAGCGATTCGTCAAAAGGAAGCTCCCCGCGCACGCTCTGCACCGGTCTTCCCTCTTCTTCGCTCAGATACAGCATATGATACGCCAGCGTTCCTTTTAAATACAATCTTCCGCCTGAAAGCTTTTTCTCGCTCAGGCGCACCGTCCCCTTTTCCCAGATTACCGTCCGCACATCCGGTTTATTATCCGGCACATTCACATCATCATCTACGGTCAGCCGAAGCGAATTTCTGCATTTTACACGATTCATATGAATGCTTTGCAGCTTTATTTCCATAAAAATACCTCCCGAAACTAGGTTCTTCTATACCTTATGCTGTCCGGGAGGTAAATATGCTTTTTTCTTTTCGGTTTATACATAAACCAACTCTACATTTTTCGTTAATACATCCGTGTAACTATAGGAGAATGTCTGTGCAGATTCCGGCAGATTCTGCGTATCCACCTTTATTGTAAATACACACGGATATATCGCGGAAATTACACCTTCCATCACATCGACCTTATTGCGGCCTTTGTTCTCACAAACCTTGACACGTCTACCAACACTGTGCTTTACGTCGTAGACAATTCTACTCATTTCCGTTTGCTGACTCATCTTTGCTCCTATCTGCGGCAACCCGCTATGTGTATTCGACAAATGCCCCATATAGTATTCATCTACTAAAAATTATACCACATCTTGTTATTTATTGTCAATCAGAACGGTAAATTATTTTTTAGGACTTTTGACTTATTTCGTAACTTTACTCCAAAAAGTGCGCCTCTGTCTCCATTGGTTTCAGCTTTAACACGATGTAAGGATAGGTTGCTGCCATTGTCACCTTCTCATCTGCTGCCGGTCCGATTAACGTCGTTTTGATGCAGAGACCTTCTTCTGCCATGTATATTTCATCTACGGCAATGCTGTAGCCGCCGGAAGGCTGTTCACCATACCCTTCTGCCACATAAAGCGCATCCTCCGCAAGATAGGTCAGCCGGAACGGTCCGCCTTTTTTCTCCTTGATGATATCCAGAAGCTCTGCCGGCACATCCGCCTCCTCCATTACTGTATACTCCACATCCCCTGTTTTCTTGTATTCTTCCTTTTCCTTACTGCACCCTGCTGCGAACATAAGCGGCAGGACAGCAAAAAAAAGGAGAAGCCGTCCGATTCCTGATTTTATCTTCATCCTATGCTTCTCCATCTGTTTTTATTAAATTGTATGCGGCATTTCCTGCCTTAATGCCCGGATGACTGCTTTTCTTGTCATTTCCTCCACATAAAGGGTGTGCTCGGGCTCATGGATGTCCTGCAGATAATGGGCATCGGAATTGGAAATAATCCGGCACCGCTCCAGATATGGATGCTCCTTTTTCAGCCTGTGCAGGTTTGCAAGGTTCTTTACCTCTGCGGTGGAAAACCTTGCGTCCGGCGGAATAAAACCAAGATTAGACAACAGTGACGTGGTTGTCTTGTCCAGATGGGCTGGTATCATTACGCCGCCCCTTGCTTCCACAAGGTCAAACACCTCGTCAAATCCAATATCCGCTGCGTTAATCAACAGCTTTTCCGCAATCCCCAGGATAGTTTCTTCTTCATCCATAATCTGCTGCTTCCCGAAAATCTTTTCCTGATTTAAGATATCCGGCAGCCGCTCATAAACATAGGCGTCAAAGTCCATTGCTGCGGCGAGCTCTTCAAACAGGCAGACCACATGCACTTCCTCTCTGGTCGTCAGTTCCATCCCCGGCAGTGCAAGCACGCCGTACTCCTCCGCAGCCTTAAGGACCGCGCCGCAGTTTTTACAGCTGTTGTGGTCCGTGACCGCAATCAGCCCAAGCTCCTTTACCGCTGCCATTCCTGCAATATTAGCCGGTGTCATCTCGTCGTCCCCGCAGGGCGAAAGGCAGGAATGGATATGCAAATCATACGCCGGACTCGGCATGAAGCGCCTGATAGACCATCAGTGCCGCATCAAATACAGGCAGCTCCGTATGTAGTACGGTAATTCCCTGCTCCTTTGCCTTTGCGGCAAAATCACCTGCCGCGGCCGCATTCTCTGCAACAATTACGCATGCCGCCTCCGTCAGAGAAGCGACTGCCAGGGTGTTAATGTTGCTCATTACCGTTACCCATGCGGCGCCTTCCGGCACCTTGGTCATTGCAATACTAAGCAAATCGCAGCAGTAACTCTGGCGAATCAGAACTTCACCGGCATTCTCCGCCAGATTGATTACACGAAAGCCGCTTTGCTCCGCAAACTCTTTTACTGTCATATTACCGTCCTTTCTCCGTCTTAGCATCTACTCTCCGTTCAGTTTGGAAAACTCGTCGGAAAGATGATGTATGTATTTCTTAAGAATGTGAATACAATCGTGCTCCTTTGCCTTTCCGCGCACGATATCCTCCGCAAGCGCCTTACAGGTCGGCGCACCGCAGGAACCGCAGTCCAGCCCCGGGAACCCGGCACAGAGCTCCTCCACCCGCGCCATGCGCGCAATGCTTTCTTTCATATCGGTGCCGAGCTTAAATACCGGCTCATAGGTTACCTCCTTGGTCCAGTATGCTTCCTCCTTCGGCAGATTATCCTGCACATGGCTCTTTGCAACCGTCATATACTTACGCAGACGCTTTAACTTCACCATAGCAAGGTAAGGGTTCTCTACCGTAAGCACTCCGCCGACACAGCCGCCGTTGCAGGCGTTTAATTCGATAAACTCCAGGTCTGAAAACTTCTGGTCCTCCAAATCCTCCAGAATCCGGATGACATTCTCGATACCGTCCGCTGCCAGATAGTTCTCTGCTAAAAGCCCGCCGGCTTCTCCGCCGCTCGTTCCCCAGCTGATACCGATTTTCCCGGAAATCCGCAGCTCCTCGGGATTGTCCGCCACTGCCTTCATCTCCGGAAGAAGTCTGGTATAAATATCCTTGATTGCACAAACCGCATCGACACTACTCTTTTCCGTACCAAGAGGCGCCTTCGTGGCCGATACCTTGGACGGGCACGGCGACAGAAATATAATGCCGATTTTCTCCGGTGGCAGCCCTGTTTTCTTTACTGCCCTTTCCCGCGCTAACTCCGCTGCCAGCTCTACCGGCGGCTTAATCGGAAGAAGATGTTCAATCAGATTCGGGAAACGCACCCGGATTAAGCGCGTAACCGAAGGGCATGCCGTGCTGATGACCGGGTGGGCCTCCGGATGGTTTTTCACATACTCCCTGCTCAGCTCCGAGACCAGCTCTGCAGCGCCGCTTACCTCATATACGTCATCAAAGCCGACCCTCTTTAATGCGGTCAGGACAATATTCACGTCATCCAGATTGTTAAACTGCCCGTACAATGCCGGCGCCGGCAGCGCTACCGTATATTCGTAGCGTTCCAGCACATCCAGCCTGTCATAGGATGGAAGCTTGGCATGGTGCGGGCAGATACGGATACACTCCCCGCAGTCGATGCAGAACTCATTTGTAATCTCCGCTTTGCCGTTCCGCACACGAATCGCCTGGGTCGGACAGCGTTTGATACAGTTAATGCAGCCTTTGCACAGATCCGCGTCCAGCTTTACCGAAGTAAAAAATTTTTCGCTCATGCAAACCCCCTTTTCTTGTGCCTGTCCGGACCTTCTCAGGTCTGGTATACCTTCATCGTCACCTTTGTCCCGACCCCGAGCGTTGTCTCAATGTCCATTTCGTCGGAATACTGCTTCATGTTAGGCAGTCCCATCCCGGCGCCAAAGCCAAGCGCACGCACCTGGTCCGGTGCCGTGGAGTACCCGGCCTGCATTGCCTTTTCGACGTCCGGGATTCCAGGGCCGGAATCCTGCAGCACCATAATAATCTCCTCCGGCGTAATTTCCACGTCAATCGTCCCGCCGTTTGCATGAATTACCATATTGATTTCGCCTTCGTACATAGCAATTGCCACTTTGCGCACCGCCTCCGGGGAGCTTCCCATCTGCTTGAGCTTCCGCTTTACGTCGCCGGACGCCTCGCCGGCCCGCGTAAAGTCCTCCGTCGAAACCGTATAATGCAGCTTAATCGTATCGCTCATAGTCTTTCCCTCCCCGTAATCCTTTTTCATAAAGTATTCCGCAGGCGGAAAACATCCGGTGTCCCGTAGCAAGCAGTACAATATCCCGTTCCTTTGCAAGCCGGATCATCTCTTCATCCGGCTTCTTATTCCGCACAAACACAATGCAGACAATGTCCATCATCTCTGCCGTGCGGATTACCTGTGCGTTACAAAGGCCGGTCAGAAGAACTGCCTGCTCCTTTACAAACGCCAGCACATCGCTCATCATATCCGAGCCGCACGCCGTATGTACCTCCTTATCAAGCCATTCCTCTCCTACCAGCACTCTCGCTCCCAGAATTTCCTTTACATCTAAGACCGTCATACCTTCACCTTCCTCCTTTTCTATTCATTTACCTAAAGAAACGCTGATGAAATCACCGCTTCCTCAGAGCCTCCGGCGGATGCGCACGGATTTGCAAAAGAATATGCCGCCCGCGGCGCAAACCCGGCGCTGGAAACGCTTTCACCAGCGTTTCCCTGATAGTTTAAAGTATATCACAATTTATCCAAAATGTCCTTAATTTTTTTGCACTTTTCTTATAGCATTTTTCCGGAATTCATGTTATAATGTTAATAACTGTACGGCGCACGCAAAGGCGCGTTATTTTTTCGTAACTTTTGCGCGCTTTTTGTCGTGCTGTGCATAATATCGTTATGATTTTAACAAGTATTGCGTATTATGCCAAACTGTCTTCTTCCCTAAAGACATAAATTAAAGGAGGTTAAAGAAATGGGTTCTAAAACAACAGTTCCATTCCAGGGGACAAAGGAACAGGAAGAACAGCTGTTAGCTGTCATCAACGAGTTAAAGGACAGCAAGGGTTCTCTTATGCCTATTTTACAGAAGGCGCAGGATATCTATGGCTATCTCCCGATAGAGGTACAGACCATGATTGCAGATACCTGTGGCATTCCGCTTGAGAAGGTTTATGGAGTAGCTACCTTCTATTCGCAGTTTTCCCTGTATCCGAAGGGAAAATACAAAATTTCCGTCTGCCTTGGTACTGCCTGCTATGTAAAGGGCTCCGGCGACATCTACTCAAAGCTTCAGGAACTGCTCCAGATTGAAGGCGGCCAGTGTACTGCTGATGGTAAGTTCTCCTTAGATGCCTGCCGCTGTATCGGTGCCTGTGGTCTCGCTCCGGTTATGACGATTAACGATGATGTATACGGCCGTCTTACCGCAGATGAAATCGCCGGTGTTCTTGCAAAGTACGAATAGTCTGCGGACTTCGTTTCCCGAAAGGAGGGACTCGCGGTATGATGCCAGAGATATCCTTAAACATCCTTGATGTTGCAGAAAATTCCACCCGCGCAAAGGCATCCTTAGTTACGATTATTGTCGATGTACAAACCTCTCCCGATACTCTGACCGTTGTGATTGAAGATGACGGCTGCGGCATGTCAGAGGAACAGCTCTCTGCTGTAACGGATCCGTTTTTTACGACGCGTACCACCAGAAAGGTGGGACTGGGTGTTCCGTTTTTTAAGCAGGCTGCAGAAAGTACAGACGGTTCCTTTTCCATTACATCAACACTCGGAGTCGGCACCCGTGTCTGTGCGGTTTTTACGTTTTCACATATCGACCGCATGCCCCTCGGCGACATAAACGGAACTATCCATACCTTAGTTACCATGCATCCGGAATGTGATTTCCTTTATACATTCCGCTTTAATGAAAAAGAGTTTTCGTTAGACACCAGGGAATTCCGCGAAATTCTCGGTGACATCTCCTTCCAGGAGCCGGAGGTTTCTCTCTACATAAAGGATTACCTGAAAGAAAATTATGACGAAACGAACAACAATGCTTATAAGCTGTAACTTCGCAGGATTTCCTGCGGATGACTGTAACACCCAGACTTGAATGCCGTAAAACGGCAGATTGGAGGAAAGTATGAAGTCTCTTGAAGAGTTAAAAGCAATTCGGGAAAAGATGCAGGCCCAGGTCGGCCTCCGCTCCGAATCCGATACGCAGACAAGAGTAGTGGTCGGTATGGCTACCTGCGGTATCGCAAGCGGTGCAAGACCGGTATTAAACGCCCTTGCAGATGCGGTAATGAACAAGAAGCTTGATGATGTGGCTGTCGTACAGACCGGCTGCATCGGTCTTTGCCAGTATGAACCGATTGTTGAAATTATTGCTCCGGGCAAGGAAAAGGTTACTTATGTTCATATGACGCCGGAAAAGGCGGAAGAAGTTGTAGAACAGCACCTGATTCGTGGACAGGTCGTTACCCAGTACACGCTCGGTGCTGCACAATAAATAAGGAGGAAGAAACATTATGTATCGTTCACATGTATTAGTATGCGGCGGAACCGGTTGTACCTCCTCCGGCAGCCTGGAAATTTTTGAATTACTGAAAAAGGAAATCGCAAAGAACGGTCTTGCCGAGGAAGTTTCTGTTGTACAAACCGGCTGTCACGGTCTCTGTGCTCTCGGCCCGATTATGATTGTTTATCCGGAAGCCACCTTTTATTCCATGGTAAAGCCGGAGTATATCCCGGAAATCGTTTCCGAGCATCTGTTAAAGGGACGTGTCGTTACCAAATACGTTTATCAGGAAACCGTCACCGACAGCGGCATCAAGCCTTTAATTGATACCGACTTCTACAAAAAGCAGCATCGTATCGCACTGCGTAACTGCGGTGTCATTAACCCGGAGAATATCGAGGAATATATCGGTACCCGCGGCTACGAAGCTCTTGGCAAGGTTCTTACCGAAATGTCCCCGGATGACGTTATTAAATGCATTCTGGATTCCGGTCTGCGCGGACGCGGCGGCGGCGGATTCCCGACCGGCAGGAAGTGGCAGCTGGCAAAGGACCTCGTAAAAGGCGGTCAGAAGTATGTCTGCTGTAACGCCGACGAGGGCGACCCGGGTGCTTTCATGGACCGTTCCGTCTTAGAGGGCGACCCTCACGTTGTGCTTGAGGCAATGGCAATCGCAGGTTACGCCATCGGTGCAAACCAGGGTTACATTTATGTCCGTGCGGAGTACCCGATTGCGGTAGACCGCCTGAACATTGCAATCAGACAGGCCAGAGAATACGGCTTGCTTGGTAAGAATATTTTCGATACCGGCTTTGATTTTGATATTGACCTCCGTCTTGGTGCAGGCGCATTCGTCTGCGGTGAGGAAACCGCGCTTATGACTTCTATCGAGGGCAACCGCGGCGAACCGAGACCGAGACCTCCGTTCCCGGCAGAAAAGGGTCTTTTCGAGAAGCCAACGATTTTGAATAACGTAGAAACCTACGCTAACATTCCGCAGATTATCTTAAACGGCGCTGACTGGTTTGCTTCCATGGGTACCGAAAAGAGCAAGGGTACGAAGGTATTCGCCCTCGGCGGTAAGATTAAGAATACCGGTCTGGTAGAAATCCCGATGGGTACTACCCTCCGTGAAGTCGTAGAGGATATCGGCGGCGGCATCCCGAACGGCAAGAAGTTCAAAGCAGCACAGACCGGCGGTCCGTCCGGCGGATGTATCCCGGCAGAGCACTTTGATATTCCGATTGACTACGATAACCTCATTGCCATCGGCTCCATGATGGGCTCCGGCGGACTTATCGTTATGGACGAAGACAACTGTATGGTAGATATTGCAAAGTTCTTCCTTGAGTTTACCGTTGACGAGTCCTGCGGCAAATGTACGCCGTGCCGTATCGGTACAAAGCGTCTCTATGAGCTGTTAGATAAGATTACCAAGGGTAAGGCTACCTTAGAAGACCTGGATAAGCTGGAAGAGCTCTGTTATTACATTAAAGACAATTCCCTGTGCGGTCTCGGACAGACTGCTCCGAACCCGGTACTCTCCACCTTACGTTACTTCAAGGATGAGTACATTGCCCACGTTGTCGAGAAGAGATGTCCGGCAGGCGTATGTAAGGACCTCCTGTCCTTCGCAATTGACCCTGACAAGTGTAAGGGATGTACGCTCTGTGCAAGACAGTGTCCGGCAGGTGCTATTTCCGGTACAGTGAAAGAGCCGCATGTAATTAACACCGATAAGTGCGTAAAATGTGGTGCTTGTATCGAGAAATGTAAGTTTGGCGCAATTTCTAAGAAGTAAGTTACGATTCGCAGCTGCTTATCAAAGTAAGCGACTGCGCCAAGCCTACTTATAAGCAGGAGTTTGCTTTGATATACAATTCTGCGAATAGTAGCTTGGTAATCTTAAAACGAATTGGAGGTAAAACATGGAAACCGTTACTTTAAAGATTAATGGTATGACCGTTACCGCACCAAAAGGCGCTACTATCTTAGAGGCAGCAAGAATCGCTCACATTGAGATTCCGACGCTGTGCTATTTAAAGGATATTAACGCAATCGGCGCCTGCCGTATTTGTGTGGTAGAGGTAAAGGGCGCAAGAAGCCTCGTTGCTTCCTGCGTATACCCGGTAAACGAGGGTATGGAAGTATTCACAAATACGCCTAAGGTATTGGCATCCAGAAGAAAGACCCTGGAACTCATCCTTTCCAACCATGACAGAAAGTGTCTCTCCTGTGTACGCAGCGGAAACTGCGAGCTTCAGAAGCTCTGTAAGGACTTAAAGGTAGAGTGCGAGGATGCCTACACTGGTTCGGTTAATACCTACGAGCTGGATGAAAGTGCCGCTCATATGGTTCGCGATAACAATAAGTGTATCCTTTGCCGCAGATGCTCCGCTGTCTGTGAAAAGGTACAAGGCGTTGGCGTCATCGGCGCAAATGACCGCGGCTTCAATACGAACATTGCATCCGCTTTTGATATGGGACTTGGCGAAACCGCCTGCGTATCCTGCGGACAGTGTATCGCAGTATGTCCGACCGGTGCTCTCTACGAAAAGGATTCCACTGATGAAGTTCTGGCAGCGATTGCAGACCCGTCCAAGCATGTATTTGTTCAGGTAGCTCCTGCTGTCCGTGCTGCTCTTGGTGAAGAATTCGGCTACCCGATGGGAACCGGCGTACAGGGCAAGATGGCTGCGGCACTCCGCCGTATCGGCTTTGAGAAGGTATTCGATACCAATTTCTCCGCTGACCTGACGATTATGGAGGAATCCCACGAGTTCCTTGACCGCGTACAGAACGGCGGTGTACTGCCGTTAATTACATCCTGCTCCCCGGGCTGGATTAAATACTGCGAACATTACTTCCCGGATATGACTGAGAACCTTTCCTCCTGTAAGTCCCCGCAGCAGATGTTCGGCGCTGTATTAAAGACCTACTATGCAGAAAAGGAAGGCATCGATGCAAAGGATATCGTATCCGTCAGCGTAATGCCTTGTACCGCAAAGAAGTTTGAAATCGGCCGTGACGACCAGAACGCAGCAGGCGTTGCTGATGTAGATATTTCCATTACTACAAGGGAGCTTGCAAGACTGATTAAGCGTCTTGGTATCGTATTCACCGACCTTCCGGACGAAGAGTTTGACTCCCCGTTAGGCTCCGGTACCGGCGCTGCCGTTATTTTCGGCGCAACCGGCGGCGTTATGGAGGCAGCTCTCCGTACCGCAGTCTGGAAGCTCACCGGAGAAAAGAACGACTCTCCGATTGAATTTACCGAAGTACGCGGCACACAGGGCATCAAGGAAGCTACCTATGAAGTTGCCGGCATGAAGGTTAATGTAGCCGTTGCTTCCGGCTTAAAGAATGCGAAGGAGCTTCTTACAAAGGTAAAGAATGGCGAAGCAAATTACCACTTTATCGAAATCATGGGCTGCCCGGGCGGCTGTGTCAACGGTGGCGGTCAACCGCAGGTTGAGGCTTCTGTCCGTAACTTCACGGATGTCCGTGCAATCCGTGCAAAGGCGCTCTATGAGTATGATGCAGCAAATACGCTCCGCTTCTCCCACGAGAATCCGGACGTACAGGAGGTTTACAAGAGCTATCTCGGCGAGCCAGGCAGTCATAAGGCACATGAGATTCTCCACACGACCTATGTAAAGAGAAAGATTCACAATCTGTAAAAAATAGTTACGATTCACAGCCGCATAAGAATCAGCAGACAGATTCGTCAAGCCTGCTTGTAAGAAACTGTATAAAATTCTTATGCGGTTGAAATCAGTCGTTCCACCACATAAACAAAACAGAATGCTGCGCAACAGCACCAGACAGCTTTGCCGGCTGATTTTGCGCATGTGTGTGAAGGGGCCGTGAATGGTAAGAAAGAGTACAAAAAAAGGGCTGCGCGTCAGGCGCGGCCCTTTTCTTTTCAAGCGGGGCGTTCAAAATCCGCCCCCCTAAATTTTCTCTGTTCTGCCAACCTTTGCATCCGGCGACACTTCCAGAGTTTCGCTGTACTGGACCATCTCTATCTCACACCCCTCCCCGATTGCAACAACCCGTCCAGAAACCCTTTGCGCTGCGACTCCTTCGAGTGCGATACTGTCCCCTTCAATGGATTCTTCTACACACAAAGAATCGCCCCCGCCTTTTTTCATTAAAGAAGAAAACAACGGCAATCTGACCCTTTTCTCCGGATTGGAGTGCCCGTAAATTACTATCTTACTGCCGCCGATATTCCTGATTTTCGACCCGGACTTAAATTTTATTGTAATTTCCTCTGCATTCAAAAGTCCGTCGCACTTTACTTTCCCGTCAATTTTAACCGTTTCCGCCTCGATATCACCCCTGGCAGAGAAACTCCCGGACGCAATAAGTGTTCCGCACTTAATGTTTCCGCCGCTTTCACTGCTCCCTGAGCAACCCATCCCTTTCTTTACCGTAATATCTCCCCCGCAGGCAAAAGAGCCGGACGTGGAAAGACTTTCCGCCCTTACACTTTTAGAGAACCTGCTGCTGCCTGATGTCACAAACGCATTTTTGCACTCGATTTCCTCGCCGTTTACGGAACCGGAAGAATGAAAACTGCTGCACCGCACAAGACCGTTCAGCCGTCCACTTCCACTCGTTCTCACCCTGTCGTACTCCCCCGCTGCAATCTGTCCGCTTCCTGAAATTGTCATATCCATATTATAAGCTCCTCTCTTTTTTGCCTGCCAGTCCAAGAATCTCTCTTGTGATTTCTGTGCTGCTTCCGTCTCCGCGTTCTAAGCGCACTGACCGGACTTCATTCAAATAAAATACCTTCTCGCCAAATACCGTCCGGATAATGAGCGCCGCCTTCTGCTCCGATTCCTGACTGAATTGCTTTGCCAGCTCATCCAGGGAATACTCGTCCTTCTGGCTCTGGATAAGTTCCACTCTCTCACAAATCCGCTGCCTTGGGAAAAATGTCTCCTGTCCGGTTGTCGTCGACTTTTTAATAAACCAGTCCTCCGGAATCAGTCCTTTCCGTTTCCAGCGGTATAACGCGCCATAGGAAATAGAATAGCATTCCAGCAGCTCCTTTTTTGAAATCAATTCCTGTCCCATTCGCGCCTCCTTCCTCCTTGTGTAACAATGTTACAGTATTATTATATCATAACATTGTTACGCCTTCAATCCCAAAGAAGCCCACAAATGCAAAAAGAAAACTCTGTCATGGTACAATGCTGTTGCTCTTTTGTTACAAATTCATGCGTATCCACCGCAGGCTCTAAGGAGACTATGAGCTCATTGTCATTGCCTCCTCAATATGGTAAAATAATATATTAAGGAGGCAATGATATGGCGAATAATTTGAAAGATAATTGGAACCAGTTCAAAAAAGTTACGACACAGTTATTGAATGAGAACCGTTACAGCGCGTCCTGCCAGGTCTGGAACAATGATATGACGGAATTGGTCAATGAATACAAGCAGGAAGAGATGGCATGGTACAACAGTCCGCAGATTACAGAAAACGGATTTATGACGACAACACAGAACCTGTGGTATACACATTATCTCAATAAAAAGCGGCTCATGGCGCTCGGACTGAAGGCGCATTATGATTACATAGAGCCTACAGAGTATGTAAAGAAAGAAAACCGGCGTTATCCATATTGGGACTATAGCCATGACGGTAAAAATTTAATTTGCAAAATCAGCGATGAGATGAATTACAGAAAAACCTTTTATGACGGGAACCGCTGTGTCTGGTCGGATGAGAGGAAAAAATCGCAGGGAGAATACTATATAATCCAGTCCAAAAGCATGAACGGGAATTATATCTGTCCGAGTTGCGGCTGGGAAGGAACGTTGGAGTGTTTTGTGGACGGTTGCGACTATTGTCAGACCAAATTCCATATTGAAGATTTGAAGCAGAAGGTTTCCTCCGTATATAACCCGGGGGACTGGACGCAACGCAGGGACGGTTTTACGATTCATAAGAACTTTGTACCCATGTATGTGGTTCTTGTTATTATTGTAATTGCCCTTTTAGCGATTGGAAGCAATACAGGCGGCTCCATGATGATGCTGGCTCCACTGCTTGCATTTGGTGTAATGGCGGTATTCACGATGATTTTCGTAGGAAAGAAATCCAAGGAGAGTATGACTGGCGGACCCGCCAAGACAAGTCAGACGCTTGAAAAGATACGAAATGTGGACAAACATTTCTCAATAGAGACTCTAATCGGAAATCTTTCCAACAAACTGCTCAGTATCTGCTATGCAAGTTCGGCGGAGGAAATCGGACCGTTTGCGGTATGCGACATGACCACGCTCATCGCAAGGTATCGTGGAGTGATTGATTGTAAACTGTTAGAATGCGTTCTGATGGATTATCAGACAGACGATAACTTTCAGCATTTGCAGGTAAAAGTCGGGATGATGCTGACCAGATACGAAAACGGCCGGGTACGTCAGGAGAAGGCTTATTTGAAGCTTGGTCTTATCAAAAGCATCCGCGCACTGACACAAAGTATCAACGATGTAAATGTGTACCGCTGTAATTCCTGCGGCACAAGTCTGTCACTGCTAAACGGCGGCAAATGTGAATATTGCGGACAAGGTTTGGATTTAAAGGAATATGACTGGGTGATTGAAGGATATCAATATGAATAAAGGATAACAACTCTCTATAAAATCGCTCATGCGAATGTATGCGATGCAGCCCTGAAACAAGGAATTATGCGCAATGACAATATACTCGCGGAACACGGTATTTCTTTATGAGAAAAAAGAGCGGTCCCTTCCGGGCGCCCGCTCTTTTCCTATCTTATTCCTATTTTATATGGCTTATTGGAATACAAGCTGTGCAAAATTATAAAAGCCAAGATCCCATACGCCAAAGTCATGGGCGCCGCTTACCGTCTGCCACATAAAATTCTCTCCCTCAGTCAGCTTATCTGTCAGGGCATCCAGTCCGGTCACTGCACCTCTTGCACTCGCAAGCGCGGTTCCGTCACTCAGGCCGCAGATGTTATAGAAATAATGAATGTCATACTCCTCAAAGTCTTTCAGCTTCTCGGCTATGGTTGCCGCAGTATTGCTTGTCGGTGCTGCCGAGAACGCCCCGAAATAACTCATAATATCAAGGCACTCACATAAGCCGATGTTAATTGTCTGCATTCCTCCCATGGAAAGACCTGCCATAGCACGATGGTCACGAGCAGCCGTCAAATCGTACCCGTCTGCGCTATACTCCGCATAGGTGGCATAGTTCGCATCTATGTGCGGAATCAAATCGTTCCTAAGCTCCTGTCCGAATACATAAAAAGAATTAAAGTTTGAACCTGTGCTTGCATGATTCGCACTGGAGCGGCCGTTCGGCACTACTACAATAAACGGCTTTGCCTCACCGTAATAAATCAGATTATCCAGTGCAATCTTTACTGTAGAAAAGGCGTTATGTATTCCCCATTCCTTCTCATCTCCGCCAATGCCATGCATCAGATACAGCACATCGTACTGCTTCTCCTCATCATATTCCGGCGGCAGATACACATAAGCATGTTTCGTAATCTCAGCACCGTCTCCGAAATAATCATGCGTCTGATACTCAATATATTCTACCTTTCCCAAAGACTCCTTATTAAGCTTCTTGTAATCTGCCGGAATCTCCGCATCCTCAATCTTTGCCGGAGCTTTCGTCGGCGTCGGCGTTGCCGTTGGCTTTGGTGTCGGCGTTACGGTTGCTGTCGGCTCTATGGTCGGTGTTACAGTTGCCGTTGGAGGCTCCGTTACCTTTGACTCTCCCTCTTCCGCACTTTTGCACGCAACCATACCGGCAAGCAGTGCCAGACAACATACACCTGCAGCCACTTTTTGTATCCTTCTCATTGTAATTCCCCTTTCTTTTTCTTCTCTTTTTCTCTGCCGCTTTCCTCTAAAACCGAAGCTCCCTCCGGTCAGCCTTCTAACCGGCAGTCAATTTCATTATACCGCATTTCACCTGGTTGTCAAGCAGACAAAGCCTTGCGCTCCGTCATTTTCAGGCAACCGCAGACAATACACAGCTATTCTGCCTGCTGCAATGCATCCAGCACCTTATAATAGGCATCCTTTTTCCTGTAATCCTCATCAAACAGGCCGCAGTACGGACCGTTCATCTTATAGCTGTAATTCTCCTTATCCATCCACGGATTATCATTCAATCCCCAAATAGAGATATTCGTGATTAATGTTTCCTCCGCATTCAACTCCGCATACATCTTAAACAATTCCCCGTAAAACTCTGCATGCTCCGCCTTCCGCTCCTCATCATAATTGCGGACTGCCATTTCCGTTACATGCACCTCTACACCAAGGTCATGGTACTTTAAAACTGCCTCTCTGATTCGCCCGATGTCCTCCGGATTCATACACCCTTCCTGCACGCCATAGCCGCCAATATAGCTTTGCATACCGACGCCCTCGCAAAGCTTCCGGTAATTCCCGGCCGCGTCCTTTGCATAGCTATTGATGCTCTTTACCAACGCGCAGATAGCATCCCGCTTTTCTGGGAAAAACGTATTATAATCATTATAAAATAAAGTAATGCTGACCTCCGGATTTTCCTTTTGCAGCTTTTCTACCGTATTCTTTGCATAAAGGAACGAAAGCTCTACGTAATCGTGACCGATAATATGATAGAACTGGTTCTTGACGCCGCTCCGCAGGGTCCTGATATGGCGTGCATCCGAAGCGTCATAATCCGACGTACTGTCGCCGACCGCCTCATTCACAACATCCCAACAGTAAACCACGCCCGGAAACTCCGTCTCAAAGTGCGTAATTACCTTTTCGATATAATACTGTAACCGTATCTTCATTGTTTCCGTATCTACATACGGACCGTTATTTGTATAGCCCTCGCGGAAAAACCAATCACTCATATAGGCATCCCATACAAGCACATGACCACGGACGCCGATTCCCAAAAGCTCTGCTAAAGATACAATCGCATCCGCCTGGGTATAATTCATTACCGGCATGCCGTCCGAACTCCACTGGGATGCCTTCTGGTCCAGCAGGGAATAGGCCTTCATTTCATTTGCTGCCGTAATACTGTTAAAGTCATCCATCAGCATCATCTTAAACGTCAAATCACGGATGGTATAAGCATTTGCCACCGTACCAAAGCTGAAACCAAGCTTTGCTGCCGCCTCCATAATGGTTCCTTCTGCCTGCGGATCCGGCTCTTTCGTCGGCTCTGGCGTCGCAGTCGCCTCCAGTGCCTTTGTCGGCTCTTTGGTCGTCTCCGGCTTCTTCGTTGGCTCCATGGTAGCCTCCGGCTTCTTTGTTGCATCCGGTTCCTTCGTCGGCTCTGGTGTCAACGTTACCTCCGGCTCCTTTCCATTTCCGTTTGCCGGCTTTCCCTGGCTGTTACACGCAACCGTACCACAAAGCAGCATCATACAGCATACCCCCGCTATCAGCTTTTGAAACATCCTTCTCATTGCATTACTCCTTCTCTCTTTACAGATTTCCTATAAAGCTGTATTTCAGAAATCAACCCTAACGCTTTACTTCAGATTTTCTGTAATACGCTCCAATAACGCTATCAGCTGCTTTCTTTCCTCTTTTGTAAACCCCTGATAGCTTCTCTCTTCTACCTCCTGCACAATCTCCCCTACCTTTTCCGCAAGCTGTCGTCCGGTTTCCGTCAGATAGACCCGGTACGCCCGCTTGCCCCCGGAAACATGCGTCGTCTCCTTCCGGATTAAGCCCTTTTTCTCCATATTAGCCAGCAGCACTGCCATCGTTGCAGGCTCGACATGACAAAATTCCGCCAGCTCCTTCTGCAGACAGCCTTCCCGCGAGCGAAGCCATGACAAAACCTTTGGCTGCCCCGGAGACAAATCCAGCCTCCGAAATTCCATCCAGGTACTTTTCCCATGTGCCGCTGATGTCTCCATTAAAGCCATATGTAATTGTTTTCCCATGGTTCCTCCTATGCGCAGGGCTCCTTATCTTCTGATAATCCCCATATTCCATAAATTTCCGGTAACACAGCTGTTCTGCTATAGTTCTGAACAATCTTAACTACTATCAATTATACCCGGTTTCCTCCCTCTGTCAAGCTGTTTCTAGGCTCTTGCTCCGGTATAATCAAGCGGATCCGGAACATTCCCGGAGCGGACCCCGCCCCATCTTTATGCCCGCTAATAATACTTTAACCCCCCCTCGCGTGTTACATCCTGATACACTTCATTTATCCTCTTCTTTCCCAAGGCAGACCATTACAACCTCCAGCAAGTCATAACAGGTCTCTTTCCCCAGATGTCCGTACAATTCCTCTTTGGCAATATGGTTTTTTTCTTCATTCAGCCTCTTATTCCCAGCATAACTGCTTTTTTCTCTGACGTCAAGTAATTTTGGAATTTTGCGGTGGGATTCCACCAAAAGATAAAATGATAAAAGAACCGGGTGTCCCGTTTTTATTAAATACCGTATATCGCTAAAATGTGAAGAAGGCAAGAAAATCTGCCTTATTTTTGCACACGCAATGCTCCGCCAGACTTCCTCTAAGTACCGCCTGGCCGCTCAGGTGCGTCCTTACGCCTAAACGGTACTAAAAGGCAATTCCTTCTCCCTAAAGTTCTTCCATTAAGCGAAGTGCTTTTTCCTCCTGTCGTTTTATTTCTTCTATATAGCTACATGCTTTTTCCCGTACACCGCTATCTGCCAGTTTAGAAAGTCTGCCGTCCATATCATAGTAGTCACCGAACAGCTCCTTCATTCTGCCTGTTACCTTCTTTACCCCGGAAAAAAGCGCTGCCAACTCCCGGTACTTTACGGCTGTTTCTTTTACTCCCGTCAATGCCTCCTGCTCCGCCAGTCCTCCGAAATACGCCGCCGCAGAGCCGCTCCCGTCAGACAGACAGCACATCGCATCGTTCTGGCAAAGCATTTTTCCGGATAATACGGAATCGTTTTCCCCGACACGAAACCAACTCTCCTCCGAAAGCATCTTCTTCCAGGCATCAAACGCTTTGATTCCCTTACAATAATTTCCTTCCTTTCTTCCGGACATTGCCAGAACGGCATTCTTCACAATATCCTTTACGGAAAGCCTTTCTCCTGCAATCGCTCCCATACACATGACGGCATGGGTATCCGTATTTTCCCACCAGTTCCTGCTGATGAAATATCCGCTGGCATCTGTCTGAACTCCTTCTGCAACCATCTGGTCCTTTTGGAATAGGTTCCAGCCAAGCAGAGTGTCCCCGTTATCCCGGTAACCCGTAATAATGCAGGCCTCCGGCGGCCCGATAATCCCCAGTGCGATACAAGGATAACCCTCATCCACATGCTTCCGGATAAACCGGATAAATTCCTCCTTTGTCGTTTCCTTGTTTCTTCCCAGCATGTCAAACTCACGTCCCAATGCCTCCACGCCAAGCCGATAAACATCATCCGACTCCCGGAAGGTATGGTAAACATCGACATTTCCTAAATCCCATTCCTCTTCATTCCATGTAAAACGGAACGCAGCGCCGCAGGATACCATGAAAAAAGCATACTCCATATCCTCTCCCAGATAATCCGCACACGCCTTTAAGCACATCGGATATGGCGTATTGCCGCCGTAAGTCCCCCATGCAACCTCCGGAACACCGTACAAAACCGTACTGTCATTGTCCTTATACTTTTCCTTTTTCGTTTTCATCGTTACATCGCTTCTTCGCTCTTTTTGCTCCAGGAACCGGATTCCATACACACCTGTCGTCAGCTCTTTCTTCCCCATCAGAGGCCTTGCCTTACGAAAGGCATACGGCGTACTGCCTGTAATCGCCTTAAATGCACGCGTATAGCTTTCATGGCTGGAAAAGCCGTACTGCAGCGCTACCTCAAGGACTGTTTTCTCCGAATGAAGCAGTTCAAACGCAGAGGCACAGATTTTCCTCGCCCGCACATAGTGTGCAAGAGAATCACCGGTATTCCTGCGGAAAAAATCCCGTATATGGGCATATGAAAATCCGACACTTCTCTCCAATGCCTCATGGTCTATCTTTTCTTCCTTCAGATGCGCTTCAATATAAGCGATAACAGCATGCGTTGGTACTGAATAACTCATTCCGGACTTCCTTTCTCATAGTTACTATAGTTACTATGGTTTCTTCCATCGTGCTATAAGCTTAGTATACACCAGACCAACCCGCTTTTCTTGACTTTTTTGAGGAATTCTGTAAAGTTCCGGAAACTGTACCGCCTCCGGGACTTTATGAACCTACTAAAAATACAAAAATTTAAGAGTGAAAAGATTCCTTGACAATTCCCCTGTCTTGCGGTATCGTTAATTTATAAGCTCGTTAGCTTTCTAATTCGTAAAATGTAAAGGAGGTATTTTGCTATGTTTGATTACCATACCCCGGACGGATTCGATAAGAAAAATCCGTCTCTCACCCCTTGGAATGTAACTACTGTTACCTATCCTTCCAAAACTACCGGGACAGACCGGCTTTTTACCCTGATACTGCCGCCGGACTATACGCCGGAAAAAACCTATCCTGTGCTTTACCTTCTGCATGGCATCGGCGGCGACCACAAGGAATGGCTTTACGGCGAACCTGCCGACGTCATCGGCAACCTCGCTGCTGCCGGAGAGGCAAAGGAAATGATTGTTGTCATTCCGAATGCACGCGCGGCGGCAGATGACAGTATTCCGGCAGAGGTTATTTCCCCGGAAAACATCGCTGCTTTTGATAATTTCATCAACGACCTGACGAACGATTTAATGCCGTATATCAAAGCGCACTATTCTATAAAAACCGGACGTGAAAACACTGCTATCGCCGGACTTTCCATGGGCGGCAGAGAGTCTCTTTTCATCGGCTTCACCCTGCCGGATACGTTCGGCTATATCGGCGCCTTCAGCCCGGCTCCGGGACTGCTTCCTACGCCTGCCCTGAACTATCCGGGACAGTTTTCAGAAGAGGAGTTTACGATTCCGGGAGGGGCTCCGGTTCCGTACCTCATTATGATTTGCAATGGAGAGCAGGATGACATCGTACACAGGATTGCCGCCTATTATGAGGAGACCCTGACAAAGAACGGCATCGAGCATCTTTACTACACGATGCCAGGCGGTCACGACTTTACTGTCTGGAAAAACGGACTCTATCACTTTGCGAAGCAGATTTTCAAGTAATAATCCTCCTCTGCCCTTTCCCGGCAAAAAACACCGCCGCCATGGTATTGCCCATAAGCGGCGGTGTACATAATTTTAATATTTTTATGATTACTGTCTTTAAAAGAAAGGAATACGCAGTATGAAGCAAAAGATGATTGATTTCTTATTGACCCATGCAAATCCATCGATTCAGCTGCGGGTAAAAAAAGAAATCCTGCAAACTATTACAGCGCAGGAAGAAAAAGCATTACAGGAGCAGATACTGGAGGAAAAACTTCTCCGGTTTATCGGAGAAAAGCAACAGGAAAACGGCTGGATCGGTCTGGGCTTTCATGGAGGCAACAAAAATGCCGGTCAGTATGACAATCAGGAAACTGCGACAAAATACATGGGCGAAAAGGGTCTGAAAGGAACCGCGCTCTTGGACCGTGCCATGGATGCTTACGTTACTACGCCATTAACCGATTGGATTTATGGAACCAGAGGGCAATACTGGAGCGAATTTGAAATTCCGGCACAGGGTCAGAATATCATCCGATGCGCCTGTATTGCAAGAGCCCATTATGACGATATCATCGACATCTCACCGCAAATCAGGCTTTCCCTGGAATCCTTCGAACGAGTGACACAGGTCGATTCGATACAGGATGTCTCCCGTCCCGTAAAAAACGGCCGGCTGTTTCACCAAAACGAGCGGTGGCCATGCAGATATCATCTCGAAATACTGACATTTACGACAGAGAAATGGAAAAATGAGAAAAATACCGCTATGCTTGCCGAATCCTTTCAAAGACTGCTGCGGACAGACCGGGAGGATATCATAAATACTCCTGTCGCATGCTGGGTAGGCAATCATGCCGTAGGTCCCTGCTGGCTGTTAAATGAGGGCTATTCTGTCTCCGGGGACAGCCTGAATCATCATACAACCGACGAAGTACGCCGGACCAATCTGGAAAAGGTCGAATGGCTGTCGCGCTGCGGCTTATATCCTTATTTGCCGGAGCTTAGGGAGGAAGTCGACTTTGTACTTGACAATATCAATCCGGACGGAATCTGCTCTGTTGAAATGTATGACGGCGAGTTCAAAGGATGGGGGCCGTACGGTGGCGCGCAGTTAGAAACCGACTGGCGGGCAAAAATCCGCAAACAATGCGATGTCACGTTCCGGGCATTGTTGATTGCGCATTATGCCGGAATCTGGGATTAAATACCAGAGACGCTTGTAAAAAGGGGCTGCTGCTCAAAGGGCAGCGGCCCCGTATTCTTTGTGCGTATTCTGATTACCGGTCATAACGATAGCTTTCTCCTAAAGCAGCCGCAACACGCCCGGCTGCTTCTTCTGGCGTCGGATGCTCGTCTACTATCTCATCCAGCACTTCGATAATCCGTACCATATGATTCACCGCATACTTCTTTTCGCAAAGAAGGATTAACAGTACCCGCTTTAAAAAAGAATAGGAAACCCGTTCCGGAACAACGCCTTCCACCACCTTCGGGTACTTTTTCCCTACATTTTCTACCATGTCCGCTGCCATCTGACAATTAAAAACCAACGGCAGATGCTCCATAATACATTGCTCTAAATGTATCATAATAAAACGCATCGGGCTGCAGCCTTCCTCCGTTTTGTCTGTCCAGACGCCGGAGAGATTCCATACCGGTCCAGTTACTGCAATATCCTCCTCATCTTCTGCCTTTCCGTTCACTACAAAACGTTTTGTCGGCTCTACTGTGCCGTTTGCAACCTCTTTGCCGTAAAACAAAATTTTATACTCCTGCGGCTTGCACAGCGCCTGGTCCATCAGGCGCACTGTCGGAACACAGAAGCCATACTTTCCTGCTATCTCCTTGCGCATCTCATGGAGGATAGCATATTTATTTTTTCCCTCCTCCAGAAATAAATCCACCAGACCGTAGCCGAACAGAATTGCAATACTGTCCTTTAACATCAGTGTCTCCAGTTCTGCGCGCCGCACCAGACTGTCCTGCTTTCCGGAAGACTTTGCTCCCTGCTCATACTGGAACAAATAATCCAGCGAACAATCCAATACACTTGAAATTCCATCCAGTAGCTCAATGTCCGGATATGCGCCTCCTCTCTCCCACTTCGATACTGCCTGCGCCGTTACGCCAAGCTTTCCTGCCAGCTCCGTCTGTGTCATTCCCTTCTCTCTTCTGGCGTTGGCAAGCCTTTCCTGAAACAAATCCAAACTCATCTCATGCACCTCCTTTTTGATACTTTTACGATAACAGAATTTTTTCGAAAAAGCAAACAACGGTTGAGCGTAGTTCTTGCTCAACCGCGAGTTGTATTCTGTGTTTGCAACTTCTAAAAATGACGAAAAAAGTGCGAATACTCAAATTATAAGAACTCCTTGCCCCCGTCGCGCTTTCCTGCTATAATAAAACCATATACAGGCTTTCAGCCGACACTTTCCCGGACTAAGGAGGCGGATGGCATGGGACTTCTTTCTAACAGTGGATTTGAAATCATGTTTTTCCTGATATTTTTTCTGATTCTTGGTGCCTTTTTTGTAATGCTTTTCCAGGGTATACGCCAGTGGAACAAAAACAACCACTCCCCGCGGCTTACCGTAAACGCATCTGTTGTTGCAAAACGTACCAATGTCAGCCATCACCATCATCATAATGCAAACATGGCAGTCTCCCACAGTACCAGTACCAGCTATTATGTGACCTTCGAGGTCGAAAGCGGTGACCGTATGGAACTGCATGTAAGCGGCTCCGAGTACGGTATGCTTGCAGAAGGAGATTACGGGCGGCTTACCTTTCAGGGTACGCGCTATCTCGATTTTGTACGCAGCTAAAGAGCGCCTATCGTAAGACCGGCATTCCCGTTTCGTCCCATGATACGGTATGCAGCCTTGCGTGACGGCATGGGTCATACAACGGGTCGTTCCCCTTATAGCCGCATTTTCCCTCAAAGCACTCCCGGCTCCGGGCATGGTACACAAATACATCGTTTCCGTTTTCATCCTTTGTAAAGGAGTTATGCCCCGGACCATATTCGTCCATTAAATCCTCCGAAGTAAGCAGCGGTTTCTCATACTTTTTCCAGGAACCCTTTTCGAGCAGATTACTTCCCTCTTTTGCCTCCAACGCGCCCACACAATACTCAGGCCCTGTACCAGAAGCGGAAAAGCAGACAAAAATCCGTCCGTTATGCTGCAGCACCGCAGGTCCTTCATTGACCGCATAGCGCACCTTTTCCCATTCATATTCCGGCTTTGTGAGCAGCATCGGCAGGGAAATTAACTTCCAAGGCTCCTCTTTTGTCACTTCGCCGAGATACAGACAGGATATCTTTTCTTCGTTGTGCTGCGCCCAGATTACATATGACCTTCCAGCCGTCTCAAAATAAGTCATATCCAGGGAGAAGCCGGTAAATGAAAACGCATCGTCAGACCGCTTCTGAAACTTTCCCCGCTCCGTCCATGTCCCTGTATATGGGTCATCAGAATCACATTGCAACACATGGCAGTCAAACGCCCAACGGTTCTCCGTATCACAGCTGCCCGCGTAAAACACATACCACTTACTGCCAATCCAATGCAGCTCCGGCGCCCAGATAAAGCGGTGGCTTAAGGTTGCCGTCCCCGCCTTCCAAATTGTCACTTCCTCTGCCGCCGCTAACTCCTCCAGGCTCTTTGCACGGCGCAGAATGACTCTGTCATACCCTTCCGGGTCGTTCTCCGCCTTCATCGGATACGACGCCGTAAAATAGTAATATCCATCCGGTCCCTTTATTACATAGGGGTCCGCTCTCTCCAAAATAAACGGATTAACATATGGCTTCTTTGTGTTCTGCATTATGGTTTCCTCCTGAACTATAATGTTTCTTGCAATAGCGTTAAAAACGCAGATTTTTCTATGTCGTTACAATGCTTCCATGCTGTCTTAATTATATTTGGTAATGTAATAGTCTGATGACCCTGTTATTTTTTCTTTCATCTGCCGTGCCGATTTCCATTGTCCGGCTGCCGGCGTAACCTGCCCGGTTCCTATCGTAATACAGGTGAGAACCGCCAGAAAAAGAACTACGGCAAGTACCGCTTTTCTGCTCTTCTTTCTCTCTCCATATAAATGAAAAATTCTTGCTTTCAGACTGCCGCCGGAAATTTCCTGTCCAAGCCCCGGGGCACCAAATGCAAACTCCCGGTCTGTTGCAATTTCCAACAGAGCTTTCCCGTATGCTCTGCGCTCCCCACCTGACAGCCTTTTTACCACCCGCTCATCGCAGGCAAGCTCGCAGTCCTGCTTCGAAACATAACAGGCTACCCAGACAAAGGGATTATACCAAAAGCTGCACAGTAACATAATCCTGAGCAGTCCCCAAAGCTGGTCTGCCTGCTTTGCATGCTCTTCCTCATGCAGCGTCACATACCGCATCCATTCCGGATTCTGATAGATTTTTTCCGAACAATATATCGTATTTCCAAATAGAAAGGCAGTATTTCTATTTCTTACGATTCTGACCCGGAGCCCCTCCCTGCTCTCCGGAGCGGGCACGGAAGCTCTTTTTACTTTCCACAGCAGCATGACGACAAGCACCGCATAATACGCCGCAAGCAGAAAAAACCCGACAAGCCACAGCTTATCCGCAATATAGCCTGCCGTCAACGTCCGTTGCCGCACCGGAAGCTCCGTTCCTCCTACAAAAGAAAGCCCGGTGACAACACTTCCAAGCACCCCCTTCCGAAACAAGGGATTCCTGATATTAAAAACAGAAAAAAGAAACAGCCGGAGCGGCACAAAAAGCCAGACCGCGTAAATACAGTTCCGGCTCAGTCTTGTTCCGAGCAGCTTCCGCAGAAGCAGTATTCCTAATACCAGCAAACTTGCAGAAAGATTGGCTTCTATCATTTCGTTCCCTTTTCTTCCTTTCTTTTTAAATCCAACAGCTTACAGATTTCATCCACATCCTGCTCCGAAAGCCTGTCTTTCCTTACGAACGCATTCAGAAACAGCGAAACATTCCCCTCAAAGGCTTTATGCAAAAACGCCTCCGACTCCTCGGAAATTACCTCCTCCTTACTGCAGTTCGGATAAAAAACCTTTGCCTTCCCTCCCTCTGTATGGACTACCGCAGCTTTTTCCTCCAGCCGCTTCAGCATGTTGATGATTGTATTCTTTTTCCAGCCGGTTTCCTCCTCCAAAGCCTTTGTCAGCTGTATAATCGTCCTCGGCTCCTCCCATAAAAGCTTCATAATCTTCCATTCCGAATTTGTAATATTCATCTCCCTGCTCACTTTCCAGTCCAAATCTATTTCTCAAAGAGACTGCACAAAGCCCTTCCTTCGTGCAGCCCCAAAACTTTTGTCACATCCTGTGTCTGCTCTGTTCCTCCCTGCCGGAAGAAACGAGGCTACTCCCCGACAGACGGTACCGGAGTCGGTGTCACGCAGACGGACTCTTTGCCGCTTACGCTTACACTACCTTCTGGCAGTTCCATAAACTTCCCGTCGGTTTTAACAGAATTATCAACGATAATCATATAATCCGTGTCCGTAGTAAGCAGAACATCATTAGAACGGCATGCCGGCTCAGACGGAATCACGAAGCCCTCTGGCAACTGCAGCTCTGCCTTTTCTCCGGAAAGTACCGGGGTCGGAGAGACAACTTCCGCTCCGGCGCCATCATTCTCCGCCGCGGCGGCAACATGGAATAAGCAGGAAATCCCACAGGCGGCAACCAGCGCGGTTGCTAAAAATCCTCTTTTTGTCAGTTTCATTTCATTCACCTCCATTCACTTAAGATACACTCTCGTAAATAGGTAGACTCTTATCTACCTATTTCATTATAGACTCCGGGACACTATTTGTCAAGCGGTTCCTGAGGCTTATAGTTCCATATTTTTAAGTGATTTGAACAATGGACCATCGCACGAAGTGAAATGCAGCAACACCGGGCATGGCAGATTCTTACAAGACAGCATAAAGCTTTTCACTGCTTACAAAAGGGGCTGCCCTTCATGTGACAGCCCCATGCAAAAACATATAAAATATAGGAACTCAAACTTCCCTGAGCATATCCTGCTGCTGGCTGCGTTCCTCTGCCATCTGTGCAATCCTTGCCTTTTCCTCGGCAGACTCTTCCAGCATAATATTAGCTTCATAGGCGTTGGACGCCTTTAACAGCAGTCGTTTATTCACCCATACCCGTTGCTGGCGGTCCCGCTCCAGTCTCTTCTTTTTAAAGTGCTGCTCTAACAGCTTCCGACGCAGTTCCTTCTCCTCTGCCCGTTTTTTCAAATATTTTTTGAGCAGCTCCTTCCGTCTCTGCTTTCTCTGCTGCTCCAGCTCATCCCTCCGCTTTGCTGCAAGACGCCTTGCACGCCTGTATTCATCCCGGATGCCCTGTGTGTAGCCATAGCACTTCTCCATAGTATCACCAATATGGGTATATGCAAAACGGGGTGCATAGCTTCCGAAATTCACCGCCTTATTCTTTGCCAGTAAATCCAAAACCTTCTGCTCATAAGCGGGGTCTGCCTGCATTCTCCGATAAGCGGCATCCGTAATATCGATAAACCAGTTCATATCTTTCTGCGAAGGATGGGTATACAAAGCCTCTACTTTCTCATTAAAGTATTCTTTATATTCCTCCAATGTCATGTCCTTTGGCGAAACAGGAACCTTTTCCGTGATTTTATCCAAAAAAATGCCATCCTCCTCCGGAGCTTGTGTATCCTCTGGCTTTTTCCCATTTTTCATATCCTGATAAACCTTTGCTGCCAAATAGGTATTTTGATAAATAAAACCTGTCTCCATTACGATATCCCCCTTCCTTTATTCCAAATTTTCTTCTACTTATTATATCGGCAGTTCCAGCGGAAAAAAATAGAAAATATCGTGAATGGTCAGAAAAAAGAAGCCTATCCTGCTCCGGAAACTTCCGGAGCAGCTCCATATGAAATTTCTTATCCTTGTGCTATAGTCCGGTCTCCATAAAAAGCGTCCTGGAATGCTTTTCTAAATCATAATTTCTTGTATTACCGTCATCCTCATACAAACTATATGAGCTTTTCTCATAACCGACCAGCTCCATATGCGCAGAATCAATCTCTGCCACACATTCTGCCATACCAGCGACAGGAATACATTTACCGTATCGTATAAAAAGCGGTACGGTATTTAACGGGACACTGATATAATGATGCCCCTTTGGCATGATTTCCCTGGAAAGAGTACCATCCGGCAGGAAGCTGACATACATCATTTCCTCCGGCAGATAAACATAGCGTCCCTTCGCATTCTGGGTGTATACCGGGGCAATCATCAGCTCACCGCCGAGCATCAGCTGGTCCTCCACATTCGCCGCCATAGCATCCTTTGGGTACTCGAATGCCAGAGGC
The DNA here is from genome assembly GCA_910577175.1 of uncultured Lachnospiraceae bacterium. Classification (GTDB taxonomy): domain Bacteria; phylum Bacillota; class Clostridia; order Lachnospirales; family Lachnospiraceae; genus SIG307. The sequence goes on along the minus strand of CAJTLU010000013.1, from coordinate 37,567 downwards.
TTGAAATACATCTCGTCATTTAACGCCGCTTTCATATATTCGCTGTAAAGATAAGGAAGCAGACGGTAACGTACCCCGATGATATGTCTGAAATCCTCGGCATGCTCAAAACGGTAGCATTCCTGTTCCCTTGTTCCGATAGCGGCATGGTTCCGCATAAGCGGAGTGAATACCCCGAGCGCCAGCCACCGCAGTAAAAGCTCACGGGTCGTATTTGCCCCGAAGCCGCCAAGGTCAGCACCGACATAGAGGAAGCCGCACATATTCAGGGAAGGCAGCATTTTCAGATTCAGAAGCAGATGCGACCACCAGGATTTATTGTCCCCCGTCCATATGCCGCCATAGCGGTGCATACCGATATAGGAGGAACGGGAAAAAAGAAGATACCGTTTCTCCGGGGATATTTCCTGCAGGGCTTCTCCCGCCGCTCTCGTCATTTGGTAGCCGTACAAATTGTGAATCCTGTCATGGCGGACCATTTTTCCCTGGACGTTGTGGAAAAAGGACGCATAATCCTCCGCAGCGTTTGCCAGATTTGCAAACCTCCCCTGCATTTCCCATACGCCATCCTTGGTTTCCGGCTTCGAGAGAAATTCCTTGACCTGCTCCTTGATTTTCTTGATTCCCTCCGGCGTATAAAAAATAGCCGGTTCGTTCATATCGTTCCAGAAGCCCTCAATTCCCTGCTCTGTCAGCCGCTGATACTTAGCACCGAACCACGCGCGGACCTCCGGCTGGAAGAAATCCGGGAAATGGGTCTCTCCCGGCCAGACCGCAGCGACGAAATCACTTCCGTCCTCTCTCTTGCAGAAATAATTGTTCGCTACGCCCTCTTCGTAGACATCGTAATTCTCTTCTATCTTAACACCGGCATCGATAATCGGAACCAGCCGGATATCTTTTTGTTTCATCTCCTGAACGAAGGCAGGGAAGTCCGGAAATTCCTTGCTTATGGTAAAGTCCTTGTAATCCTCCATATAGTCAATATCCATATAAATCATATCAATCGGAATATGGTTGCTCCGGTAACCGTCTGCCACATCGAAGAAATCCTTTGCAGTTTTATAGCCCCAGCGGCTCTGTCCAAAACCAAACGCAAACTTCGGTGGAATATAGCTTCTGCCAATCAATTTCCGGAACTGTCTGGTAATCTCGTACGCATTCTCTCCCTCAATAAGATAAAAATCCAAATCCGCATACTCGCACGAAATCACCAGTTCATCTGCCCGCGTGTAGCCGATATCAAAGGTCAGGGCAGCAGGATAATCGATATAAATCCCAAAGGTAGCTGTCCCGGAAACAATGATAAAATTGTGCGCACCATAGAGGGAAACCGTTTCCTCCAGATGATTCGGGTCGTCGCTGCAGAAGCTTTTGTAAATAAAGCCTCTCTTATTGATGCCGCGGTTTGCCTCACCAAGACCGTATACGATATCGTCGGCACCCATCGAATAAGAAAAGGTAAAACCGCCGGCACCTTCCTCCGGAAGACTTATGGTTCCATATGGCGGCATTCCCTCGCTGGCCTCGACCGGAACGACAATGCTCTCCGTCGGAAACGGCGTGCCAAAGGTATATTTTTTAATCAATTTCATTCCCTCCATTTCTCATTTATTGATTTGCAAAAAACAATGAGGATAAGTTATCTTGTACCCGTGTAGGTGCGCATCCTGCGGAACATTTTTTGCTTCCCACATCAGAAATTTTTTCCTTGCCCCAATGCTTTTATGCATGGAAGCCGCACCGTCTATTTACTCTCCTGCTTACCCATTATACCAGATACTGCATTGATATTCTATCGGAAATATTTTTACCGGTCCGGAAGCTTCCAATGTATAAGGGGCTGCACTCCATGCACAGCCCCTTCTCTTTCTCCCTCTCCTGATTCCATTTCAGCAGCCTTACTGCTTCTTCTGTTTCCTGCACCTTTCCGCCATCTCTGCCGGCCATTTTGCATCTACATCCAGTCCACGCTCTGTCAGTACGGCAGCAATGTCCTCCCAGACGCTGCATGCCTTTTCATATTCTCCCAGCTCCTCATAGCAGAATGCCATGGAATACTTTGAATCCAGATACCTCGTGTCCAGTGCAGCTGCCTTTTCCCAGTAAGGGAATGCTTCCTTCTGCTTACCCAGCTTCCGGCAGATATCCCCGGCATACATAAAAAGCCCTGCCTCCTCTGGAAACCTTGCAATTGCTTCCTTCACTGCCTGATATGCATCCTCCATAAGTCCCGACCAATAGTACCCTGCCACAAGACACTTCCATTCGCCGAAACTCTGCGGCATCTCCTTTACTGCCTGCTTCTGCTCTGCAATACAGCCTTCACCCTGCCTTGTCTGGGAAAGCAGCATAACTTTTTGCTCCTTTGTCCGGTAAAACAGCTCTGTGTCATTTTCCCTGCTTAGTTCCATTGCCTTATCATAGCATTCACATGCCCTTTTCCTACAATCTCCCACCATATACTGATGCAGCACACCATATTTACGGTAATCTTCTGCCCCGGCGGTGCCAGACTTTATCAGACGGTCAAACTCCAGGGCAGCATTCACAAAATCCTCCCGCTTATGCGAGCTTTCATACACGGCAAGCAGTCTCCCTGCCAGATTTCCATAGCCGTCAGGATTCTCCCGGAATAAATCATCCACAAGCACGCCGAATAACCTTGAAATTTCCGGCAGCAGCAGAATATCCGGAAACGTCGCCCCACACTCCCAGCGGGAAACTGACTGTGCGCTTACCTGAAGCCGCTCCGCCACCTGTTCCTGTGTCAGATTCTTTGCAAGCCTCAGGTTTCTGATATTTTTTGAAAATATTTCGTTCATAAAATCAAGTCCTTTCATTTTATATTTTGGGGAACGCTTTAATCAGCGCTTCCTTAGAAGCTTCTTGAGTTAAGCATACCCAGTTCCCCATAAAAAGTCCATATCACGTTTTAAGTGAGAGCTCTCACTTTCTGAGATAGTAGCGAAAGACGTCGGTTTACACTTTTAAGGATTGATGCGTGCTTCCCGGGCAATTCTATGTTATAATTGCACCATCAGAAATTTATTTTGCTTATTTTTCACTGCGAAAGGAGGGAAAACGGTATGAAAACCATCGCAATCATCGACGACGACGTCGCCATTGGCGATATGCTGCAGGAGGTACTGCAGGCGGAGGGGTACGGCGTACTGCGGGCATATTCCGGTACCGAAGCGCTCTATCTGCTTTCCGGAACCCAGCCGGACCTTCTTCTGTTGGATTTAATGCTGCCGGGGCTTTCGGGTGAAGAGGTACTTGCACAGCTCAAAGGAATTCCGGTCATTATCTTAAGCGCGAGGACAGATGTAAAGGATAAAGTCAGTCTTTTACTGAACGGCGCCGCCGATTATATGACAAAGCCCTTCGATACAAAGGAATTACTTGCCCGCATTACGGTGCAGCTGCGAAAAACCGAAGCCTGGCAGCCCGCCGGGGTTCTTTCCTTTCAGGAGCTCAGGCTGGACCTCGCCTCCCATGAAGTCACAGTACAGGGCGTACCGGTCAGACTTACCAAAACGGAGTATGCCATTTTAAAGCTGCTGCTGCAAAACCCGCATCAGGTCATTGCCAAGGGCATTTTATTGGACCGCATCAGCGCAGACACGCCGGACTGCACAGACAGCTCCCTCAAGCAGCATATCAGCAATCTGCGGAAAAAGCTGCGGGACGTAACCGGCAGGGACTATATTGAGGCAGTCTGGGGAATCGGCTTTAAGCTGACAGACTTGTCAAGCTGATATTCGCAATCCGCTTCGCTTCTTGCTCATAACCTCCTTGCCGCTTCGCGGCACTTTTGCAGGAACCTGAACTCCTGCCAAAATAGGGAAGTTCCCCCACTGAAAGAAGCGGGGGACTTCCCTGATGCGGTTAATCTTTACGATTTCTTTACTCTTTTCTTGACCGCTATCTTTACTGTTTGATTGTATACTGTCGTCATAAAAGCTAAGGAGGTACTATTTTATGGAGTATGTTCTGACTACGGATGCGCTATGCAAGCAGTACAAGCAGTTTCAAGCGCTGTCCCGCCTTTCCATGCACGTCCCGAAGGGCGCCGTCTACGGCTTCGTAGGAAAAAACGGTTCCGGAAAAACCACATTAATCCGGCTTATCTGCGGTCTGCAGAAGCCGACTTCCGGACATTTTACATTGTACGGTGTTCCAAATGACGCTAAAGATATTGTCAAAAGCCGGCGGCGCATGGGCGCTGTGGTGGAGACACCGGCGATTTACCTTGACATGACAGCAGAGGATAATTTAAAGCAGCAGTACCGTATTCTCGGCCTGCCCTCTTTTGACGGCATACCGGAGCTTCTGCAGCTGGCCGGACTGGAAAATACAGGCAGGAAAAAAGCAAAAAATTTCTCCCTCGGTATGAAGCAGCGGCTTGGAATTGCGGTTGCGCTTGCCGGAGACCCGGATTTCCTTGTGCTGGACGAGCCGGTCAACGGACTGGACCCGCAGGGCATCATCGAAATACGCGAACTGATTTTAAAGCTGAACCGGGAGCGCCAGATTACCGTGCTGATTTCCAGCCATATTCTCGATGAGCTGTCAAAGCTTGCAACCCATTACGGGTTTATCGACAGCGGCTCAATTCTCAAGGAGCTCAGTGCAGAGGAACTGGAGGCAGCCTGCCAGAAGCGCCTGCACCTTGAGGTTTCCGACACAAAGGCGCTTGCACGCGTACTGGATTCCATGAAGGTGGAATACAAGATTCTGTCTGATACACAGGCAGATATATTTGCAAAAATCAACATTTCAGAGCTGACCTTCGCGCTCTTCCAGGAGGGCTGTACTGTTACCTCCGTCCAGGAACGCGACGAAAGCCTGGAAAGTTATTATGTCAGTCTGATCGGAGGTGGCAGCCATGTATAAATTGTTATCCGCAGATTTCAGAAGACTTTTAAAAAGCAGGCTTTTCTGGATTATACTCTTTACGATGCTTTTTCTTTCGACAGGCAATATGCTGAATGTCTGCCGGCAGGCTTCTATAAACAAGACGCTCGAATTCGCACTGGAGGATGCCTATTTCATGCTTATCCTCGCCCTTGGCATTTTCTGTGCAGTTTTTTCCGGTCTCTTCCTCGGAACGGAATATTCTGACGGCAGCATCCGCAATAAGCTGTCGGTCGGACACAACCGCAGTTCTGTTTACCTTGCAAATCTGCTGCTCTGCTTTATCGCAACGCTTTCCTTTGCCCTGGCTGCACTGGTTGGCGGACTTGCCGGTATCCCCACTCTTGGTTTGTGGAAGCTTGACATTTCTGTGCTTTTGCTGTATCTTTGCCTTATTATCCTGCTTTCAGCGGCATACAGCGCAATCGCTGCCTTTATTTCCATGCTTTGCTCAAACAAGGCAGTGGCCTCCGTCGTATCTATCCTGTTTGTCTTTTTCCTGTTTCTTGTTGCCAGCTGGCTTGACTCCAGACTTCAGGAACCGGAGTTTACACAGGATCTTATAATAACCACAGAGGATGGCATGCAGTTTGGTGATCCGGTCGCGAACCCGCTCTATGTGAGCGGTTCCCTGCGTCGGCTGTTTCAGTTCCTTCTGCTTCTCCTTCCTACGGGACAAGGTCAGCAGATTGCATACTTGAATATTTCCCAGCCGATAACGGCGCTTTTGTGCTCCACCGGAATAGTCGTTATTGTAACGGTTGCGGGCATCCTGCTGTTTCAAAAAAAAGACATCCGATAGGAGTTTTCCGTTATGGTAGAATTGTTATGGAGCCTGATTGTGGCACTCATCCTTGTAATTTTCATTTTGTCGGTCAAGATTTACCTGCTGCAAAAGTCGGCAGGAGAAATTGCAGAAGCCTTTGCCGACCGGCTCGTAACAGATACCAATACGCTCATCGATATTTCCAGCCGCGACCGTTCCATGCGGAAGCTGGCTGCCGCGGTCAATACGCAGCTGCGGCAGCTCCGCAGGGAGCGGCACCGCTTTGTCCAGGGTGACCTGGAATTAAAGGAAGCTGTGACAAACATTTCCCACGACCTGCGTACCCCGCTGACTGCTATCTGCGGTTATCTGGATTTGCTGGAACGGGAAGAAAAAAGTGAAACGACCGAACGCTACCTTTCCTATATCCGGAACCGCTCCGAAGCGCTCCGGCAGCTTACAGAGGAGCTGTTTTGCTACTCCGTGATGCTTTCTGAAAAAGATTTCACCCTTGAGGAAGTAAACCTGTGCCGTATTTTGGAGGACAGTCTTTTGTCGTTTTACGGCGCCCTGAAACAAAAAAACATTACCCCGGACATCCGGATACCGGAACAGCATATTATAAGACTTCTCGACCCTGCCGCCGTCAGCCGTATTTTTTCCAATATTATCAGCAACGCCATAAAATACAGCGCCGGGGACTTTTCCGTAGTGATGGACGAAACAGGCAGCATTGCATTTTCCAATACGGCAGAAAACCTGACGCTGGTGACTGCTGGCAAGCTGTTTGACCGCTTTTATACGGTAGAGGCCAGCCGAAACTCCACCGGTCTCGGGCTTTCCATTGCCAGACACCTCACAGAAGAAATGGGTGGCAGCATCCGTGCTGACTACCAAGGCAGGACGCTTTCCATCACCGTTTCGTTTCCGGAATCGCCTCTTAGCGCTGGTCAGGCGCGAGAACGCACCCGGACGCCTTAACAGCACTAGTGTGCTCTCTGGTTCATTTTCAGCCAAATGACGCAGAATGAATTTTCAGTCTGCAAGGCGGAGGAAGGAGGCGCAGCGGTGGCTACGTCGATTGATGACAACGCGGCAGATGGAAATTCAGGCAGGCAATTTGGCGAAATATGAGCCGGACAGTACACCAGGAGGAAGTCCGTCAAAGCGTAAGCGCATACAAAAACAGGAAAGGAGCCGTTATGCATTCCACTATCTATTCTACCCGCTATTCCTCTCCGGTCGGAGTCCTGACCTTAGCCGGTACGGACGATGCCCTTGTCGGTTTATGGATAGAAGGGCAAAAGTATTTTTCCGACACGCTCGCTAAAACGCCACAGCAAAGAGACGATCTGCCGGTGTTCCAAAAGACAAAAGCATGGCTTGACCGCTACTTTGCAGGCGGGAAACCGGACCCTGTCTGGCTTTCGCTTGCTCCCGCCGGAGGAGAATTCCGCCAGATGGTCTGGAAGCTGCTGCTTGAAATCCCATACGGGCAGACCGTGACCTACGGCGGGCTTGCCAAAAAGGTGGCAGCGCTCACTAAAAAGGAACACATGTCTGCCCAGGCAGTCGGCGGCGCCGTCGGTCATAACCCGATCTCCATTATTATTCCGTGCCACCGCGTCATAGGCACAGACGGAAGCCTGACCGGCTACGCGGGCGGCATTGAACTGAAGCGTCTTTTGCTGGAACACGAACGAACGCAACACTGACTTGACAAAACTGCGCAAGCCGGGCAAAGAACGGAACCAAAATAAATGATATACTTCTTTCATAAAAATTTACAGGAAAGAGGAACTGCTTATGAAGATTGCTGTTTTGGGTACCGGCTTCGGGGCATATCATGTTGAATTATGGACAAAGATAACAGACGCCGCACAAATAATTGTATGGGGCAGGCAGGAAAAAAAATTAAAAGAGCTACAGGAAAAATTTCATGTAGAAATTACCGGTACAATGGAAAAAATATGGAGCGATGATGAAATTGAACTGGTAGACATCTGCCTTCCGAATCATCTGCATAAAGAGACTGCAATCAAAGCGCTTCATGCCGGAAAGAATGTTTTAATAGAAACACCTCTGGCAGAGTCTTTAGAGGACGCAACGGCGATTTTAGAAACAGCGGACCGGTGCGGCAAACGGGCATTTGTGGATTTATTTTTGCGGTTTGAATACGCTTATCAATATCTCTATCATATTGTAAGGGAGAATTCCTACGGACAGTTAAAAGAATTACAAGTAAAGAGAGAAACGCCGCCATGGTGGGGAAATCTGGATACAAAGCATATCGGAATCAATTTAATGATCCATGATATCGATTTTGTCGTCAGACTCATGGGCGAGCCGGAACGAATTTCCGTAAACGGAACAGAGGTGCGGGAACAGCAGTCGCTAGTGACGGCTTGCTTAGCCTATAAAGATGCCCTTGCCTTTGTCAGAGGCGCTTCAGCAATGCCGGGAACCTTCCCGTTTTCGGTCGGATATGAGGCAGTCTTTGAATCTGCCGTAATTCGCTATTACGAAGACGGATACTCCGACGGACAAATGAAAACTGCACTTGAATTGTTTTGTAATGAAAAGAAAGAGGAAATCCCCTTATTACAGTCCGACTGTTACGAAGCGGTCTTAAAACATGTATTCCAATGTTTACAATCCGGTCAGACATCCTGTCTGGATGTAAAGGAGGCCTTCCTTACATTAAAAACGGTATTAAACATGAATCAGAAATTGGAACTCTGACAAAATAGCACTTGAGTTTCCGCAATTTTTAGTCACCAGGACACAAAGGTATATGCAAAATGCGGAAACTCAAGAAAAATAGCATTATTGACAAAAAGGAGGCTGTGGCGATGGAATGGATTATGATGCTGCAAAAGGCAATCTGCTATGTTGAAAAACACCTGCTGGAAGACATTCGCTTTGATGATGTAGCAAGACAGGTAAACCTATCGCCATATGAGTTTCACAGAGCGTTCAGCTTTATGTCAGGAATGACATTAAATACCTATATCCGGAACAGGCGGCTCTCTCTGGCAGGACAGGAACTACTTGAAACAGACAAAAAAATCATTGAGCTTGCAATAAAGTATGGCTTTGAATCACAAGCCGGATTTACAAAGGCATTTACGCGTTTTCACGGAATTGCACCAAAACATGCAAAGGCTGCAGGTTCACAGCTTGTCCTGTTTAACCCGCTGACCATAAACGTATCCTTTGAGGGAGGCAAAAAAATCGATTATAGAATAGAACAGACAAAACGGCAGAAATTTATTGCCGTTGTCAGGGAATTTCCTACTGAAATCATCTGCGATGACAGCAGGCAGGACATTCCTGATTTCTGGAACGAATGCTATGCCCGACACCTGATAGAACCCATGAAATCCCTGCAATGTCGAAACGAAGGGCACTTATACGGGCTCTGCGCTCCTTTAAAAGAACAGGAAACCAGTTTTGAATATGGAATTGGTATCCTGTTAAACGATAACCACCCGGATGTTGACGATGCCTTTTTAAAAAAGCACCACTACCGTTACTGGGAAACGGAACCCTGCACCTATGTGGTATTTCAATGTATCGGGAATGAAGGGGATTGTATTGCCCGCGCCTGGGAAAATTTCTATAAGGAATTTCTCCCTTACAGCGGTTATGAGAGCTGTATCGAAACTGATTATGAGGTATACTTTGATAAAAATCCGGAAAATATCTTTTGCGAACTATGGATACCGGTAAAAAGCAGCAGCCCTGACCTGAAATGATTCGTTTTGAGATGGGAGTCCGGTTTTTGTCCGCACCCCCATCTCAAAAATGTGGAAATGTAGAGATTATTTGTACCATCCTATTTATCAAACTGAACCATATATATACCCGCTTTTTTTCCATTAACAAGTGTATCTATGTGTTTAGTTATATATCCTTTTTCATTTTTTACAGCAGCAACAATTTCATTCTTCCTTGCAGATAATATTACTGCTCTGCCTTCGGTCTTCAATATTCGCTTAAAAGACTTAAACATGGCGTTATAAAATTCCTCAATATTCGGAATGTCTTCATAATAGCCCCACGGCGGGTCTGTTAAAATCAGACTTATCTCATTATCTTTAATAGATTCCAATTGCAAAGCATCCTCACATTTTATACTAACCTTACATGCACAATGTTTCAATGTCTTAATGTTATTTAGCCTGTCTACAAGATTCTTGTCATTATCAAAAACATATATTTTCCCTATCCCATGCGACTGTACAGCCTGAATGGGTATAGCTCCATAACCCGCAAAAGGATCACATATTATTTCATTATGCTTAATTCCTGCAAAAGCACACATAAGAAAAGCAAATTCAGGTCTTAATTCACCCTTGTGTAACGCTTTTTCTGTTGTCTTCCTTTTACGTAATAATTTCCCAAAAAAACCTATATTTTCGCTCCGGATAATAAACCAATATTCACTTTGAGGATTAATCCTATCAACTTTCATTTTGTTCTTACTAGAAATTATTTTCTCTGCAACAAAAGCAGTTTGTTTTCCCACCTTGGTAAATTGATTTTCTTTAGAAAATCTAACTCGAAATGTTCCTGGTCTTTCTCCCCTATCCACGGGAACAGATGCCTGAGATACCATTTTATCAAAAGACAAAGAACTTCCTTTATATACTTTATAAACCAAAAAAGAATTATTAAAAAAAGACAAACGATTTATGTTTTGTGCATTACCACTATAAGAATAATATACCAAACCATCATATACGTTTATAATTTTAACCCCGGGAAGTAAACGAGTCATGGCAACACCAATGACTGAGTCAAATCCAGTAATAAAACTTGAAATGTATTTCGCCAAAATGCCCCCTCCTCAATCAACTCTTGTTGCTTTGTCATTATACAGGTCTGAACTCGTATTTCGCACTAATCCTGTTTGTTCGTGTACACATTTAATTGTAACTCTGTTTTTCCTATAATGTGGATAAGTTACTTTGAATTGCTATTTGATTGCTCCTTTCGATACATCAGAACAACCCTGATGTAATATTATGCCACATTTCTTTCAGAAAATCAATGAAATTTCTGCTTTTCGCGTATAAAGGTTGCAGGATATGTTGAAAAGCATGGTGTTTCCGACGCTGCCTGCAAATACCAAGCCAACAGGCAGTATATCCACCGCTCGAAGCGCCGTTATAACGGCTTCACCGGATCCCTGCGCTGCCGCTTCCACAGACCGCACCATCATAAACCAGATACCGTGGAAGAGGCTTCCCTCATCCGGAACATGCGCAGACGTCACCGGTAAAAATTTTTCCAGTACACAGCCATTGAGCGGACAAAAGCGGGGGCAGGATTGAAATCCTGCGTGTATGCCCGTATATCAAGGCTTTTTTGAGATAATCAACCATTTTATTGAAAAAAAGCAACGGCTTTCCCTGTTACAATATAAAGATTTTCTCTGCTTGGAAAAAGGGGCCGCCGCTTTCTGCGGCAGCCCCTTAATTTATGGCTATTTCTTAGCCGAAATATCTCTTTAACAGACCTTCAAACGCCTTGCCATGTCTTGCCTCGTCTCTTGCCATCTCATGCACAGTATCATGGATTGCATCGAGGTTTGCAGCCTTTGCGCGCTTTGCAAGATCGGTCTTGCCTGCGGTCGCACCGTTCTCTGCATCTACACGGAGCTGTAAGTTCTTCTTCGTACTGTCGGTCACTACTTCACCAAGCAGCTCTGCAAACTTAGCCGCATGCTCTGCCTCTTCATAAGCTGCCTTCTCATAGTACATGCCAATCTCCGGATACCCCTCACGGTGAGCCACTCTTGCCATTGCAAGGTACATGCCGACCTCACAGCACTCGCCTTCAAAGTTTGCGCGGAGATCCTTTAAAATATCCTCGCTGACACCCTTTGCAACGCCTACCACATGCTCTGCAGCCCATACCTTCTCGCCCGCCTGCTCTACAAACTTCTCAGCAGGAGCCTTACATACCGGACAGCTTTCCGGAGCGGAATCACCTTCATGCACATAACCACATACCTGACATACATATTTTGCCATACTTTTTTCGCTGTGCCGCGCACCCGTCTTACGCACAGCATCCTCCTTTTCTTTTATATGATTGAGCGGCAGTGCCGCAACAGAAAACAGTAACTTTTACTGATATTAGTTTAACAAAGATTTAACTGCCTGTCAAGTGCTTTTAAAAAAATCTTTTAATTTCCAAGGACCGTCGGTGAAGAAACGGGCTACGGTGTGTCCTCCTGTCTTAAACATGCCGGACATACCCCGTAAAAATAAGCAAAATGTCCTTCGACTGTTCCTGTAAAGCCTGCGCCGGCAATCACATCAATATGGTCAAGAGAAGCCATTTCAAGGTCTGACACACTGCCGCATTCCCTGCACAGAAAATGATAATGCGGCTTTGTAAAGCCGTCGTACCGGTCACTGCTGCCGCCGCAGACAAGGCGGAGAATCTCGCCTGTCTCTGCCAACATGTTCAGATTCCGGTAAACTGTACCGAGACTGATATTCGGTATTTTTTTCCGGACATTTTCATAAATCGTATCGGCGGTAGGATGGGAATTTGTACTGCGCAAATAGTCCAAAATCGCATTCCGCTGTTTGCTTTGTTTCATCATATTAATTCCCCATTTCTAAAAACAATAGGAGTTACTAATATTGATATTATAAAAAAATAAATAAATAAAGTCAAGAGGGAATCTTTCATCCCTTAAACTTCCTTTTCATTCATCTCCAGAGCCCTTCTCCAAATGAATGATACGTTCATATTGACTCTCCTTACTCCACGGGCTGTCTATATCTACCACAGAAAGTGCATTAATCACCCCGCTTTCTCTACCAACCGCTACTATAGCATATTTATCGCTATCTGAAATCTCATAGATATATACGTCAACCGCTGCATGCTCGCTGGCATTATCAAGGCGCTCTGCATATGGAGATCCGAACTTATCTTGGAAACTACTAAAATCCCTGCTTGTCCATGCAGTTATATCGTCATATGTTACAATGCTTTGAGGGTTTATGATTCTATAAAGGTCAATAACTTCAAATTTCGTACCTGTCTGGGCTACTAAGTAATTACTGCTGTCACCATAATTGGAAGTCACACGGCAAATATGGTTTGCAATCTTAATCTCTTCGACTTCCTTTGCTTTAATGTCACCTGCTTGATAATCCAATGTTCTTATGTACACATTATAAATGCCGATTAAATCTTCACCCTCCTCATCCTTCTCATCAATAGGGCAGACCGCTACATATATCCCATATTTTTGCTTATCTGTTATAATATAAAACATTTGACTAAGAAATGCACTGTTGTAATTCTTTCCGGCTGAGCCTTCACTAAAAGTATTTGTATCATGTTTGGTGGTACGAACTATGTCGCCTTCAAATCCTTCCACCAATGCTTCAATCTTCGCATCGATATCCTTAGAATTTTTCAAACCGTTGCACAATAACGATTTTACGCCGTCTTTATCGCCGTCGTCTATATATTTCAATAATGAATCTACCGTCTCTGCATAAAACGGATCATAATGACTACTCCATTTGTCCTCAACGAGACGTGAAATTTTACAACCGCTTAAGGCCAGCATCAATACGAACATCAAAATGAGACTACTCACTTTTCTCATTCCATTCTTCTCCTTCCATTTTTCAAGAATATATCCCGCATTCAATACAACACTTTTTTGAATTTCAGCAAAATCCACATTAATACCGTTTCCTAAAACAATGAAATCGTATTTCTTATCATTATACCCCCTTACCGACTTTTCTGCAAGCGCAAAGCGCTTGCAGAAGGGGATATACAAAATGCGGAGACCAAACAGGGCGCTTGCTCTTCGCTTGATATTTTATCTTAATTCGAGTAAAATAGAATAAGAAAGGAAAATTCCGGCATTTCCTGCAAAGGTCTCCGCGGTAGCAGCAGACGAAGCAGACAGATGAAAAGGGATTTTACGGTGTAAGAAGATGAACGAAGAGCAGGAAAAAGCAGCTAAAAAAACAGCTTTATTTGAACAGACGCCTGTCCCGAAGGCAATTCTGGTCTTATCCATACCGACCGTTATCAGTTCGCTTGTCATGGTAATTTACAATCTTGCGGATACTTACTTTGTTGGTATGTTAAATAATTCTATCCAGAATTCTGCCGTAACTCTGGCGGCGCCAGTGCTGTTAGCCTTTAATGCAGTCAACAATTTGTTCGGTGTCGGCAGCTCCAGCATGATGAGCCGGGCATTGGGCAGAAAGGATTATGATACGGTACGCCGCAGCTCTGCCTTTGGCTTTTATTGCGCCATCTTCTGCGGCGCCCTGTTTTCCCTGCTTGTTACCATCGGGAAAACCCCGCTTCTTACTCTGCTCGGCGCAGATGCGCAGACCGCCGCAGTCACCGGGGAATATCTGAAATGGACCGTATCCTTTGGCGCGGTACCGGCAATTCTGAATGTGGTACTTGCCTACCTTGTACGCTCGGAGGGTTCCACGCTCCACGCAAGCCTTGGTACCATGAGCGGCTGCATATTAAACATTATACTGGACCCGGTTTTCATTCTCCCGTGGGGGTTCAATATGGGCGCCGCAGGCGCGGGACTGGCAACCTTCCTTGCAAACTGTGTTGCCTGCGTATACTTTTTTGTTTTTCTCTTTGTAAAACGCAAAAGCACCTTTGTCTGCATTTCACCACGCGCCTTTAGCATGAAACGGGCAATTCTTCTCGGCGTATGCGGCGTCGGGATTCCTGCCTCCATCCAGAACCTGCTGAATGTCACCGGCATGACCGTATTGAACAATTTTACCTCCGTCTACGGACCGGACGCAGTTTCCGCCATGGGCATCGCGCAAAAGGTCAATATGGTGCCGATGTATATTACCATGGGCGTTTCGCAGGGCATTATGCCGCTTATCAGCTATAACTATGCCAGCAGAAATACTGCCCGCATGAAACAGACCGTCACCTTCTCCGCCAAACTTTCCCTTGCCTTTCTGGCACTCATTACGGTCGGCTACTATATCGGCGCGTCTTTCTGGATTTCCTTGTTTATGAAAAATGAGGCAATCGTAGACTATGGTGCAAAATTCCTCCGCGGCATGTGCCTCTCCCTTCCGTTTCTCTGTATGGACTTTCTTGCTGTCGGCGTATTCCAGGCATGCGGCATGGGAAAAAAGGCATTTCTCTTTGCGCTGCTCCGGAAAATCGTGCTTGAAATACCAGCGCTCTACCTTTTAAACTGGCTGGTCCCGCTTTACGGCCTTGCCTACGCGCAGCTTACCGCCGAATTTATTCTGGCAATTGCCGCAGTCCTGGTGCTGTTCCGCATCTTCCAGGAGGAAGAGAGAAAGGATGTCCGGTGATACGTTGTGTTTACAGAAATAAGGCTGTAGCTGTATTGACAGTCAGAAAAGGGACTTATAAAAATTTATAAAAATGGGGCTGTCGCACGCAGCGCAGCCCCGGCTGTTTTATCGCTTTCCTTCGCTTTTTCCTCTTCCCTTTGTACTTCTTCCGCCGGACTTTCCGCTTTTGCTTCTTCCGCTTCCTCTGTCCTCGGATTTTCCTCCTTTGTTCGCCCGCTCCATATGTACGTCTCTTCCCTTAATCTTTACATTCTTCATTGCCTGCAGCACTTCATCCACATACTCGCCCGGCACCTCAACAAAGGTATAGTTATCGTACATTTTAATAGCTCCGATCAGCTGACCCGGCATGCCGCTTTCGCCCGCAATCGCGCCGACAATATCGCCCGGACGTACATTGTCCTTCTTACCGACATTCACAAACAGGCGGACTCTTGCAGCCTTCCCTTCTCCTTCGCTCATGTCAAGTCCTTCGTCCATTATCGTTTCGGAAGACTCGCCCATTGAAAGCTTTAAGAGTGCTGCTGCTATCTCTAACGCAGTACAATCGGCTTCCTCCATATGCTTTTCGATAATCTCTGTCATACTGCGGAGCTCGCCGCCTGCAATCAGCTCATCCACACGGCTCATCAGCTTTTCCGCCCGTATCGTGTTAATGTCGTTTACCGACGGCACCGGGCGCATGTGAATCTTTGTTTTGCAATAGCGCATGATATCCTTCAGCTTGTAGATTTCCCTGCCGACTACCAGTGTATGAGAGGTTCCTACACGCCCGGCTCTGCCGGTTCTGCCGATACGATGCACATAATACTCGTCATCCTGCGGAATATCATAGTTAAATACCGCTTCCACGTCATCCACATCAATCCCTCTTGCGGCAACGTCGGTAGCGACCAAAATATCAATCTTTCCGTTACGGAACGCTTCCATGACGCGGTCTCTCTGCTGCTGCTTCAAGTCGCCATGCAGCCCGTCTGCAAAGTAGCCCCGCAGCTGCAAATCCGAAACCAGCTCGTCCACAAGCTTTTTCGTATTGCAAAATACCAGCGCCCGCTTCGGGTCATACATATCCAGAAGACGCGAAAGCACCTCCGGCTTATTCTTCTGGCGTACCTCATAATAATACTGCTCGATTTTCGGCACAGTTAATTCACGCTTTACCACACGGACAAGCTCCGCGTCTTTCTGGTACGTTGCTGCCAGTTCCATAATCGGCTGCGGCATCGTCGCAGAAAATAAAAGCGTCTGGCGCTCCTCGGGAAGCTCGCCCAGAATCAGCTCAATATCCTCCCGGAATCCCATGTTTAACATCTCATCCGCCTCGTCAAGCGTTACGGTCTTTACCGTCTCCATTTTCAGGGTATGACGGCGCATATGGTCCATTACACGGCCCGGCGTCCCGATAATCACCTGTACGCCGCCCTTTAAGGAACGAATCTGCTTTGTAATATCTTGTCCGCCGTAAATCGGCAGCACCTTAATCCCATGCATAAACTTTGCAAGCTTCCGGATTTCCTCCGCCACCTGAATCGCAAGCTCTCTTGTCGGGCAAAGTACCAGTGCCTGCAGGCTCCTGTCCTTTGGGTTCACCCGCTGCAACAGCGGAATCCCGAACGCTGCCGTCTTTCCTGTACCGGTCTGCGCCTGTCCGATAATATCCTTTCCTTCCAACACTACCGGAATAGCCGCCGCCTGAATCGGTGTCATTTCCTCAAATCCCATTTCGGCCACGGCACGCAGAATCGGCGCGGTCAGCTCTGTCTCATCAAATCTCATGTTCTTTTTACTATCCTTACTTTTTATTTTCCCGCATCAAAAGCTGTTTCTACTTTTACGACACAAAGACCTTGTAAGTATAGCACACTCTCTCCGAAAAAGCAAACAAAATCTACTCTTTACATCTTCCCTAGTAAAACTTGTAATAAGAAGGTGTCACAATAAAGCCCAGCTCGTGCTCTGTATAATAAGAACGTCCGATTACTGTCAGTTTATAACCTTCCGTATAGCTGACCGAACCGTCCGTGTTTATAACGTCTCCTTCCGTCAGGTAACTTTCTTTATATCCTGCTGCGGTATGCAGGGAAACACAGGACGTATAGATATGAACCTTTCCGCTCTCAAAATACCACACGTCATATGATTGTGTAACATTGGCAACTAACTCTCCGTTTTTTAAATACTTTTTTGTATTTTCACGTTTGACTACAGTGTAATCGGAATCTGCATAAAACTCCGGAAGTCCAAACCTCCTTTCCACCCTTTCTATCTCCAAAAGTCCCTCCGGCGCCTCCGGTACTTCCGCATCGTCCAAGGAAGCTCCTGCCTTTTCTTCCACGGTACTGATAATCTTCCACTCGTCGCCATGAAAAAAATACGTTTCTTCTTTCACGCATCCCGGATAATCAGAGACTGCAAGAGACACTGCTGCCTTATCCGCCGTATCTCCAATCTCTCTCATCACAGGTTCCGGCGTCGGCTCTGCACATTGCTTCGTTATCTCCTGCCGTCCGGAGCTCTCCGCCGCAGCCGCATTTACCGCAACCGTCGGAACCAGAAGACAGACTGCGATTGCCAGACAAATCCTCTTCTTCATAAAATTCTTCTCCTTTCTTAAATCCTTGTGTCGTAAAGGTAAAACAGCTTTACAGTCAAATACCCCTATTCCTCTTCTATAAAAATTATATCGCACAACGCCCCATCCCCCTCTTCCCGGCTAAAAAAACTAATCCTACATACAGGCTCCAGCCTCGTAACAGCTTCCGGCACATCAGAGGAAGTATCCAGCCTTCCGCTTTTCATTTCATAAATATAGTCGCACCCTTCAAACATATAGTCGTATCCACCACTTCCAAATTCCCTTGGCTTTCCTATTTGCACCGGACTGGCAGTAACCTCTCCTCCTTCTCTTTTGCTGACTTCACTGATACCTGCCAGCAGAGACTCAAAATTGATTTTTGCACAGTTGGTTGCAGAATACGGCTCTTTCTCTATTTCCATCCATGTCATCCGTTTTTTCTGTGCGGAGTCACTGACAGGGCTTCCCATCACTTTATATTGGCAGTTCCGGTTCTCATCTAAAAGAATAAGCTCAAACTCGATAAGGGGCTCAAGGATAAACCCATCGCTCTTACCCGTAAACCCGCCATCCGAATCTATGATTACAAAGTCCAGATTCTCTAAACAGCCTTTCTCCGCAAAATAGTCCGCAACCACTGCCAATATCTCAAATGAATCGCAACTACAATAAATTCTACTTTCCGGTCCGAGCCTTCTGTACCAAAAGAAAAAAACAACTGATAAAAGAAACAGGAGACCCAAAAGAGACAAAAGGATACCTTTCTTCATTTTACGATTTTTTCTTATCTTTTTTAGCGGTTCAACCTCATCCAGATAATTCTGTGGTAATTCTGCCGCCGGTTCCGGAACAGAAGATGTCCTCATGTCTTCATAAACCTTCTTACACTCCTCGCAGCTTTGTAAATGCTCCGCTATGTACTCCTTTGTTGCGTCACTGCATATTCCATCAAGGTAAAGCGGCATACTATCCTGAATCAAACAGCACTCCTTCATCCCATATCCTCCTTTATTTTTTTTCTTAATTTTTCCCTGGCACGATAAAATATTACCCTCGCCCAATTTTCCGATTTATGAAATATCTCTCCTAACTCCCGGAAGGAAAGTTCTTCGTTATAGCGTAATAAAAAGACCTCCTTATAAGGCTCATCTAACTGATGTATGATATAATAAAGCCTTTTCAGATTCTCTTTCTCTTCCACAAGACTCACATTATCTCCACCGGCAATTTCCTCATTCAGCTCCAGCTTCCCGTATTTTTTATCCTCACGCAAATAGTCCACAAAAAGATTCTTTGCAATCTGGTATAGCCAGGTAGTCAGGGAACAATTTCCCCGAAAATCATCCAGATGCTTATACGCACGGAAAAAGGTTTCCTGGGTCAGGTCTTCCGCCACATGATAATTTCTTGTCAGTGAATAGAGATAAGAAAACACCTTTTTTGCCTGTTCCTCATATATTTGCTCAAACTTACGAATACTCCCACCTCCATCCTTTTCATTATTACCCTTTATCCTTTAGACGAAAAAACTTAAATTTCGTTACAAAAATTGTATACTACCGCCTCGCTGACACCTTCACATTTTTGAATAGTTAAAAAACAGCCGCCGCACGAAAGGCGGCAGCTATCTTATTTACAGCAAGCAATTTTCTCCGCTTGCAAAAAGGGTGCGCTTTGTACAGCATTCCCTAAAAGAGTTTCCTTCACCTCCCAAGTTCGCAAAGCGCCGTATACGCAAGCAATGCGCTTCCGGATGGCATTGCCTCCTCCTCAAAGGTAACCTCCGGATGGTGTAACGGATACTCGCAGCCGTTTTCCGGCGTACCTGCCGCCAGTGCGACCATGACCGAAGGAACCTTCTCGCTGATATAAGAAAAGTCTTCCGAGCCTCCTGTTTTTTCCGCCCGGCCTGATATCGCGCCCCCGGCAAGCTCTCCTGCACCAAGCGCACGCTGCTTTCCCAGCAGGCTTTTTGCATACTCAAGTACGCGTGCGGAAAGTTCAGCATCATTTTTTAATGCCGGACAGCCGCAGGAAAAGGTTACCTCGGCAGATGCACGGAAAACCTCTGCGGTCTTTTCTGCTACCGAGACAAGACGTTCTTTTAAAAATTCCCTTGTATCCTCCCGGTAAGCACGCATCGTTCCTTTCAAAACGACACAATCCGGAATGACATTTGCAGCTTCTCCGCCCTGGATACTGCCAATCGTAAGCATTGCCCTCTCTACCACCGAAAGCTCTCTCGTCTGAACCTCCTGCAGTGCCAGCACTATGTGCGCCGCTGCATTCACCGGGTCAACCCCGAGATTCGGCGATGAGCCATGGCACCCCTTTCCCTTTATAAGAATCGTAAAGTAGTCCGCTGCCGGTGCGCTTACCCCCGGCACAGCCACAATCGCTGTTCCTACAGGAATCTCTACTCCGCTCATTACGTGAAGCATCATCGCGCCTGTTACCGTTGCGGACTCCAGAACACCGTTTTCTATCATATCCTTTGCCCCGGAAAGCAGCTCCTCAGCAGGCTGGAACATCAGCCGTACTGTTCCGTTAAGCTCCTTCTCCCTCTCCTTCAGAAGCTTTGCCGCGCCCAGAAGCATTGTCGTATGCATGTCATGTCCGCACGCATGCATATTTCCATTTTCTGCGGCAAAGGTGCTCTCTGTCTGCTCCCGTATCGGCAGCGCGTCCATATCCGCACGTAGCAGAAAGGTATTATCCTTGTTTCCATTCCCAAGCTCTGCAATCATTCCTGCCCGTCCACAGCGCTTTGGGGCAAGCCCCATTGCCTTAAGTTCCTTTTCAACATAGTCCAGCGTCTCCGGCAGGTCAAACCCGGTCTCCGCATGCGCATGCAGATACCGCCGCCATGCGATAAGCTGTTCCTTTTCTTTTTCCGCTGCCTGCAAAAGCTCCTTTTGCCATAATTCTTCCATTCCATATCCCTCCGTACAAAGAGCACAAAGCTATTTCCAAATTACGGGCTTAGTATTCCCCTTTTTTCTGAAAAAAACTACCGGAGCCGCTCCGACATGGTAAAGTATTCATAGTACAGCCCCTTCTGCTCCATTAACGCCTGATGCGTCCCCTCCTCGGAAATCCCTTCCTTCGTCAGCACAATAATACGGTCCGCGTTCTGAATCGTGGACAGACGGTGCGCAATCGTAACCGTCGTCCTGCCTGCCGTAAGCTCCTCCAGCGACCTTGCCACCTCAAACTCGCTCTCGTTATCTAACGCCGAGGTTGCCTCATCTAAAATCATAATCGGCGGATTCTTTAAAAACACCCTCGCAATACTAATCCGCTGCTTCTGCCCGCCGGAAAGCTTTACGCCCCGCTCCCCCACATAGCTTCTGTATCCTTCTGGGAGCTCCAGGATAAAGCCGTGGGCTCCCGCCTTTTTCGCCGCCTCGACCGCTTCTTCCTCCGTCGCACCCGGTTTCCCGTATAAAATATTTTCTAAAATCGTACCGGAAAACAGATATACATCCTGCTGCACAATCCCGATGCAGTCCCGCAGGCTTTTTAAGGTCACGCCCCGGATATCCTTTCCGTCAATCCGGATTGTCCCGTTGTCAATTTCATAAAACCGCGGAAGCAGGTGGCAGAACGTCGTTTTCCCGCTGCCGGAGGGTCCCACAATCGCAAGCTTTTCGCCTGCCGCCACCTCCAGGCTGAAATCGTGGAACACCGTGTTGCTGTCATCCGGATAAGCAAAGGAGACATGTTCAAAGGAAATGCTCCCTGCCGGCCTCTCAAGCGGCTCCGCACCCGGCTCGTCAAAAATATCAATCTCCGCATCCATAAGCTGTAAAAAGCGTTCGATTCCGGTAATGCCCCGCTGGAATTGCTCCGCAAACTCAACAATGGTACGGATTGTCGCAAACAGCGTCCCAACATACATTGTGTATGCTACCAGGTCGCCCGGTGTTATGTAGCCGCGAATCAGAAGCACCCCGCCCATCAGAATCACGACCAGGTACATCAATCCGTCAAATACCTTCGTACTTGTATGGAATGCCGCCATATAGCGGTAGGTTTCCCGCTTGATGTCCAGAAACAGCTCATTTCCCTCCGCAAACTTCGCTTCCTCTAACGTCTCGTTCGCAAATGCCTTTACGACCCGCTGCCCTAACAGGCTGTCCTCCACCTCCGCATTCAGCTCGCCGATCTGCTGGCGCTGCTTTGCAAATGCCGCACGGTTCCTGCGGTTTAATTTAATACAGACATACGCCATCACCGGGAGCATTGCAAAAATCACAAGGGTGAGCGGCACGTTAATCGTAAGCAGAATCACAAAGGAGACGATGATTTTTACGCCCGCAATGAAAAACTCCTCCGGACAGTGATGGGCAAACTCCGTCACATCGAACAGGTCGTTGGTCAGCCGCCCCATAATCTGTCCGACCTTGGTATTATTGAAAAAGGTAATGGAAAGCCTCTGCAGATGTGCATACGCATCCCGCCGCATGCTTGTTTCAATTTCGGCGCCCATGACATGTCCCATATAGGCACGATAATAATTACATAAACATTCCACCACACGAAGCAGCAGATAGATTCCTGCGAGTCCTCCGATGACCGAAACCGTCAGCTTTTCTAACTCTGTCATCCCGGTATTCGTAATATACCGGAGAATCAGCGGAAGCACCAGCTCGCAGCCGGTAGAAAGCGCGGAGCAGAGTAAATCTAACACCAGCACCTTCGTATGGGGCTTAAAATACGGCAGGAAACGCCATATCAGCTCCCCAGTAGGATATTCCTGTTTCTTCAATGCCATATTCCTCCTTTACAGGGGCTTTGTTTTTCTTTAGGGAAATGTTGATGAAAGCGTTTCCCGCACCGGATTTGCGCTACAAAGCAGCAGATTCTGCGGCAAATCCGTGTGCATCCGCCGGAGGCTCTGAGGAAGCGGTGATTTCATCAGCGCTTCCTCAGACAATTATACTATGTCCCGCTCCTTTTGACAAGTTCCCCTTCTTCATGCTATACTGTAGCAATCAGATGATTATCTCAGGAACATTACGGAGGGATTTTAATGAATAAACCAACTTTTACAAAGAAGCAGAAAAGACTTGGCGCTTCTATTCTTGTTCTCCTGATTGCAGTCGTGCTTGCACTGGCAAACGGGAAAGACCTGAAACAGGTTTTTTCCGGACTTTTCGCGGTCGGGCTGGATGAAGAAGCGCCAGAGAACAAAGGACCGGAGCTCCCATCTTCCGATACCGTGACTCCGGCACCGACAGAAGCCCCGGCACATACGCTGACCCCGCCTGCCCCCACGGCAACGAAGGCGCCAACAGAGGCACTGACCACACCCGCTTCTACAGTAACGGCGGCGCCGACAGAGACGCCAACGCCAGAACCCTCAAAGTCACCAGAAGAGCTGGTAAAGGAAGACGGCACTTACAGTTCCCCGGAGCTGGTCGCAGCTTATCTCCATAACTTCCATAAGCTGCCTTCCAATTACATTACCAAAAATGAGGCAGAACAGCTTGGCTGGGACAGTGAAAAAGGAAACCTTTGGGACGTTACGGACAAAATGTCCATCGGCGGCAACCGGTTCGGCAACTACGAAGGACTTCTGCCAGAGGCTAAGGGCCGCATCTGGTATGAATGCGATGTAAACTATAGTGGCGGCTACCGCGGTGCAGAACGGATTCTCTACTCCAACGACGGCCTGATTTACTACACAGACGACCATTATAAGACCTTTACGAAACTATATTAGGTAGCCCCGAAACAGGGGGCAAACGCCAGAAGGAGAATCCCATGCAGCAGCGCGTCACACTCAGCGGAAACAAAATGACTTCCAAAGAAGCCTTACACGATTATCTTGCGAACAAGCTGGAGCTTCCTGCCCACTATGGGAAAAACCTGGATGCCCTGCATGACTGCCTGTGTGAAATTACACATCCGCTTTTCCTGACCGTTACCTACACAGAGCATCTGCTTTCCTGCACTGGAAGCTACGGCGAGCGCTTCCTTACGGTCTTAAAAGACGCCGCACAGGAAAACAAAATGCTTGACGTCACGCTCTTTCCGGACCGGAAGCCTTGAACTTCTACATTTTATATACACCCTTACACTCCGGAGACTGCGCACTATCTGATTTTGCAGACGCAACGCTTCACTGGACTTCCTCTAAGGCTGGTCAGGCCCCTAGGGAGTTCTAGTGTCTGACCAATACTTAGGGACCATTTAGAATTTTAGCAAGATGAAGCAATTATTTTCTTTTTGTGGTATAATAAAAGGGAAGAACTGTAAAAAGACATGAACTTTTATAATTATGTGATTTTTAAAACATGATTTCGAGCCGATAATATTTATAGAAGAAAACGGTCTGTTGAAAAAATTAAACTTTGAAAGTACAAGGGGGGAATTTTTATGCCAAGAGCAGGAGACACATTTACAGTTACTTTGAAGCCGTCCCATTTAGGGTGGGGTACATACCGCTATACTAATACCCGTGATCCAATTTATGGGGAAGGTTATATTAAGATACCGCGGCAGTATGCAGAGAGGTTTGGTATATTTAATGACAATCATCCTACAACAAATCCCAGGTACCGCTGTGTTGCTGTAAATGGACGTTATTCTGGTATTTTGCTTGCGCAGGGGTGCAGCAGTGCAGGGGATGTTTATGCAAAGCAGTTTGCGGAGGAAGGAAATCTAAAGGGCATAGGTAATTGGTACAGAAGCGTTGGCGCACAAGTAGGCGGGGAAGTCAGGGTGACTTTTACTTCTCCTAACAGCCTTGAAATCGAGTATCTTGGATAGGTGATGGAAATAGTTAAAAGTTGTTTATGTTGTGTTTGGGGCTGATGAAGTGGACAATCTTACGAAGGAACAGCGGCATAAGAATATGCGGAATATCAGGTCCAGTGATACCAGCATTGAGGTGATGCTGCGGAAAGAGCTGTGGGCAAGGGGATTTCGGTATAGGAAGAATTATGCCGCCCTGCCGGGTAAGCCGGATATTGCGCTGACAAAGTATAAGATAGCGATTTTTTGTGATAGTGAATTTTTTCATGGGAAGGACTGGGAGGTTTTGAAGCCGCGTCTGGAGGCGGGAAACAATCCGGAGTATTGGAAGAAAAAGATATTGAGGAATATGGAGCGGGATGATGAGGTGAATAAGGCTCTCATGTTCATGGGCTGGACAGTGATCCGGTTTTGGGGAAAGGATATTTTAAAGAACTGCGGGGAGTGTATCCGGGTGATTGAAGAATGCATTTTTGAGTTGAACGTGCAGGGAGACAGGACGTTTTATGGGGTGGATGATGAGTGATGGTAGAAAGTGCCGGGTATGTCTGCTATAATTGCAGTGACTAATGAAAATGGAGAAGGGAAAATGCGGTTATTATATTCTAATATGCTCCCGTTAAAGCTGGGAGACGGGCAGACAGCTTTTATAGATTATTTTATGGATGCTGTGCGTGAGGCGGATGAAATAGATATTGCAGTGGGGTATGTGTCGAAGGCGGCATTAAAAGAGCTGCAGGGGCTGGTTGACGAGGCTGGAATAAAGAGGGTCTGTCTGACAATCGGTATGTATTATCATGAGGGTATGCCGGAGGGTACATATAATGTAGCGGCGGCTTTGAATGAGGACTGGACCGGGCGCGGGATTGGTGAAGTGCGTCTGGTGAGGGCGTTTAAATATCATGGGAAAGTGTATGCTTTTTATAAGAATGGAAAGCCGTTTTCTGCTGTGGTTGGTTCGCATAATCTGGGAGCAGTCAAGCTGGAGGCATCCAATCTGCGCCAGTATGAATTGTCAGCAGTGACGGAGGAACCGGGGGAACTGCAGGAGATTTCTGCCCATGTCAGGGATATTATGCTTCCGAAGTGTTCGGCTAATATTGCTGACCTGCGGGATGTGCCATTGATTCGGGAGGTCAACCGGGCGCTGGTGGATCAGGAATTTGTTTCCAAGGTTACGCCGGAGGAGGTGGACGCTTATAAGAAGAGGATGACGGAGGTTTCCTTTGAGCTTCCGTTGAAAGTGCCGGAGGATGAGAATGATCAGTCTATGAGGGGTTCCAATATCAATGTCTGCTATGCGAGCGGAAGAAAGCGTGTCTGGTGGGAGATTGAAATGGTGGTTAGTAAGTCTATCAGGGACCTGCCGGGCTATCCCCTGCATCAGCAACCCTTTATGGCGGTTACGGATGACGGCTGGAAGTTCCAGGCCTGGACATGCGGGCAGAATAACAAAAATTTGTATTCAAAAGACGATTTGAAGATTATGGGGCGCTGGATCAAGGGGCGTCTTGTAGCGGCCGGCCTGGTGGAGCCGGTGAATCGGGTGGAAAGTGACCTGGGTGGGAAAGGTGTTATTACACATAAGATGCTGAATAAATACGGGCGGGATACGATTACGCTGACAAAGACAGATATTGTGACGAAGACGGAGGATGGTACGGAGCTGGAAGTATGGATGCTATCTTTCCTTCCGGAGAGCAGGCATCAGCAGGAGGCAGAAGATGAAATATCTTGAAACGTACTTGAAGAAGATAGAGGGGCGGGGGAATAAGCAGTTAGCTGATTCTATCCAGGAAACGGTGGATAATATCGCGCCGAAATATTTAGAAGGGTTTTCTTTTTGTGAGCATGAGGTGGGGCTTCTCTTTGGAAATGTGCAGTCCGGAAAAACAGGGCAGATGTTCGGCGTGATTTCTGTGGCGGCGGATTTGGGTTTTCCGGTATTTTTGATTTTGACAACAGATAATGTCATACTGCAGCAGCAGACCATTGAGCGGGTGAGGGAGGACTTGGAAGGATTCTGTATATGTGACGAATATGATTCGGAGATTTTTGCAGAGAACTGTCTGATGCAGCCGGCCATTATTGTGTTAAAGAAGAATGTAAGGACTTTGAAGCAGTGGTCTAATATTCTGGGTTCTACGGGGTTTATGAGGGGGAACCCACTGTTCATTATTGATGATGAGGCAGATGCGGCTTCTCTGAATACGATGGTCAACAGAAACAGCAGGTCTTCTATCAACAGGTATCTGGATGATATTAAGGCGAGATCGGCGTGCAGTATTTATCTGCAGGTTACGGGGACGCCGCAGGCGCTGTTGCTGCAGACAATGTCATCAGGGTGGCACCCATATTTTGCTTATTATTTCCGGCCGGGAAACGGGTATCTTGGGGGAGACTTTTTCTTTCCGGCGGAAGGAGCCGGGGAGTGTATTTCTTATATAGATTCTTTAAGAGATCCGTTGGAAGAGGCGTTAATGCATCATCTGGTGGTATCGGGTATCATGCTGACAGCGGGAAAAGGGGTGGCAAATTTTTTAATTCATCCCAGTGTTCGGAAGGCGGTGCATGGAAAATACCAGCAGGATGTGTTTAAGGTTTTGGGGGATTTCAAGGAAAGGTGCAGGGATGACGGATTTACTGTGCAGGCCAGGCAGTGGTATGAGCAGCTGAACCCGGTTAAATTTGAGAAGAAGCCGTTTGGAGAGGTTTTGGGTTTTATACAGAAACTGCTGGAAAATGATGAAATTAAGGTTCTGGTCATGAACGGAAGTTCCGATGTAGGCAGTGATGATTATGCATCGGGCTCTAATGTGATTATCGGCGGGAATACGCTTGGACGGGGTGTTACTTTTGCGGGGCTGCAGACGATTTATTATACCAGGACGGCTAAGAAGCCGCAGGCAGATACGATGTGGCAGCACAGCCGCATGTTCGGCTATGACAGGGATGCCGGGCTTATGAAGGTGTTTATTGACGAGCATTTGTATAAGCTGTTTGCGGATATCAATGCAACGAATAATTCTATTATTTCCCAGGTGGAGAGGGGAACTGCGGATGTGAAGATTTATTATCCGGAGGGATTGAATCCGACAAGGAAGAATGTTCTGGATAATAAGAAGCTGGCCATGATTTCAGGGGGGACAAATTATTATCCATATTCGCCGGAGAACGATACGATTGCTGACATTGACCGGCTTCTGGAGGCATTTGATGATTCACAGCCGTGTTATCAGGTGAGCCTTCGTCTGATGCAGGAGGTTTTTTCCCATATCAAGTCGGAGGATGATTTTAAGGTAAGTGTTTTCCGTTCTATTATTGATATGGTGCTTGCTGAAAAACCGGCAGGCCAGGGGGTTCTGATTGTCAGGAGGAACAGGAACGTGGCGAAGGGTACGGGTGCGCTGCTGTCTCCTAATGACTGGCAGTTAGGCGCATCTGTCACGGACAAGATTGTTCTTACGATGTATCAGATGACAGGAGAAAAAGGCTGGGGCGGAGAGAAAATCTGGGTTCCGAATATCAAACTGCCGGATAAGATGGTGTATTATGATATAACAGATGACAGTGAATAATGGTATTATGTGTTTGAAAGGAAGGTGCCATGAAGTATTCAGAACTGGCGAGAAGGGTATTGTTTGAACCGCTCCGCACGGGGGCGGACAGGCTGTGTATTTTATCAGGGTACGCAACGCCGAACATGGCTTCGTGGCTGATCAAGAATTTGAAGGAGTTTAAATCCGGGCCTATAGACATATCTTTGATTGTGGGAATGGTTCCTTTTGACGGCCTCAGCATTGCTGTCCATGAGGGATTTAAGGAGCTGCAGAAGGAGAAGATGCCCCAGGAGGTGGCGCATTATCAGTGCAGTTATGTGTATGATTCTGCGCCGGTACATGCGAAAGTGTATGTCTGGCTTAAAGGGGATGAGCCGGTTGCAGCATTTGCAGGTTCGGCAAATTTTACGCAGAGTGCATTTGGGGAAAAGCGCAGGGAATATATGGTGGAGTGTGATGCCCTGGAAGCGTACCGGTATTACTGCAGTGTAGAGAATGATACGATATTCTGTAATCATGCCGAAGTTGAGGAATATGTGGTGCTGTATCCCACGCACAGTGTTTTGGATATGGAAAATAAGCCGGTCGGCAGTCTGTCAGGTGAAAATATAGAAAAAATTACGCTTTCTCTGCTTTCGGAAAACGGGGAAGTGGGGACGAAATCGGGGCTGAACTGGGGGCAGAGAAGCAGGCGGAATAAGAATGAGGCGTACATACCGCTTCCTGCGCCGATGGTTCGGACGGGCTTTTTCCCGTTGAATAAACAGCATTTTACGGTTGTTACGGATGACGGCCATCAGCTGATATTGAGGGTGGAACAGCAGGGGAATAAGGCAATTACTACACCGCTTAGTAATGCACAGCTTGGGGAGTATTTCAGGAACCGGCTGGGGCTGGCAAATGGCGCTTATATTTGGAGAAGTGATCTGGAGGAATATGGACGTACAGATGTTACGTTTTATAAGCTGGATGATGAGCAGTATTATATGGATTTTTCTGTGTAGTAAAACCGGGGCTAAAGCTCCGGTTTTACTATAAGGTCATTCATTGATGTTTGGTTCAATGCTGGGGTATTCGATGCCGGCGAAACTTTTCAGGATGGCTTCAAATATGATTTTCGCCCCTTTGCATGGAACGGCCATGCCGATCTGTTTTCTGACGCTTTCTTTGCTCCCGATAAATTTATAGGTATCGGGGAAGGTCTGCAGGCGGGCGCGTTCCCGGTTTGTCAGGGCCCTGGATTCTTTCCAGTGGTAAATATGGGTTCCGCCGCCGCCGCTTCCGGTGACGGTGTATGCAGGTTTATCAGGGTCCAGCCGTTTGTATATCTGGCTGATTTTCGCGCCGTGGACATTCAGTTTCAGTTCGTCCGGCAGGTCGGCAGTAAATGCATTCTGTCCGGGAAGGATATGGTCCAGCCTTTCAATGACGGTTTTAGACTGTTTTGTCAGTTCGTTATTAAAGGCGTCTGTCGGGATGGGCGGGTCTTCTATTGCTTTCCGGCAGGTATTGTCAATGTCCGCATATGGTTCCGGAGAAGGAACATGGTATGCAACGTCAATATCTTTCCGGATGCCTACTATGATAATCCGGTGGCGGGCCTGGGGGATTCCGTATTCCTCAAATTTATATAAATGCGGGACGACAGTATATCCGCCGTGGGTTCCTGCTTTTTTCAGTTCGTCAATGATTTTGGTAAAGGCTTTTCCGTCATTGGCATTTCGGAGTCCGCCTACATTTTCTGCAACGAACCATATAGGGTTGTATATATTTAATACTTTTACTCCATATGAATAGAGGGGGCCGAAGACGCCGTCCATGCCTTTCTGCTCTCCGACTACGCTGTAATCATTGCACGGGAATCCAAAAGCCAGGGCGTCAATTTCTGGCAGATTTTCCAAGTTAAATTCACGGATGTCTTTGTGGTAAACGCTCTTTGGATTGTCGCTGCAGATGTTATACCGGTATGTTTCACAGGTGTCTTTGTCATAGTCATTTGCCCATTGGTGGACAATTTTATAGTTATCATCCCCGATATCGGCATTAAGGGCTCCCCACGCAATTCCGCCGGGGCCGCAGAACAGTTCTCCTAATCTATAAATCATTTCTGTCCTCTCTTTCTTTTTCATGCTGAAAAATCAAATAGTCAATTTGATTCTGTATTTGTTTTTTGTCTTCCTGGTCTAATTTTTCAATGCCTTTGAAACAGGATTCCATGTAAGAATCTACGTCTTGGGAGTCCAGATATCCTGCTTTTTGGAACAAGTCTATTAGTTTTATGTTATATAATAGAGCCAGTTTTTTTAAAGCAACGGGAGACGGATTGCGTGTGTGGCTGCATTCTAAGCGGCTTAATTGTGAAGTTGTTATGCCGGTCTCTTTTTCCACGTCTCTTGTGCTTAATTTATTTTGTTCCCTTATTGCCCTCAGATATTGTCCAAGTGTTTTAGCCATATCATCACCTCTATTTTGGATAGTATAGCACACCTGCTGCATAAATGCAACAAAAATATAATATTTGCTGCTCTATCGCAGCAAATATTATGAAATAAAATGTTGTGAGACTGTTCGAAATTTGATGGAATCTGTACAATTTTATGATATACTGGATAAAACACAAAAAAGTGTGAAGCAGAAAAAGCTGTAAGGAAGAAAGGACATGGTATGGACGTATGATTAAGCGGCGGATCTCCTTGCAGTAGGAAAATATCCGCCGCTTGTAAGCCGGGGCTGCGCTTCGTGTGACAGCCCCTCTTCTTACTCTCTTTTATGCGTTTAACATAATTTTTTCATTATTAAATACCTTTGCCACAGCAATGACGATGATTACCGTACAGAGCAGATTGCTGAGCACGCTGCTGCCAAACTGCAGAAAGGTAATCTCACTTGTTATAATTCCCTGAATGGAAAGGGCCGTCCCGTATACCGGAATTGCATACATTGTCTGCGAGGTTTCCATACCGCTCTTAAACATCGTCATCAGACCGAGTACCAGCACAATCATATACAACGGCATTACATAGGCATTCGCCTCCTTAGCATTCTTTGCAAATACGGATACAAGGCAAAGTGCGCCAACATAAATCAGAACAAGGCTCACCATAAGTGCAAACAGCTCTAACGCCTGTACCGGCGACAGAGAAATATTCATTGCAAGTCCGGTCTCTTCCCCCATTCCGCCCATCATCATCGGCATCGCCAGAATCATAGAAACCGCATATACGATAGAAGAAAGTGAAGACAGCACAGAAAGTCCGAACAGCTTACCGAATACAATAGAACTGCGCTTTACCGGGCAAAGCAGCATGCTTGCCATCGTCCCACGCTCTTTTTCTCCCGCAATTGCATCTACGCAAAGTCCCATAGCGCTCGCAAACAGCATAAACGTAATCAGGTACGGAAGCATAGTTGCCAGAAACTCTCCGTTTGCCTTTTCTTCATTGATGATAAGCTCCTCCTGCGTATTAAATACGGTCAGCAAATCCAGATTGCCGAATCTGTTCTGCAGAAGCGAGGTCTGCAACGGTGCAAGAATCATACTGTTAAAGTTTCCTCTTGCCGAAGAGGAATAGTTCTGCGTGGAATTATAGCATACGGTTACTTCCGGAATCGGGTCGCCTGCATTTTTATAATTCTGTGCTTTGGCAAGGAAGTCTGTCTCAAACTGCACCATCAGCTGTACATTCCCTGTCAGGATATCGTCCTTGATTTTCTGGATTTCCTCTGCTGCGGCATCTGCGGCAAGATATGTCACCTCCGCCGTTTCCAGATACCCGCTTTGTCCGATTAAGTCCTTTAAGCCCTCCGGCGCATTCTGCACATAAACAATCGCAACATGCTTTTCCACATCGGAAACCATGTTTTTTACCATTACACCCATCAGGCCGTAGATACCAAACATCAGAACTGCCGGCAGGATGAACAAGGAAAAAATCATTTTCTTGTCACTGAACACACGAAATATCTCTTTTTTGAATATATCCTTCATTTAATTTTCCTCCTTATGATGTTCTTTGTAAAGAGTGAAAAAGGCATCTTCCAGGTCTGCCGTCTCTGTCTGTGTCAGCAGTTCCTTCAGGGTTCCTTCCATTACCTTCTTGCCGTCGATAATAATGCCGACACGGTCGCAAAGCTTTTCTGCCTCGGACATAATATGGGTGGAAATAATGACTAGCTTTCCCTCGTCACGGAGCTTCTGAAGCAAATCGGTCACGTTGCGCGCCGTAATGATATCCAGTCCGTTTGTCGGCTCGTCGAAGATAATTACCTTCGGGTCATGTACCAGACTAACCGCTATGGACGCCTTCTGCTTCATACCGGTGGAAAGCTCCTCGATTTTCTTATTTTCAAACTCGGTAATTTCAAAGTATTCAAACAGCTCCTTACGGCGTGCTTCAATCTCTTCCTCGCTGACTCCGTGCATCCTGCCGAAAAAGCCAAAAAGGTACTTCGGGGAAAAGTGCGGGTCAAGCTTGATTTCATTTGTCAGAAAGCCAATCGACTCCCGCACCTCCTCCGGATTCTGCACCGTATCAAAGCCGCAGACGCTTACCGTGCCCTCCGTCGGCTTCAGCAGGGTTGCCACACAGCGCAGCGTTGTCGTCTTTCCTGCACCGTTCGGTCCCAGCAGGCCATAGATTTCTCCCGGCCTTGCGGTGAGGGAAACATCATCCACGGCACGCTTTACCGTCTCCTTTGTCTTCAACTCCTGCATTTTCTTTTTACTGAGCTTATACACCTTTGTCAGATTCTTAATTTCAATCATATTGTATACTCCTTTCGTCTGACTTGCCATTTATAATCCAAGGTCTTCCAAGGAAAGCCCCTGCATCTCTAAGATATACGTAAAGTTTGCCGCAATAATGGCAATTCCGCTCACCGCGAGGACTGCACCCAGTACCACTGCAATGATAAGATATGTTGTCTTTAGCTTTTCTCCCTTCGGCTTTAACAGGGTAGTGCCTCCTAACAACAGAATTGGTGCAATCGCAGAGATAAACAGATAGTAACCAAGTGCAACCAGATACATCCTGCTGTCAAACTCAGCTGCTTCCAATACACCTGCCGTCTGCCCGGTCTGTTCCGCCACCTTCTCTAACAGCCCTGCAGCAGAGCTCATCACAACGCTAATCAGTATCGGCACCAGATTGTTGACTGCATGAAACAGCATCGGCAGTACCATATTTCCGGTCTTTAGCATGACCCAGGTAATACATGCACCTAATATTGCGGTAGTAAGGAAACGCATCGGGTCCGTATGGAACACGCCAAAGATAATACCCATGACAAGCACCGTTACCCATTCTCTTTTTACGCCCCGGAACGTATGCAAAATGAATCCGCGGTGTACTGCCTCCTCACAGACTGCCGGCATCAGCGAAACAATAAAAATACTCAGCCATACTGACCTGCTTGTCACTACCTCGTTTAAACCGGAGGAGGTTGCACTCATTTCCTCCGGAAAAAGAACCGTCATAAGCAGGGTAGCTACCATGCAGAGCTGGAAGCTTCCGACCCAGAACACCAGCGTTCCGAACACCTCCCGCAGCTTCGGCTTACGAACCGGAAACACCTCTTTTAAATCCTGTCTGAAAAGCTTTGCTGCTACAACCGCCATAACCAGAAGAAGCAGCTCTGTAATACCGACACCAATTAACCCGAGCTTCCCCTGTACCGGTATGGCAACCGCCAAAAAGATTACCATCATAACGATAAATGTGAGAATACCGTGCCACGGCTTTAACTGTTTTTCCTCCATCTGCTATTCCCCCTTCATTTCCGGATTACTATTCCTGTATATCCGTATATATTCTGTATATGTCTATATACACAGTATATACACGCCACAATGATTTGTCAAGCGTTTTTTATTATTTTTTTGTTTTCCACCCGCATAAGCAGTCTTAGCTCCGCAAGGAGCGGGACTGGAGCCCGCAAGGGCGACGAGTGCGCATGGGGCGGGGTGCTGTGAATAGCAGCTTTTCCATCTTTACCTGCTGTCAGATACGATTTTATCGCTTTTCGTCTGAAAAAACAACTCTTTTCTGTTCCATTGCCTCCCCATGACCCCTGATTGAAGAAAGAATCCGCCCGTGAAGCGGGTTTTACTTCATAAAGATGCCCTTTAACGCAATGACGTATCATAGTATTTCTATAAAGTAAGATATATCCGCAAGAAAAGTCGGGTAAATCCAAAAAGAATCTGTTACAATAGAAATGCAGGAGGCCGCAGCAAGGGCACATGTATCGGAGTTTCATTTTCGTCATATTTTCACGGAGCTATGCGGGCTTACCGTAGGCGAATATATCCGGAACAGACGGCTAACCTTAGCTGCCAGAGAGTTATCCAGTAGAACTGCCAGGGTCGTCGATGTCGCTGTCAAATACGTCTATGACTCACCAGACAGCCTTGCACCCTTAGAGATTCATTTACCGCCAAAGGACAAAGCCGTGACGGAATATGAAATCATGGAAAAGGCAGCCTTGTCGGAATCCGGGGTGCCATGTCAGACCTTTCCCGTTCCTTCCTGCCGTGGGAGGACGACTCCTGTTTTTCCCGGTGCGCAGACTGTAAACCTCTGCTTGTAAAAATGCGGGAGCTTGGACAGACGGGTATTTTCCAGAGTGATATGTAGTTGCTTTAGACAAAGAAACTGTAATTGACTATAACGCGCTGGCCAAAGCTGAAATCGGCGGTCACCTGTCAAGCATTGCAGCGCCATCTTCTCTATAATTTAAGAGGCTGTGCTTCCTGCACAGCCTCTTTTGCTTCTAGTATTGATACACATCAATTAGTCAAACAAGTCCTTTAATGCATCTGCTGCGTCTTCAAGCGCCTTCTCGCAGTCCTTGCAGATTTCTATTTTGCCCAGAGTTTCGTCATCGTAGGAAGTACAAACTGCTTTCTCACCGCACAGATCACACTCGGTCTTTGCCTTGCAGCCTGCAAAACCAGCCATCATTAACGTCATGATTCCTACTAACGCGGTAACTTTAAGTGCCTTCTTTTTCATCGTTATAGCCCCCTCAATAAAATATTATGGAATTTAAGTTCCGCGCTTATTATAGTACAGTCTTCAAAAAATGTCAAGTAGTGTCTTTTTTTTGGTTAAATCTGGAAACTCAGTGCCTTCTGACGAAAAATTCAAGGATTATTTCGTCGTTTTCTTCATCATCTGCAAAAAATCAATAGTTTTTTGATTTTCATTGCCAAGGTAACGGCGTAGGTTCTGCAATAACAACGTCACCGGAATACATTCCTTCACTGTTGTAACTGTCAATATCATTGGACACCGCAGAAAATGTTTCACGATATATATTTAATTCACCTCTCAAAATATAATCACCACCTCTGCTACTCGCATTTGTAGAGATTGTCTCATGGTATGTATTTGGTTCCCCTTTTAAAGTATAATTTTTACTAGTATCATTAGTATCTAGAGAGATTGTCTCATGGTATATATTGGGCTCCCCTTTCAAGGTATAATCGCTACCAGTCCCATTAGTATTTAGAGAGATTGTCTCATGGTATGTATTTGGTTCCCCTTTTAAAATATAATCTCTTTCTGTATTTATGGAAGCATAACTGTCATGGAACCTCATACCTAAAAATACAACACAAGACAAAATTGCACCAAATACAAATATCTTTTTCATATACTTCATATGCAGTCCTCCTCTTCTCCGCTTAATATTGTTCCGTAATCGTATAGCCGATATCTGTAGAACCTTTGTTAAATCTTACTTCAAAATGAAGTGTAGGGGTCGGATAACCGCTTAAACTGGAAGAAGTCACAACCGTCGATTCTCCAGTTGAAAAGGTTCCGTCTGTATTATGTATTGTATTATCAGTTATGGTTGCTGAATAATTGGAACGCAAATTACTTATATAGCTACCAAGTGAATAGAGATGTACTTTCCCGTCATTATAGTAATAGAATGAACCGTATATTGTGTGTGTAAAAAGAAGAATGCTTTGCCCTGTTGAACTATCTATCGCAGTCATATTTCGGGGTATCTCAAAGCGCATTATGGTATAATCATTAGCATTTCGGGTTGCAATTGGTTCTGTACTAAAGATAACATTTTCATTAGATAAAAGTTGATAAACATCAATATCAGCGATATCATCAGTAGCACTAACTATTTCCGAATAAATCACCCGTTCCTCTGCTGACACACCGTTTAACACCAAAACATCACTTGCATAAGCCGTATTTTCAGGACATACTCTAACAATAAACAACACAGCAGCTGCCAAAAAATAAAATGAAAATATTTTACTTCTTTTCATAACAATCCCCCTTTTTAAAATCTAATCATACCGCTTTTCTGTAGTATTATATGTCCATTTACTACTTTGCCACGATTTCACATAAAAACAACAGTAAAGAAACTGTCTTTTTCCTTATTTTAACATTTTTGTAATTTATTGTCAAGAATAAAAATGCGGAAACCCAGTCTTTTCAGTTACAAGGAAGTAATTTCAGATTAGGCGGTATAGCCCCGATTACAAGGGCTGTACCGTCTTTTCGAGTTTCTATGCACCTTACCGTTTCGGTTACGTGGCTGAAAGAAAATTGATTTCCTTTCTATTTCAAAATGGTATTGGATAAAATCAACATTGATTTTGAGAGCCATGACTATCCGCCGGAAGAAAAAGAAACCTATCAAATCGGGGAAGAAATCATCGAAAGGATAAAACACTTTTTATTATCCGGCATGGAGAAGGGGGGGATTTACGGGGCGATTTGGAAATTATACCTGCCATATTTAACTTTTGGGGTATGCTTTCCGGAATCATTCAGCTTGCCGCAAACAAAGAGGAATATATTAAAAAGACAATGAATTTATCTAAAAAACAGTTTTTGGAATATGGTTTTTCTCTTATTTATCATTCAATTGCGATTAAGGAGAACTGCTTATGAATGAAAAAAATGTGCTTGCCGTTTTAGGCAGTCCTCACGCAACTGGAACAACAGCAGCCATGTTGAATTTAGCAGTTCATAAAGCTGAACAGGCGGGTTATACGGTAACGAAAATCAATCTGTACGAAAAGGAACTTTCTTTCTGCATAGGCTGCAGGGCTTGTATGGATACGCATATTTGTATCCAGAAAGATGACATACAAGAAATCGTTACGCTATTACATAAGAGTCAGCTTGTTATCTTTGCAGCCCTGTCTATTGGGCAAATGTACCGGCTCCTGTCAAAAACTTATTTGACCGATTGTTGGGAACAGCTCTGGAAGAAACAGAAACATTTCCAAAGCCGCGTTTGCGGGGGAAGCGATATATGATTTTGACGTCCTGCAATACTCCCGCCCCCTTTTCATGGATATTCGGACAGAGCAGAGGGGCAATCCGCAATATGGACGAATTTTTCAAGACAGCAGGCATGAAACCGGCAGGAAAGGTGGTTTGTGCAAATGCAAAGAATAAAAGAGAACTGCCTAAGCGGACAATGAAAAAGATTGAGAGGTGTCTGAAATGAAATTATCCCGAGAAAGAATTCTATTGTTCACAGCAATTTTTATTTCCCTTATCGTTCTGGCTTTTACGGCGGTTTATCTGAAAAGTGTGGCAGACTATAAAAAGGCAGTAAAAGAAACAAC
>CAJTLU010000012.1 GCA_910577175.1 uncultured Lachnospiraceae bacterium | reverse complement strand
GGGCGTTCCAATGTATCCCAGAATTCTTCCATACAGCAAATGGCTTTTTCCAGCGGCACTATGACATACTCAGGAGCTGTCCACTCTTCTTCCCCTGCAAAGAATATCACTTCTTTGTTAAAATCCCCGCAAGACTGCCATACGTTCCCTTCATCATTTTCAAAGTAATGGACACAGGTACATTTGTCTTTTATAAGAATGGAAAGGCAAGGATATGGTTTCTCATTACTGCTCACCCATATCTCAGTGCCTTGTGGTAAAGCGGCACCCTGTTTTATAATTTCGACTATTTCAGCTTTGCTCTGACATAATATATCGCCGTTCATTGTGCTCACACTCATAATCTTCTCATATGATATCATCTTATATTCTCCCTGAACTTTATAATTTTTACGTAGGCACGCAATTCCGAAAAAAGAGTATTTTTACAAGGAAAACACCTGATACAATAACACTGCCACGAGCCAGGCAATTACAAGCTGTGCCAGTACCGCAACTGCGGTCAGCTTCCGCGACTTTAATTCGCGCCGCATTACGCCGATGGTCGCTACGCACGGCGTGTACAAAAGGCAGAATGCCATGAACGCATAGGCATTTGCCGCGCCAAAGCCGCAGGCCGCCAGAGAGCCTGCAAAGGAAGCCATACCCGCTGCCGAATTGATATTAGAAATTCCAAATAAGACGCTGCAGCTCGATACGACTACCTCCTTTGCCGCCAGTCCGGAAATCAGCGCCAGCACAAGCTGCCAGATTCCGAAGCCCGCCGGCGCGAACACAGGCGCCAGAAGCTTTCCAAGCATTGCGCCAAAGCTTTCGCTCATCTCTGTAGTAAAGCCTCCGGCTCCGAAATGGAGCAGCATCCAGATAACAACGGATGCAAGAAAAATCGTAGTTCCTGCCTTTGTAAGATAATCCTTTACCTTTTCCCATACATAAATCGCAATCGTTCTGGCATTCGGCGTCTTATATTCCGGCAGTTCAATGAGCAATGCGTAGCTTTGTTCCTTTTTGCCCTGTATTTTCCCAAGTACAAATGCAGCAGCCACCGCCACAAGCAGTCCTAACAGATACAGGGAAAACGCCACCACCATCGCCGGAATCCTTCCTGCAGGCCCGCCCACGGCAAGAACGGCATTTCTCCCGAAAAAGAGCTGTGAAAACAGGACATAAATCGGAAGCCTTGCACTGCATGACATAAACGGCGTTATTAAAATTGCCCGTCTGCGGTCTGCCTCGTTTTCCAGTGTCCGGGATGCCATAATCGCAGGAACCGTACAGCCAAAGCCCAGAATCATCGGAATAAATGCGCGCCCGGAAAGACCGAGCTTCCCCATCAGGTCATCCATGACATAGGCAACACGCGCCATATAGCCGCTGTCCTCTAAAAAAGCAAGCGCCAGAAACAGGATAAAAATGTTTGGAAGGAACGTCAAAATACCGCCGACCCCGGCAATTGCACCGTCAACAATCAGCGAGCGTACCGCGGGCACTACCCCGGCACGTTCCAGCACACCGCTTACCGTTCCGGTAAATGCGGCAAGCACCTCTTCCAGTCCGCCCGCCAGAAAATCTCCTACGGCAAACGTCAGAAAAAAGACCATCGCCATAATGCACAAAAACATCGGGATTCCGAAAATACGGTGGATAAGCAGCGCGTCTGCCTTATCCGTCAGCGCTGCCTTCTTTTCTTTATGTACAAGACATTCTTCAATGATTTCCTCAATGAAATCATATTTCTGACAGATAATGTCGTCCTCATAGCTGCGGGTTACAATATCAGAAAGGTCCAGCGCCACCTGCTCTGTAATCTCCTCATCCTTCTCCAACAGCTTAATCGCATACCAGCGGTAATTCGGAAGCTCCTTTCCGCTCTGCTTCAGCCGCTGGATAATGCGGTCGATTTTATCCTCTATCTCATCCGAGTATACCACTGCGTACTCTTCATGGTGATGATGGACATGCTGGCTCTTTGCCTCCTGCTCCTCATGGTGGTGCTCGATTACACTGACCTTCTTTTCCTTATGGTGTGCGACGGCATGCATCAGAATGTCAAGCCCGGTCCGCTTTCTTGCAGAAACCGGAATAACCGGGATGCCTAGCATTTCCGGCAGACGGTGCAGGTCGATTTCCATGCCCCGTTCCTCCACGATATCCATCATGTTCAGCGCCAGCACCACAGGCTTTCCCAGTTCAATAATCTGCAGCGTCAAATAGAGGTTCCGTTCCAGTGCCGAGGCGTCCGCCACATCGATAATAACATCCACGTCATCCCCTAGTATAAACTGCCTCGACAGCTTTTCCTCTAACGTATAGGAGGTCAGGCTGTAGATTCCCGGTAAATCCACTACCTTAAAGCAGTGCTTATGATAGCGCATGGCGCCCTCTTTTTTCTCCACCGTTACCCCGGGCCAGTTCGCTACCTTCAGATTTGCGCCGGTATAGGCATTAAATAATGTCGTCTTTCCGCAGTTCGGATTCCCGATAAAGGCAACGCAAAGCTCTTCCTTGTCCACTATTCTTCACCTCCTACCAGAATTGCCTCCGTAATCCGGTTCCCTAAGGCAAGCCTTGTCCCTCTCACCGATACAATCATAGAGCCGGACTTCTTCCTGTTCAGTATCTTTACCCTTGTTCCGTTTGTCATACCAAGCGCCTTTAAACGCATCATTGTTGCCGACGGAAGCTCCATCTGCTTTACCGTAACCACTCCGCCGGTTTTCATCTCATTCAGTTTCATGCATTCCGTCCTCCTGTTCCGCCTGCCGCTTCCGCTGCTCCTCCTTTGAAAAGATACAGCCGCAGTAATTCTGCCGGTAAAGATGATACTGCACCGATAGCTCTACTGAGCGCTGATAGCCG
The DNA here is from genome assembly GCA_910577175.1 of uncultured Lachnospiraceae bacterium. Classification (GTDB taxonomy): domain Bacteria; phylum Bacillota; class Clostridia; order Lachnospirales; family Lachnospiraceae; genus SIG307. Next base: position 117,106 of record CAJTLU010000012.1, on the reverse strand, counting down.
TTTTTCTTTTTAAAATCGGAATATAGGTACGAAACCTTATATTCCTCCGACAGCGTCCTGCCAATCGCATTCAGCTTTTCCGCATTCTTTAACGGGCTGATGGAAAGCGTCGTTGTAAAAAATGCAAAGCCGAGCCTTGCCGCCGTTTCCGCAGCCTTGCGTAACCGCATCTCATAGCAGACCGTACAGCGCTCCCCGCCTTCAGGACAGTCCTCCTGTCCTGCTACGGCACGGTAAAAACACTCCGGCTCATAGACTCCTTCCAGAAACGCAACCGGATGCTTTACAGGCAGCTCCTCAATCAGACGTTTCTGCTCCGCCACACGCGCCTCGTATTCGGACGCCGGAGAAATATTCGGATTATAATACAATACGGTAATCTCAAAATATTCCGAGAGGTACTCGAGCACATAGCTGCTACATGGCGCACAACAGCTGTGCAGCAAAAGTTTTGGAACCTTCCCTTCCTTTTGCTGCGCTGCGATAATCTCTTCCAGCTTCTTTTGATAATTGACCTTCTGCCCTGTCTGTGTCATATTCTTTCCTTGTCCTTCTACCTGTCTGCTGCCTTCTATTCCGGCCGCAGATATTCTCTCAGTACCTCGAGCAGACGCTCCATCTGCGCATCAGTTCCGATTGTGATTCTAAGATAATTATCAATCCTCGGCGTTTTAAAATAACGCACAAATATACGCTTTTCCCGCAGCATGGCAAACAGCTCTGCCGCCGGTACCCTCTCATGGGTCACAAACAGGAAATTGGTCCGGGAGTCCGGAAAGGAAAAGCCAAGCTCCCGCAGCTCCTTCTTCACTCGTTCCCTCGTACCAATTACCTTTTTGGTGCATTCCTCAAAATAGGCGCGTTCCTTTAACGCAGCCACCCCACAGACAATTGACGGATAGTTCATCGTATAGGAATTATAGGAATTACGCACGCCATAAATAGCAGAAATCAGACGTTTACTGCCAAAGGCAAAGCCAATCCGCATTCCCGCCATGGAACGGGACTTTGAAAAGGTCTGTACCACTAAAAGATTGTCATACTTCTCTATCAGTGGAACTGCAGACACGCCGCCAAAATCAACATACGCCTCATCTACAACAACAACCGAATCCGGATTATGTTTTATGATATCCTCAATAAAATCAAGCTCTTCCCCGATGGAGGTCGGCGCATTCGGGTTTGCGAGTATAATACCGCCGTTTTCCCGGTAATAATCCTCCTTACGGATACGGAAGCCCTCATCCACCGGTATCGTCTGATACGGAATCCGGAACAGCTTCGCCCACACATCATAAAAGGAATACGTAATGTCCGGAAACAGTATCGGCTTTTCCGAGGCAAAGCAGGTCAGAAAAATCATGCCAAGCACATCGTCCGAACCGACGCCGACGAAAATCTGCTCCGGTGCAATCCGGTACTGTGCGGACAATTCCTCCACCAGCTTCTTCGCCTCCGGATCCGGATACAGAGCCAGTCTCGCGGTCTGCAGCTCCTCCAACGCACGTCTGACCCCTGGCGCCGGAGGATATGGATTTTCATTTGTATTTAACTTAATCATGTCAGGAAAATCCGGCTGCTCCCCTGGTATATACGGCGCCGTTTCCCTTAAATTTTTTTCCCAGTTTTTCATATGCTTCCTCGCTTACTCACCTTTTATCAATATGCTTCCGCACTTGTCACAGTGCGATAATCCGGAAAGTGTTGTTTCTCGGCAGGTAGGGCAGATTATCCTGGTCGGCGGAATTTCCCGCATAAGTACCGGGTAGTCGCAGTCCTTTGTCCGCTCTGCGACTACACTGACCGTATCCTCCGCCTTAAAATACTCCGAAGGAATCCCTTCCAGTTCTTCGCTTGTCTTTCCAATCTGTATCTGCTTTTTCGGCAACAGACGCAAAAATGCTTTTCCCAGTGACATGTGTGCCCTCCTTCTTTTATGTCGTTTCTATTGTAGTCTCCTTTCCCATAAAAAGCAAGTGCCAATCCATTCCGGGGTTTTGCATTTTTACACGTCCTTCTGTCTACAGGAGAATTTTTCCTCTATCAATACTTGACTTTTTCGTTTACAGCCTATATGCTATATTCATAGTATTTTTTGGTAGTTCAGTATAATGAAACAGGGAGGCTCTATGAAGATTATTTTGGTTGATGATGACTTAGCTTCTTTGCGGCTCATTACCGGATTCTGCTCCATGGTTCCAGATGTCACCGTGGCTGGGAGCTTTTCCAATGCAGAAGACGCTTTCCGTTTTGCTCTGGTACATCCTCTCGACGCAGCCATTCTCGATATTATTATGCCTGTACAGGATGGTATTACGCTCGCCGACCGTCTTTACGAAATCAACCCGGATATTCTGATTTTCTTTGCAACTGCCAGTGAACAGTATGCTCTGTCTGCATTCCGCCGGCGTGCCCTTTCTTATATCACTAAGCCCTACAATTTTTCAGACATTCTTGAAGCTTTGGAACGTGCAAAATTGCTTTGCTCACAAAAAAGAATCCATATCCTTGTACGCACTTTCGGTCATTTTGACATCTTTGTCAACGGCACACTCCTTACATTTCCACGGCAGAAATGCAAAGAACTGCTTGCGTTTTTTGTCGACCGGCGCAGCGGCGCCGTTTCTTCGGAACAGATTATTACCGCGCTCTGGGAAGAACGCTGTTATGATTCCACGGTACGCTCTTATTTTTATGTCGTTCTCCGCGATTTAAAAAAAACCTTAAAGCAGGCCGGCATCGAATCCCTGCTGGTCTGTAACCGTAATCAGAACGCGATTAATTCTTCCATGCTGGACTGTGATTATTACCGTTTTTTAGACGGCAATATCTCTGCCATTCACGAATTTAATGATGAATATATGATTGACTACAGCTGGGCAGAACCTACTGTCGCGCTGTTAATGAAGAAAAAACGGGACTTTGTCCAATAATTGTTAGAACGTTCCCGTATAATGAGTACCAGGATAAGAATAAAAGAAGGAGGTGCCTGCCCATGTCCCTGGCTTGTATGCTGAACGATACAAAATACGAATATCGCTCGTTTACCCATATACTGAATACAGAGGATTCTTTATCATTTCTTGCATATGGTATCGAGCTCTATGTCCATGATGTCAATGGCTGTACCAGGCTTGATTGTATTCATGGTATTACTACCAATCTTGAAAAAGTAACCGAACTGCTGGGACTTTTAAACCGCGCCCAGGTATATCCATGTCATTTCCGGGATGTAGTAGAAGACTACTTATCCTAATTAACTGTCTTAATTATCCAATAAATTATCAGCCGGACAAGGAAGCTTCCTTTCGTCCGGCTGTTTTCCTTTTATCTCCCCGGCATGCGGATAAATACCCCGTATACATCCAGCTTCCCGTATCCCCAGCCTCGGTTCGGATATTCCATTCCGTCCCGCTTGGCTCCTGCAATAAATACCCGTTTTATCACCAATGTATCAAGAATCACAAAGTCTGCCCGCTTAATTGCTGATTCAAAGAGCAAGGCAGCGCTTCCGGCTCCGAACGCCGCTGCCATACCGGTTCCCGCATACAGCTCCTCTCCCTGTGGCGCTGCAAGGTCCGGCTTTATCCTGTCATCCGCCGTGTACCCATAAGAAGCCGACGGATACAGGGCGCCCCGTATGACATCGTATGCGGTAAAGGTCAGCACTTCCCTTGCTGCACCAGGGTCACAGACCAGCACATAGGGGTCCGGCTTCAGGAATACTGTTTCCGCACTTAGAAATGGCGTAATCGGAAGCCACATATTGTAAGCGCCGGAAAATTCTCCTTCCGCATACACCCTGATACGCCAGATTCCTGCCGGAGTTCCCGCAAACCTTATCATAATTCCCTGCGTCCCGACCGTCTGATCGTAAAGATTGGACTGGATATCAATGGTCCCTCCTTCAAAATAAAGCGAGTATCTCCTGATATAATTGAGACGTCCCGGAATCCGCGGGATTACCTCTCCTGCAGGCGAGACAATTTCTATCGTAAACAAATCCGGCTCTGCAGCCCAGAGTTCTGCCGTAAACCCTTTTACCCCTTCTCCCACACTGATTTCAACCTCTTCTGAGCTCCCGGAGACAAGCTGCCCGGAAAAGTGGTGCCCACGCCCTCCTTCGTTTCCGGCAGCTACCGTAACACACATGCCTGGTACCTGCGCTATTCCGTCCAGATAGCGGGAAAGCACAGTTCTCCCCGTATGGTTTCCCTGGTTGCTTCCCAGTGCAATGCACAGTACCAGTGGGAGACCTTCCCTTTTTGCAACAGAGAGAAGCCATTCCACCCCATAAATAATATCCTCCTCCGCACAGCAGAATGCCTCCTCCGGTATCTGATAAAAGTTCCGGAGATGTGGCTTTGCCTGTTTCAGCTTCACTACCGCAATCGAAGAAAGCGGCGCCACTCCGCCGTACTCCTCGCCCGGATTCTGCCGCCTTTCCGGATTCTCTCCTGCCGCTGCCCTGCCGTCCTGACGAAGCTCGCTCCCTGCTGCTGCACGCACTAATGCGCTCCCATGCCCGTTCGTATCCCTTGAGGGAAGTGTCTCATACGGATTTTCCGATTGCAGTGCCGCATCGATTTGCTCCCGTCCAAACTCCCTGCCATAAAAGGCAAGGGATTCCGCAGGTTCGCTGCCTTCTGCAGCTTCCCTCCCGGGTTCCCCTGCTTCTCCCGGAACTCCTTCTTCTCCCTCCTCCCCTGCTTCTGGCCCTGTCTCTATCGTCTGGTCCCACAGCGCGAGGATTCTTGTGCTCCCGTCCGCACTCCGGAAGGAAGCCTCCGCAAAATTAATGCCCGTATCGAGAAAACCAATCAGAACCCCTTCTCCATAAAGATTCGTATATGGGCTTTCCCGAAGCTGTAAGATTCCCGAAGCTGCAAGCTCCTGCTCTGAAAGCAGACCATAGCATTTCTGCATAATTCCGAAGGGATACTCCCTGCCGCCTTGTAATTCCTCCGGATAATAAAAATATGCAAATGCCAGTCCCTCCGACACCCGTCTGACACAGGCGGCATTTAAAAGAGTCCGCACCTCTTCTTCACTTCCCCGGTACGTCACCCCAAAGCCTTTGTATGCGTCCGATGTAACCGCTTCTCTGCAAATTGCCATACTACACCTGAAAAAGCTGCCGCACTCATGTAACAACCCGTCCGGGCAAGTTCTCATTCGCGCGACAGCTTCTGCCGTTTTCTTTTCTATTAGGATATGTGACGCCACCATATTTGCGACAGCTCCCGCCTCCTACGCCCTGTGGCGTTCAATAAAGCGCTCCATACGGTCCAGGGCGGTTTTCAGCTGCTCGATGGAATATGCGTAGGAAATCCTGAGAAATCCTTCGCCGCAGTCTCCAAACGCGGTTCCCGGAACAATCGCAAGCTTTTCTTCCTCCAGAAGCTTTGCCGCAAACTCGTCCGAAGTCATACCGAATCCCTTGATACTTGGGAATACATAAAAGGCTCCATACGGCTCAAAGCACTCCAGTCCCATTTCCCGCAGCCTTGCCACCAGAAACCTCCTCCGCTTGTCATACGCATCCCGCATCATCTCGACATCTGGGTCGCCGTTCCGCAGCGCTTCCACCGCCGCATACTGGCTGGTCGTCGGCGCACACATAATTGCGAACTGATGTACCTTTATCATCTGACGGATAATCTCTTCCGGTCCTACCGCATAGCCGAGCCGCCAGCCGGTCATTGCATAGGACTTAGAGAATCCGTTAATTACAATTGTGCGCTCCTTCATGCCCGGCATAGACGCAATCGAAACATGATTCCGCCCGTAAGTAAGCTCCGAATAAATTTCATCGGAAATCACGAACAAGTCTTTCTCTGCCACCACTTCCGCAACTTCCCGCAGGTCCTTTTCCTCCATAATCGCTCCGGTCGGATTATTCGGGAACGGCATAATCAAAATCTTGGTCTTATCGGTAATCGCATCCAGAAGCTCCTGCTTCGTTAAACGGAACTCGTTTTCCTCCTTTAACGCAATCGTCACCGGAACGCCGCCTGCCAGACTGACACACGGAACATAGGAAACGTAGCACGGCTCCGGAATCAGCACCTCGTCTCCCGGATCCACCATAGTACGCAGCGCCGCATCAATCGCCTCGCTGCCTCCTATCGTAACCAATACATCCTTATCCGGATAATCCAGAGCATAACGGCGCTTTAAATAGCGGCAGACCTCCTCCTTTAACTCCTTTAACCCGGCATTCGAGGTGTATACGGTTCTTCCCTTCTCCAAGGAATAAATAGCCTCCTCGCGGATGTGCCACGGCGTCTCAAAATCCGGCTCGCCCACGCCCAGTGAAATTGCATCCTTCATCTCGCTTACAATATCAAAAAACTTCCGGATTCCGGACGGCTTCATTACCTGTACCTTTTCATTTAACGGATTTCTCACGGCGTCACCAGCATCCTTTCATCCGAGCTGCCTTCTGCAACAAGCGGAAGTCCGTGCTCTTTATATTTTTTTAACACAAAATGGGTTGCCGTACTTAACACCGCCTCCATCGGCGCAAGCTTCGAGGAAACAAAGTTTGCTACCTCGCGCATACTTTTTCCTTCGATAATCACAGTCAGGTCAAAGCCTCCGGACATCAGATACACCGACTCTACCTCGTCATAACGATAAATCCGCTCTGCAATTTTATCAAAGCCCTGCCCCCGTTGCGGCGTAACCTTTACCTCAATTAATGCCGTCACCCGCTCCTCGGTTGTTGCATCCCAGTTAATCAGGGTCGGATATCCGCAGATGACATGTTCTTCCTCCAGGCGCTTAATTTCCTCATGTACTTCCGTTTCCGTCATTCCAAGCATCTTTGCCAGGTCGCTTTCCTGGATTTTGCTGTTTTTATCCAATGTCTTTAAAATCTCTTCCCGCATATTTTCATTCTCCTTCTTTTTTCCTTTCCGCCCGGCATATACCTATAGCTTCTACAGGACAACGCCGGTTACAGCGTTTCCTGCGCCAGACTTCCCCCGCGCCTCTGTGCCATAACCCGCTCATATTCCTCCACACGGTTCGGCTCCAAATATCGTACCTCTTCTCCGTTTCGTACGGCACGGTCCAGTCCCGGCACGGTTGTTCCGATTACCGCCGCCGGAATTCCCTTCTCCGCCAGCCGCTCGCAAAGCCTGCCTCCCCGCTCCGTCAGAAACAAAAAGCAGCCTTCACACCGGAGCTGGTACGGATTCACATCAAAATACTCGCAGACTTCCACCGTTTCCTGCAAAATCGGAATGGCACGCAGCTCAATTTCCAGACCACATTCCGCATACTCTGCCAGCTCCCATAACGCTCCGAATACGCCGCCCTCTGCCGCTGCATGAAGGTATACCGCACCTTCTGCCGCCGCAAGATATGCTTCCTCGTTTCCCTCTGCTTCTGTAAAAAGCTCCGCGGCATAGGCAATAAACCGCTGCGGATAACGCTCTTCCAGCTCCTCCCGGAAGTGTCCCGCTAAAAGTGCTGTGCCGCCCAGACCGCAATACTTTGTCATCACCACGTCAAGCCCGGTATAGTCCTTCCGCCCATCCGGGCAGCCTGCTGCCCCCTTTAGCGCCGCTCCTGACATATGGACCGACACAACCGGCTCCGATACCGTTTTGCTGACTGCCGTATGCCCGCCGATAATCCTGATCTGCTGTCTTTGCAGATAGTCGCCGCACTTCGCATACATCCTGCGGAGCTCTCTCTCGTCCATCGTCTCCGGCACCGTAAGCGCTACCGAAACATATTGCGGCTTTGCCGCTTTTGCCGCCAGACTGTTTGCCGCCCGTACTGCTGCCAGATACGCCGTAGCAGTTCCCTCGCCATATACGGTCTGCATGGCACTATATACCCCGAAGGTTCCCGGCTCCTGGTCCTGTACCGGTATATCCGCAATCGTTCTCCCATCGTTCTGTCCGGCTCGTGCAAGCCCTCCCGATACATGATATAACGGAAGCGCTCCTGCTCCTCCGCCGACAAGCGGCACGTCGGTTCCCTGATTTACTTTTTGTACTTCCACTAAAACGGAACGGCGCAATACCGTATCCGAAACCTTTCCGCTTTTCATACTGTCTCCTTTTATCCCGGAATAAGAAAGTTTATTCACTGGTCTTCTGAAATTTCAACCATAAACTGCTCTATCAATTCATAGACCCTTGTAAACGGATTCATTTCTTTCACATCAGCCAGTATACTTTTCCCTTCCGCAATATATCGCTTTTCCAGCGCCCTTGCATTATCAATCGCTTTTTCTATGTTTCCATTCTGCACTATTTCACGGGTCTTTCCCCGATGCCCTTTGGAATAGGAATTGTGCAGATGCGCTGACAGACGCCGGTAAATCTCCCTCTTTGATAATCTTTCCTCCACATCCTCAAAATGCATCAGCAGCCATGTTTCGAACAAATAATTAGACACCAGAAGCTCATATCCGCCAGCCGCAAGCACTACCGCTTGGACATCCGGCGGATCATCACAATCAAATACCAGATACTTGCCATAGGCGCTAAATTTGCGATTGTGCTCCTCATCTGCCATAAACTCATTCGCATAATTTAAAACCGTCCGCGCATTTCCATTCGCTGTTTCCAAGATAACCTCTACATCAGTATACTTGTTTTTCTTAATAATCCCTGCAAAATAATCAAAATAATATTTCTCCGTCTTGCCTTCACAAAATATAATCACATGTCCAATATTGACCTTCTTCGTTGCGGAAAGCCTCTGCGGCGACAGCTGTGTCCTACCCATTCTGCTCACCACCCGTAAGTTCATCGTAATTAAAAATCGGAATAGCCCCGTATTTCCCTTGCAAATACTCCTTACTAAACGTTGCATCCTCACGGACCTTCAAATCAGAAAGTGCATACAAACAGGATTCCCCACGTTTATTTTTATCGACAAATACCACTTCATCACGCCGGAACTGTGTATTATTCAGCAAGGAAATATCATGGGTGGTAAAAATCAGCTGCGCCTTTTTATTCTGGCTCGAACAGAAGATATCCACAATCAGCTTCGTCAACAAAGGGTGCAGTCTTGCAGACATTTCATCCACAATAAACACGCCGCCCCTTGAAATCATTTCCACAACATTCTGGATATAAGCCAGAAACCGGAGCGTTCCGGCAGACTCCTGCTGTAGATCAAAAAGCTTTTCCCCGACTACGTTCCCATCCTTATCATAAACATCATGTACGGTGCGGACAACCTTTTCCTTCTCTTTTTTCCCGGTACGCTCATTAAAAATAGTTTCTGTCTGCACATCAAGCCGGTTAATCCCGACATCAGCGAACCGGAGATACTGCTCTATTTTTTTTCTATAGGCTTTATTGCTGACCAGCTTTTTGGAAAGTCCGACCATTCCTGCCAGTCCCTTTACCGTGACCTCAAAAAAAATCTCGGTAAACACATTGTACTCTTTATTAAAGAATGAAATAAAATCCTCGAGCACCACCTTTTTCGCATCCTCGTCAAGAAAATACTCAAGAACAGCAAGGTAAAGTCTTCCGGCAGGTAACTTTTTATAAGCACTTAACAGCTTCTGGTATCTGCTTCCAAAGGAAACTTCCGTACCTGTACGTTCAAAGACCTTCTTATCATCGATAAAAAGCCATTCACTCCGGACTTCTTCCAGGGTACACTCAAACCCATACTGTATCTGCTTCTCATTGTGTAAAAAAATAATATCAAACTCCGAGGCATCATTTATATTATCTGATAAACTGAATGGTTCTAATTTTACCTTTGTTTTAGCTTCATTCGTTTCAAATGCTTCATTCTCTTTTTTATTAATAAACTGAGAAAATATATAATACTCAAAAAAGAACATTGCCGAAATTAAATTAGACTTCCCCGATGCATTCGCACCATACAAGGCCGTTACCTTTAACAGTCCCAGTTTATCATTCACATGTATTACATGCGCAGGGTGCTGCACATATGCAGTTGCCCTCAAATCAAGAATCGCTTCCTCTTTAAACGAGGCATAATTTTTCACCTTAAACATCAACAGCATCTGCCCTTACCTCCGGGATAAGATATCATCTGATTATAGTATACCCGCTAAAAATGAAAAGTCAACATTATCTCCGAAACTTCCGTAAATCCATGCCTGTTTTCAAAAATCGAAGCCCCATTTCCGAGATATATTATCAGAAATTCCGTTTTATTCCGGGTTGCACCGTCTAAACCCTGCACCTCCTTAACGCTTTCCGGACTATCCAAGCTTCTTCCCCGTCAGCATTTCATAGCCCTGCAAATATTTTTTCATCGTCTTTTCCACGATTTCCTCCGGCAGCGTCCAATTATTGTCCGGATTTGCTTTCAGCCAGTCCCTTGCAAACTGCTTATCAAACGAAGGCTGCCCGTGCCCCGGCTCGTAGCCCTCTGCCGGCCAGAAGCGGGAGCTGTCCGGCGTCATCAGCTCATCGCCTAACACAATCCTGCCCTCCTCGTCCAGACCAAACTCAAACTTGGCATCCGCAATAATGATTCCTTTTGTCAAGGCATATTCGGCACATTTCTGATACAACGCAATGGAATACTCCTGCAGCTTCTTCGCATACGCACTGCCCTTCTGAGGAAAATACTTCTCCAGATGCTCTTTGCTCTGCTCATACGAAATATAAATATCATGCTCTCCCAGTTCTGCCTTTGTCGAAGGCGTATAAATCGGCTCCGGCAGCTTATCTGACTCCCGCAGCCCTTCCGGCAGCGCAATCCCGCAAACCGTGCCATCCTCCTGGTAGTTTACCCAACCGCTTCCCGTAAGGTAGCCGCGGACAATACACTCGACAGGAAACATCGTAAGCTTTCTGCACAGCATCGTATTGCCGACAAAGCGCTCCTGTCTGAAAAATGCGGGCATATCGTTATTCTCTGTGGAAATCATATGATTCGGCACGATATCTTCGGTCATATCAAACCAGAACCTTGACATCTGGGTCAGAACCGTACCCTTCTTACGCACCTCGTTATTCAAAATCACATCAAAACAGCTGATACGGTCGGTCGCAACCATAATCAGGCTGTCGCCGTTATCATAAATTTCTCTTACCTTGCCCTTTCGGATTGGTTCCGGATTCTGTGCATTCATTTTTTGTCTCCTTATCTCCTTTTTCTGCTATCATCGTATCCATACAATGCTTATGAGGAACGCCGCCGCTGTTACAGTCAAATATGGTTTCCTTCATCGTATGAAAATACCAATCGTGATAATGCATGAAAAGTTCTCCTGATTTCCATACAAACCTGTGCTCTGTTTTACTCTGAATAAACGGCTTCCGGACAAAAACATTGATTGCATGAAGCCCGTTTTCATTGGTATGCGCCTTCAGATTATCAAGCAGCTCCTCCCGTACTTCCGGCTTAATAAAGTGGAATATCCCGCTGCTGAAAATAATATCGTACATATCCTCTAACCGGTAATCTGTAATATCCGCTTTAAAAAAATCGACATACGTTCCGCACTGCTCCGCGAGCAGCTTCCCCTTTTCCAGTCCTGCTTCCGCAATATCAAATGCCGAAACAATATATCCGTTTTTTGCAAAAAATACTGCATCTTTTCCTTCTCCGCAGCCGATATCCAACAGCTTTAACGGTCTTACCGGAGGCCTTAGCTTCATTATCTCATAGCACATGGAACTTGGATTTAGTCCCCAGTAGTAGCCTTCCGTTTTATACCGCTCCTCATAATCCGCCGTCACAGCCGACCGGTAGCCCAACAGGGTATCTATGCTGATTCCTAAAACTGCGGCAATGCCCGGAAGCAGGTCTACCTCCGGGCAGGTTGTCCCGTTCTCCCATTTTGAAACAGCCTGAAACGATACATGCAGCTTATCGGCTAAATTCTGCTGGGTATAGCCGAGAGCCTTTCTTCTTTTCATAATCACAGCGCCAATCTTCATGTGGATGCACCTCCTAAGACTATAGTAGGGCATTCCCTCCCGCATTTCCATAACCTGTTCGTTGAATCCGGGATTAAGATTCTACCTGTGTTTGAATCGGCTCTGTCTCTGCAGAGCAGCGCTGTCCTTTTCTTTCTGGCAGACCTTTTACTGCACCGCATCAATCGCCTTTCCGATGTCATTTCTTTTATACTTATTTGCAAACGAAATCCACTCCGTCGCCGCATAGGCATTGGCACGGGCTCCCTTTAAATCGTCTCCGACCGCCACTACGCCGAGTACACGGCCGCCATTGGTCACAACCTTACCATCCGTATGCTTAGTCCCTGCGTGGAATACATAGTAGCCGTCCTTCTCCTGAAAGGTTTCCAGCCCCGTAATCGGGAAGCCATTCTCGTAATGCTCCGGATACCCGTCGGAGGCAAGAACGACACAGACTGCCGCATTGTCCGCAAATTTTAAGTCAATGGTATCCAGCTTCCCGTCGATACAGGCTTCGAACACATCCACAATATCATTTTCCATACGCGGCAGAACAACCTGCGTTTCCGGGTCGCCGAACCGCGCATTGTACTCTAACACTCTCGGCCCGTTCGGGGTCAGCATCAGGCCGACAAACAGCACGCCGGTAAACGGTCTGCCCTCTGCCTTCATTGCATCCATCGTCGGCTGGTAGATATATTTTTTACAGAACGCGTCGATTTCTTCCGTGTAAAACGGCGTCGGGGAAAACGTCCCCATACCGCCGGTATTTAACCCCTCGTCGCCGTCCTTGGCACGCTTATGGTCCTGTGCGCTTGTCATTGTCTTAATATGGGTTCCGTCGCAGAATGCAAGCACGGAAACCTCCGGCCCGGTCATAAACTCTTCGATCACCAGCTTATCCCCGGCACTGCCGAACTGCTTCTCCTCCATAATCGCCCTTACGCCTGCTACCGCCTCGTCATAGCTGTTGCAAATCAGAACGCCCTTACCTAACGCCAGACCGTCCGCCTTTAGTACCGTCGGATACGGGCTTGTCTTTAAATATTCTATGGCCGCCTCTGCGTTATCAAACACCTCGTATGCCGCCGTCGGAATATGGTACTTCTTCATTAAATCCTTGGAAAATGCCTTGGAACCTTCAATAATAGCCGCATTCTTTCTCGGGCCGAACACACGGAGCCCCTTTGCCTCAAACGCATCCACCACCCCGGCGCCTAACGAATCATCCGGTCCGATAACGGTCAGGTCAATCTTTTCCTGCGCCGCAAACTCTGCAAGCTTTTCCGTCTCTGTCACGCCAATCGGCACACACTCCGCAAGCTCTGCAATCCCGGCGTTTCCCGGTGCGCAGTACATCTTATCCACCTTCTTGCTCCGGGATATCTTCCACGCAATCGCATGCTCTCTTCCGCCGCCGCCTACAATCAGTACCTTCATTCTACGTTCCTCCATTTTCTCTTTCTTATGTTACTATTCACAGACTCTTTGCACACATGCACTTATTACAATTACGCCGCGGAACCTCTTTCGCGGTTCCTACGGCGTACTGTCCCTTCTTATTCGGCTACAAATGCCAGACCATCCTTCCAGACTACCTTTCCGTTTGCGACTGCATCAAGGGCGGCAGGCAGAATCTCCCATTCCGCCTCCTCCATTACCCTGCGCTGCAGTACCTCCGGCGTATCTCCAGGCTTCACCTCCACCGCCTTCTGTAACAGAATCGGCCCGGTGTCGGTTCCCTCGTCCACAAAATGCACCGTTGCGCCGGTTACCTTATTCCCTCTGGCAAGCACTGCCTCATGGACATGAAGCCCGTAATATCCAGCCCCGCAAAAGGATGGAATTAACGACGGATGAATATTTAAAATCCGGCGTGGATATGCCTGAATCAGACATTCCGGCAAAATCACAAGATACCCTGCCAATACAATAAAATCCGGCTCATATTTTGAAACTCCGGCAAGCAGCGCCGCATGAAACCCGTCGCGTGACGCAAAGCTCTTCGGGGAAATGCACTCTGCCGCAATCCCCTTCCCTCTGGCACGCTCCAAGGCATACGCATCTGCCTTGTTGCTGATTACTGCCGCAATCGTTACGTTGGTAACCGCGCCGCTGTCAATCTTATCCATAATTGCCTGCAAATTTGTGCCTCCGCCGGAGACCAGCACTACAATCCTTGCCATAGGCTCCTTCCTTTCACCACAGTAATTCAAAGGCGTTCTGCCTTACCTGCCTTTTCTTACAGAATATCGATTCCCTTCTCGCCGTTTTCCGCTTCGCCAAGGATATAAGCCTCCTCGCCCGCTGCCTTTAATGTGGAAACCGCCTTGTCCGCATCTGCCTTGTCTACCGCAATTACCATACCGATACCCATATTGTAGGTATTATACATCATCTGCTCCTCGATGTTACCTTCTTTTGCAAGCATCTGGAAAATAGCCGGAACCTCGTAGGCATTCTTTTGTACCTTTACGCGGATACCCTCCGGAAGCATTCTCGGAATATTCTCATAAAAGCCGCCGCCGGTCACATGGCTACATGCTTTCACGACAACGCCATTATTCTTTAATGAGGAAAGCGCCTTCACATAAATCTTTGTCGGGGTCAGCAGCTTCTCTCCCAGCGTCATACCTAAGGACTCATAATAAACCTCCAGCGGCGCGCGCTCCATCGGGAACACCTTACGGACCAGCGAATAGCCGTTGCTGTGGATACCAGAGGACGCAATCCCGACCAGCACGTCGCCTGCCTTCACATTCTCCCCGGTAATCATTTCCGCACGGTCTACAATCCCAACCGCAAAGCCTGCAAGGTCATACTCCTCCTCCGGATAAAAGCCCGGCATCTCTGCAGTCTCACCACCGATTAACGCAGCTCCCGCCTGCTTGCACCCCTCAGCCACACCACTTACAATCGTTGCAATCTTCTCCGGAACATTCTTTCCGCAGGCAACATAATCAAGGAAAAATAACGGCTCGCCGCCGGCACATGCCACATCATTTACACACATCGCAACACAATCGATACCGATGGTATCATGCTTGTCCAACAAAAACGCCAGCTTTAACTTCGTTCCGACACCGTCTGTACCGGAAAGCAGGGTCGGCTGCTTCATCGTCATAAAACGGTCCAGTGCAAACGCACCCGAAAATCCTCCCAGACCGTTCAGCACCTCCGGACGCATCGTACCCTTGACATGCTCCTTCATCAGTTCCACTGCCTTATATCCGGCTTCAATATCCACTCCGGCCTTCTTATAATCCATCGTCAAATCCTCCTGTCTGCTTTGTGTCCCCGCCGCAAACATACCTGTCCGCGGAAGATAGTTCTATCATAGCACACTTTTTTTCCTTTTCCTAGTAGGTATCGTGCAAAAAATATTCATGCGACTTATTAGCCTTACTTATGGAGCTGCGGCTCCCTGTTTGAACTCAGCGGTTATGTCACAGAGGAACTGACCCGAAACCTTTAAAATCAAAAAGGGGCTGCGCTTCATGCGCAGCCCCTTATTTTTATTCCTCAAAATATTCTAACTTGCTTACCGATACCTCATAAGCAATACGCTTTTCAAATTCTGTCTCGGACAGCTTCTTCTGGTACTCTCTGCTCTGGATTCTGCCCCAGAGCTGCACATGGCCGCCGACGGAAAAGCTGTCTGCAAAGCGGGCGTTTCTGCCCCAGCAGATGCATGGAATGTAATCGGACTTTCCGTACGGACGGTTCACTGCCAGAAGTACGTCTGCAATTTCCCTGCCAAGCGGTGTCTTCCGGTAAATCGGCTGCTTGCAGACAAACCCATCCAAAAAAATGTAATTCGGCTTTACGCTCTCGTCTGGTTCTTCCTCCAGACGGATTTCCCGTGCAAACACGGAAAGCACCAGCCGGTTTCTGCTCTCTTCATGGCGGTTATAAGAGCGGAACTGTCCAATGATATGTGCATATGCTCCCACGTAGCTTTTCGTGACGTCCAGCAGACGTTCGGATACCATAATCGGTATTACATCGTTGGAATCGCTCAGACGGTTTACCGAAAGCTCTACCATATAGAAACTTTCGCCAAATACCTCATGGCTGTACACAAACTCACTGATTACCTCTCCTACAATACTCACCTGGTTGTTTTCAAAGACCTTATCTGTCATTTCGTATGACTCCCTTCGTTTTTCTCCTGTTTTTCCGGTACAGATTTTCTGCCCGCATTATATTTTTATGTTCCTTATTCCCTTTTCAGAAGTTAATTTTTTACATTTTTTGTAAAATCAGTCGCGAAATACGACACCCTGCGACAGCAGTCTTGCTCCTCACCTCTCTGGGATATAAATTTTACCATATTTTCCCAACAATTTCAATAGTTTTTTCGCAAGTTTCCGGATTTTTTAACTTTTTTATGTCCCGGCAGCTTAATTTTGCATTTGCCCGAAGGCTTACTTTTAGCGGAACCGGAACCACAAGCAATCATTTTTTTCTTGCTAAAATCAAAAATTATGCTATACTTAGGAAAGTAGCGCTGCAAATAATGATTTTCCAACGGACATGCTTTCGTGATTCGTGCGGCGCAATAGAAAGGATCCAGTATGATTACAAAGAAAGAAAACATACGAAACATTGCAATCATTGCACATGTCGACCATGGCAAGACGACACTCGTAGACGAATTATTAAAGCAAAGCGGCGTTTTCCGGCAGAACCAGGCAGTTCAGGAACGCGTCATGGACTCCAACGATATTGAACGCGAACGCGGCATTACCATTTTATCCAAAAATACCGCCGTTTATTATAAGGATACTAAGATTAACATCATCGATACTCCGGGACATGCCGATTTCGGTGGCGAGGTAGAACGGGTTTTAAAGATGGTAAACGGTGTTATCCTTGTGGTAGATGCCTTTGAAGGCGCAATGCCGCAGACCAAATTCGTATTAAAAAAGGCACTGGAGTTAAACCTTCCGGTCATTGTCTGCATCAATAAAATCGACCGTCCGGAAGCACGCCCGAAGGAAGTAATTGATGAGGTATTAGAGCTTTTTATTGATTTGGACGCTTCCGATGAGCAGTTAGACTGCCCGTTTGTCTTTGCCTCTGCAAAGACCGGCGTTGCCATCCTGGAACTGGATGAAAAGCCGGAAAGCATGGAACCGCTGTTTGAAACTATTTTAGAGTATATCCCGGCGCCGGAGGGCGACCCGGAGGCGGGTACACAGCTTTTAATCAGTACCATCGACTATAACGAATATGTTGGCCGTATCGGCGTCGGAAAGGTAGATAACGGCATTATCCGCGTAAACCAGGAGGTTGTAGTGGTAAATGCCCATGACCCTGAAAAATGCCGGAAGGTAAAAGTGAGCAAGCTTTATGAATTTGACGGCTTAAAAAAGATAGAAGTAACAGAGGCCGGCGTCGGTTCCATCGTTGCTATTTCTGGCATTGCCGACATTCATATCGGCGACACCCTCTGCTCCCCGGAGCACCCGCAGCCGATTCCGTTCCAGAAGATTTCGGAACCGACCCTTGCGATGCACTTTATCGTAAACGATTCCCCGTTTGCCGGGCAGGAGGGCAAGTTTGTCACCTCCAGACACCTGCGTGACCGCCTGTTCCGCGAATTGAACACCGATGTCAGCCTCCGGGTAGAAGAAACGGACACAACCGAAAGCTTCAAGGTATCCGGCAGAGGAGAACTGCACTTATCCGTACTGATTGAGAATATGCGCCGCGAAGGGTATGAATTTGCAGTCAGCAAGCCGGAGGTGCTTTATAAGTTTGATGAAAACGGGAAAAAACTGGAGCCGATGGAACATGCCGTCATTGATGTGCCGGAAGAATTTTCCGGTACGGTAATTGAAAAGCTCAGCAGCCGGAAGGGCGAGCTGCTCAGTATGTCTACCGCAGGCGGCGGCTATACCCGGCTGGAATTTTCCATCCCGGCCAGAGGACTGATTGGCTACCGCGGCGAATTTATGACCGATACAAAGGGAAACGGGATTCTCAATACCCTGTTTGATGACTATGCCCCGTACAAGGGTGACATCCAGTACCGCAAGCAGGGAAGCCTGATTGCATTTGAAACCGGCGAAGCCATCACCTACGGGCTGTATAACGCACAGGAGCGCGGCGTACTGTTCCTTGGCGCAGGAGAAAAGGTA
Organism: uncultured Lachnospiraceae bacterium; assembly: GCA_910577175.1. GTDB lineage: Bacteria > Bacillota > Clostridia > Lachnospirales > Lachnospiraceae > SIG307. Next base: position 99,069 of record CAJTLU010000012.1, on the reverse strand, counting down.
TACGCAGGCATGGTTATCGGCCAGACCGGAAAGCCGGAGGACATCGAAGTCAACGTCTGCAAGAGAAAGCAGCTCACCAATACTCGTTCCTCCTCCGCAGACGAGGCGCTCCGTCTTTCGCCGCCACGCGTCTTAAGTCTGGAGCAGGCCATTGAATTTATCGATACCGACGAGCTTTTAGAGATTACTCCAAAGACGCTGCGTATCCGCAAAAAGATACTGGACCCGACCTTAAGAAAAAGAGCTTCCATGAGAAAAAGCTGAACCGGAATCATCCCTTCCGTACCGTTTAGGCGCAAGGACACCCCAAGCGGCTTAACGGTACGGAAAGGAAGTCCGTCAGAGCCCCCGTTTCTTATTCCCTTGCCTTTCTCCGCTTTCTTCCGGTCCTCTCCGCAAAATATTTATGAAACTCCTCCGGCTTGCTGATTTTATAGCCCTGTACGATTTTCCTGAAATATACGGCAATCGGCTCATTTTTCATTTTTCTGCTGCCGGTTCCGGTCCGTCCTGTTCTGATATAACGCCGCTCCACAGAAAAGACCGCCTTTATCTCTGCCGGCCCGTACCATAAAAGCACCTCATAGGCGGCATCAAGAAAGTACCTCTCCTGTGTGGTAAGCAGTCCCTCTGTTTCAATGGGGCGTCTCCCGATATTCTGCTTCAGCTGCTCGTAAAGCCCCGCATAAGGGATTTCACCCGCGTCACCTAAGTCACACTCTTCCAAAAACAAGGCGCTGTCATGCAGCCCTAACGAAAATGCCTGTGCATAGAATAAAGTCATTACCGCCCGGAATGGCGAAATATCCGCTCCGGTCCGCCAAAGCAGATACTGTATCCCGCACCAGAGCTTTGAAGGAGCCAGATACTGTAACACTGCATTCTTACTCTTTTTATATGCTACGGGAGTCAGGCGCTCCTTATGTTCCTCCAGAAGCTCCAGATAATATAACGGCTCCCTGTAAATCCTTTCTAAATGTTCTGCATACTCCCCGGCCGGGCAGCCCCCCTCCATATAGCGCATAACGGTAGTAGCGCCCCAGCCAAGCAGCGCCGCCAACGGCTTTTTCCCAATGCGATACCGCTCCAAAAGCTCCATAAGCTCCTCGACGGAAATCCCTTCCTGCCGTGACACGCTGCACCTCCTCTCTAATACTTCCGATACTCATTAATACTGTTCGCAAGAATCTTAAAGCCCCGGATCAGGCGTTCAAACACGCCGATACGGTAAAAATTCACGAGAACCATTCCTACCGGAATCCCGATAATCATACCAAGAATACCGCCAAAGCGATACCCGATAAACATAAACAGCAGCGTTGCCAGCGGGTCCATCCCGATGCTGTCGCCTACCATCTTCGGCTGCAGGAACTGCTTTACCAGCTGGCACACCAGATAGAGCACCGTCAGGACGATTGCCTCCACATAATTTCCTGTCAGAACATCTACAACAACCCATGGTCCGATTACCGTTCCTGTCCCGAGTACCGGAAGCATATCAAGAAATGCGACCAATAACGCCAGCAAAAATGAATAATCGACGCCAAGTATTTCAAACCCGATAAACAAAATCACAATAATGACTAACATGATTTTAAACTGTGCCTTAAAATACCCGCCGACTGCGGACTTGATATTGTGCACCACCAGATTGTAATACTCCTGCAGCGTCCCTGGTGTGATTTTCTTTATCAACTCTACCAGCTTATCACGGTCTGCAATAAAAAAGTATGCTGCCAGTATCGTAATAATCGCAATTAGAATTCCCTCAATAATGCTTCCGACATAGCCGCCTGCCACACTGATTGACGGCATCTTAAACTCGGACATTGTCTTTTCCAGCCAGCCGTCAAGACTATTCATTATATTATTTAACACATTCTGCAGTTCTACCGGGAGCCTCTCATACACGCCATAGAGCTTTTGCGACAGCTCCTCAATCAACAGCTGCGCCTTTTCCAGAAGCTCCGGAATATCTCCGGCAAAATTGATTAACTCACGGATTAAAATATAGCAGGTCAAGTATAACAGCCCGATTACAACCGCCAGAACAAAGATAATGATAATCGCAGAACCATACTTACGTTTTACCTTTACCCTTTTTTCCAAAAAGCGCACCATCGGATTTGCAATCGCCGCAATGACAAAACCAATCACAAAGGGTAGGAAAAAGCGCAGTACATCCCCGATAAAAATCACAAACAAAACCACACCCACCAGTGTCAGAAGGAAGTTGACCAAAATTCTTTTATAAATATCTTTCTCTTTCATAAGTACCTCCCTTTTCAATGAAATAATATGGATTCCCCGCCTGTCAAACCTTTCGGAACACTTATTTCCCTAAGGAAGCGGCACTCTCCTTTAGGAACGGAAAAACGGTCTTGCAAAAAACGTGGCCGCAAAAAATACTGCTGCAACAATTACAATCGTCGGTCCGGCCGCCGCATTCAGATAGTACGAGAGGACTAAACCCAGCACACCCGAAGCAGTGGAAATGATAACCGAAAATAAGTGATACTCCCGCATATTGGCCGACAGATTCGCCGCCCCGGCCGCGGGCAGAATCAGCAGGGCATTGATAATCAGGATACCGACCCACTTAATAGAAAGCATGACAATGACCGCAATCAGCACTGCAAACATATCCTCAATCAGACGAACCGGTATCCCCTTGCTTTTTGCCAGACTTTGATTGACACTGCAAACATGCAGCTTATTAAAGCAAATCAGCCAAAAGAAAACAGTCGCTGCAAACGCGCCGAGCAGGTAAAAAATCTCTGCCCTTGTAATGCTTAAAATATCCCCGACTAAAAGCGCCGAATACTTCGAAAAATTACCGCCTCTTGACAAAATGACAAGACCAACTGCGGTTCCCAAAGAAGAAAATACGGAAATAATCGTATCCGTAGAAGCGGAAGTTTTCCGTTTCACATGGCTTAGCAGCAGCGCAAAGGCTAACGCAAACAGCAGCATCGGAAGGTCTGTCCCGGTAAGTCCGAGCAATACGCCAAGTGCCATACCGGTCAGTGCCGAATGCCCTAACGCATCTGAAAAAAACGCCATACGGTTATTCACAATCATCGTTCCCAGCATCCCGAACAAAGGCGTAATAATGCAGATTGCCGCCAGCGCATTTTTCATAAAGCCATACTGCAAAAACTCCATCCCGCTCTCCTCCTTTCTCTGCTTCCCTGTAACGCTATGCCCTATTACCTCCGGACTGACGCACTCCGTGTCAGTCTTCCTGTCCGGCTGCGCCGTCCTGATTGTCCGTACCGCCTAGCCGAACACCTCATGGAACTCTCTGCTTTCCATGACCTCCTCCGGCGTCCCCTCGCACAATACGGACTTATCGAGCAGAATCACCGAATCGGCATATTCCTTTACCAGCGCCAAATCATGCGAAACCAAAATCACCGAAAGGTCATATTTCTCCTTCAGGTTATGGATAATACGGTAAAAAAGCTCCATTCCCTTCCGGTCAATTCCTGATATCGGCTCGTCAAGCAGCAAAAGATTCGGAACCGGCGTACAGGCAATCGAAAGCAGCACACGCTGCAACTCTCCGCCCGATAAATCGCCAAGCCGCTTATCAATCAAATTTTCCGCCTCAAACAGTGCAAGACGGCTTAAAATCTTATCATACAACGCCTTTTTCCGACATAAGAATACCGGTACATTGCTGATACAGCTTGCAAACAAATCATACACGCTGACCGGCGCATCCCTCTTTACATTGAGATTCTGCGGCACATAGCCGATGCGAAGCTTCTTTACCTTATTTTCCTTCATATCACGGAACTCAATCGTTCCCTCATGCGGTACCTCTCCGAGAATTGCCTTAATCAGTGTGGACTTGCCCGCGCCGTTCCGTCCGATTACCGCCGTCAGCTTTCCACAATGGATATGTACGTTGACGTGCTCGATAATCGGAGTCTTTCCCGCATACACTCCGATGTCTGTCATTTTAATACAATGCAGCCCGCAGGCAGAACGCTCCGAAAGATGTCCGGCACGCCTTCTAAGCTCCCTGTTCCGTTTTTTCTTTTCCCGACTGCCGAACATACTTCCTCCTTACTGCAAATCATATGCCTGCTTTATCGTCTCTAAATTTCTCCGCATCACTGCGCAGTAACGCGCAAGCCCCGCAGGCAGAGTACCCTCTGATACAGCTTCCGGCTCTTTTCCGCCCGTCACTGCATCCAGTACGAACACGGCGGCGCCTGTCTCTGCCGCAAACGTATCTGAAACGGTCTTTTCATAATCCGCCTCTGCAAACAGCCTCGTAACTCTGTGCCGCCTGCATTCCTCCACAATTTCCGCCGCCTCTCCTGCAGAAATCTGCGTATCAGAATCCATCGCAAGACAATGCACGGTCCCGATTCCAAGCATACGGAACAAATAGACAAAGCCCTCATGGAATACGACTGTTTCCCTGCCGGAAAGCAGACGCTTTCCTTCGGCGTACTCCTCCTTCAACGCTGCAAGCTCCTGCCTGCAGACCCCGGCATTCCGCCGGTAAAGCTCCGCCTGTACCGGGTCTGCTGCTACAAACGCCTCCTCGATTCTGGAAAGTTGGAACAGATATCCGTCGATATCAAGCCAAAGGTGGGCGTTCAGGGCGTGGGAATGGCCGTCCTGCGCAGCCTCCTCCGGATGTGCTCCATTCCCATCTTCTTTCTCATGCACATGCACGGTGCCTTCTAAAAAATTATACCCCTCTGAGGTATCTACAATCAAAAGATTTTTATAATCTTCTGCGGCTTTCGACAAAAACAGCTCCATTCCGCCTCCGTTTAGCAAAAGCAGCTCCGCGTCCGAAAGCAGACGCATATCCTGTGTCGTCAGCGTATAGTCATGGATACAGCCGCCGTGATTTTCTGTCAGATTCACTACCTCCACATTCGCCGCGCCTTCCGCAACGGATTCTGCCAGAAGGTACACCGGGTAAAAAGAGGTTGCGCAAAGCAGTCCGGACCTTTCTTCTTTCCGCCCCGCCACTGCTGCAATCAGGGCAGTGAGCCCTGTCGCCGCAAGCAGCAGCGCTGTCATAAACACCGCTTTTTTCTTTTTCATTTTACTCTCTCCCCATAAAATAAGCCACTGCAAAACCGGCGCCAAAAGTAACGGCACTTGCCAGAATTACAACGACACCAACGCTTCCTCCCCAGGCATTTAAAAATACCGGCACCGGAGACGCCGCTACCAGACCTAAAATACCGCAATAGGTCAGCCTTGCATAGTGTGCTAACAGCCACTCAATCAGCTTTGCCACAAAGAAAATCCCAAGCAGCACTCCGATTCCGAACGGAAACAGAATTGCAGTCTTCTCCAAAAGAACCGGAAGATTCCAGTCAAACACCGCAGAAATAAACTCCGTCACTGCCCCTGTTACCGTATTATAATAACCGAAGGCAAGTAAAAGCAGCGAACCGCTGACACCTGGAACCACCATTGCCGCAGCTGCAAGTACCCCCATTACCAGCATAATCAGTGCAGAAAGCACTGACGGAGTAACTGCCTTTTCCGCGCCCTCTCCTAAAAACTGCATTCCAATAATCAACGCAAAAAACAGCGCAAATACGACGACACATGAAACAAAGCCACCGCTTGCACTTGTCTTTTTCGCCGCTCCTGCACCCTTTACCCTTTTTACCAACACCGGAATCCCGCCGGCAATCAGCCCGATAAACGCAAACGCCGTCGGCAAAGGGAACTTCACTAACAGCACCTTCGTCAGCAAAAACGCAAAGGCAACGATTCCGACTGCCATGCCGATAAAATACGGAAACAGCGTCTTTACGCTCTTTTTAAACTGCTTAAACAGCCCCGTAATCGAACCAAGCAGCTTATCATAAATCCCCATCGTTACCATCATCGTACCGCCGCTGACACCCGGAATAATATTGGCAATCCCGATTACAATGCCACGGATAATATCCAGTAAAAAATTCATCTTTCCATGCTCCTTTTGCCTTCCTTCTTTCTCTTTCAAAAAGAAAAAGAGCTTGTCCCGGCCTATTTTGAAAACAAATTCCCAAATATCATTATACACAATTTCGGCAATACTTCAACAAAAGTTTTTCTTAAGCTTACCTAAAGACAGGACGCTCCGGCTCCTTCTGCAAGGCAATGAAAGAGCAGTGAGTTCTCTTCTCTCCGGTCCCTTACTTCAATGCGTCTTCAAACTCCTCCAGATAATATGCTTTTCTAACCTTATTGAATTCCCCCTGTTTTTTCTGATAATATAATTTTATCCCTTCCAAAGAGACCTCCCTGCAAAACTCTGCATAACCCTCCGGCCGGGCTACAGGCGAATACAGACGAGGCTGGTTTTTATAATGCTTTATATCACATTTGCACCAATGAACTGAATCCTTTATAAACCTGAAGACCCGTTTTCCCTTTTCACTATTGAGAAATAACATTGACACATCATATTTCCCTTCATAGGACTTTGAAAAAACCTCCTCCCTGATATCAAGAAATCCTCCCATAGTGATATCAGAATACCTTCTTGTACTTGCAAATTTACAGGAAAAGCAGCCTTCCTTATGTGCCAGATGACTATAAAATAAAGTTGCAAAAACGGTCGACGTATGCTCTTGTCCTTCATAAGTAAACATACTCTCCGAATGATGGGACAAACCCCTGTAGCCTTTATTCCGAAAGGTTACACTCTCTATACGTCCCCATTCCTTTTCACATTCATGGATATAGTCTTTCCAAATCTTCTGGGAAGGCGTACCATGGCATATAAAGTCACAAACTATCAGATTTTCATATTGTCCGAACCTCATCTGAACCATAGCACACTGACAAGGTGTTCCGGTAAAAAGAACCGGCTTCCCGGATTCTATATCCTTTGCTAATTCTTCCATCACTGCAGAATCCATGCTGCTTTGAACATATTTCGACCCCCGCATTTTATCACGTTCTTCCTCTGTTACTGCCTTAGCATAAACTACTTCCTTCTCCTCATTCGTAATTACACCATAGACTGCTCCGCCGTTTTTCAGTACAAAATCAGACAATGCTGTAAATACCCCTCCGGACTGACTCTTCCTTAAAACCTCCTCTTTTCTATGCTCGACTGCATACAACTCATGTATTTCTATTCCATTTTCTATATGAAATGGACATACTTCCATACATACCCCACATTCGATACACAATTTCTGATTCAGTACCGGATACTCAAAACCAACTTCATCCTTCCACATTTCAATCGCCCCTTGAGGACAGCAATGTGCACACGCGCCGCAGCAATAACATTGACTTCTATCCCCGCTTTCCAGATATCCGTTCCTCATCCGGTTCTCCTTCCCGTCCGGTTTCTCTCCGTTATATTCCTCAAAACCTGACTATACTTCCGGCTTCCGCCGATTTATACGCGGCATACATAATTTCATATATCATATGGTTTTTATTTTGTTTCAAAAACCGCTGCAACTTCTTTCAAATACTTTGTAATCTCAATATGCTGCGGACAATGCCGTTCACATTGCTTACAGCCGATACAATCCGACGCCTTGCCATACGCAGCAGTCAAATTCTCATAATAGATGCCCTGCACCGTAAACTTTCGCGGCTTCTCCCGCTTTTCCGCATTGTAGAGGGCAAAATAGTCCGGAATCGGTATGTTCTTCGGGCAGCCGTCAACACAATACCGGCACGCCGTACAAGGAATTACCGTTTCCTTTTGGATAATGTCGCGTGCGTACATCACGATATCCATCTCTTCCTTACTCAGCGGTTCAAAATTTTCCATATAGTCCGTATTATCCAGAAGCTGTTCCATATTACTCATACCGCTAAGTACCATAAACACATTCTCGTGCCCCGCGGCGAAGCGGATTGCCCAGGACGGGACGGAGTAGTCCGGGTGATACTCTTTCATCCGCTTTTCCGCAGCAGGCGGCACGTTGGCAAGCGTTCCGCCCTTGACCGGCTCCATGACAATCACCTGCTTTCCGTGCTTTACGGCAGTCTCATAGCAGGCGCGCGACTGGATGTTCTTGTCCTCCCAGTCAAGGTAATTTATCTGCAGCTGGACAAACTCCACCTCCGGATGCTCCGTGAGGATTTTATCTAACAGCTCCGCATTATCGTGATAAGAAAAGCCGAACGTCTTTACCTTTCCTTCCTTTTTCTTTTGCATGACAAAATCAAACGCATGGAGCCTCTGTGCAATCGCATAATTATCCACATTCAGACAATGCAGCAGGTAATAGTCAAAATACTCCAGTCCGCATTTTACAAGCTGCTCTGCAAAAATGCGTTCCAAATCCTCTTCCTTTTTTAAAAAGGCTGTCGGCAGTTTCGTCGCAACTGTAAATCTGTCTCGCGGATGACGTTCTACCAAAACCTCACGCAGCAGTTCTTCATTTTTAGAACGATGATACGCATACGCCGTATCAAAGTAAGTAAATCCACGTTCCAAAAAGATATCTACCATTTTACAAAGCTGCTCTTTATCAAAGCTCATCGAATCGTTTTTATTTAAGAGTGGCGGCCGCAAGAACCCGAATCCTAATTTTTTCAATGTATGCTCCTTTCGTAAGCCGATTTGTCCTTCTTGGTATTATAATATATTGTACATTCTTTTCAATGCTTCTGTCTCATCACTGCTCTTTGTGAAAACTTCAAAAAGCAACGGCTTTTTCCTTGCCTGAGCAGAAAAAAAGGAGGAATATACCTTTAAAAACTCTTCCTTTGATGCCGCTTGAAAATACTCCATTCCCAAATCCTGCGCATAATGCTTTAATAAAACCGGCGAATTGAAATGCCCTTGCGCGGCAATAAACGAATCCACTTCATCTCCCAACTGTTCCGCAAAATGTTTGTAGGTTTTAAACTCTGTTCCGATTCCATTATTCACTACCAGAATACGGACATTATGATTTAAATGCCGGTTTCCGAGAGCGTTCATATCATAAAAGAATCCCAAATCCCCGAATATTCCAAAATACAGCTTTTCAGGATTTGCAAAACTCATTCCTATTAAAGTAGACAGACCTCCATCGATTCCAAAGGCGCCTGTATTGGAATATCCATCTACCCCCGGAGCCAGTTCAAATAAATTCCAGCACCGCAGCGTATTCAGTATTGCAAAATAAACTGCGGAGCCTTCCGGCAGAAGCGTGGATGACTGTTGTGCAATCCAGGCATTGGAAAGCGGCAGCTCCGGAACGTTTTTACGCAGCTCACAGACTGCATTACTCCATTTTCCGTAAAATTTCATTTCCCCTGCCGGTTTTGCCATCGCCTTTTCATTGTATGCCCGGAAAAACTCTGCCTCTTCCACCTCAAACACGTGGCTCAGCTTCATAAATGCGTCCCTTACCGCACCGTCACGGTCTACGCGCCATACACGGTTTGCCTTCGGTATAATATAGGAACCGGAAATGCTGCCAATATGGATAATTACATCAAACCGTTTCATTTCCGGCTCCACCTTCTGCTGGTTCCATACGATAGAAGGATTTATCCCGTATTTTCCATGATAATTACTGGTATTGTCACAAATGACAATCGCATCATATAGTTCGCAAAACCGGTCAACCTCTTCTGTTAAAACATCGCTCCATTTCTTATGATTCCCCGCATAAATCCCAACCGGACCACCCGAAAGTACCGGGAAAGAATCTCCTTGCGTACATACCTCGATTACCGGAGCCTCCGGCAGCATTCCTTCCTTATAATTTTTACTAAACCGCGTTTCGCAAACAATATGAACCGGTCCGCCATTCTGGTGCAGCAGATGGCATATGGCACGATTCAAATTTACCCCTGCCTTCCACTCTTCTTCTGGATTAAGAATCGTAGGAATCCCGACCGTAAACTTCTGTGCATCGTTTGGCCAGACACTCTCATCTAATACCTGCGGCCAGTAATTTCCGATATTATTAAAATTATAGCTGAAGGAACAAAGCAGGATAGGAAGATTTCTGTAATATGCTTCCGTCATTCCCGGAATCGCATTTCTTACCGCAGCATTACAGGTAACGCTCACGCAGACCGGCTCTCCTGTTTCCTGGGCCAGTCCGCACGCCATATACACGGCAGAGCGTTCATCAATCACAGACCATAGGTGAAAAAACGGATCTGTCTGTATCGTCGCAACAAATGTGATATTTCCCGCTCCCGGGCATACAATCACATTATGTATTCCATATTGTTTCATTAAATACACTAGCATCTGTATATTACGTTCTTCTGAATACCGCAATGCCATACCTCTCCTTTTTCCGGTTCCTTTCTCCGTTTCCCGCTGTATTCCTCAAAACCTGACTACGCTTCCGGCCTCTGCCGATTTATACGCAGCATAGATAATTTTGATTGTATCATATGCAAGTTCAAAGCCTGACCTCGGCTCCCTGTCAAAATATACGGATTCAATAAAATCCCGCATTTCATCCGTATAACCCCGGATAATCTCATCCTCCAGAAACGGATGATTCCAGCCTGTTTTTGATGGAAGCATCTCCGACAAATAGACATCCTCCAGCCGCTCCTCATCCAAAAAATAGGTATCCATCAAATCCGACATCGTCAGCTTACAATTGATTACCGCATCATTACAATAAAACTCCACATAATTTTTACTTCCGCCAAGCAGGGTATCGGTTGCAATAATGACTGCCCTTGATTTATCTGAAAACTGCAGAAGAACTGTCCCGCAGTCCTCTACATCCAGCGGATTCGCAGCAATATGCCTGTGCTCATATTCCGATAACCCCTTCGTAACCGTCTCCATATCGGCAAACACGCTTGTTACGGTGATTTCCTCTCCCCTTGCTTCCGCCTCGATTCGTTTCATCCACAAAATCGCCGACAGCGGATGGGCGCCGGTTCTGATAAAGGTTCCTCCGCCCGTTTTATCCCATTCTCCTGCCACCGGCGAGCTGGAACCCTTTAAGCTCTCCTCTCCCTTTGCAAACAGGATTCTGCTTTTCTTTTTTCTTATAATCTCCCCCGCCTTTACAATCGCCGGGGCATATACAAAATTCTCGGCATACATAAACTTCTTCCCGGAGGCTTTCACAATGCCGCGCAGCCGGTCAAGAGAAGCCAGAAGCTCCTCGTACATAACCGCCTTCGGTACATGAAGTCCTATCGGCTTTTGGTCTGTTTTCTTCCCGAAATATCCGCTCAGCGGCTTTTCACAAATTACATGCTTCCCCGCCAGCATGGCCTCTTCTATCATCTTTTCATGCAGATAAGGCGGTGTGCAAATATCGATTACATCAATTTCCGGGTCGTCTAATAAGTCCTGAAACTCCAGCGAGGCTTCTGCAAAGCCATACTTTACCTTCGCAGCATTTACCTGCTCCGGTCTTCTTGCCACAATACGCTTATAGCAAACCGGCACTCCGCTGAATCTCTTTAACGCATTCATATGTAATTCTGTTGCCCGGCCGGCGCCTGCCACTCCCAGACAAACCTCACCTTTTTCGTTCATGCAGCCTCCTTTTCAGACCATTTTTACCAAATTGCACCTATATTCCGTTACCAGTACCTGCTTCATTTCCTCCGCATTTGAAAACATCATAAATAAAAAGCCGACCGGTTCCTTTTTATAATCCGTTATCCGGTCTCCTGCCCTAAGCAGCATAAACTGATGAAAGAGATATCTCTGATACTCCTTTGGAACTACGATTTCACCGATTGTTCCGTTTTTCTCTGCCATTATCGTTTTATACGCAAAAAAGCCCTCCTGGACAGCCGTCCGCGGGATTCCGCCGCAGTCGAGCCCGCACTTTGCCCTTGTCTCCCAGTAATCCCAGTCGATGCCGTTTAACATATTTGCCGGAACGGAATACATATTTCCTAACACCCGCCGCATCACCTCGATAATCCACGGCACACCATCTTTCATAATATATTGCAAATGAAAAATTCCATCCTTCAGCTTCAGGGCACCCGCAATTTTCTCAATCTGGGCTATCAGGACGGGCGCCGCTTTCTGCCATCCATCCGCAGGATATGTGTCAATCTCGACCCTGTAAGGATTCAAAATGGAGTATTCGTTATTGCTGCAGAAGCATACTACCTTTTGGTTGACTAAAAAGGTACAGAAGCCGTGCTGTGAACCTTCTATATACGGCTCCATAACAATTCTCCCGGCTCTGGATTTATCAAAAGCCTCCCCGACTGCCCGGACTGCTTCCTCCTGACTGCAGGCCTTATTGATTCCGTTTCCTGCACTGGCATCCACAGGCTTGACTATAATAGGATATTCCGCCCGTTCCAGTGCGCGGAATGCCGCCTCCTTCTCAGTAAAGGACTCCGAAAGCGGGGTCTGGATTCCCTCCTGTTTTGCAAAGCGCTTAAATCTGTCCTTGTTATGCAGCAGCAGCGTTGTTTCATACGAATCATAGCCCGGCAGACCAAGCCTCTCTGCCACATACGCCGCCGTATACACTCCGAAATCGTTACAGCACTGGCAGACAGCGTCTATCTTCTCCTCCTGTGCAATGGACAAAATCAGCTCCTTATCCGAATAGTCCGCCTTAATATACTTGTCTGCCCATTTTTCACCGGGAGAGTTTTCCCTGTTTCCGGTCGCTATAATATAATATCCCAGCTTCCGCAATGCCCGTACTAATCCAAGATCATTGTGACTTGTGCATAACAACAATACCTTTTGCATACCGGTTTTATCCCCTTTATTTTTTAAGCTTACAAATTGTCATTTGTGTCTTTCCGCTTCTCATCTTAGGTATTTCATTTACATAGCGGAATTCATACTGGCTGTCTTCGCCGAATACTTCCTTTGATTCTTTTACAATAATCTCTTCGTAGCTATGATTTTCCGTATTTAATACCCACACAAATTTTGTTTCTGTTTCCTGTATAATCTGAAACTGCTTAATATCCAGAAAACGCTTCATAAAAATCAGGCTTCTTAACCAGTTCACCATTCTCCCGTCTGTCGTATACAGCATATCTACTTTTCTTCCTACAACATCGCTTAAGTAAACCCTTCCGTCACTTAAGCTTTTTTTAATGGCGAGGTCACCGTTTTCATACCGGATCATAGGAAACGCATAGTTAAATAAATCCGTTATCACAACTCTTCCGATTTCACCTTCTTTTGCCGGTACATCCTGTTCCATATCCAGCACCTCGACGTAATAGCTGGCATTATTCACACGATGCCCGTACCCGGTTCCGTCTTCCTGCGCCATTGTCCCACATTCCTCATTTCCATATCTTGAGTAAACCGGACATTGAAAATAGTCCTCCAGAATCTTCCTTGTGCGCTCCTTCAGGCCTTCCGCCTCTGCCATAATGGACGACAGCTTTAATGCACAGTTTCCTGCCTTGCCTTCATAAATAAAGTTTGCGATTGCATCCCACATAGAGCTATATGCTATTACCATTTTAGGCTGATAGGATTCTACTTCCTTCAACAGCTTTTCTATGGATACATCATCAAAATACCCGCATTGTATCGTATAGACATTATCTCTTTCCATTTTCTCTGCCGGAGGCACTACCTTATCATTGACTACTAAGCATACGATTCTTTCGTGCGATTCACAGCCTCCCATTTTGGCAAAATATTTAATATCCGCAATCATCCTGGAATGCTTCCTGCGGTCCCATAAAATAACAAACGGGGTTCCTGTTGAGCCGCTCGTTCTCTTTTCCTTATTATCGTCTCTGCCTTTCAACTCAGGCACCAGCACTTCATTCCAGTTTTCCCGCAGGATATCCTTGTCTACAAGCGGAAAGTCTTCTATACTCTTAAAATTTTCATATTTTTTATAAAATGCAGAATGCCTTGTCGCAAAGGTCAGCAGATTCGTCAGATACCCTTCCCGGAATCCTTCTGTCAATACCGGCTCTTCCATTATTGCTTCTACTTCCTTCAGCTGATTCACGATAAGACCATGATTTTTTCCCTTGTCTTCTTTTAAAAATGCCAGATACTTTTCTTCCCGTTCCATTTTCTGTCTCCTCTCGTTATAAAAACCTACCGCTTTCTATTTTCTATAAAAAAGTCCCTCAGGCTTTTCTTTGTACGCTCTGCTCTTTTTGCCCATTCTTCCCTTTTCCCGCGAAGTATTTCCTTATAGACGTCATGCTCACCTACGATACGCAGGAACTGTTCTTTTAAAGAATCTGCGCTGATTTTCTCCGCCTGTACCGCATATTGCAACAGCCCTGCCTCGCGGACAAAGGACTCCATTTTTTCTTCGTAGATTACCGGCAGAAACGGCACTCCCATTTTAGCCGAAAAAATATTAGAATGATAGCGCATTCCGACGACCAGATACAGCCGGGAAATCAGATATTGCTGAAAGTCTGCGGAATATTCCGGATTTAATACAAGCATATTCTCCCTTCTGTTCCGATACGTTTCAAGCAAAGTACAATCATCCTGGTTTTCAAATAACTGCGGAATCAATAGGACGCCATACCCCGACTGCTGCAAAAACTCCAGAAAGCCCTGCATTGCACTCCGGATTTCCTGCGCAATATCCTTATCTTTATACTTTACATTCCAGTCAAGCTCCGTTATCGTCACTCCGACCACCTTCGGATAGCGTTCCATAAACGCAGATAAGGACTCCTCTGCATAGAAAAGCTCCTCCTGTGCTTTCGTATCCACCTCCGAACAGAACGCAGAGTCAATCGTAACCCTCGCGTTTCCCGCTGCCCCTATTTCCTTTAGAAACTCATATGACATCCGTTCCCGCACAAAAAGATACTTCACTCCGGAAAACAGCCGCCTTCTGAAAAAATTCCGGATTTTATACTTTGCTTCAAATGGTCCTACCGACGGAGATGCTACATAAAGCGGTTTCTTATAAAGCCTTGCATACCACAGCGGAAGCATATACTCTAACTGCTTCCTCCACCAGAACCGGTCATTTATTACAGAGCCGCCGGGTGCATAAATAATAAAATCTGCCTTTCCTAACAAGGTTAAAAACCGTTTCATGGCAGGATTTCTTCCTACTCTTCCTTTGGAAAGTAATTGTACCACATAGTCCACAGAGTTCGGCAGAAACTGATTTGCAATGCACCGGACCGGACGGTTTTTTACAAGAATGCTTCCCTTTACCTTCTTCTTATCCTTTATCATCATAAACACACGGGCATCCGGTTTCTGCTTATGTATTTCTTCTATGACTGCCCGTACCGCTGCTTCATCTCCATGATTGCTCCAGTGGGCATTTACCAATATAATATTTTCTCTGTCCATCCGGGACTCCCTTCTTTCCTAGCCCTCCTGTAAGCTTCTCCGACTACTGTTACTTTCTGCATTGCAATACAATTTCACAAATCCGGTCCACGTCCTCCAGGCTTAATTCCGCGTAAAGCGGAAGTGTCAACACACTTCCGGCAATATGTGCTGCAACCGGCGTCCGCGCCGCAACATACTTTCCCCGGAAGCAGTCAAACAAACTTGTCAATGGATAAAAATATTTCCTTGCCATAATTCCGTGTTCCTCTAAATTCATAAATACTTCATCGCGGTCTGCTCCGAATTGCTCCGCTTCAAACACTACCGGAAAATAGGCATAATTTGTCTCCACGCCCTCCTGTACCGGATTCAGGCGTATCCCCGCAACCCCTTCCAGATGACTGCGATACCGTTCTACCACCACTTTCCGCTTTGCAATCTCTTCCCGGATATGCCGTAAATTGCAGATTCCCATTGCTGCACAGAATTCATTCATCTTCGCATTCGCTCCCACGCCATCTACTACCTCCGGCCCGCGGATTCCAAAGTTCTTTAACCGGTATAAGTCCAGACCAAGCTCCGGGTCATGGAAGCTTGCTGCCCCTCCCTCAATGGAATGGAATACCTTACTCGCATGAAAGCTGAAGCAGGAAACATCTCCATAGGAGCCGATTCCCTTTCCCCGGTAGGTTACACCAAAAGCGTGTGCCGCGTCGTAGATAACCCTCAAATGATGTTTTTGCGCAATCCGGGAGATTTCCTCCACATTGCAGACATTTCCATACACATGCACCGGCACAATCGCACAGGTCTTTTCTGTAATCAGGCTTTCTATCTGTGAAACATCAATGGTAAAGTCCACCGGCGATATATCGCAAAACACCGGCTCCAGTCTGTTCCGGACAATCGCATGTGTCGTAGAGGCAAAGGTAAACGGCGTAGTTATTACTTCCCCGGTTATATTCAATGCCTGCAGGGAAAGCTCTAATGCCATATGTCCGTTGGTAAACAAATCAATTGCTTCCACTCCGAGAAACTCTTCCAGTTCGTTCTGGAACTTTTTATGTTTTGTGCCCATATTGGTCAGCCACCGGCTGTCCCACATTTCTTTAATCTCTTCACAATACTCTTCGTATGCAGGCATAGAAGAACGTGTCACTGCTATTTTATCCGGCATTAACATCCCTCCGTTTAAAGCATTTTCTCTTTTGCCGGTCCGGTCCGAAGCCTTACCCGGCCGTAAAGGAACCTTTTAACGCTTGTACTTCTTCGTCGTTCGGACACATTTCCTCCAGATCTGCCAGTGCGGCTTTCGCTTCTTCTGTTTTTCCTTCACGAAACAGATACTCACAGCTGCATTTCTTTAACAGTACAAACAATTCCGCTTCCTCTAAAATAGCGGCAAGCGAAACTGCCAGTTCCAAAATTCCGCCGCTTCTCTGCCATTGCTCCATTTTTAGACGTTCCAGGCAAAGCTCTTCCGCCGCCAGATATTCCTCTGCACACACTGCGGCAACAATGTCGGGATTTTCCTCCCAGACAGGCGCCTCTGCGTCAGACAGAAGCAGATTCTGCCCAATTAGAACAACCGTTACATTCGTTACCTTTTTATAAATATCCGGCCGTTTCTTTCCAACAGAACATATAATCTGCGCTATTTTCTTTACATTTTTCTCCTGCTCCAAAGCAACTGCAAGAAATAACTCCGGACATTCCTCGCAGAATACCTCCTGCTTCATTTCCTGATATGCTTCTTGCTCTCGTCCGATACAAAGCAATAAAAGCACTGCCTTATGCTTCGCACACAGCACTGCAAATTCCTGCTCCTGTAAGGCTTCTCTCCCGTAAAGAAGGCGTATCCATGCCAATATAAGCCTGTCGCCGTTCTTGGCTGCTCTCTCCCCGGCATACAAAAGGGCAATTTCTTTTCCGAACTTATCCGTAAATGCCGTTCTATCTTCCGGCACAAACTGCTTTAACATTCCGTACATCTGTACCGTCTGCTCTTTGGTAATGATTTCTTCAATGACTTCGCACTTTTCTTCTGCTGCACAGTTGCTTTTCACTGCCAGCTGCATGGTGTCCGAAATAGCATTATAATACACCCGGAACAAATATACTTCATTTTTCAGTGTAAGACCGTCTCGTCCGGAGAGCAGGTCTCTCGCCATATCGAGCACGACCCAGTCTGATAAAAAGCGCTGTCTGTTGTAGGTATGGCTGTCCGTATTCCCATGAAGCCGGTAATGGTGCAGTACCTTATCTACCGTTCCCATGCGCTTTGCGGCAAATGCTATGCTTAAAATAATTACCGTATCCCAGGCATATCCCGAAGACTCAATCTTTTTTAAAGTGCCTCGGTCAACATGCTGCATCAGACTGGTTCTTATTATTTTTCCCCAGTGCGTCCGGAGCTGCCAATACAGTATGTCAAAATATTGTATCAGCTCCCTTTCATTAAAGGAAAGCTTCCTGTTTACTCCGGCCTCCCCAAGCGGTTCATCCTTTGTATTTATCATCCCGCACCTGCCGAACACAATATCCAGATTGTCTTTTACCGCAGCTTCATAAAGTACTTCCGTCGCATCCGGTTCTAAATAATCATCATGGTCCAAGACCATAAAATACTCTGTTGTTACATAAAGGTCTACTGCCTCAATCACACCGATGTTATTCTTTTCATTCCGGTACAGCCTTACCCTTTTATCCTTCGCCGCATACTCCTCTAACACTTCCTTTGTCCCATCGGAAGATGCATTATCTATAATTACATATTCAAAATCGCAAAATGTCTGTCCCAATACGCTGTCAACACAGGGAAAAATATATTTTCCCGGATTGCGCGCCATGGTTATTATTGTAATCTCTGCCATAGCCTTCTCTTTCCTTCCGTTCTGCATCCCTTACTCTTTCTTTCCCGTTGTGCAGCTGTTTTTCAATAATTCCTTTACTTCTTCATCGTCCGGCAGCATCGTGGCAAGCTCGGAAAGAATTGCAGTTGCCTCCTCTGCCTTTCCTTCCCGAAAAAGCGTTTGCACCATTCCCTTTAATTGCCCTGCCAGCGCAAGCAGCTCCCTCTGCGCATTTCCGGCAGGCGCCGCCGTACTGCTCTTTCTGCTCTTCTGCGCCGCCTCTGCCCTTTTTCTTTCTGCTAACAGCCCCCGGACTACCGGAAGCATTGCTGGATATTCCTTTGCAGCCTGTTTCATTCCCTCTCCCCAGACTGCCATATTGTCTTCTGCCGCCAGCGCCTGCTCCATAGCATAGGAAAAACGGATATTGGCAGGAAGCACTACCGCACCTGCCACAGTAAGAAGCTCCGGACGGTAGAATGCCTCACTGTACTGCTTTACTGCTGCAATATAATCGTCCAAAGCCTCCCTTAGTCCAAGGCCCTGCTCCGGCACGGTAGCCTGCCCGACACTTCCGGCTGCTAGTACCAGCCGCTTTTCTGCTGTCGCCATCACGGTGTAGCGCCAAAAGCCCTTTTTCTCTTCCGGATAATATGCCTCTCCCTCCGGAAGATGCTGCCAGAGCCCTTCTACCGCAGCCCTGTCCATTTCCTTGAGAAGTAAGCCTGCCGCTTCCGTATAAAGCTCTATGGAAAGTGTCTCCAGCACCTTCGGAAACAGCTCTGCATTCAAAAAAAGCAACGCCGCGACCTCTGCATCGTACTTCCGGTCACTCTTTTCATAATAGTCTGTTACATCCTGCTGCGTAGTAATTCCCCTTGCCTCAGTGAAAAGCAGATGAAAAAATGCAAAATTCCCACTCCGAAGAGCTAATGGTTCTAAGTCTGCAGCAAGCAGATTCCTCTTTTCGGGATATTGTTCGTAGACTGAGAAAAGCGCCGCGGACACCGGTATCCGCAAATCTTCTACCTCCAAAATACGCGGCAGATTCTTTGTCAGCAACGCTGCATTACCGCTTTTTATGTAGCACTGCAACAGGGCAGGCACAAACTCTGCTGTAGTTCCTTTCTCATATGTCCAGTCAGCCTTTTCAAAAAAATACTCCGCCGGCGTATAATCCTCGTTTTTCAAAACTCCCCTGACTCCGAGCTTTACTACCTTCTGTCTGCAAAACCGGGAACAATAGTGCGCAAAATCCATGACAGGCAGCTCTGCAGGAGCCCCTGCCTTTGGTACTGTGTCATATTCCTCCAGGTAATCTTTACATGCCTGGAACATTTCTTCCTTCCGTCCCAGCTTTTCAAGCGCCCGCGCCTTCTCAAAAGAAAGCCCGAGCTTTGTCTGATGCAGCAGTACCGCTTCCCGTTCCAGCCGCTCAAACTCCTCCACTGCGTTCTGATAATTCTCCTGCTCGGTATCAATCTTTGGAAGAACCAGAAGCAAAGCCTGCACAAACGAATTTTCCACAGGATATTTTGTCGTTTCCAATGTCGTCCTGCAAAGCTTCCGGGCATCGTCATAGCGCTTTGCCGCGCGGTACTCCTGCACCAGCTGGCAGCACATACGGATATCGTCCGGATTCTCCCTGACCGCTTCCTCTTCCAAACTTAAATTCCGCTGCAGATGCCTCTGCCGTTCCTCTTCATTTTTATAGATATAGCCATAATGATGCACATAAGCA
This sequence comes from uncultured Lachnospiraceae bacterium, assembly GCA_910577175.1. Lineage (GTDB taxonomy): Bacteria > Bacillota > Clostridia > Lachnospirales > Lachnospiraceae > SIG307. The sequence continues at coordinate 79,274 of CAJTLU010000012.1, read as the reverse complement.
TTTGTTTTCTTAATCATCCGTGGCACAGGCTCCAGCCATTCATGGATTTTTCCATGAAACCTTGTCTCCGGCGTAAGCCTTACCACTCTTCCTACATAAGTATCTGTATAGCCTGCTCCCTCAAGGTCCGTATAATTCCGCTGCAGATACCACAGCGCATCACAATGCTTCCGCTCCTGTCCTTGAAAGAACTCGATTAACTCCGTTACATCCTCAAACCATTCGTCATCATCCAAATACAAAAACCATTCCCCGGTACATTCACAAAGCCCGGCATTCCGTGCCGCCGAAAAATCATTACACCAGGTAAACTTCACCACCTTGTCCGCATAGCTTGCCGCTATTTCAATAGAACCGTCAGTACAGCCGGTATCCACAAGAATCAGCTCACTGGGTACTGCCCTCCGCAGCGGAACCAGCGACTCCATACACCTTTCAATCGTATCCCTCCGGCCATTGGATACCAGCATCGAAATACTCAATACCGGACGTGTACTGCCATTCATGCCAAGTCCTCCTTCTATATACTGTCCTGTCTTTAAAGACCTTCCGCTTCCTTCCGCCAGTTTTTTCTGTTCTTCTATCTTCTCTGACACTTTTTCTTCCACCATTTTCAGAAGTCTTCCTCTGCCAGTATAGCAGCCCTGCAAAGAATGCAGGATGCCACTGGAACAGCCTTTTCTGCCCGGCTTTCCTGCCCGGACGTTCTTTGCTATTCCGGCTGGTTTTCTTTTCTTGTCTGTCTCCCATGAATCCTCCTGTAGTAATAGTCAGGAGTCTCTCTGGTCTTTTAGAAAACTCCTGCTTAAATAAATGAATGGGAAAGCATGAATTTTCTAAAAGAAACGGACATAAAAAGGGTCAGGATATTGTAATCTATGTTTTACTTATGACTCTTTCACCGCCTGTTAAGACTTGGATAGAGAATACAGGGAGGAACCCCTGTATCTGAAAAAAGAAAATATGCTTTGCATTTAGGATAGCATGATTTCGGGAAAAAGGCAAGAAAAATCTTAAACTCCCGCACCCTTTGCAGAGTGTCTTCTACCTCGCAGAAATATATTTTTTCGTGCAGGCAAAGCAAGCTTCCAAAACTGCCAAAATGCTCGCTTTGCCTGCACGAAAAAAGGGGGCGCACTCCTAGGTGCGCGCCCCCTTCAAAAAAGCAAATTATGCGTATTCGTTGTCCTGCGAGGCAATTAGCCAAGTAAGGAAAGAACGCCCTGGTTAGACTGGTTAGCCTGAGCCAGCATGGACTGGGATGCCTGAGACAGAATGTTGTTCTTGCTGTACTCAACCATTTCCTTAGCCATGTCGATATCACGGATACGAGACTCTGCGGTCTGCAGGTTCTCAGCTGCGGTATCGAGGTTTGCAATGGTGTGCTCCAGACGGTTCTGAACAGCACCGAGTGCGGAACGCTGCTTGGAAACCTTACCGATTGCCTTGTCGATTGCAGAGATAGAAGCAGAAGCCTTATCCTGCTCATCAATACGTACATTCGTACCATTTACGCCAAGAGCAGCAGCGCCCATGTTATCAATGTTAAAGCTGATGGTCTGACCCTCGTTTGCACCAACCTGCAGCTTCATGCCGCCAGTTGCGGAACCAGTGTCATACTTCGGCTGGGTAAAGAATGCATCCTCATCGCCAAGTCCTGTACCACCTGCTAAGGTAACTGTAGTCTTACCTGCATCTTTGCTCGTCATCATAATGGTGTTCGGCTCATCCGGGGTATTGCCGCTCAGCGTAACGGAAACATCAATGCCTGCCTTCTTAAGAATATCTTCGATATCCTGTGCAGTGTACTCCTTACCAGTCTGAAGCTTTAACTCATAACCAGCATTCTTCGTGATAGCACCAGCAATATCAGCTCCGGTCATATCGTATACCGGTGCGGTAGCTAACGTTGCCTCTTCCTTACCCTCTTCTGCATCAAAGGTAATGTCAATCGTAATGTTCATGTCTGCGCCGTACTTATTTGCAGTAATGCTAATCTTGTCTGCGCCTACACCTAAGGTAGCGAAGTCCGTAATAGCCTGATCCTTCTTCTCTGCCTTTACGCCTGCAACAGTTGCCTGACCAGTGGTATCGCCAGCAGCCGTATAAACGCCGTTTGCAAACTTAACGGTAACATTTGCCGGGCTATTGGTTGCGTTGGAATCCTCCTGCTTTGCATTCTTAATTAAAGCATCGATTTCATTCTGGGAATAGGTCTTATTTGCTGCAAGATTCAGGGTTAACGTCGTACCTGCTGCATCCCAAACTGCAGACTCACCGCCTGCGGTTGCTGCGGTATTGGTTGCTACCGTAACACCTACTACATCAGAAGTAACGAACGCACCAATCTCACCGTCATATGCACCATACTTCGGGCCAGAACCGGTCTTACTTGCGGAATTGCCGCTGAAAGAACCATCTAACAGCTTCATGGTGTTGAACTCGGTGGTCTCAGCGATACGGTCTAACTCTTCCTGAAGCTGAGCAACCTCATCCTGAAGGTTGGAACGGTCTTCATCAGTCTCGGTTCCGTTGGCTGCCTGTACAGCAAGCTCTCTCATTCTCTGAAGAATGGAGTGGGACTCATTCAGAGCACCCTCAGCGGTCTGGATAAGAGAAATACCGTCCTGTGCATTGGTGGAAGCCTGATTCAGACCTCTGATCTGGCTTCTCATCTTCTCGGAAATTGCAAGACCTGCTGCATCATCTGCTGCACGGTTGATTCTGTAACCGGAAGAAAGCTTCTCTGTGGACTTGCTTAATGCACCTGTTGCGATTCCTAACTGTCTGTTGGCATTCATTGCCTGCATGTTGTGTTGAACTACCATACTCATAAAATTATACCTCCTTATATTGATTCCATCCGCTCATTATGAGGGATGAAGCTCCCCGAATCCTTTCGGGTCGCTTTAATCCTGAGTTGTTTGTCTTGGCAGGTAACTCACCTAGGATTTGAGTCTCTGCCTTACAGGGAAGTCTGTCGACCCCTGCCGGACAAGTGTTTTGTCCTTACACCTACTATATCGGATGTGCCAAAAAGAAACTTTAGAGCAAAGTGGAAAAATTTTTGCAAAGTTTTTTATCGTTTTATTATCTGTTTTCCTTTTTTAAGTACAGGTACTTATTCAGGCTGACCAGCTCCCGTGAGAGGAGTCCCTCTTCCGTCTGTTCCAGACGGTATACCTCTACTGTCATTCCGTTTTCGTTTTCTTCCACAATCACACTTTCCATTTTCACATCCGGACGTACCGCCTCCGCCGTCCCATACAGTGTAACCTTTACTTCCTCTCCCGTTGCCTCGCAAAGAAGAAGCACCGGTGCGTCTGTCGTATTTTTAAACTTTAAATCCTTATAGTCCCCTGCAATGGCGGCATCCTGCCCCGGCGGAATATAGCCTACCGGCATCGAATGGGCATAACGCTCAGTAATCATAAGCTTTGTCCGGAGCAGGGCATTGTACAAGGTTGTGGAGAGCTGGCACACACCGCCGCCAATACTTTCCGAAAGTGCCCCGTTTACATAAGTACCTCCTGCCGTATAGCCATTTCCCTCCGTAAAGGGCATCAGCGCTTCCGCGGTAGAAAATTCCTCTTGCGGCAGAATTACGCACTGATTCAGATGACTTGCCCCGGCAGCTATATTCTGTGCCCTTCCGCTCCCGGCTCCCTGATACCATGTCGTAAATTCGGCAATCTTCGTATCACATTTTTTTGCCTTTGCCGTGGAAAGTCCGGGCATCACAGCCGTACCGCCAAGCGATATCCGGACGACTACCCCTTTTGCCGGCGTACACTCTATTTTTTCAAGTACCTGCGCAAATACGCCTTCTGCTTCCTCTTTTATTTTTCCGGTATCAATCCGGAAACCGGTCCGGCTCTCTCGGACAAGAATCGTCCCGTCGTTCCATTCAACAGCCGCCTCCTGCTTTTCGCGCCCTAACAGCTCCGCACAGACAGAAAGCAGCTCCAAAAAGCGCTCCTCCTCCCACGCAAATGCCGCTTCTGACTGCCGGATATAAAGCGGGCGTCTGAACACTGCCGCATAAAGCCATTCCCACATCGTCACCTCTTCGCTGCAGGCAACCAGACGTTCCATGGTTTCCTCGGTAAGCACTTTTATCATAGGTACTTTCGCGGTCAGACACCATTCATTCCCGTTGATTCTTACAGAAATGTCATTTCTCATATCATACCCTGCCTGCCGTATTTTTTCTTCCGCCTCCGCACGCATTTCGGGAAGAATCGGACAGCTCAGCTCTAAGCGTACCTCCGGCACACCCTCCGCCACCGCCGTCTCCGCTTCTGCCCGGCTCATCCCGGAAAAGTCCTCTCCGAAAAGCCATACACCGGGAGCAATCCGCCCGCTGCAATTTATTTTAATCACGCTTCCCGCTGCCATAACAGCCAGAAAGAGAACCATACCGCCCAAAAGAAACCATCCCAGAAGCTTCCTCGCCATACGCCCTCCGGAACCAACATCTTTCCCTTTACTATTTACTATATGATAGGAACAAGCGCCGCTATTCTCTCCCTCTTTGTCAAACAAAATCTCTAATGGAATACTATTTACAGCATAAAAAACCCATGATATAATTATATCGTAAAAATGATATGGGGGGATTGCAATGATAATAAAGGCATCTGCAGCCTTAAGAAATGAATATGGCGTAATCTCAGACTTAGCGAAAAACACGAAAGAGCCGATTTATATCACCAAAAACGGCGAGGGCAATCTGGTCGTAATGAATATTGATGGTTATTTGTGAAAAGCATGTTGCAATCTACAAAAAAATAGGAGAATTAGTTTTTGTATAATATCGCAGATACACAAACGGAGTATACAAAATTGTTTTATAGATAAACACAAGGCAGACCTGGGTTCCCACACCGGATTTACGCTGCGAAGCAGCATATTCTGTGGCAAATCCGTGTGCATCCGCCAGAGGCTCTGAGGAAGCGGCGATTTTATCAGCGCTTCCTCAGATGGATACTGCATTTACCGGAGCATGGAAGCAAATAACGGAATAATCATTGTTAATATCAAAATTCCGGCAATTACCGCCGCAATAATTTTTTTTGTTTTTTTGTTATACATAAATACACCTCTTTTCCTGAAAGGTTGTGATAAAATGTTTGTTTTATTTGGTTTGACACTTATTATACTGGTTTTTATGCATTTTGGCAAGTCCCGCCAGAAAAATACAAAAAGCGCTTCCGAAGAGTTCTGGCGCCGGGAGCGGGAATCCCAGTTCATTCCCAGAAAGGACATCTCCTCCCTGGACTACCTTGTAATTCCGTATGCCTCGCTCCCGTTCCGCTTCTTTACTCCTGGTCCGGGCGAACCAGTACGGCTTTCCCCGGAAGCCCAGGAACTTTCCGCAGTTCCTGATACCGGAGACAGCTCTTCTGCGCTTCCGGAGGCGGTACAAGAGAGTGCCTATTCCTTTTCACCGGAATACAGCGCTCCACTTTCCGAAGAGCTGGCTGATACCGAATATACCATTTGTGCGCTCTCCAAAGGCAAAATCCTGAATTTGTCCGGTATCTCAAATACGGACCTGCGCTTTACCTACGGCACGGCAAACCTTGAACCGCTTAGCGCCTGCGACCAGAACTTTACGGCGCTGATATGCGCCCTGCAAAAATGGGGTACGCTGTTAGTCTCCGCCGGAGAGCCGGAAGACGCCGTCACGGTTCTGTCTTATGCCGTCAGCATCGGTTCAGACATTGCAGGCACCTATACTCTGCTTGCCTCACTTTACGAGAAAACCGGTGAGCTTCAGAAAATCTCCGCATTACGGGAATCCGCAGAACAGCTCTCTACCCTGATGAAACCATCGATTCTGAGAGACTTAGACCGGATACTGGAGCGGACGGAGTCCCGGTAGTCCAAAGAGCTGTCGCTTCTGTCCTGTCCGCAGGCTGCACCATACACAAAAGCCTTCCGCTTTATATGCTTCGTCCGTATTTTGATAGAAGCTTATCAATCAGCCGGGAGGCTTCACTTTTGGTCAGGTTCTCATAATCGGGCACAAGTGCAGGCTCATGGGCGTCAATCAGTGCCTTCAGATAGCTGCACTGCCGCTTTGTTGCCGGTTCTGCCTTTTTCGGCCGGTACTCTAACGGTCTTGGCAGGAAATGCGCCGCATGCGTTTCTGAAAAACGTTCCCACAAATGAAAGTATAGCTTCGCTGCTGCTACGGCATCCTCCTCTGCCCGGTGGGCACACTCAGTTGTAATTGCATATTCTTCGCACATTGCCGTCAGCGTCCTGCTTTGCAGCTCCGGTCTGCACTGCCTTGCCAGCGCCAGGGTATCAATTCCCTGATATTCGAACACTTCCCCCATACGTTCCGCCGCCGCCTTTAAAAAGCTATAGTCAAATGGTATATTATGTCCGAGCAGAACCTGTTCTCCATCTAAAAAATGCAGCAGGGAGCGCATTGCATCTGTCTCTTTCGGCGCATCCTTTAACATTTCTTCCGTAATTCCTGTCAATGCCGTAATCCGCTCCGGCAGCTCTGCATTCTGCAGATGCACCAGGGTGGAAAATTCCGCCGTCCGCACCCCGTCTTCATACCTTACCGCGCCGATTTCAATGATTTTTTCCTTCTTTGGCGAAAGCCCGGTTGTCTCTATATCAATTGCCGTAAACCGCATCGTCAGTTTCCTTTCTTTTTCTCCGTCGGACAGGAAGGACACTCCTTCCGCAAAAAGCACTCTGCACACTTCGGGGAACGCGCCGTACAAATGGTACGTCCCAGCCGTATAATATGAATGTTATATAAAATCCAGTGATCCTCCGGCAAGAGCTCCATAAGCTCAAACTCTATCTTTACCGGGTCATCGCTTTCCGTAAATTTAAGCTTGCGCGAAATCCGTTTTACATGCGTGTCCACTACAATACTCGGCTGATGATAAATATTACCGCGGATGACATTGGCGGTTTTCCGCCCTACGCCCGGCAGCTTTATCAGCGCCTCCAGGGAATCCGGCACCTCGCCGCCATACTCCTCTGACAGCATTCTGGCACAGCCAATCAGGTTTTTCGCCTTATTATGAAAAAAGCCGGTAGGACGGATATCCTCCTCCAGTTCTTTCAAATCCGCCTTTGCAAATGCTTCTATGCTGTCATATTTTTGGAATAGCTCCGCTGTCACCAGATTCACCCGTGCATCGGTGCATTGGGCGCTTAAAATTGTAGCAAACAAGAGCTGCCACGCGTTTTCGTGGTTCAGATAGCACCGGTACTCCGTCGTATATTCCTGGTCCAAAAGCTCCAAAACACGTTTTGCATATGCCTGCTTCTGTTCCCTGCACTGCTTTTCTGTTGTTCTCTTCTTTGGTTTTTTTTCTGCCATGACCGTTCCTTTCCCGTCTTTTCCTTCCTCTGTTTGCCAGTTTCGGCAAGAAATTTCAGAATACGCTTCCCTTTTTCTCCCTAATCTGCTATAATATGGGTAATACTATTAAAGGAGGCTTTTAAAAATGAATATCCTGGACAAATTTAACTCTGTAAAAACAGTGAAGGATTTAGTTATTTCTATTGTAATTTTTGTCCTTGTCCCGGCTGTTTTAGGTGTTATCACCGGCCTGCTTGCCGGAGTTCCTGTCATCGGGTGGGTACTTGGTATCGTCACTTCCCTGGTCGGTATCCTTTGCCTGATTGGCATCATTCTTTCTATCCTCGGATTTTTAAAGAATAATGCAAAATAGCTCCACCCTGTACATCGCAGAGCGTTCTGATTTCCTGTCAGAACGCTCTGTTTTTCTCTGCAGAAGGCGCATTCGCGCGAGCAGACTCTTTATTTCACAGGATACACGCACCTTTCAAAACCCCTAGAGCGGCAGCAGATTTTTCCAGACGAACGAGCTTTCCGGCGGCAGCGCCGCTGCAAGCATACCGTCCCTTACCTGGGTAATCACTGCCTCACATGTAAAGCCGTCCCTTCCCGTAGTACACAGCGACACAACAAATCCGTCTTCCGGGATACCGGTCTCCCAGACCGGTATTTCAAACCATCTTTCCTGTTCTCCGCGGTTGACAGCTACAATAATGCTATCCTGTGCATCAAATCGGCCGTAAGAAATCACATCCTGTTCCAGATGCAGCATCTTTAGCGAACCCTTCCGCAGCGCCGGATAGGAACGATGAATCCGTATCAGCTCCCGGTGCAGGCGAATCAGTTCCTTGTCCTCATGCCCCCACGGGTAGGTGCGGCGGTTGTCCGGGTCTGTAAATCCGCAAACACCGGCTTCATCTCCGTAATATACCGTCGGCGAGCCGACCCACGTCATCTGGACCGCAACTGCTGCCATAAACAGCGAACGCCGCACGCCTGCAGATGCTGCCGCAGAGCCGAGGCTGTCCAGCCGCCCCACCTTTCCGTTTGTCCTCGTCAGGAACCGGGAATGGTCATGGTTCGACAGCTCGTTCATTGCCGCCTGCAGCGAATTCGTCTGAAACTGTGCCATATGGTATGTCATGGCATCGGCAAACGCCCCTGCATTCCCAACCAGGTCTCCGCGGTATTCATCACTGTGCTTCTCCATTCCCGTAAAAAACCACGTCAGCGGTTCCATAAAAGCATCGTAATTCATAACGGAATCCCATTCGCTTCCGTCCAGCCATGCCCTGGCGCTTCCGTAATGCTCGGCAAGAATCAGTGCCTCCGGATTTTCCTCCTTTACGCTCTGCCGGAACCGCTTCCAGAATAAATGATTGAACTTCTCGGAATGCCCGAGATCTGCCGCCACATCTAACCGCCATCCATCCACACAATACGGCGGCGCAATCCACTTTTTGGCTATCCCAAGAATATAATTGCAAAGCTCCTCCGACGCTTCATAATTCAGCTTCGGAAGCGTGTCATGCCCCCACCAGCCGGAATAGTTTGGATTATACGGCCATGCCTCGTTAGTAAATTCAAAGAAATCACGGTAAGGACTGTGCTTTGACACATAAGCCCCCTTTGCATAGCCCGGCGCACTCTCATATATCCGCTCCCTGTCAAGCCATTTATGAAACGAGCCGCAATGGTTGAATACGCCGTCCAGAATCACACGCATTCCCCGGCGGTGGATTTCCTCCACCAACGACGCAAAATACGCATTGCTGGCATCTAAATTCTCCCTTGCACTGACGCGGCTGATATACTTTGTAGCACGGGAATTGTCCATCTCCCCTTCCGGAAGACAGTTCCCCCCGTCATACAGAAGAATCGCATAATGCGGGTCAATATAGTCGTAATCCTGACTGTCATATTTATGATTCGACGGTGAAACAAACAGCGGGTTAAAATAGATTACCTCCACGCCAAGTTCCTGCAGATAGTCTAATTTCTTCCAGACCCCCTGCAGGTCGCCGCCATAAAAATCCCTGACATCCATCGATTGCGGAGGTCTGCTCCACTCTGCGACGGCGCATACCGGCTTTTCAATATAGCAGTATTCCCTGTCTTTTACGTCATTTGATGCCGTCCCGTTACAGAACCGGTCGGTAAATATCTGGTACATTACCGCGCCCTTTGCCCAGTCCGGCACAAAAAAGCCCGGGGTTATACGGAACGCATATTCCTCTTTCCATTCCCGCACCACGCCTCTCCGGTCATAATACCAGGTCTCTTCGCCCAGCCGGACTTCAAAATAATACAGCACCGGCTCTTTTCCTAAGGTATATTCCGCAGCATAATAAACAAACCGGCCCTTTGTCGTCTCCCGGGATAATTCTACCCGCTCGCCGCCGATACAAACAAACACTTCCTTTATACTGTCCTTTTCCGCCCGGAACCGGAGCTTTACGGTATCTCCCGCCGCAGGTTCTGCCGGGATTCTATATTCACTTGTACCGTCTGCGAATAATGCTCTTATCTCCTTGTCCATAACTTCCTCTCTTAATCTTAAACTATGATAAGGTGAAGAGCCCGATGACGTTGTCACCGGGCTCTTCGGAGAAGGTATTTTGTTACTTATGGGGTGTAGCAAAAACTATATAATGTATTGGGGTTTACGAGTGTTATTATAGCACCATATCTGCCGGAAGTGTGCACAAACATTTCCCCTTTTAAAAGCTTTTTTTGTAGTATTTGCTGTATGACCCTGTTCTTATTCCCATAAGTTACATAAAACTGTCCAAAAAAGCCCGTTAAACCGCTTTTATTTTTGACTTACACAAATAATGCCTCAAATTCCTCCCTGTTGATACGTTCCTTTTCAATCAGAAGCGCCGCACAGGAATGCAATACGTTTCCATATTCCGTCAGAAGCCTTTTGGCCTCCGCATAACATTCATCAATAATACGGCGGACCTCCGCATCAATCGAATTGGCTACATTCTCACTATAGGAGCGGGTATGCGCCAAATCCCGGCCGATAAATACTTCTCCGTCATCGGTTTCGTAATTTACCATACCGATTTCGCCCGAAAAGCCGTAACGGGTTACCATACTTCTGGCAACTGCGGTTGCATGCTTAATATCCTGGGAAGCCCCCGTAGTAATATCATCAAAAATCAGCTCTTCGGCAATTCGTCCTCCGAGGCTTACAATAATATCCTGACGCATCCTGCCCTTTGTCAGGAACATTTCATCCCGCTCCGGGAGCGGCATCGTATAACCCGCTGCGCCGTTTCCGGTCGGAATCACAGACACTGCATACACAGGACCCACATCCGGCAGTACATGGAACAAAATCGCATGTCCCGCCTCATGGTACGCCGTAATTTTCTTCTCCTTCTCGGAAATAATACGGCTCTTTTTCTCCGTACCAATTCCTACCTTAATAAAGGACTTCTTTACATCTTCTTCTACAATAAAGCTTCTGCCGTCCTTTGCTGCGGAAATTGCAGCCTCATTCAGAAGGTTCTCCAGGTCCGCGCCGGTCAGTCCTGCCGTAGTCTGCGCAAGCTGCGTCAGATTGACATCCTCTGCTAACGGCTTTCCTTTGGCGTGTACCTTTAAAATTTCTTCTCTGCCGCGTACATCCGGCCTGCCGACCAGTACCTTTCTGTCAAAACGTCCCGGACGCAAAATTGCAGGGTCCAGAATATCCACCCGGTTTGTCGCTGCCATCACGATAATTCCCTCGTTTACACCAAAGCCGTCCATCTCTACAAGCATCTGGTTTAAGGTCTGCTCCCGCTCATCATGTCCGCCGCCCATACCGGTGCCTCGCCTTCTTGCCACCGCGTCAATCTCATCGATAAAAATAATACAAGGGGCGTTCTTCTTTGCCTCCCCGAACAAATCACGTACACGGGACGCACCAACACCGACGAACATTTCCACAAAGTCCGAACCGGAAATGGAGAAAAACGGCACCTGCGCCTCTCCGGCAACCGCCTTTGCAAGAAGCGTTTTACCGGTTCCCGGAGGTCCCTCTAGCAAAACCCCCTTCGGAATCCGCGCACCGACCTTTGTAAACTTTCCCGGGTCGGAAAGGAAATCGACGATTTCGCGAAGCTCCTCCTTCTCCTCAATCAGACCTGCTACATCCTTAAATGTAGTATTCCCATTTAACGTCATCCGTGCACGGCTTTTTCCGAAATTCATCATTTTATTGCTGCCGCCGCCCGACGACTGGTTCGTAAAAAACGAAAACATCAGGAAAATAACGCCGAAGCCCAGAAGATATGGCAGTACTCCGGTTAAAAACCAGTTCGGCTTTGTTACCTCATTGACATAAACTTCAATGCCATTACCTAACGCCGCCTGCTCGATTACCGCAACATCCGTTACATAAAACGTCTTTACGCTGCCGTCGGATAATACGACACGCGCCTTTCCTGTCGGTGTTTCCTCGTTCGGATAGAGAGAGACTCCTGCAATCTTCCCGGAATCCAAATCCTCATAATAGTTCTTTAACCCGTACTTCTCACTGTTGTTCTGCAGTATTTCCGATACATAGGTAGCAAGCAGAATAATCAGAAGTATGCTGACAATATAAAAACCAAAACCTCTCATGGATTTTTTCAAAACGAAATCCTCTCTTTCTGTTTCATAATACTTTTTTGCAGGCGGCTACGCCTCCACTACGCCGACATACGGCAGATTGCGGTAGTGCTGCGCATAGTCCAGTCCGTATCCTACCACAAACAAATCAGGTATGGAAAAGCCGGTATAGTCCACCGGGATTTCCACCTCCCGGCGGTCCGGCTTATCCAAAAGCGTACAGAGCCGGATGCTTTTCGGGTTCCTTGCCCGGAGCAGTTGCAAAAGATGGTGGAGCGTGCGTCCCGAATCAACGATATCCTCTACAATCAGAACGTCCTTCTCCTGAATGGAATCGTCCAAATCTTTTACGATTTTAATCCTGCCGGAGCTCACCGTCCCATCCCCGTAGCTGGATACCGACATAAAATCATGCGTCACCGGTACGGTAATATGCTTTACCAGCTCGCACATAAAAAATACGCCGCCCTTTAGTATACAAATCACATGAAGCTCTTTTCCCGCATAGTCCTTGCTGATTTGTTCTCCCAATTCACGGATCCGCTTCGTTATTTCCGCCTCCGGAATCAGCTCTTTCACTTTATCCTTCATTTTCCTTTCCTCCGTTCATTCGTACCTCCAAAACTGTTTTTGTCGTCTCATCTATCCGGTAATTATCACAGGAACGCAGCCCAGGCACCCAGAGTACCTGTTCGTCATCCGCTAAAAGCAGAAGCCTTCTGCGTTCCTCCCTTGCTATTTTCTTTTCCGTAAACAGAGCCTTTACCGACTTACTGCCCTGCTTCATTCCGATACGGTCGCCCTCTCTGCGCGTACGCAGACGGAGCGCACCCTTTATTTTACCATAATCAAACCATTTCGTATACTCATTTTTTGGAATTTCTGTATTTTTTTTGTAAGGAAAACAGCAAAAAACCATGGTTTCCCCCGCAGCTCCGACAGAATACTCCCCGGGAACCTCTACCAGATATTCTTTTTCCGGGGCATCCATCCCGCCAGGCTCCGCCTTTTTTATAAAAAGCTCCGCGAAGCTCCGGCCCGCGGTCAGCCCGTGCGGCAGTGAAACCTGCTTCCCGCTCTGTGAAAAGCAAAGCCCCCTTACTGCCAGGACATGTGCCCGCGTAATATCTCTTGCGCTTCCCGCTGCCCTTACAAGCAGCATATGAATTACCTCTTCCTGCAGAACGCGGTGCTTTTTTTCCAGTACCGCAACCGGAAGTCTGAACTCCCCCGGCGTCTCCGCTGCCTGTGCGCAAAGCTCTTTTGCCTCTGAAAACAGATAATCCTTCAGCAGACTAAGCTCTGCTGCCGCCTCCGCAGTATGCCTGACTGCACCCTCATTGATATGCCCTTTTGCATAGGAAAGAATACAGTGCCTGATTTTATTTCTTGTATACTCTGTCTCCTGATTGGTTGCATCCGTGCGGTACGACAGCCCCTTCTCTGCCAGATAGGCTTCGATTTCCTCCCTGCCACAAAGCAGAAGCGGCCGTATGATATTCCCACGCTTTGCCGGTATAGACGCAAGCCCTGGAACAGAGCTTCCCCGGAACAAATGAAACAAAAAAGTTTCTGCCACATCATTCTGCTGGTGTGCCAGAGCAATTTTATCATATCCCTTCTCCGACGCAAGCCGCCCTGCTGCGCGATAGCGGAGCTCGCGCCCTGCCTCCTCGAGTCCGGTACGATGCTCTTTTGCATACTGCGGCACATCCTCCCGTACTGCAAAGAAAGGAATCCCGAAGCCTTCGCAAAGCGCCCTGGAAAATGCCTCATCCTCATCCGCCTCGCTCCCGCGGATTCCATGATTGAGATGAAATGCGCCGACTTCAAACGAAAGTATCCCGGAAAGCTCACACAAAACCGCAACAAGACATACCGAATCCGCTCCGCCGGAAAGTCCTGCCAACACACGCTCTCCCTCTGCTATGAGCTTTTGTTCCCTGATAAACCGCTCTGCTTTCTTCGTCAACGTTTCCTGCATCCCGCTCCTCCGGTACTTTTTTCCTTTCTTTTCCTGCTTCGTCTATTTTACACCACTCGCCAAAAAAAGGCAAGTCTCCTTTCGTCCCCGGGTTTTTGCATTCTGCTTTACGTTCAGATATCCGCAGAAAGCCTTGTTGTAGTATTCAGGTAATATGGCAGCTGCTTTTTTACCAGCTCGGCTACCAGCACGGTCATGTCGTCCTTCGGCTTATATTCACAGAGCTCGAGCGCCGCCTTTAATACCTCGCCTGCCACGCACTGCGGCGTCCGGTCTGTCTTTTTCTTCCCGGTCAGGAACAACACCTCCTCTATGTGCTCCCCGAGTACCTCTGATACGCCGTCGCTCATCATAATCACATAATCACCGTCATACAGCTTCTTTTCCTTTGTATCATAATCCGCTTCTCCGAACATTCCTACCGGAAGCGTTTCCGATGCCACACTTTCAATCCAGTTTTCACGCTTAATAAAGGTTCCCGCCGCGCCGAGCTTGATAAACTCACAGGTTCCCGCATACGGGTTAATGACGCTGATATCTACGGTGGAATAGCTTTTTCCCTCCGTCCGGAGCAGCAGAACAGAATTAATCAACCGTACCGCTGTTTTTTCGTCAAAGCCTGCTGAAAGAAGCTTCTCTAACAGTCCGATGACCGCTTCGCTGTCACGGCTTGCCTGCTCGCCGCTCCCCATTCCATCCGACAAAAGCAGCACAGTTTCCCCGCTCTCCGGATAAAGAAAGGAAAAGCTGTCCCCGGAAAGCACCTCCTCATGCTTTGCAGCTCTGGCCACCCCGGTCAGCACAAGATACCCCGGCTCCTCCTCAAAAGAAAATTCCCCGACCTTTTCCCCAAAAAAACGCTCTGATTCCCCGCCGCTTACAAGCGGGCAGCCAAACATCATCCCGATGCGCTGTGCGGCACGACGTACCGGAATACTCTGTCCGTTTTTGCAATATGCCTGCATCCGTATCCGCAGACCACGCCCTTTCCGTTTCATTACCGCAATCTGTTCTGCAAAAATCCCGATGCGGCGCAGTTCTGCTGCCAGTTCTTCCTCAACCCGTCCGTCTCCCATCGTCGTTTCATATAATTCCTCCGAATATTCCTTCAGCATATCCGAAACAACACGAAGCTGCGTCGCCATAGCGGCACGTCCCTCCTCGGCACGCCGGCGCGCCATCTGCTCTGCCTGCTCCCTCAACGGAAGCATGGCATATTCCTCTGTAATCCTGGCAGCACGCGGACATCCTGCGAAACGGTATTCTACCTCTGCATACTTCGGCACCCGTCCCTCCATCGCCTCTTCATACATGGCATATGCCGCTGCACAGCTTTCCTCCAGATGCTCGCCCCAGCACTTCTCACATCGGCTGCAGTCTGCACAGACTACCTCCGGCAGGGCTGCTGCAAAGCTCTGGAAGCCTTCTGCTTCCTCTGACGCCGTACCGTCAAAGACACCCGAAAGCACCTCAAACGACGCTGCCGCCTCCAGCAGACGCTTTTTCGTATGGCTTCTGATATCGGCACGCACCATTTCCTCCCTGCCCGAACGCAGAAGTGTCCACAATGCCTGCTCTCCCGCCCAGATGAACAGAAAAACAAAGCCTGCCGTCAACACCGCAAGCCAGATATACTTTATTGTGGAGCTTCTCCACAAGCAGCCGATTAGTCCGACACAAAATGCGGTTGCACCGCTGACCAGTCCAAGATACCGTAACCATTTTCCTGCTGTTCTTTTTCGCCACATAATACTTTCCGCCAGCCTCCTGCTTGTCCTCTTTTTCTAGGATTCTAGCACAAAATCCGGGCTGCATCTGTCGAAACCGGAACCCTCCCGCAAAACTGTACGACAAAAAAGGACCCGAAATCCTTACACGGACCCGAATCCTGAAAATCTCGACTTATTTCCTGCTCCGGAGCGCTACTGCTCCGTTTCTTCCGGCCGGAGTATAATCTCATCCGGCTTCACCAGACCCATCTTCTCCCGCGCCAGCTCTTCAATATACTGCTTTGTCTGCCGGTAGGCGTTCTCTTCCTCCAACAGCCTCTGACGTTCCTCCTCCTGAAGAAGACGCTCCTCGTAAACCGCCTTCTGTCTAGCCAGCTCCTTTTCTTTTCCTGCCGCCTCATTTCTGTTATGTCCCAGCACAACACATAACACAAGCACTACCAGCAGCAGGAGCCTCAGGCCCGACTTGCCGAACAGCACCGTCATGCACGATGATATAAGACCTCTATTTCTGTGTTTCTTCCGCAAGTGCATCCTTCCTTCCGTGCTTTTTCCGTTCCCCGAACCTCTTCTTTATAAGTTTACTCTTTTTCTGCAAAAAGTTCAATCCCTTTCGAATAGGAAATGTTAAAAATAGCAACAATTTTAAGCAATATTTTACAAAAACCCTCCCTAATGTCCAGGCATAAATGCAGGCGCCCAGAAAAATACCTCCAAGGGCAAAAAACCGGAGTGTTCCCGCATTGTAATAATAAATCAAACGAAACCCCAGGATTCCAAGGATAAACCAAAAAATGAAATCCTGTACGGAAACCGTAAATAACGTCTGCCGGTGGAATCTCCGCCAGACCCGGATAACGTCATATGCCATCGCTGCCGCCGCGCCAAGCAAAACGGCCGCAAGAAAAAAACGAACCTCTCCCGCAATTTCATAATTCATAGGCAGTCTGTCCCCTAACCGAACAGGCGCTTCGCAAACGATTCCTCACGCCGTTTTCCTTTTCCGCGTTCGGTATAAACCAGACTGTCAATCCGCCCTTCCAGGTCCATCTCCCCTTTTTCCACCAAAAGCCTCGTCACGTTCATTTCGTCACCGCGCAGCATAAGCACCCCCTGCGTCGTATCCAGCACAACCTCTTTTGCGTCAAAGGAAATTACCTCTTTTACTCCGGCCAGGGCTAGCGTCTTCCGCCCCGCAAGGGTCAGTTTATGCGTCCCCACTTCCTGTTTTTGTTCCATGCAAACGCCTCACAGCACCGTTTCCTTAAAACATATGTCTGCCGGACGCCGCTTATGACACTGCATTACAAATAACGGAACAGTTCTTTTGCTTCATCCTTCCGCGTTGTTTCCTGGATATCCAGAACCTCCGCACGTACTTCCTTTCCCCCAAAGCCAATTTCAATCACATCCCCGACCTTTACATTCGCAGACGCCTTTGCCGGTTTCCCGTTAATCCTGACACGTCCTGCATCACACGCTTCGTTAGCAACCGTCCTGCGCTTAATCAGACGGGACACCTTTAAAAACTTATCTAATCTCATACTCTTTTTCTCCTTATTTCTCTCATCTTCGCCTTATCCGTGCAGATATGCCCATGGCCGAGTTGCTCCATTCAGGGGCAGCCGCTTCCTCTTTCCATATCCTTCCGTGCAGGCACGCTTCGCTCCCCCCACTGCCCTCGCAGCACAGTTGCTCGGTCGTGGACGCGTTCGCATGGTTTTTTTCAGTGAAAGCCATGCTTTCCTGAAAAAAACACATGCTCACTTTGCCTGCACGGAAAAAAGGACCGCACAAGGCGGTCCCAACATTTCATTTGGCAAAATTCAATTACATTGAACTATGCGTTAACCGTATCCTTTAATGCCTTACCAGCCTTAAACTTCGGAGCCTTGGATGCCGGAATCTTAATTGCCTTCTTAGTCTGCGGATTTCTTCCGGTTCTCTCCGGTCTTTCCGCTACTTCAAATGTGCCAAAGCCTACCAGCTGAACCTTCTCGCCCTTCTTTAATTCTTCGGTTACTACGCTTACGAAAGCGGCTAATGCCTTCTCGGAATCCTTCTTGGATAATCCTGCGTTCTCCGCCATAGCGGCTACTAATTCTGCCTTGTTCATGTAAAATTTCCCTCCTCGAAAAGTATTAGTTCTATCCGCAGGCATCGACTCGCCCCGGACAAACAGTGCCTCATGGTACTGCATTGCATTCACCAGTCGGCACTCACACTTCTATTTATAAACTCATTTGCCGCATTTGTCAAGCGTTCTTCACTATTTCCTTGAAATATATTGAAAAAATCCCGTTTTAAAAGTATTTTTCTCCGTTTTACTCCTTACACTTTTGCATTTTACCTTTCACCAAGCGCAGTTACTTGCATAAATGCTCCTTTGTCACAAAGTTTTTGCGTTCTAAAAATTTGCTTTTCCATGCTGTCACAACACAGTCTTTCCAGCGTCTTTTCAGGAAACAAAAAACAGCGGATACTCCTTTTTGTCAAAGGGATATCCGCCGTTTAGAAGAAAGAGTCCCGCTCACGCAAGTGCGCCCTTTCTCTCCTACTGCTCCATCTGCCTTCCCAGAAATGCAGCAGCTGTTCCTGCAATTTTCAGTTCCATGTTGCTCATCCGTTCCTTCTTATCCTTAGAAAGAATCATTACGGCTCCTATGACGTCGCCCTCACTGATAATCGGCGCAATCACCTGCTGCTCATACTCGTCTTCCTCTAAGCCGACCGGGATATAGCCCTTTTCTCCCCTCACCGCAACAATACTTTCCCGGTCCGTCATCAGGTTTTCCAGTTCACGGCTGATTGGCTTTGCCAGCAAATCCTTTTTTGCGGTTCCTGCCATTGCAATAAACTGGTCTCTATCAGAAATTACCGCAATATGTCCCGTCGTCTGCGCCATAGACTCCGCGAACTGCTTTGCGAAAATTCCAAGCTCACCGATTGGGGAATACTTTTTTAAGATAATTTCGCCCTCACGGTCGGTAAAAATCTCCAACGGGTCTCCCTCCCTGATTCTTAAAGTTCTTCTGATTTCCTTCGGCACTACTACTCTGCCGAGATCGTCTATCCGCCTTACAATTCCTGTTGCTTTCATCTAAAGATACCTCCGTTGACTATACAGCTCTTTCACAATTGTATCCTACTTTTTACATGACTATTGTGTGTCAATTGAAGAAAAATATTCAACTTCCGTCTGCTGTTTCCGGTATCCTGATTTTTTCAATTTTTCATTTTTCTGCCAGCAGACAAAATGAAAAAACCACCGCTATTATTCTTTTGTCTCCGGCTTCTTCCGTGATAGCATCCGGTTTACGAAAATCCCGAGCAGCAGGGCACAGGCAATCGAAGTCAGCTTAACCTTGCCGAAGGACACGGAAAGCCCGCCGATTCCGGCAATCAGAATCGTGGATACGACAAAGAGATTCCTGTCCTCCCCCAAGTCCACCTGCTGTAACATTTTCAGACCGCTGACCGCGATAAAGCCGTACAATGCCATACAGACCCCGCCCATAACGCAGGACGGAATGGAATTAACAAATGCCACAAACGGGCTGAGAAAGGAAATCAGAATCGCCCCTGCTGCTGCCGCAATAATTGTAATCACCGAAGCGTTTTTTGTAATTGCCACGCAGCCGACCGATTCGCCATAGGTCGTGTTCGGGCAGCCGCCGAAAATTGCTCCCGCAATGGAACCGACGCCGTCGCCAAGCAGCGTGCGGCTTAAGCCCGGCTCTTTCAGCAGGTCGCGTTCAATAATAGAAGAAATATTCTTATGATCGGCAATATGCTCCGCAAATACGACAAATGCCACCGGAACATATGCCACGGCGATTGTCCCGATATAGGAGCCTGTAATTTCCTGAAACCCGCCGAGCGCCTTCAGAAACGTAAACTCCGGTACGGAAAAGAAAGTAGACGGCGTAATTGCAAACGTACCTTCCGCATCTCTTACAAGTCCGGTAAAGGAATCAAAACTCATTACCTTCAAAGCATCAATTCCTGCCGCAGTCCCGATGCCGGTAAGCACCGCCGCGCTCACATAGCCTGCCAGAATGCCCATAATAAACGGAATCAGCTTTAAGGTTTTCTTTCCATAGACAGAGCAGAGAATCGTTACAAACAATGTTACCAGACCACAAAAAATCGTCACAAGAGGAGACGCAAGCTGTATGCTTTCCGTCGCCATGTCGAGCACTGTCTCACAGGCCGGGCACAGCACTTCCTGTGCTTCCGTGTGGAATACCTCTCCCGAAGTCAGGTCGCCAATCGCATTTCCTGCAAGGGAAAGCCCGATAATCGCAACCGTCGGTCCGATAACAACTGCCGGCATCAGCTTATTAATCCACTCCACACCGACTACCTTCACGACCGCCGCAATCGCCACATAAACAAGACCCGCAAACACGGCGCCGAGAATCAGTCCGAGATATCCTGTCTCCATCGACACCCCTCCGGCAAATGCCGCCGCCATAGAGCCTAGAAATGCAAACGAAGAGCCAAGAAATACAGGACTCTTTTTTTTGGTAAACGCAACATACACCAAAGTACCGACACCTGCGCCGAACAATGCTGCCTCCGACTTCATTCCATGCCCGACAATCATCGGAACTACAAGCGTTGCAGCCATAATAGCAAGAAGCTGCTGGAGCGCGAAAACGATAAGCTTTCCAAAGCCCATCCTATCTTCCACATCATAAATAAGTTTCATTTCTCTTCCTCCTGCGGGTATTTTATCAAAACGGTCTCCACCCCTCCCGGTTTCCAAAAAAAAATCCTGCCGGGACACGACAAGACTTTTCTCTTTTACCCCATTTATTATAACAGAAGAAAAGGGGGCTTGACAACCCCCTGATACCTTGAGCTTTCACATTTTTCACGCGCAGTATGGAGACAAGGGCAGCCGCTGCCGCCCTGATACCTTAAATTTCGGTATTTTTTATGCGCCCTTGGAACTCCCGGCGGCTCATTATCCCCTGTACCTGTCAAGGGACCAAAAAGGGCTGTATACTTCGCCTTTCAAAACCAGCCTACCATTCCGGCCTATCCCATCTCTCGTAGGACAAAATCGCCTTCATGGTACCGTCCGCTGCAATCGTACAGTAGTGCTCATGCTCCCGCAGCACGCCGATTTCCTGCTCCTCCTCCCCGTCCCGGTACACTAACGCGAGGTCCCACTCCGTAATAAGCCGCACCCCGCGGTTCGGGGAATATTCTAACGCCTCCCTCAGGTGGATGACCGCAGGGCGGAACACAAACTGTTCCCGTACCGGCATCTCCTCCGCATAGACCAGGAAGACCTCCTCCCCTGTCTCTTGCTCCCTGCTGTTCCAGCTCCTTGTGTAGCCCACACGGACCTCCCATGCCCTCTGCCCTTTCTCGTTATACACTGCCTCCTCCGGTTCCGATACCTGGACGGTAAAGCGCTCCAGCTCATCAAACTCACAGTGTTCCAGGCATTCGGTCCAGTATTCCTCCGAAAAAGGTGCCTGCGGCTCCCTCCGGTTCGTAAACTCCACCGGGGTCTGCCTCAGTGAACGTATATTTGTTCCTCCATATCCATAATATTCATAGACAAGCGAGCCGTCCTCACAGACCTTGTACATGGTGGAACCCTCCCCGAAACGCGAGTCCAATACCCGGAGCGTCGTGTCCGCATCAAAGGTGATAGAACGGATACTGCAATTATCCCCCAGGGAAAGGGAAGCCCGCGGCGCACCGGAAACCGAAATGGAGCTAATATCATAGATATAAAACCCAATCCTTTCTAACGCCGGGCAGTTTTCGATTTGAAGCGTCTCAATCCCGCCCTCCGTACCACCGAAAAGCTGCAGTGACGGATGGTCCCGGATTACCACCTGCCCGGCATAGGTAAAAGAAATATCGATATCCAGCAGATTCGGAAAATATTCAAACCCGTCTAGACATTCCTCCTCAAACACGAAATACTGGTTCTCGTAATCCCTTCCGTCAATATATATCTCAGTCACGGCTTCCCGTTCCCTGCGAGAAAGGAACCCGTCCGAATCCGTATCATAGTTCCTCGCAATCGTCTCCCGGAACACCGCGCTCGTGAAATGCGCCTCATCAATCGGAATCCTCCCCTCCTCCGGCTCCTCTGTCGGCGTCGAACCTGGCTTCTCCGTCGGAACCGGTGTCGGCGTCGGGCGCAGCTCCTCTGTCGGGAGTGGCGTAAGCGTCCCCGGACCTGCCGTCACGGAAGGAGCCCTCGTATGCCCCGGAAGCCCGGTCATGGTTACGTCCGGGACAGGCGTCCCGGTTCCCGAAATTTCTTCCGGAGTCACGGGTATGTCAGCCTCCTGCTCCCGGTGGCAGGCACAGAACAGGCCTGCTAAAAAGAAAAGTGCTATATATTGTACCTTCTTCCATAAGTTCTTCATCCTGTCCCCTCCTTCTGTCAGTATTCGCTTGCTTTTAATACCGGTCTGACCTTATGGACTACCGAACCCTGTTTAAATTCACCGTCATACTTTATTTTCGTCTCATCCTGCACATGGAACCACAGGTCCCCCGGCTTCAGCAGTCCCTTTGCCGACGAATATTGTACGGCATCCGCCATCTGGGCATACGCCGACAGATTCCCCAGATAAAACGGACCATACAGAGAGGCATTGGTCGTGTAAAAGTCCAGCAAATCCCCCTTTAACCCGCAGCCCAGCTTTGTCAGGACGCTGTTCGCAGCATACTGTGCCGCAGCCCAGCGTTCCGGGATATAGGCGTCATTATCGCAGCTTATGGCAAAATTTTTATGATTATGGCCTACTCGTTCCCACTGAGCTCCCTTTTTGGAAAACGTACTGTGGGCATAGGTGTCCGTAATGGAATGGAGCGCCATGCCATAAATGAAAAATTTGACATTTTCAGGAGTCACTTCAACCGTCCCGCCCATGTCACCAAACACCTGCTGCCATGTCCGTTCCCCCAGCTTTGTCACCGAACCGAAATCTTCGCGCATATGGGCAAGGTCATCCACATACATATAAGCTTCCGCCTCTTGAAATAAAGTCTCCAGCGCGTTTTTTACCAGCTGCGTATTGTTTCCCACAAAGGAGGGAACGCTTCCAAACACATCGGCAATCCTGGTCAGCAGGATATAATTAGCCACATAATTCGCTTCAGCGATAGGAACATACTTATCCTTCCCATTGACAGGATATATCTTGTACTGCCACAGATGTCCGTGATACGGCTTCCCTTCTGCATTAAGACCTCCCTTGGTAGCATCCGGATACCCGCACGCGTATTTGAGGATTTTCATCTGCTCCCCGGTAAAGCTGATGACCTGGTTCCCTTCCACGCCGGTAATCACAAAATCCTCATGCAGCTTGCCATCATAATCCCTGTGGTCCTTCAGCCACATCCCCTCGACAACCTCCACCCCCGTAAAGGTCTCCACTGCTTTTTCATTTTCCGGTATCGTCTTTAAGACCTCGCCCCAGAACTTTTCCTTCTGTTTCTCCTTTTTCTTTTCGTTCTTTTCCATTTTATTGATATGCTTTTCATAGAGCTTTTTAAACTTATCGTTTATCTCAACGGCATACCCTAAATCAAGTACCCCGTTCCCGTATTCGTCCGGGGAGCCGTACAGGTTCGCGCTGTAATTTAAGAGCATCCGTATGTAGTCCGCAGGCAGTTCCGGGTTTAGCTCCATCAGGACGGAAGCTGCCCCTGTCACATGCGGCGCTGCCATGCTTGTGCCGGACATCCCGGTAACGCCGCCGAAGATGCCGCTGGAAAGGATATTTTCCCCCGGCGCCATCAGCTCCAGCGCCTCGCCTCCGGCACTTCCCTCTGCCACAAGCCCCTCTGCCGTGACAGAACCGACTGCAATCACTTCATCATATGCCGCAGGGTAGGCAACGGTCTCCTCGTTTCCTGCCGCCGCAACCAGAAGGATGCCTGTCTCTGTGGCTCTCTCAACCGCTTCCTCTAGTTCTTTCACGTTTTTTGTGATGCCGAAGCTCATGTTGATGATGTCCACATCCTGCTCTACTGCCCAGTCGATTGCCTCTGCAATCCATCCTGCCGGCGCTTCCAGGTTCTCATCCAGTACACGTGCCGAGTAAAGCTCCACGTCCGGATTGATACCGGTAATCCCCTCATCATTATCCAGTGCCGCAATAATCCCTGCAATCGCGGTCCCGTGCCCGCTCGGATCCTCGTAGAGTACATTTGGTTCATCCTCCGGGATGAAGTTTTTCCTTACTGCGACCGGAAGGTCTGTGCTGAAGTTAATCCCGGAGTCAATAACCGCAATCTTTATCTTCCTGGCGGAGTCCTCCGGACTTCCCGCTTTCCCTGCCTGTATCATCTGCAGGTTCCATGACATGCCGCTCTGGTTCCCCGGATTTCCGTGGTTTACCTTATCCTTTATTTTTTTCTGCTTTTTGTCCTTGATTTTGCTCCCGAAGCCACGGACAATATCCTGACCTTCACCGGACGGGCTGCCTCCCGGGTTCCCCGGATATGCCTCCGCCTTCTCTCCTGCCATCCTAGCATACCCTGCCCATGACAGACTGCCTGCACTGATGCATACTGCCAACAGCAATGCTACTATTCTCCGGAAGCCTCTCCTTTTTCTTTTGAACCTTTGAACCCCTTTTTCCATAACTCTGCTCTCCTTTTGTATTTTGTTTTTGCTTTTATATAAAAAACACCCCCGGCTGCAGCCAAAGCATTGCAGCCGGGGGTAAACTTCTGAATCCTGTTTTGAGAAAAACTCCGTTTTCTTTGCAGATTTTCCTTTTACTCCCACATCTTACATCCTTACGGTTCCGTAAGTCCGCTCTATCCTACCTTTTCACAATAACACATTCTCCTTTCCCTGTCAATGATTTCCTCCCTTAAGTTTCCTCCGTGTATTTCTATTTTTCGCAGCAGCATTTCCCGACATAAGGAGAAAACTCCAGACGGACAAAGTAGCCCCTGTCATGGTCGCAGACCGGACATTTTTCCGGTACCTGTTCTCCTTCATAGATATGTCCGCAGTTTAAGCAAATCCATCCGGTCTTCACATCCGAAATAAACAACTTATTTTCTTCTAACAGCTGCGCCAGCTTTCCAAAGCGGTCTCCATGCATTTTCTCAATCTGCGCAATCATCTGGAAGGATGCTGCTACCTTCTGGAAGCCCTCGTCCCTTGCCTTCTGGGCAAATGCCTGATACACGTCATCATGTTCTTCGTATTCGTTATGCTGCGCCATCCGCAGAAGCTCGGAAATACTACTGCTGATATCAATCGGATATCCTCCGTCGATATGGATGGTTTCGCCCGACAGCTCGGAAAGATGATCATAAAATACCTTGGCATGCGCCTTTTCCTGATCTGCCGTATAGGTAAAAACGGCCTCTACCACATGGAGTTTCTGCTGCTTTGCCTGCTCTGCCGCGAAAGTATAACGGTTTCTCGCCTGGCTTTCTCCTGCAAATGCACGCATTAAATTTTCCTTTGTTTCACTTGTTTTAAAGTCTACTGCCATAATCTGCCTCCATTTCTTTTCTGTATGATATCAGCTACAGTATGTGTAAAAAAAGGAAAACAATTCAAAATTTTTCCCTCTTGCCGGTTCGGATATTTCCTGTTATAATAAATACAAACATTTGTTCTTTTTGATATCCTGAGGGGATTTCTGCATTTCAAAGAAAGGAGGCATGCCATGGCAACGCCGGTCATTTATCATATCGATGTCAATTCTGCCTATTTAAGCTGGGAAGCATACCACCGTCTGCATGACCTTGGGGAGCAGACAGACCTGCGTACTGTCCCTGCTATTATCGGCGGCGATATTGACACACGTCACGGCATTGTACTGGCAAAGTCCATCCCGGCAAAGCAGTACGGCATCGTTACCGGGGAGCCGGTTGTAAAGGCGATGCAGAAATGTCCGGGTCTTCTTGTCGTAAAGCCGGATTTTCCGCTGTATGTCAGCCGTTCCCGCGCCTTCCTTGCTCTTTTGCGCCAGTACGCCCCTGTAGTAGAGCAGTTCAGTATCGACGAGGCATTCTGTGACATGACCGGCACCGAAGGGCTGTATGGTTCTTTGGTTGATTTTGCGCATCAGCTGAAGGACCTTATCCGGGAGGAGCTCGGTTTTACAGTAAATATCGGCGTCTCCTCTAACCGCCTGCTTGCCAAGATTGCCTCCGACTTTAAAAAACCGGACCGTGTACACACCCTGTTCCCGGAAGAAATCCGGACAAAGCTCTGGCCTCTCCGGGTAGACGATTTGCTTTATGTCGGCCGCTCCACCGCAGAGCGCCTCCACGCCTTAGGCATCCACACGGTCGGCGAGCTTGCCTGCACCGAAGCCTCTGTCCTCACGGCGCACCTCAAAAAGCAGGGTAGCTTTATCCATGACCTTGCAAACGGAATTGACGCAAGTCCCGTCACGGCAGAGCATGCCGCCCAAAAGTGTTATAGCAATTCTACTACCCTGCCCTCGGACCTGACCAACGGCGCCGCTGCAGAACGGGTTCTTCTTGCCCTCTGCGAAAAAACAGGGGCGCGAATCCGTGCGGACCGCGCCTATATTTCCATGGTTTCCATTACCATTAAAGATTCTGATTTTCGTAGCCGGAGCAAACAGCTCCAGCTTCCCGCGCCTGACAATACGACCGAACAGCTTTATGCTGCCGCCAGAAAGCTGTTCTATGAGCTCTGGGACGGCGCGCCTATCCGCCTTCTTGGCGTTGGCACCGGCCATGTCACGGAAGATAATTTCTTTCAGTATGACCTGTTTGATTCCGGACGACGTGAAAAACTTTCAAAGCTTAATGCGGCTGTCGACCAGATTCGTACCCGCTACGGGGACACGGCATTGAAACGGGCATGCTTCCTTAACACAGAGCAGGAGCCGCCTCGTAAGCCGCCTGGGGCATAGCAGGCACGCTGGCGCCTACTCCTCGGCCTTCTCCTCCGTCAGAGCGGTCAGCCCTGCAATATCCTCCACCGGCAGCGAAAAGACTACCGCCTTTGCTTCCGTATGCGGGCCCGCCTTCTCCATAATGGCACGCATAATGTCTCCCTTATCCGACTTTCTCGCTGCAATATAAATCATTTCCTTTTCAGGGGTAATGGAAACGCCGAAGAACTTTGCCTCAGACTCCCGCCCGGTTCCCTTGGCGTGAACTACCGTACCGCCCTTGGCGCCCGCCTCTCTTGCCGCGTCCATCACCATATCCGAACGTCCCTTTTCCGAAATTATCATAATCAAAGAATACACTGCTTCTTTCATTTTCACTTCCTCCGATGCTATGGTTTCCTGTCCTTCCGTTAAATATTTCATGCTTGAAGTTCCTGCAATGCTCTCTATCGGGATTGACATGGCGATTCCGGTTCCGGGGAGATTAATTCCCATACGGCTTATCAGCCCGGAAAACAACGATTCCACGTTCCCGGCGGCGGCAACGGTCTGCAGCACTACCTTTTCATTATTCTCAATCCCAAGATAGTCCAATATGCTCTTGCTGGCGGTTCCGCTGCCAAGCATGGATGTCAGCCGGGTGATGCCGTTCTGCCGGAAAAACTTCACATATTCCTTTTCGTAGCTGCGCTTCAATATCACCAGTACCATATTATAGCTGCTCATCGTTTTCCTCCATTTCAAAGATTTCATTATCCACAAGAATCTCTTCCTTCACCGTTTCGGTCTGGCTTCTGCGGGATTTAAGCTTATACACAAGACCAAGCAGCTGAATCGTAATTAACGGCGTCATAGCAACCATTGCCACTACTCCGAACGCATTCGAAACCACATCGCCGCCTGACGCCGTACACACACCAATGGACATCGGGAGTAAAAAGGTCGCAGTCATCGGACCGGAAGCAACCCCGCCCGAGTCAAACGCAATTGCCGTAAAAATCGGCGGCACAAAAAAGGACAAAAGAATGGCCGCCAGATATCCCGGCACCAGAAAATGCATAATCGGAAGTCCCGCAATAATGCGTAACATGGAAAGCCCTACAGAAAACGCCACACCAATCGAAAGGCTCCGGCTCAGCGCCTTCGGCGGAATGGAGCCCGATGTCATTTCATACACCTGCTTATTCAGTACATGCACCGCCGGTTCCGCTTCTACAATAAAATAACCGATTATCATACCGACCGGAATCACAATCCAGTTATACGTAAGCGCTCCTAACTGTCTGCCAATATAGTTTCCCACCGTCATAAAGCCGACATTCGCGCCGCACAGAAACAATACCAGCCCAAGAAACGTATAAAGAAACCCGACGCTGATACGGTAAATATTCTCTTTTTTCAATTTCAGATTAAAAATCTGGAACAAAGCAAAAAACGCAATAATCGGTAGAAGTGCCTTTGCGACCTCTGCTATGTATGCCGGAATCCCCGAAGAAAACAAACGCCATAAATCCCTTGACGTTTCTACTGTCGGGATTTCCACCGGTGTATAGGTTCCGCCTCCTGCCTGAAACACCATGCCGAGCAGCATTACCGCAAGAATCGGACCGACCGAGCAGAGCGCTACCAGACCAAAGCTGTCGTTTTCGGCATTGCTGTCACTTCGGATGGAGGCAATGCCGACACCTAACGCCATAATAAACGGAACGGTCATCGGCCCTGTCGTCACACCGCCTGAATCAAACGCTACTGCCAGAAACTCCTTCGGAATAAACTGTGCCAGCACAAACACAGCGGCATAAAAGAAAATCAGCAGATAAGACAGCTTCCATTTAAAAAGAATACGAAGCATGGCAATCACCAGAAACAGACCGACCCCGCCCGCAACCGAAAATACAATAACTTCATTCGGAATATTCGGAACCTGCTCTGCAAGCACCTGTAAATCGGGCTCGGAAATCGTCACAATCGCACCTACCAGAAAGCACATCAAAATAATAAACCAGAGCTTTCTGGACTTTGTGACTGCCGAACCGATATGCTCACCTGCCGGAGTCATGGAAAGATCCGCACCAAGCGTAAACATCCCCATACCGATAATCAGCAGGATAACGCCGAACACAAACGTCATCAGCAAATCGGTCGGAATCGGGATAATGGTAAAGCACAGCAAAAAAACAATCAATGTAATCGGCAGCACAGATGCGATGGATTCCCTGACCTTTACAAGAAGAATCGTTCTGTTGGTCTTAAACACTCGTATACCTCCTTTTCTTTTCCATGCTTATTTTAACATAGTCCCGGCAAAAATTACAAGACCCTCTGCTGTTTTGCATTTGTCCGAAGGACCGCGTTTTTTAGCGCATGCAAAAATAAGACAACTATATTCCCTTTACAGTAAACGATGTCCTCTGCTTGTAAGCCCAGGCCACGCTTCGTGTGGCAGTCCAAACTTCTCCAGGACATAAAAAACTGCCGCACAAAGCGCGCGGCAGTCGGGATAACATTCGTTTCATTGCCCCTAAAAACAAAGGCTTCCTCACTACACGTTATGCAGTAAGGAAGCCTTACAGACCTCTTCTGTTCCTAAACGCTCCGCTTTCCCTTCCATTCACTAAGTAGCGTGGAGCCAAGAATCAATACCGCCCCAAGGATTCCGGCCAGGCCGGTTTCCTCCCGCAAAAGTACAATGGAAAGCACCACGGCAAATGCCGGGTCAATGTAGCTGTACACCGCAACGGTCTGGCTGCTTAACTGCTGCATGCTTCCAAAGTACAACCAGTACGCCGCCCCCGTATGTATTGTTCCTACAATAAAAAGCAGCAGTCCCTGCGGCAGGGACAATGCGGAAAACGCTCCTGTGCCATCCACTGCAAGCGCATAAGGCAGCACGATGAGCGCCGCAATCCCCAGCTGCAGAATCGTACTGTCATAGGCAGAAATCTTCTTAAAAAACTTATTGGTCAGCATGACCGTGGCATAAAATGCCGCTGCGCCAAGTCCGCATGCAATCCCCTTCGCATTCACGCCGCCGGAGGCGTCTCCTTGGAAAATACCGGATACCAGCAGCATCCCGGCAAGCGCTCCCAGCACACAGACAACCTTCCTTACCGTCAGCCTCTCCTTTAATACAACTGGCGAGCAGACGATAACAAGCACCGGCGCCATATAGTAGCACAGCGTCGCAGCCGCCACCGTCGTATAACGGTACGCCTCAAACAGCAAAATCCAGTTGATGCCGATGGCCGTACCAGAAATCAACAACGGCAGAAAATTCCGCTTTACTGCAGCCTTTTCCACCCGCTTCCCGGAGCAGAGTACAACAAGCAGTAAAAACACTGTTCCGATACTTCCTCTTGTGAATGCCATCCAGGAAGAGGACAGCGGAATATACCGCCGGAATACCCCGATAGAGCCGAACACCAGCATCGCCAGGGAAAGCTTAATTTTTGCACTACGCTCTTCTTTTTCCATTTGTGTTTCCTTCTTTTACAGACCCTCGCCGGCGTTCTGTAAAAATGCCTTCAGCTTCGGGCTCTGCGGGTTTGCAAAAATCTGTTCCGGCTCGCCGTATTCCTCAATCACACCGTCAGCCATATAAATTACCCGGTCGGCTACCCTTCTTGCAAATTCCATTTCATGGGTAACGACAATCATTGTGCGCTCCGAAGACTTCAGACCACGGATGACGCGAAGCACTTCTCCGGTCAGCGCCGGGTCTAACGCACTGGTCGGCTCGTCAAAGCAGAGAATGTCCGGATTTAATGCCAATGCCCTTGCAATCGCAACACGCTGCTGCTGGCCGCCGGAAAGCTCACACGGGTATGCCTGCTTTTTTTCCAAAAGCCCTACCTGCCGGAGCAGCTGCTCCGCCTGTACGTTCACTGCCGCAAGCGCTTCCTTTTTCTCCTGTTTGGACGCACCGCGCTCCTTCAGCGCCTCTTTTATCTGAAGCTGCGCCGCAAGAGTTACGTTCTGCAGGACATTATACTGCGGAAACAGGTGAAAGGACTGGAATACAAGCCCAAAATGCAGACGCTTTTCACGGAGCTCCTTTTCCTTAATCTTCTGCTTATCCTCCGCATCAAAAATGCAGGCGCCATTTACGAGTATCCGCCCCTCGTCTGGTTCCAGCAGAAAGTTCAGACAGCGCAGCAACGTCGTTTTCCCGCTTCCCGAAGAACCGATAATTGCCAGCACCTCTCCCTTTTCCATGGAAAAATCAATTCCCTTTAAAACCTCTTCGCCGTCAAAGCTTTTTCGAATATTTTTAACTTCCAATACCGCCATTTTGCTATCCTTTATAATAATCCAGTTTCTTTTCAATCCGGTTAAACAGCAGGGTCAATACACCGGAAACCAACAGATAGAATACGCCGATATAAAACGTCGGCCAGATAATTCCTTTTACCGCAACAATATCCTGCGCCGCCATGACAAGCTCCGTAACGGAAATAACACGGGCAAGGGAGGTATCCTTCACCAATGTAATAATCTCATTTCCCATCGGCGGCACAATCCGCTTAATCACCTGAAACAGCACTACTTTAAAGAAAATCTGGCGCTTTGTCATGCCAAGCACCAGTCCCGCTTCATACTGCCCTGCCGGAATGCTTTCAATTCCTCCGCGGTAGATTTCCGAAAAATACGCCGCATAATTGATAATAAACGCCAGAAGCACTGCCACCTCCCGTGGCAGTGCCCTTGCGCCGAACATCAGTCCCGGACCGTAAAACACCAGAATTACCTGCAGCATTAACGGCGTTCCGCGGATAATCCAGACGAACGTCCTCGTCAGGAAGCGGAGCGGCTTAATCTTTGACATGGAACCAAACGTAATGACAAGACCGAGCGGAACCGCGCCAAGAAGCGTTACTGCAAAAATCAGCATTGTTGTCTTAAAGCCATTTAACAGCTGCATCGTAACGTCAATAAATGACATAGTCTACCTTCTCCTTTGCGGAATCCTTTACTTAAATGCCAGATTCTCGGACATGTCATACCTTGCTGCTATCTCTGCCAGCGTACCGTCCTCTACAAGCTCGTCAATAATCTTGTTTACCTCTGCAAGCAGCTCCTTGTCCTCTAAACGGAAGCCGATGGCATATTCCTCCGGCGTCAGCTGTATCTCTTCCACAATCATCAGATCCTTGTAATCCGTATCGTCCTTAATCACTGCCTTTGCCATGATATAGTCCAATACTGCAACGTCCGAGGTACCTGCCTTAATCTCAAGAAGCGCATCCTTCTGTGCTGCTGCCGGTATGTAATCGTTTTTAGAAAGCGTTGCATCTGCCTGGATTGCAGTCTCTCCTGCGGAGCCGCTCTCTGCAATCATTTTTGCGCCTGCCATGCTCTCCGCGTTGGTATACTTCTCTGCATCAGCCTTGCGGATAATCGCTACCTGGCGGTTGCTGACATACGCGGTAGAAAACGCCATATTCTCCTTCCGGTCCTCCGATACAGTAAGACCGTTCCAGATACAGTCGATTGCCTTGGACTTTAACTCCGTCTCCTTCTGCTTCCAGTCAATAACCTGAAACTTCGGCTCTACGCCAAGCTTTTCACAGACAGCCTTTGCAAACTCCGTCTCAAAGCCGGTCAGCTCACCATTCTCATCATAGTAATTCATCGGCTCATACAGCGTGATTCCCATAATCATCTTGCCATTATCCTTGATATATTCAAGGTCGGTCTTTTTGCTGCCGCAGCCTGCAAACGCAGACAGACATAACACAGCCGTTAATAAAAATGCAATTTTCTTTTTCATACTTTCTCTCCTTTTTTAAAGTAAAGCGCTAGCAGGCAAAAGCCTGCCGGCATTTTTTCATATTAGCACGAAAGCCGCCTTTTGTCAAGCTTCGGGAAACTCAAGCAGGGAAACTTAAGCAGAAGGCTGTTGCAAAAAAGCGCAGCGACTCTAGGCGTAGTGGCTTCTTACAAGCGATAGAAAAACACGACTAACTGTAAAAGGGAAGAAGTGCAGCCTTACTTTTGCATTTGTCCGAAGGACCGCGTCTTTCGCGCAGGCGGAATCACCTCTTAGAGCCGGTTAGGCGCGAGGACACCCCCGAGCGGCTTAACGGCTCTTAGAGGAAGTCCGGCGGAGCGTTGCGCATGCAAAATAAGGCTGCACTTCTCCCTTTTACAGCAAAGAAAAGCCTGCCGCTTGTAGGAAACCCCTACGCCCGGAGCCGCTGCGCTTTTTATTTTGCAACAGCCCCTTAGTACGCCTTCCCCCAGTAGACAAGTGTCTTTGCAGGCTTCCCGCAGCAGACACAGGTTTTCGCTACCTCCTCCTGTACAAACGGCATACAACGGGAGGTGACGCCTGCTTTCTCCTTTAATGCCTCTTCACAAGCAACATCGCCGCACCACATTGCCTTGATAAAGCCGGACTTATGCTCCGCGATGTCAAGCAGCTCTTCCATATGAACCGCGGTATAGGTATGCTGGTCGCGGTGTTCTCTTGCACGTTCCAGCATCTCCTTCTGCATCACCGAAAGAAGCTCCCTTGTCTTTTCCGCCAGCTCGCTTAACAATACGGTCATCTTTTCGCCGGTATCACGCCTTGCAATTACTGCCTGACCTGCCGCAATGTCCTTCGGGCCGATTTCGATACGAAGCGGCACGCCGCGCATCTCATGCTCCGCAAACTTCCAGCCCGGAGAACGGTCGGAGTCGTCTACCTTGACACGGAAGTCCTTTAACATGGCTCCCAGCTCATATGCCTTATCCAGCACACCCTCTTTGTCCTGGCGTACCGGAATCACCACTGCCTGCACCGGAGCAATCGCCGGTGGAAGCACCAGACCGCTGTTGTCGCCGTGTACCATAATCACCGCGCCGATTAAGCGGGTCGTCATGCCCCATGAGGTCTGGTGCACATATTGCAGTTTATTTTCCTTATCTGTATACCGGATCTCAAATGCCTTTGCAAAGCCGCTGCCAAAGTTATGGCTCGTACCGGACTGCAGCGCCTTTCCGTCGTGCATCAGCGCCTCTATGGTGTAGGTTGCCTCGGCGCCGGCAAACTTTTCCTTGTCCGTCTTTCTGCCGCGTACCATCGGAATTGCAAGCACCTCTTCACAGAAATCCGCATACAGGTTCAGCATCTGGATTGTCCTCTCCTCTGCCTCCTCGGCAGTCGCATGCGCGGTATGTCCCTCCTGCCATAAAAACTCCATGGAACGGAGAAACGGTCTAGTCGTTTTTTCCCAACGGACAACCGAACACCACTGGTTATAGACCTTCGGCAGGTCACGGTAAGAGCCGATAATCCTTGCATAAAAATCACAGAACAGGGTCTCGGAGGTCGGCCGCACGCACATCCGCTCCTGCAGCTTCTCTCCGCCGCCGTGGGTTACCCATGCCACTTCTGGTGCAAAGCCCTCCACATGTTCCTTTTCTTTGTTGAGCAGGCTCTCCGGAATAAACATCGGCATATAAACATTCTCCACACCGGTTTCTTTAAAGCGACGGTCTAATTCCTTTTGTATCAGCTCCCAGATGGCGTACCCTGCCGGGCGGATAATCATACAGCCCTTGATTCCGGAATATTCCACCAGCTCCGCCTTTTTCACAATATCTGTGTACCACTGCGCGAAGTCCTCCTCCATCGAAGTAATCGCTTCTACCATTTTCTTGTCATTTGCCATACAAAATCCTCTCTTTCTGAATTGTAATCCAAGTCCGCGCGCACATTCCCGCGGAATGCTTTACTTCATAGAAATTCGCTTTCATACACTGACACAGCACGGTATTTCCTATGAAGAGAAAAAGGCCCCCTCTACGGGAACCCCGTAGAAGGGACCGAATCATCCGGCGGTACCACCCTTCTTAGCCGGTCTTACCCGGCTCTCTCTCACGGCATTCACCGTGTTCCTCCAATATCGCAGAGGCTGCGCCGCGCTCCTCACGCGGGACTCCGGGGCCGGTTCCATCCGCTTTTCCAGGAGGCTCTCAGCCTGCGGCAAAGCCGCATCCTCCTTCTCTGTACAGACTGCCCTGATGTACTATTCCCCTTCTTTGTCACGTTATTCCGGCAAAACCGGAAAGCTTATGTGTATCATACCCGAAAAAGGCAGATTTGTCAATCGGAACTTCCTTGCGTTTCCGCATTTTTTAGCACCCCGTAAAGTCCCGGAGATGGTATGTCCTGGGGAATTTTTTAAGGTGGCTCAAAAAATGCAAAAACTCAAGGAACTTAAAGTATATATCTAATTGACTAATAAAGGAAATCGTGATATAATTATTGTGAAAAAAATATCAGAAAAAACTTGACAGTTATGAGCGGCTGTAATAGAACCTTTACAGCACAGGCTGTCGTTTTGTCGTTACAAAAGCAACTATTTTATCTAATTACGTCTTTGGACACCTGTCTGCAAAAGGTGTTTTTTGATTAGAATAAAGGAAACGAAATTTAGGAGGGTGATATTTTGAAAAAAGAATTGATGGAGCTGGCATTCAAATTAATACTTAAAAACTCAAATGATATGATTTTTTTAAAGGATACTAATTTAGTGTATCAGGCAGTTTCTATGCCATTTGTTAAAATGGCAGGCAAAGCATCTGCAGATGAAATCATAGGCCATACAGACAGCGAAATCTTTTCAGGACAGCAGCTCGCAAAGCGTTATGAAACAGATGACCACAAAATTTTAACTACCCAGAAAGATTTATTTCATTATGTGGAACCGATTACGGATGATAACGGACATCCCAGATATGGCTCAACCTCAAAGTATCTGGTACGAAATGAGCAAAACGAAATTATTGGTATTTTAGGAATTACAAAAGATATTACAATGGAATATCTTGCCCGGCAGCGTTACCAGCAGGAATTCAGATACCTGTTCGATTTACCGGAAGATACCTATGCCGTCTGCTATATTGATGTAGATGATTGGCGTATTATTAAGCAAAGACGCCAGAATATCGCAGAAGGTACCTTGCAGGCGTGCCAGACGGTAGAAGAAATATGCCGCTATGCCGTGGACTCTATCGTAAACCGGAAAAATGAAGCTGTAGACTTTTATCATAATTTTGTACCTGCTAAGCTAAGAGATATCTATGCAAGCGGCAGAAGCAGCCTGTCATACGAATATGAACGCAGGCTATCGGACGGTTCCACCAGATGGGTACATAATGAGGTGCATTTTTTAACCGATGTGGACAGCGGCCATTTGTGTGTCATGCTTTCTGTAAAAGATATCAATGAAAGCAAGCAGGAAGAACAGAAAATTATAAATGCCGCAAAATTAGACCAAATGACAAGGGTATTAAACAGGGAAACTGCAATGGAATCTATCAAGCAGGTTCTGCAGCACGAAAGCGACCGGCTGCACGTTCTATTTATGCTGGATATCGACAATTTTAAAGCATTAAACGATACCCTTGGACATCAGGCAGGGGATGAGTTTTTAATTAAGCTGGCAAGCGAATTAAAAAATTCCTTCCGGGACAGCGATATCGTCGGCAGAATCGGCGGAGATGAATTTTTTATATTCCTGCGCAATGTAATGGAAATGAATCAAATAGAGAAAAAAGCACAGGATATCCTCCGTATCGTATCTGATGTTGCAAAAAATTTACAAGTGAAATTAAGTGGAAGCGTCGGAATCAGCCTTTATCCGGGAAACGGAAAAACACTAGAGGTACTCTATGCGAAAGCAGACGAGGCATTATACAAGGCAAAGCATTCCGGCAAAAATCAATACATATTTTCTAAATCAGAATAAGGAAGAGGAAACGGGGCTGTTGCAGAAAGCGCAGCCCCGTTTCCTCTTCCTTATTTCGCCACAGCCGCATAGCTGTGGTCAACCGTAATAACACAATAATAGTCAGGATAGGTTTCTTTCACCAGCTCCTCTATGGCTTCCTTGATTTCTGCGTCGCTTTCTGTTAAGCCCCGTGGTACGAGACAGTCAAAAATCAGGTTCGAATGCGTGGTTCCCTGCACAAAACGCAGGTCATGGATTGTCAGCTCCGGATTCACCTTCTTTACCTCCGACGAAAGCCATCTGCGCAAATCCCCTACTGCCTCATCCCTTGTAATAATCGGGTCCATATGCACCACAAGGTGAAGATTCATCTCCTCATACAAATCACGTTCTATGTTGTCTATCACATCGTGGCTTTTTATCACATCTTCCTCTGCCGCCACTTCCACATGTACACTCGCGAACTGCCGCCCCGGACCATAATCATGTATCATTAAATCATGTGTTCCAAGGACCCCCGGATATTCCATGATTTTCTGCTGTATTGCTTCCACTTCTCCGGCATCCGGCGCTTTCCCAAGCAACGGATCCAGCGTCTCGCGGATGAGTCCTACGCCGCTGTACAAAATGAACAGCGCCACCA
This sequence comes from uncultured Lachnospiraceae bacterium, assembly GCA_910577175.1. Taxonomy (GTDB): domain Bacteria; phylum Bacillota; class Clostridia; order Lachnospirales; family Lachnospiraceae; genus SIG307. Next base: position 42,362 of record CAJTLU010000012.1, on the reverse strand, counting down.
AAACCCCCATGTACCCGTCCAGCTCAACCTCAGTCATATAAGACAATACCGCCGCAAGCAGCACTGCGGAGGTCGATATGACATCATTGCGGCTGTCCGCCGCAGTCGTAAGCAGGGTCTGGGAATGAATCTTCTTCCCGAGGTTCCGGTTAAAAAACGCCAGCCAGAGCTTTACCAGAATCGCCGCCACCAGCACAAGCACTGAAACAAAGCCAAACTCCACCGGCTCCGGATGCAGCACCTTATGGACGCTGCCTTTTAGCAGCTCTACCCCGATTACAAGAATCATTACCGACACCGTAAGCCCCGCCAGATACTCATACCTCGCATGCCCGTAAGGATGCTCTTCATCTGCAGGGCGGCTTGCCATTTTAAATCCAAACAGACTGATAAGCCCTGAAGACGCATCGGAAAGATTGTTCACTGCATCTGCCGTAATCGCCACAGACGCACTCAGCGTACCAAGCAGAAACTTCACACCAAACAAAATCAGATTGCAAAAAATTCCTACCGCTCCGGAAAGCTTTCCATAAGCGGCGCGTACCCCGGGCTTTTGTACAGCCTCATAGTCTTTAATAAATCGTTTTATAAGAAATCCTGTCATACTGTTTCTCCTTCCACTTCCCCTTCCTGCAGCATGGAACGGATTAGCACCAGGCCAAACGGTCCGAGTACGACCCCGAAAATTCCAAACAGCTCCACACCAATATAAACCGCCATCAGCGTATACAACGGCGGAATGCCAATCCGGTTGCCAAGCAGCTTCGGTTCCAAGCCTTCCCTCACAAACAGACAGCAAAGATAAGCAACAATAAGCACTACCATTTGCAGATACTGCCCCTTTAAAAGGCAGATAACCGCCCACGGCATCAGCACAAGCCCTGAACCAAGCACCGGGAAAGCATCCAGCACTGCCACGCCGATTCCCAGAAGAAACGCATATTCCCTCTTTACAAAAAGAAATGCGACGGTGCAGATTATTGTCACAAGAAGAATCAGGATGCACTGCGTCTTTAAATAAGCCACCCCTGCAGAGGAAAGACGCCCGAGAATCCTTTGTACCTCCTTGTAAAATCCGCTGTTCTGATACGCCTTCGCATACTTTTCCTTATCACTAAGCAACAGCAACGCCGCTACAAAGGCAATGATACAACCCGCAATGCCGCAGCCCACTGCACGCAGTATTACAAGCGACTGCTTTGACACCTCCGGCAATACTTTTTGGTTGACATTTTCACCAATACGGGAAAGCCCTGTATGCAGCAACTCTCCCATCGTCCCCTGCTCCAGCGAAAACCACCCGTCGGCACACCGGCACAGCCGGTCAGCCGCACTGAGAAAGGAATCCCGGTAACCCGCATAGTTTTCTATAAACAAAACAATCTGCCGCAGCAAAAGCTTTCCAAGAAAAAACAGTCCTGTACCAAGCGTAGCGAGCAGCAAAAACAGCACCACTGCGCCTCCTACGCTCATCGGGATATGACACCTCCTACGCAAAAACAGCGCGACAGGACGCACAATCCCCGCCAGCAGATATGCTGCAACAAAGGGTGCGAACAGCGGCAGGGCATAGCGGAATGCCAGATAGACTCCTGCCACAACCACTGCAGCTTTATATAGACGTACATACCGCTCCTGAAAAAACACCGATTTTTCCATACCGCCACACTCCTGTCTGTCCCAATTTCTTGGTTTCAGTATGTCCCGCCGTGTTTTGCGGTATGTTATTACATTGCTGACAGCCGTGCCAGTTATTGCAATTCAATTTGATTCAGACGGGTCCGCTTCCGGTTTTCCATATTTTGTTTACCTTATGTTCCGGCGCTTTCGAATTGCCTTGTTTTGCAGACGCAACGCTTTACCGGACTTCCTCTAAATGTTACTAAGCCGCCCGGGTGCATCCTCGCGCCTAAGCAACGCTAAGAGGTGATTCCGGTGCCGCTAAAAGCGCGGTCCTTCGGACAAATGCAAAACAAGGCAATTCGAAAGAGCCGGAAACCTTTTAAGCTTGCCAAAAACACGGAAAACCGGGAGCGGACCCTGCTATAATTCAATCACAAGAAATTCCGTTCCGCAGATAGTCTGCATGCTTACTCTGCCCTCTGCACGTTCCTTTGCAAAGTCCTCTGCCAGGCGGTTTTTATCTAAAATCAGCTTCGTTCCCGCCTTTTCCCCTCTTGCCTTTTTTTCTTCATAGGCTGCCGCTTCCTTCATCAGAATCTCTGCCAGAAGCGCAGGCGCACAGTCGCTGGAGTCCAGCACAAGATTATAATTTGCATAATTGAAATATTCAATTCCATAAAGCTCCTTGTACCGGCGGTCCTCTGTCGCTGCACGCTCTTTTAAGCTTTCCTTGCACTCTTCTAAGGAAGCATAAGTCTCTACCTCACCACGGCTTGCATCCGCCATCACGCGCGCCGCCGCCACAGAAAGGCTGACCGACAAAAACACCTTAAAGGAGTCCTCCACAAAATTCCACGCGAGGCGGGAGTCAAACAAAAGCTTCTTCTCCTTCTGCTCTCTGGAAATGCGCGCAGTCGTATCGTCAATCATATGGTCATATTTATGGTCCTTCTCCATCATTTTATTCATTTCCAGAACGCTGACGCCATGTTCCCCGGCAATCTGACGTATCACCTCCCCGGTGGAAAAAATTTTATAGCCGTACTCTGCTTCTAAAATCTTTCCCAAGGTGGACTTTCCGCTTCCTAAGTTTCCGGTTAATGTAATATGCATACCTTTCCCGCCTTTCCTCTATAATATTGCTTCTCTTTCTATATTTTACTTCTTTTTTTCAAAAACTGCAAGAGGCAGGGCGCCATCCAGGGAAAATGGCCTCTGCCTCCGCTTGTTCTATATTATAATCCTTCTGCTGCCTGCCCTATTAGTAGTTTTGAGATATTGCATCGGTATAGCTTCCCTTTGTTCCGTCTGCAAAGGTAACGTCTGCAGTCGCATAGACCGTATACACATATCCTGCCTCTGCCTGCATCGTCCCACTGGCGATTACTGGCATCAGGGTGGAAGTATTCACGGCAGGTTTGCGTCTTACGAACTCTCCGTCGTATGTCGTCTTTTCACAATTTACCCGCATTGCGACAGAGGTAATCTTCTCCGCGGACTTGGCCCATCCATCAAAGTAAACCGTACCTCCAACAATAGAGATGTTTGCAACAACTTCCACCCTTTTCTCATACAGTGGCGACACTGTCTGCGCAGCCGCTGCCACCGGCATCGCCCCGATTCCTCCCAGTGCCAGCGCAAGCGCTGCCACACATACCATCACCTTTTTCAAGCACTTCTTCATTTTATCGCCTGCTTTCTTAATTAGTAACGGAATCCTGTCCTGCTTGTCCCTGTACTGGGCAAAACATACCGTTCTATATATATAACGAAATTCAGAGGCGATTCCTCACGTCATTTTACAAAAAATTTTATTTTTTTTTATTTTTCTTCCTTTTTCACGGTAACAGAGCGGTAAATTTCAAAAATATCGATGTCCTCGTCCGTCACCAGGTCCAGGGAAAGCTCACAATTGTCCTGCGTCCATAGTAACGTACTGCAGTTTTCACGCTCCACCGACTGTGACCAGACAATCTCCCGCCCGTCCTCGCAAATCATAGTAAAAGTTGTATGCTCATTGTCCATAGAGGCCGAACTGGCGGAAACTCCTCCGTTCAAAGTTTTTCCATTACGATAGCGTACGGAAAAGGAGAGCGTCGTGGTCTTTTCTTCGTTCCGGTACACATAGAAGCAAAGTCCGGGATGTACCAGCCTGTCATCCTCCGAAAGACCTTCCGGAAGATAGCCCAGCACAAACTCCTCCGGATGCCTGGCATCCGTCTTTTCAAGCTCCTCTTCGCTCATCGAATTGTATACGATGCGTACATGGTCGTTGAACCACTCCAGTGCATACTGGCCGGGAGAGGCGGCTACCCTGTCCGACGAAAGCATCGGAAACGCGCCTGCCTTCGCTATCACAAAGACAAACATCGCCGCAACGGCAACCTTCAGCGTCCCCTTCCAGAAGGCCTTCTTCCGCACACAGCTCCGCCGCCTTTGCTGCATGGCAATGGTAACGCCGCTTAATGCCTCCATCTTGCGGTAAAACTCCCTTGAAACAGGAAAATGCTCTCCTGCCTGCGGCTCTGCCTCCTCTAACATCTTGTCCCGGTACAGGCAGAGCGCTCCCTCTAATGCAATATCAAACTCCATTTCCCATTGTTTGTTCATAGTTATCCCTTCCCTTATCCTGATAATTCCTCGGAAGACTGTCTTTCATTTCTTCCGCAATACGCTTTTTCAATATTTCTTTTCCGCGAACCAGACGCATTTCTGCCACATGAACGCTGATTTCCAAAAACTCTGCAATGTCCCTTGCCTTCCAGCCATCTGCAATATGTAACACTAACGCGTCGCGGTAGCCCTTTGGCAGCTCCTCCACAAGGGCAAGAATCCTTAACTCCGTCTCCTTCTGGATGTAATCTTTCTCCGGATTACTCTCCGGAAGCTCCAGCGACTCTCCCTTCCTCCGCAGGGACTTCAGACGCCTCCCTTTTTTCCGTAGAAGGTCAATTGCTTTATTTTTTGTCATAACAATTAGAAGGGAATGCTCTCTTTTGCAGGCTCTCTTTGGAAACTTATCAATAATCTCAGTTACCTTAAAAAATACCTCCTGCACAATCTCCTCTGATTCCTCATAAGAGCCTGTAACAAGATACGCCTCCTTCAGCATACTCTGATAATACGTATGAAACAGCCGTTCAAACTTATTTTTTTCCTCTTCCCCCTCCAGTACCAAAAGATATGCCGAAATCATCCAGGGCTTCCTCCATTGTAATCATTTTTATTGCAGAGAATTAAAAATCTGTGCCATCGGAGAGTCCTCCGAAAGAATTACCGTCTTGTTCTTTCCGATTAATGACTGCTTTGCCGCATCCAAAGAACGTACAAAGGTATAAAACTCACTCCGTGACTCATCGGCATATACCCCGGAAAGAATCCTCATGTACTCGGCTTCTCCCTCTGCAATAATCCGCTCTGCCTCTGCTTCGGCTTTGGAAAGGCTGACTGTAATTTCATTGTCTGTCTGCGTGCGGATTTTGGTAGCCTCCGCCTCGCCCTCCGCAGTATACTGCGCCGCAATGTTATTCCGTTCGGAAATCATTCGCTCATAAACTGCACTCTTATTGTCACTCGGCAAATCAAGATGCTTTGTCTCTACGGAAATCAGCTCGATTCCGTACTGCTCCATCGAATTGCCGATGTTTGCCTGTATCCTTTCGCTTAAAGCTCCATCCCTGCCACTGATTACCTCTGCCTGCTGCATACTGGAAATTACATTTTTCATCGCGTTGTATACCGTCGTATTGATACGGTCCTCTGCATAGGTTTTGGAATTCAGGGTCTGGACAAATACCTGGGGATCGGAAATCCTCCAAAGTACATAGCTGTCACATACCATCGTCTTTTTATCCATCGTAATAACATCAGATGGTCTCAAATCATATACTAACATTTCCTTCGGTACTTTGTCAACTGTTTGGATAAACGGTACCTTAAAGCTGATTCCCGGTTCGGAAATTACCCTCTCTATCTTGCCAAACTGCTTTATCAGCTTGTACTCGTTCTGCTCTGTAATAACAAAGCAGGTGTTAGAAAGCAGAACCAGCGCAACAACTAAGACTCCAAGCACAATCCACTTTCCCGTTTTCGGCTTCTTCGGAAATCTCTCTAATTTTTCTTCCATCGCTTTTCTCCTTCCTCTACTCCGTCACGGCCCCGGCTCCCGCCGCCGTTCCGGTTCCTGTGCCTGTATCCACCGTCAGGGAATCTAACGGCAGAAACTTCTGGATAGAGCCGTTTCCGCCGTCAATAATCAGCTTCAGGTCCGGAAGCAGCTCCTCCATTGTCTCATAATACATCCGCTGCTTGGTAATCAACGGATACTTAATATACTCTTCATACAGTGCGTTAAACCGCGCTGCCTGGCCCTCGGCATTGTTAATGCGCGCCTCTTTTCCGGCCTCGGCTTCCTTTAATATCCTGTCAATCTGTGCCTCTGCACCCGGAAGCTTTTCATTGCGGTATTTATTTGCATTGTTGATTGCAGTCTCTTTCCCCTGCTTTGCAGTTTCTACCGCCTTAAACGCTTCCATAACCTCTTCGGTCGGCGGCTCCGCATCCTGAATCGTAATATTAATCAGCTGGATGCCGATGTCCCGCACTGCCAGCTCCGCAATAATACGCTCCTTGATTGCTGCCTGAATCTCGCCCTTTCCGGTCGTAATCACACTGTCCACCGGAGCGCGTCCCACCACCGAACGGATACATGCCTGCGCCATGTTTTTTAAGATACTGACCGGCTTCTCTGACGCATACAGCGCCTTAATCGGGTCAGACACCTTATATTCCACATAAAAATCCACATTGACGAAATTATAGTCCGAGGTAATCATAAGAGCCTCATCTTCCTTTGAAATACCGGTGGTTTCGTCATAGCCGATGGCAAAGCCCTTAATCGTAGTATCTACCTTGGTTACCTTCTGCACAAACGGAATCTTCACATGAAGTCCCGGCTCGCTTACCGTACTTGGAACGCCGAATGTCGTTACGACTGCCTGTTCCTGTTCTTTAATCGTATAAAACGACTGGAAAATCAGGATAAGAACCGCCAGAGCCGCTGCCGCCACGCCGACTCCTTTTAAAACTGCTTTTGTTGATTTGTCCATAGCTTCCTCCTTTTTAAGAAAACGAAATAAGATACTCTGCAAGCTCCTGCGGGGTTCTTACCAGATGCACTGCACCCGCCTCCCGCAGCTCCGCCTCGTCCCCGAACCCATATAACACCCCGATTGTCTTTATCCCCAGGGCAGCCGCTCCGGTCACATCATACTTCCGGTCGCCTACCATAATTACCTCTGTCGTATCTGTAATTCCATTCTGCTCCAGCGCGTAGCGGACCACCTCCTCCTTTGTACTGCGGTTCTTCGCATAGTCGTCGGCTCCGCAAAGCGCCGTAAAATACTTGTCCAGACCAAAGTGCTTCATAATCCGCACAGCAAAACGCTCCGGCTTCGAGGTGGCAAGAATCAGCTTTGCACCCTGCCTGCAAAGTGCGGCAAGTGCTTCTTCCATTCCCTCATAGACTTCATTCTCCGCCCATCCGAGCTTTTCGTAACGCTCCCTGTACTTTGCCGTCCCACGAAGCGCCTGTTCCTCTGTAAAGCCGTAAAACTCCCGAAAGGACTGCATTAAAGGAGGTCCGATTACCTTGCACAGCGTATCCCTGTCTTCTGTCTCTATCCCAAGCTCTGCGAGCGCATAGGCAAAGCTCTTTGTAATCCCCTCCTTCGGGTTCGTTACTGTGCCGTCCAAATCAAGCAAAATGTACTGGTATTTCATCGTTTTCCCTCTCTGCCTTCTGTTTTTCTTTATTCCATCGGGAACTTCCAATAAACGTCTTCCCCGTCGTCTTCTACCGTAACCGTGTACTTTTTCTCATTTTCCTGCTTCCGGAGCGTTATGGTGTAGGTGCCGAGAATTTTCTCAAACTCGACCGGCGCCGTCCCGAGACTGATTCCGTCAATCAGGACTACAGCTCCCTCCGGTACTAAAATAAAGGTACTGTGGTCCTTATCGTAGGTATAGCCTGCCGCCTCTCCGATGGCAACATAGCGGCGTTCTGCGCTGCTGCCCTCACCGTCTCCCGTTCCGGTCTGTCCCGGCTCGGTATCTCCGGTTCCAATCTGCCCGTCTCCCGTTCCCTCAGTTCCGTCGTCTGGCTCCCCGTCCTCCGGGCCGCTGCCGTCTCCGTCCTCTGGCGTCTTCCGCTCCGTCAGACTGATTTTAATCGTATGATATGGCTTTGAAACAGGCAAAATCCCTTTATATGTCACATAGCCGCCCAGCTCCGCCTCGATTTCATGCTCACCGTAGGTCAGCGTCAGGTCCTTCTCATAATAGTCGGTCAACTTGCCGTCAATCCGCAGGCGTGCCGAAAACGGAGAGATATGAAAGCGGACCTCTGCTGTCTCTGCCGGTGCGCCGCCATATTCGTACAGGTCTATGACAAGCTGCTCGTTCCGCGCCACGGTAATCTGGGCGGCAGCCTTTTTGTCCTCGCCCGCCACCGAAACCGTATGCTTTCCTTCCCGGATTAAGTAGGACGGCTCTCCTTCTAAAACATAGTGCTCATCCCCGAAGGTCACCTCGGCACCCTGGAACTCTCCACAGTTGACTAGCTTTATGGAGCCATGTCCTTTTGTCACACAGATGCTCAAAATCTCAGAACCAAGACCATACAGGTTGACACGGTCGATGCTCTTTACTTCCCCCTTTTCAATTTTCTTCCCCTCACAGTACGCAACCGTATTCTCTGTTATTTTATAATTTGTATTATTTACCGTTAAAACAGATTCTGTTATGGAAAACTCTTCCACTCCATGAAGCTCCCAGTGCTCAGAGGACTCCTGCATACGGACTAACTGCTTGTCCGTATCATACTCTACCCGGAAAATATCCCCGAACGCAAGCGAAGCCGCATAGGAAAGATTCCCGTACTTACTGCGGATATCCGCCGCTGTCCCGTAGGTCAGCGTGATTTCTCCCCCCTCTTCTAAATGATACAGCGTAATTGTCCCCTCTTCTGTATCTACTTCCTTTACCATCGCTAATACGCTATGCTCCGCAGCCTTTCTGGTCGGTACAGGCACCGTCGGCTTGACGGTTGCCTTTCCGTTTCCCGGTCCTGCGGACAATGCTTTCCCCGAAAAAAGAGTCAGCACCGTCACAAGGATAATCACCGCTGCCGACGCTGCCAACAATAAAAGAACGCGCTTTTCACTTTTCATGTAAACTCCTTTCGGCATACAGCCCTATAAGGACATTATAGCGAAAAACGCGCTCCGATTCAAGTTAAATTTTCTTGAGTTTCCGCATTTTGAGCAATCTTGGAAAGTTCAGGAGACTGTGCAGCATCTTATTTTTGCATTTGTCCGAAGAACTGCGCCTTTAGCATAGCCGGCAGACTACCCGCTCTAACAGCGTCTGCTTTTCTCTTTCCTGTTCCTTGACTGCAAGAAGCTTTTCCGTTGTTTTCTGCGGAATCCATGACTTTTTCCCATTATAATAGCTGTTTGTAATTTTCCAGAACTTTTCCGGATAGGAAAGCAACAGGTAAAAAATCTGCCACTCACCCTTCTCTACCGGACGCACCTCCCCATATGCCGAAAGCATTTCCTCCGCCAGCTGCCGGTCCCAGCCTGTCTTTTCCATAAGCTTCCGGAAAAAGAGATAAAAGTCCGCAATCTGCACTCCGATGCAGGCCTTGTCAAAATTTACTGTTGCAAAGGAGCCTTCCGGCAGCAGCAGCAGATTATGATGGGTATACATCCCATGGCAGACATTTCCTGCATTCTTTGCAGCCTCTAATGTCGCCGCGCAGCCGTCGCGCTTTGCCTGTTCAAGCGCTGCCTCAGCCTTTTCATAAAATTCCGGGAAGATATTCAGGTAGACGGTTTCAAAATATGCCTTCCTGCGTTTTTCCCTGATAAAGGTACGCACCCGCCGCAGCTCCCGGTTCCGCTTTTCAAACAGCTCCGGAAGGCTCTTCTGCACCGCTCCCGGCAGCTCCTCCTCCGAAACCCCGATTCCCGACAGACACTTGTGAAGCCCTGCAAGATTCCGTACTGCCGCAAGTACCTGCTCCGTTTTCCTGACATTACATTCCTCTCCATAATACCAGTCCTTGAGCAAAAAGGACTCCCCGTACTCGTCCTGCGTTACATACTTTCCCTCTTTATTTTCCACATAACTATCTACCGCAAAACCGCACTCCTGCAGCCTGCGGAGAATTTTTTGTTCAAAGACCGCACGCTGTTCACTTCCGCCGTACGGTAAAAGCAGCTTGGGTCCCTGCCCGGTTTCTATTCTGTACGCACCGCGTGTTCTGACGGTACCGGTTACGTCAATTTCATATTTTTCAAAAAATTCAGCGCCTTTTTCCTCCACAATATCTCCTCCGACTCCTCATGCCGGTACTGCACGCTTACAGCCCTGACAGGTATGTTCTTTACATACTATGTAGCGTAGGTCAAAATCATGTGTCGGTTTTTCAGGGAAAAAAATTTATCTGTGCAACCAACTCGTATGGTTTTCTGTTTATAATAGTGAAAGGAGGAAACAGGATGGAAGACGAAGAAATTCTTGCACTGCTGCGCAGCAGAAACGAGCAGGGCATCAATGAACTGGAACATAAGTACGGAACACGTCTCAGACTGCTGGCAGAACGGATTCTCCCTGAGGAGGATGCGAAGGAATGCCTGAACGATACTTACCTTGCCGTCTGGAACAGCATTCCGCCGAACTGTCCGGAATTTCTATTTGCTTACGCGGCAAAAATCTGCAGGAACTTTGCCTTAAACAAAATAGAATGGAACCGTGCGGCAAAGCGGAACGCAGTTGTGATAGAGCTTTCCGCCGAGCTGGAGCAATGTGTGCCGGACGTATCTGCGGATCTCGGACAACAGGAGCTTGGGGCACTAATTGCAGAGTTTCTGAAAAAACAGACGGAGGAAAAACGCCAGCTTTTTATCCGGCGCTACTGGTACGGGGAATCCATCCGTGAACTGGCAGGCGCATTCGGCTACCGGGAAAGCAAGGTGAAAAGTATTTTGTTCCGGCTGAGGAACCGGCTATGGGACGACTTAAAAAAGGAGGGTATTTTATGAAAAAACAAAATGAATTTGAAAAGAAAACGACCGGTCTGGAAGGAAAGGACCTTCTTGCCGCAATGAATTATCTGGACGAGGAGCTGATAGAGCTGCAGCCGCAGAAAGCAAAAAGGGCACAGAAGCTCTTCTGGCGGGAACGCCCGGCAGGCACCGTCCTGAAATGGGCAGCCGCAGCCTTTGCCCTGTGCTTTATTGGCGGCAGCGTCGCATTTGCAGCGTCAAGGCTGAGTGTTTCCATCCTGGATGAGAAAGATTCCAACGGTGATAACCGGTACAAGCTGGAATTCGTGGTGGACCAGGTTCCGGAAGAAGAACTGACCGGAGAGGTCCAGCAGGTAAAAGCACAGTTCATGGAAGAAGCTGCAAATGGCATTTTCCCTGCCAAAGACGATATCCCGCGCGGCTTTGTCAAAGAAAACTTCGCATCCGAACAGGACGTCATCGATTATATCGGCTACGCCGGACTCCGCAAAACCATGCTGGACGCAGGCGAGTTGTGGGTAAAGCCTCTTGTTGCCGTATATGGAGACAGAGACGGAAATCTGACCAATGTAGCCTGCCGCTTTGCACGTAAAATTAATACAGAGAATGAAATCGAGCATTTTGAAGTATACCAGGAGGCCGAAATCCACACTACGAAATATCCTTATGACTTCATGGGACGCATCGACTCAGTCCACAACAGTGAAGCATTCCAGAAATACGAATACGTTACCAAAAGCGGCAACAACGCATTGATTCTGGTTCTGAATAATGCCGACCAGATTGGACAGACTCTGGTAACCGGCTATGTGATTGAAGGTGCCGTCGTATACAGCATCACCATCAGCCATAACTTCTGGACAGAGAAGGATACCACCACGGTTGAAACATTACTGAAGCAGTGGCTGGAGCAATTCTAAGAAAATCCTGATTACGCCTTTTGCGGAGCTGGAATCACCACGCCTGGAGGGTCTGCCCTTCGGGCGTGATGACGGCTTACAAACAGTCGGAATATCTGCCTGACTGCAAAGGGAAAGATACCTTCCCTTGTCCGAAGGGACCAGCACTTACCGCGGCGCTTCTCATCTCCCCAGCTCCTGCTTTGCCAGCCGCAGAAGCTCCTCTTTTGTATTTTTCTCCGGCTCCTCAATCACAAGCAGGAGCAGCTGCGAAAGCACCTTCCCAAGCTCTTTTCCCGGCTGGAAGCCTTCCGCAATCAAATCGCTCCCGTCTACTGCCAGGTCCTTTAAAGAAACACATTCCGCACGGCTTCTGACCGCAAGAAACGCCTCCCACACCTTCCGCAGATTTTCCGGCCCGTCCGTCCGGTAAGGCTCCGCATGGGCAGAAAGGTCTGCATGACGGAGTCCGAGCAGCAGCGGAAAAATATCCACACCAATTTTATACATAGCACGGCGCAGGGCACGTTCTTCAGGCACAAAGGGATAGTCATGCCACCGGACCAGACGCGAAACCGTATCCGTTGTAGCATTATCCGCCTTAAGGCGGCGAAGTACACCCTTTACCATCTCTGCCCCACGTAACGCATGCCCATGAAAGTGGTCTATCCCTGTCTCGTCGGTCGTGCGGCAGTCCGGCTTTCCGATATCGTGAAACAGCGCTGCCAGACGCAGCCATCGGAATTCTTCCGCAGAAAACCCTTCCAGACCCGCATATGGGAAATCCCGTGTCGAAAAACGAACCACATCAAGAGAATGCCTCCCGACATCGGCATAATGCGCCGCGTGGTTCTGCGGCGTTGCACACATCCGGTCAAACTCCGGCAAAATAACCGCGGTAATTCCGCGCCTGTATGCTTCAAAAAGCCGCTCCGGATGTCCGGAAACCAGCAGCTTTGTCAGCTCGGCATAAATCCGCTCCGCACTGATTTTTTGCAGACTTTCTGCAAGCTCTTTTGCTGCCCGCAGGGTTTCTTCCTCAATGGAAAAATCCAGCTGTGCCGAAAAACGGAACGCACGCAGAATCCGCAACGCATCCTCAGAAAACCGTTCCACGGCATTGCCGACACACCGGATGACACCCCGCTTTAAGTCCCCTGCGCCGTCAAACAAATCAATCAGCCCGTCCTTTTCGTTATATGCCATCGCATTGACGGTAAAATCCCGCCGTTTCAAATCCTCTGCAAGACTTGCCGTAAAGGAGACCTCCGATGGATGCCTGCCATCCTCATATTTGCCATCCACACGGTAGGTCGTCACCTCAAACCCTTCCCTGTCAAGCAGCACCGTCACGGTTCCGTGCTGGATTCCGGTATCGATAGTACGGGAAAATAACGCCTTGACCTGGTCCGGCAAAGCCGATGTCGTGATGTCCCAGTCCTGCGGCTCTCTGCCTAGCATCGCGTCCCGCACACAGCCGCCTACCGCATACGCCTCGTACCCGTTTCGTTGTAATATGGCAATAATCCGCTTTACCTTTTCCGGAAGTTCTATCCTCAATGTCCGTCACCTCTTTCCACTTCTGTCCTGCTCCGCCATCACAATTCTGTCTGCCAGAGCTGCCGCTTCGTCTTTATTATGAGTAATCAGCAGCGTACTACGCCCCTTTCGTCTCTCCTTTACATACTGTACTACCTTCTGCTTTCCTGCCGCATCCAGTCCGGTAAACGGCTCGTCAAGCACCAGTACCTCGGCTTCAGAGAGCAGCGCCCGCAAAATAGCAACCCGCCGCTTCATCCCGCCGGACAGCGCCGCTGCCTGCCTCCCCCGGATTCCGGAAAGCCCTACTGCCGCTAACGCTTCCTCCGCCTCCCTGCGGTTCCCTGTTACCATGGCAATATTCGTTACTGCGTCAAACTCCTTGCATAGACGGTCCTCCTGAAAGACCGCTCCTATCCGCTTCGGCCGTCTTACCGTTCCCCCATCTGCCTCCAGAAGCCCGAGAAACAGCTTCCCTGCGGTACTTTTTCCGCAGCCGGAGGCTCCCATCAGCGCCACGGTCTCTCCCGGCCGGATATCCAGCGTAAAATGCTCCAGTACTATTTTATCATCAAACCGTTTTGTCACATCAAACAGGCCGTATTCCTCCGGTGTCCCCTCTTCCGGCAGTATCTCTGCCACATCACGGTATCGTTCGTATCCCATGCCCTCTTTTTGCTCCGCCAGGGTTTCCTCTTCTGCCTTTACAGGTGTACCGGAGTTCTGTACCACATCTGTTCCCTCTTCCAGCAGCATAATCTTCGCTTCCCCGGCCTCTCTCTCCTCCGGCAGCACAGCCTCCTCCTGCCCTGCCCTGTGCCTTCGCAGCGTCCCGGTCAGTGCCCTTGCAAGCATCCTCACAAAAAGCATTACCAGCTTTTCAAAAACTACGCTGACTATAACAATAACCGCCGTCCACGCAAACAACTCCGCCGTCATCAGATAAAGCTTTGCTTCGTACAGCTGCGCGCCGATGGAATTCTGCGGCAGACCGATTACCTCCGCTGCAATGCCTGACTTAAAGCAAAAGCCAAGCCCCACGGAGCAGGCAGAAACAAAGTAGGGCAGCACAGCCGGAATATAAATATAGCGCAGCCGTTTTCCGAACGGGACCCGGAATACCCGCGCCATTTCCAAAAGCTCCGGTTCCGTAGAAACAATCCCCTGCAGCACATTTGTATAAATCACAGGAAGCACCATCAGAAACGAAATCAGCACGGAAAGATTCCGTGAGGTGGAAAGCCAGAACAGCGCCAGAATAATAAAGGACGCCACCGGCACCGCCTTAATCAGACGTAACGGCGGATTCAAGAGCGCCCGCACCAGTCCGGAAAGCGAAGCTGCCACTGCAAAAAGTATGCCTGTGCCTACCGCAAGAAAAAAACCAAGCGCAATTTTGATAAAAGAGCTGCCGACTGTTTTCCAAAACACCGCCGTTTTCAGCAGCTCCCACAGCGTTTTTACGGTTTCTACAGGAGACGCTACGAGAATCGTATTCTCCATGCGCATCACCGCAAGCTGCCAGAGCAGAAGCCAGAACGCTGCCGCTGCTGCCGCTTTTATCCACGCATGCTTCTTTTTTTTGCCCGGTTTATCCACAGTCCTGCCCTCCTTTCGGTAATTTCCCACATATAACCGTTTTTCCGCTTTGTTCCATCTCTGCGGAAAAATCATTCATACCGTTAAGTATAGCAGATAGACGCCGACTTCTCAAGCAGAACAAAAGCTTGAGTTTCTGCAATTTTTAGTGAATCCGTCTATATTTTCAAAGCTACTGCTTGTTTCGCGAAATATATTCCCTGATACAACGACCTGTACGCGACTCCGGCTTCATCAGCAAACCACCAACGCTTCCCTGATAAATCAGCCTGCCTCCTTCCGCTCCTCCGCCAGTCCCTAAATCAACGATATGGTCAGCCTCCAGCATAAAATCAAGGTTATGTTCTATCACAACCAATGTATGACCGTTTCGCTTCAACCCCTTCATAATCAAGACTAATTTTTCTATATCTCCCGGATGCAGACCCGTAGTAGGTTCATCAAACACATACAGGTTCTTACCCTTTTTGTTTTGGGAAAGCTCCCTGACAAGTCTGATTCTCTGGCATTCTCCTCCGGATAATTGATTTAATGGATGTCCGATTGTCAAATAACCCAATCCGATATCGCTCATTGCTTTCAAAACCATGTATATCCCGGGCACATCGCAAAATAAAGGCAATGCGTTATCACAAGTGGTGTTTAAGATATCGGTAATACTCTTGCCTTTGTAGTTCACTTCCAGAACTGTTTTACTAAAACGCTTTCCTTTACATACCGGACACTGAACTTCCATCGCCGGCATTAAGACCATGTTCAATTCAACGGTTCCTCGCCCTTCACAGTGTTCACACCGTCCGCCCCTGACGTTAAATGAGAAATCCTTCTTATCCAATCCCAATATTCTGGCTTTCGGCTGTTTTTCAAAAAGTTTCCGGATATCCGTGTAGATATCCGTATAGGTTGCTATATTCGATCTTGCTCCCTTACTGATTGGCTTTTGGGACATACAAAGGACAGTATCATTCTTCTCATACCCTTCCACAGTTTCGTCCTTAATGCCCTTTTTATAGTAGTTATTAAGCGCTTCTACGAGCACGTCAAAAATCAAAGATGACTTTCCGCTTCCGGAAACGCCAGTAATTACATTGATTTTATTTACTGCAATATTGGCACTGATACTTTTCAGATTGTGTTTCCGGGCATTCTTTATTTTTATGCAGTCGTCTTGCGTACAATCTATTTCTTTCAAAGGATTGTACTTCTTCAGCAAATAGTTTTTCATTATGGAATTTCCTGACTTTAAAAATTCATCCATCGTTCCGGCAAATAACAACTGTCCGCCGTCAGTACCTGCTCCCGGACCGATTTCCACAATATAATCTGCTTTTCTGATGAAGTCCACGTCATGCTCTATGATAATGATGGTATTACCTTTCTTTTTTAATACGTTAATGGCATTCAGAATCCTGTCATTGTCAGCAGGATGTAATCCTATGGTCGGCTCATCCAATATATAAATCATTTCCGTTAAATTGGAGCCCAGAATATTCGCCACACGTAGTCTTTGATGTTCGCCGAACGAAAGCGAAATGATGGACCTTGATAACAATAAGTACCCCAGCCCTAATCCAATCAGTTCGTTCAGCCTTCTTATGATGAATTCTACAATTTCCCCGACAAGCTGATACTCGATACGGTTTTCACTATATTCCTTGTAACCCCATATCCAATTTCGTATTTCCTCCAGTGAAAATAGCATCAATTGATTCATTGATGCACCATTCACCTTCACCGCTTCAAGGGCCCTTGACAGCCTGCTGCCATTGCATTCCGGGCACTCTGTCCGGGTCATAAACCTGCCAAAACGCCCTGTCCAGTCCTCATTATCCAGGTATTTCTCATATTTCATTTCCATGTCGTTTATAAATCCCATAAACAAATATTTCTTATCGTCTGGTCTTTCCACCTCGGGATAATAGTTCGTAAAACGCGGGTCATCATTCCCGTAATAGAGAAATGCTTTCGCTTCCGGTGAAAGATTCTTTATTTTTTCCTCCGGATGAAACTCAAATCCATAGTATTTACTTGCCGCAAGAACGATTGGGATATAAACCTTAATTTCATTTTTGCCCCAGCTTTTCAAAGCCCCGTCATAAACCGACAGCTCTTCGTCAATCGTAACGTTTCTATTTACGCTATAAATCTGGCCGATGCCATGACATTTCGGGCACGCGCCGTTCGGGTTATTATAGGAAAAATCGGATATCCGGAATTTTTTAATCTCATGGCTGCAAGCAGGACATTTCTCTCTTAAAATCTCAGACAGATGATTCACGTCATCAGACCAATCAAAATCGTTCTCATACTCCGAAATCAATGGAGGGAGTTTGTTTCCGCAATGGCTGCATTCACGAACTCCTACCTGCGCAAACAACACTCTGATATACCGTAAAAGCTCGGTTGCCGTCCCGACGGTCGAGCGTGGATTCCGGTTCGTGATGTGCTGGTCGATATAGATAACCGGGGACAAGCCTTCTATACTGTCTACGAAGGGTTTTTTCACCTGATTCGCTCCCCCCATCGTATCAAAAAGCTGCCGCATGCTTTCTTTCTGTAAGATATCTATGATAAGAGAGGACTTACCTGAACCCGAAACTCCGACCACTGCAGTAATCTTATTTCTGGGTATCTCCAAACTGATATTTTTCAAATTATTTTCTTTTGCGCCTTTTATCGATATATATTTCTGTGTTTCTTCACTCACTATTGATACCTCCTGGACTGCGCTTCAAACATGTTAGCGTATGTGCCATTGTTCTTCATTAACTCTTCATGCGAACCGTCTTCCGCTACCTTTCCATTTTGTATCAGAATAATCCGGTCCGCCATTTTTGTTGTCGACAGCCTATGGGAAATGATAACAAGAGTCTTCTCCGGCAGCATATGGAATACCAGTTCATTAAATTCACTTTCCGCTTTCGGGTCCAACGCACTCGACGGCTCGTCCAGAATCACCATTCTTTTCTCATGGAACAACACTCTTGCCAGTGCCAGTTTTTGTTTTTGTCCCCCTGAGAATACCACACCGTCGCCATTGAATT
This sequence comes from uncultured Lachnospiraceae bacterium, assembly GCA_910577175.1. GTDB lineage: Bacteria > Bacillota > Clostridia > Lachnospirales > Lachnospiraceae > SIG307. The sequence continues at coordinate 24,566 of CAJTLU010000012.1, read as the reverse complement.
CTCTTGAATATTCGCTGTCTCCCTGTTCAGGCAGGCGCTCTATCACATCACTCAGCCCGGCCATAGTAAGCGCCTTATCCAAATTAGCACCTTCCGCTTTTTTGTCAACAAGATCCATTTTGACGTTCTCATACAGCGTTAGCGCAAACAGCTGGAAGTTTTGAACCAATATACTGCATAGGTTCTTCCGGTAGAACTCCACATCATAGTCCCGGATATCCATTCCATTGACCAGGATTTTACCATTGTCAGGATCATACAATCTCAGCAAAAGCTTAACAAGCGTACTCTTTCCGGCGCCATTGCTGCCGACAATCGCTACTTTTTCATTCGCTTTGATTTTTAAATTCAATCCGTCTAAAATTTTGTGTTCTCCGTCATAAGAAAAAGACACATCGACAAACTCAATCGTAATTGGCGTACCGGCATTGTTTTTCAGACCCTTATCCGACATAATGCTGTTTTCCATTTCCATGAAATGAATGAATTTCTCAATGTATATACTGTTATTATGTAATTCCTTTATCGAATGAACAAAATGATTCATATTTCCTTTTATGGTACCGTAAGCGTTCCACAAAGCAGCCATCGCATCAAAGGAATAGGCGCATTTCACAAGCACCATATAGGCAAGATAAAACAATGTCACAAAATCTCCAAGGATTTTCTTCATCAGGTTGTCACCAGAACAGACAATTGTCTTTTTGGCTCCGTAAGCAGCATGAATATCGCTAAGCTTTTTTGAGGAAGTGGTCAATTTATCAAACAAAACACTTCCAATATTCGTCATCTTAATGTCTTTCGCATTTTGCTTTAAGAAAAACATGCGGTTTGCATAGTCGATTTCTTTCTGACAGGGCATCGTTTTGTTATAAATTTCACCGTTTATTTGATTCAGCTTAATCTGATACAAAAAGGAAAGCACGTTAATCACAACCGCCAGAACAAAAACAACAAAATCCAAAGAACTGATAATATAAAACAATGAGAGCAATACCAATAGGTTTTCAATTAAATCGACAAAATTCCGGTAAGTGTCCCACGCCCTGTGATTGGATTCCTTGTTGGCAACAACCAGGTTATTATAATACTTCTGGTCGTCATAACAGCTAAGAGCAATCGAAGCGGACTTCTCAAACATCATTTTTGTAAAAACGTGATTGACCTTGATTTCTGCGTTTTTCGCCAGACTATTATTAAAGATTCCCTCGATAACGGTATTAAACAGAAGCACCAGCCCATAATATACGCACGTCACAACAATCAGCTGCGTCAGAACTTTCTGTATTTCTTCCGGATGGACAATCGCAACTTCTACCGACTTAACGATATACTGTATAAACAGAACATTTCCCACGGTATTAAACAATACACTTCTGGCTATGGTCAGCAGTGCATAGCCGATAGAATACAACGGAACTGCCCTGAAAAATATGTTCAACATATACAGATTATTATGTATTACTTTTTTCATGTTACACTCCTTACGCTTCATTCATACATCTGTCATTCAGTGTGTGCTTTGGCATCATCTCTATAGTATTTCGCCTGCAGTTGGAACATCGCCGCATATTTTCCACCTTGAAGGAGCAGCTCATCATGCGTCCCCTGCTCGATAATCTGTCCCTTCTCCATGAAATAAATTTTGTCCGCTATTTTAGATGCCGAAAATCTATGGGAGATATATAGTACTGTCTTATCTGCCAGATAGCTGTTAATCGCTTCAAACATTTCTTCTTCTGCAATCGGATCAAGCGCACTGGTAGGCTCGTCCAAAATGTAGAGCTGCTTCTCCGGATTGATAAAAATTCTTGCAAGTGCCAGGCACTGGCACTGACCAAGGGAAAGCACCTCGCCCGAATCCGATAATTCATGGGTCAGCTGCGTATTGAAACCGGCTTCATAATGGTCTATCTTTTCTTTCAGATGAAGCGAAGCCATAATGTCCTGCATTTCTTTATCCGAATAAACCTCCGTATCCATTGCGATATTCTGACCGATGGTCGTTGCATACACATTGATGTCCTGAAAAACAATCCCGTATTTGCTACGATAGCTCTTTACATTGTAATCGCAAATATTCTTATCATTATAAGTGATGCTGCCCTGATCCGGATCGTACAGGCGCAAAATCAGGTGAATCAGTGTCGATTTTCCGGCTCCGTTATACCCAACCAATGCAATCTTTTGTTTCGGCCGGATTTCCATACAGATATCCTTCAAGGTATACTCATCTTTCTCATTATATTTGAAATATAGATGATCTATCTTAATTCCACCAAAAGATGCATCCACCATTTCCTCTTTGCGCGATACCACCTTCGATTCATACCGGTAAAATTCGTTGAATTTGTTTAAGTAGATATTGTCATTCAAAATATCGGTAAAACAGCTTATTACCGAAGATGCTCTCCAGGTAAACTGCGCTATCGCTCCCATCAAAGGCAGGAACATTGCAACGGTTACCATTTTATCAACGACAATCCTATGGAGCGAAATGAGCGTTGTAACACAGGATACGATTCCAAATCCAAAAAAGACCTGAACGCTGTCAAGCATTGTTATTTTTCTGTAATACCTTTTAAGAAGCGTCTTTAATCCCCCAAATGCATCATCCAGCATTTTATTCAGAACATTTTTCACATTCGTGGTTCTTAACTCCTGCGCACATTCTGCCTGAATGGAAATTCTTTTTACATAATCATACTTGCGCTGATATTTTAAACTCTCATTCGTATAACGGTATCTGTGCTTATTCATCACAGGTTCAAAGAACAATCCTGTCAATACAGAGATAAGTGATACTATTACAATGGCAAAATCAATCTGCGCAAAATATCCAATCAGCACAAGAACACAGCAGGAATGGGAAATGAACCAGGCTATGTTATTTAAAATACTGTTCACTCTTTGAAATAAATCATTTAACGCAAAAGTTACGTTATCGTAATATTCCGGGTTATCAAAGCACTCTATGTCAACCGTTATGATTTTCCTGTATATCATATCCTTCAAAAAAAGCGAGAGCTTAACATCATTCCAGGGAAGATACGCCTGCTGATAATAGGCATTTAATAATTCAAATACAATGTTAAGCAAAATGAATACAATTAGAACCTTACTGATTGTGACAATGCTTTTTCCTTTTTCCACCGCGTCCATAAAATATGCAAAAAAGAGCACATTGTAAAATATGGAAAATAAATCGTTTATCACGGTAAAGAATATATTCAGCCATATCCGTGATGCGGAAGCTTTCCCTATTGTCTTTAACATAAATTTGTAATTCCTGAAAACATTATGTTTCATAAACGCTCCTTTTACCTTGTAATCTTGTATTTCTCTTTTCGTTCCATACTTCCGTCCACAGGGTGCACAGTCCCTGTCTCCCGGAACATTATGCAACCCGGACAGAACCGCATAAAAATACCACCCTTTGAATCCGGACAGATTCATTCTATCTCAAATTCAAAAGGTGGTGTACAGATATAAGGTTTCTATTTTTTCATTTCCGCAAGCATCCCGTATAACGCCTCCGCTTTCTGCCGCAGCTCCGACAGTGCCTGCAGATAGCAATCTGCCTTGCTTTGTAAATCTTCTCTCTCCTCCGGCTTTATCAGAAGCTTCTCCGCATTTGCATATTCGCCCGAATCCATATTCTGAAGGAAGCGGAAAATCGTCATAATGCTGTACCCGGTGTCAAGCAGCAAACGAATCAGATACATCCGGTTCAGCACTTCCTGCGGATACAGTCTCTTCTGATATGGCTGCTGCAACGGGAGCAGCCCGTTACGCTCCCAGTTCCGGATGGATTCCTCTGTCACTCCCAACAGCTCCGCCGCCTGCTTTTTCGTATAAAACACGCCCGGCAGTTCAGGCTCTTCCTTTCCCTTTGCATAGGCAAGCGCAAAGCGGATTACTTTTTGAGTTTCTTCGCTCTCCTCCTGTATTTCCTTCAGGTAGCTCTGCGCTGCCGCCTCATAGGCATCCAGGTCCCAGTTCCTTGCCGCTTCTATTATCTTCAGGCTTGCCCTCCTGAGCCTCCGGTTTACAAAGCCTCCGAACACCAGCCGGCAGACCCTGACCTGATACAGATGATGCCCGTTATAAAGCCGGTAATGGTTCGGAAGGCGCTCTACCGTTTCCAGAAAGCCGCACTTCTCATAAAAACGGATGGTTCCTGCCTGCACGCCGGTCAATTCGGACAGCTCGCCTATTTGATACATCGCCCTCCCTGCCTCCTTTTGTTGGATAGTAAGCGGAAAGCAAATCACTGCTTGTAAGAAAAGGGCTGCGCTTTCTGCGACAGCCCCGTTATCTTCTTTTCTATTTTCCTGCTACCGCTTAAAATAAAAGCTGTCCTCCGGCATTGCACCGCCGACTGCAGCCGGGTTCTGCTCATAAAGCACCTGTAAATAAGCGCCCGCCTTGCTCTGCATTTCATCGCCTTCGATAAAGACAATGTTACAATACGGAATCGCCTTCTTTGCAATGGCTGCCTTGAAGATATCAAACTTCTCGGACAGTGCCGCCGCTTCCTCAACATGCTCTACCGTATATGCCGCAGAGACTGCGTACTCATCCATAAACGCTTCTACCGCTTCGCGGTTTTCATTTAAAAACTTTGTATTCGCCACAACCACGCCGGTGACTACGGTAGAATTGTCGTTTAACTTCTCCCACTCCTTCGTAACATCAAGGGCAATCCGCACCTTTTCGTTACTATTAAGTACAGTGGTTACATACGGCTGTGGAAGCATTGCTACCGCGTCTTCTGCGTTAGAAAGAAGTGCTGCCACTTCGGTGGCTTCGGATTTAAACTCTATCGTAACATCCTTCTCCGGGTCAAGTCCTGCAGACTTTAACAGCTGCACGAGCGTATACTCCGGGGTCGTTCCCTTACCGGTGGAATAAATGGTCTTCCCCTTTAAGTCCGCAACGCTCTGAATCGTATCCCCGGTTTCTACAATGTAGAGTACCCCGAGGGTATTGATGCCAAGCATCGTCACGCCGCCCTGGGACTTGTTATACAGCACAGACGCCAGATTGCACGGTACTGCTGCAAGCGGGATATCACCCTTCAGGATGCCTGCTGTAATCTCATCCGCCGCGCCTGCAACTGTAAACTCATAGTTATTTGCAGTCGTACCCGCCTCAGCGTCTTCCATTAACTTTAACATGCCGAGCGCCGTCGGACCCTTTAGTGCGGCAACCGGAATCGTAAGCTTTTCTGCCGGTGGATTTGTCGGCGTATCGGTCGGCTTCTCCGCCTCTGTTGTCGGTGTCAGCGTTGTGTCCGGTGTCTTCGTCGGCTCCGTACTGCCTTTTTTTCCGCATCCTGCAAATGCCGAAATAAGCAATACCATTGTTGCCAATACTGCCAATAATGCTGTTCTTTTTTTCATGTTCTGCCTCTCTTTCTTCGTTACCGGGAGCGTATCCCCTGTATTCAGAATTTTTTCCTGCCTTCCCGTCGGAACCTCCTCCGGGTCGGTGCGGAAGCATTTCTGTTTCCGTGCAGTATTATATGCGATAGTTAAGGAAATGTCAATCCCTTTTTTCTTGAAATAACAGGCTTTGGTTTCCGCATTTTCTACACAGCTTTATGTTCAGTCTCCTGAACCTTCCAAGGTGATTCAAAAAATGCGGAAACTCAAGAAGAATAATAGCTGATTTACCTGTTAAAGAAAATGTAGTATACTATACATTATGGTATCTATTCAAATGGCAGAAAGAATATTGTGATAAACCTGGCAAAAGAGGCATTAGCAAAAGGGAAAAATCGTCCGGTTCCTGACAAAATGTAAGGAGGCTTATTATGCTGTACCAGACTATATTAGATGAGATTGTAGAGAAAAGCAGGCAGATATTCAGAGAGGCGCTTACCGGTATCTATTTGCACGGTTCCATGACTATGGGGTGCTTCCATCCGCTCAAGAGTGATATTGACCTGATTCTTGTTATCCGGGAGCAGATAACAAACCGGCAGAAATTGCAGTTTATGAACCATATCGTAGAATTAAATACAGCAGCACCATCCAAAGGAATCGAATTCAGTATTGTCAAAGAAAAGGACTGCCAGGAATTTCGCTATCCGACCCCCTTTGAGTTACATTTCTCAAACGCACATCTGCAATGGTTTCTTGACAACCCCGCGGATTATATCCGGAACATGAACGGTGTCGATAAAGACCTGGCGGCACACTTTACAATCATAAAAAATTACGGCATTGTACTGTATGGCGCAGAAATCAACGACGTATTTGCCGATGTGCCAAGGAATGCTTACATCGACAGCATCTGGTCTGATATTGAGAATGCGAAAGAAGAAATTGTGAAGAACCCTGTCTATGTAATTTTGAATTTATGCAGAGTGGCGGCTTTTCTTAAAAATGACCTGATTGTTTCAAAAAAGCAGGGAGGGGAATGGGCGTTGCAAAACCTTCCCGCGCAATACCATCCCCTGGTCTCCCTCGCATTACAAAGTTATACGTCCGGAGACGATATAGAGATAGCGCATGCGGAGGCACAAAAATTTGCGGATGAGATGCTACCGCTGATAAGGGAGCTTTCCTGACTAAACGTATCGTTCTGCTTTACATCAACTTATATGTCCCCTTCCCCAGTTTTTTGACTAATCCGGCGCTTTCACTTTGATTCAAAATCCTTTGAAGCTGTCTTGCACTGCAATGAAGATGAAACGCTGCCTGCTCTATTCCTTTTAGGGTTTCATTACTGCATTTATACTTCATGTAAGACATAACCCGTTCTGTAAGGGAAACAGGGGCGGCATCAATAATCGTCATTGCTCCGATTTTGGCGGAAAGGCTGCTGCAAATAAGCTGCAGGAACTTGTTATTGGAGAGCAGTGCTTCCCTATGTTTTTCAATAGAAAATGAAATGCAGGTCAGACTTTCGTCTGCTTCGGCATAAATATTGCTACTTTTGGGATAAAAGATATCCATGTCCCCGAGAAAATAGTCTGTAGTTCCGTTTGACAGCGAATAGCGTGTACCATCATCACGAATGAAATAGATGTTTATTGAACCCTGTTCCACAATTTGAAATAAAAGTTCATTCTGAAAAGGCGAGCTCACTAATTCGCCTTTTTCGTATGTTATCAGATAAAACTCTACCTCTAATGAGTCAAGTATAGAATGATATTTACTTTTCGCAATACAGCCTGCAATTTTCTTTTTATCGTATATTCTTTCCATGAAACTTCTCTCCAGCAAGACATATGTCCTGTTTTTTTAATTGATTTTACATTATACTAGGAAAAAGTTCAAGGGAGGAAAAGAAAATATGACATCTGTTTTTGAAGAAAAAAATAGTTCCAAAGCAATTATAAGAGTTGGATTACCTGCGATGTTAGGACAGCTTACAACTCTTATTTATAATCTTGCTGACACATTTTTCGTTTCTTTGACAAAAGAACCTGCCATGATTGCCGCAGTAACATTGTGTGCGCCAATATTGCTTATTATTATGTCCATTGCCTGCATCTTTGGAATGGGAGGCAGCAGTGTAATTGCCAGATTATTAGGAGAAGAAAAAAAAAGAAGAATCTGGTACAACAATGAATTTTTGTGTGTATGCGATGGCAATTTCAGGAATTGTCACGCTCGTTTTCGGGCTTGTATTTTTGCAGCCATTGGCAAAAATAGCCGGTGCAGATGCAGATAACATTGCTTACACCTGCGACTATCTGAAATGGATTTTTATCGGTACTCCTTTTATTATGCTGGCAAATGGATTTGTTCATTTATTCCGTTCGGTTGGTCTGATAAAAGAAGGTACCATTGGATTAGTGCTCGGAAATGTAATCAATATGATATTGGATTATGTTTTTATAGCTGTCTTAGGGTGGGGCACGGCAGGCGCTGCACTTGCAACATCTTTAGGCTTTGTATGCGCGACGATATATTATATTGCCTGCATGATTCGTCAGGAATACAAGGGAAATCAATTGGTGCCATTGTCGCCAAAACGCTTTTTACCAAATGCAGCCATGATTCGCAATGTTATAAGTATCGGTATTCCAGGTGCTCTCATTACAGTACTCATGAGTATTTCCAATATTGTACTGAACAACTATATCAGCATTTACGGGTCTGACGCAGTAGCCTCTTATGGAATTGCATATAAATTCGATATGATTCCAATTTTGTTATCAGTGGGCTTATCGCAGGGTGTGGCCCCTTTAGTGGGCTATTGCTATGGAGGAAATGAGAAAAAGCGGATGTCGGATATCGTGAAGTATACAACACTCTATGGAATCCTCATGGGCGCAATCTTTACTGCTGTCTTTATACTTTGGGGAGAGCCGCTTGCCGCTATATTCCTGCAGGATGGTGCTTTGATTGAACAAACGGGATACTTTTTGAAAATCCTTTGCCTGTCGGCTCCTATGCTTGGTGTTATCAATATGATGACAAGCTATTTCCAGGCATTAGGAAAAGCAATAAAATCTCTCATCATTACCGTTCTAAGAAATGCAGTACTATTTATTCCGGGAGTAATCATTTTAAATTATTTTGGGAAACTGAATGGCGTGATTGCAGCACAGCCCGTTGTTGAAACAGTTTTAACGATAATTTGCATATTTATGTATATCAAAGATTTACGTGCGGGCAGCTGTTAACTAACAGCTGCTCTTATACCGTAAATAAAAGCTGCTCCATATAGCAGGCATGCGCCCGGAAGCTCCCTGTCTCCTTTATGAATTTTCGTAGATTTCTTGGATGTTTGAAGTGATGATGTTTGGCTGCTCTTTCTTACAATACAGAATTTTATCTATTCCCTCATTTGATATCGCATACCATCCAGCTTCAACTTCTAGCTCAAAGACTTTTTCCATCTCCAGTTCCGGATAAGAAAGGCACTGGATTAGCTCACTTGCCGTAACTGCTAATAATTGACCTGTAGGAATATGTAACCACTGAGACGCTTCTGCGATTTCATTCCTTTTTTCAATTTTGCATTCCTTTTCCACGCCATCTAACAGCCAGATTATCATTTTCCCTTTGTCGCAAAACTCCCTTATTGGTTTTGTTTCCCGCAATCTTACGGTATCCCACGCCTCGCCTGGAAAATCAAAAATTAATTCCGATGTTCCAGGAACATCCAATAAAATATCCATTGCATATAGCATATCACTATCCAATTCTGTTAAATAGCCTTTATCTATAAAAACTAAGCCATCCATTCTATCACATTCTAATACAAATTGCATTTTTAGTTCTCCTTTTTATGCCTTAACTATAAATCCTACGAGCATTTTTCCGCATCGACTGCCAGAACAAACATCAGGGTGTACAAAGCGTCCTGCGGTTCAACCACCTCTATCACATAAGTATCCGTCCACTGGAGCACCTGCTTTGAAATCGTAGCTACACTGCGCCCGTCAGGCGCAAGAATCGAATAATCGCATTCAAAAAAGTCGCCCTCGATATGCCAGCCGTTGCAGTCAATATTATATTTCGGCTTAAAGAACGAGAACTCCTTACTGATTGAGCCGGCATAGGTACTGCCCAGATACATCTCAAACCTGGGCGGTAGCGTGAAAACCTGTTCCTTTACGGTTCCTACCTCTGTTCCTGCAGAATCAAAGATTTTCAGGCAGTGTCCCCACGAGAGCTGTCCTTTTACCTCGTACACGGTATTGCCGGCTTCATCATAAATATCGTAGCTGTCAAACCACGAAAACAATCTTTGCTTAAACAGCAGCTTCATCTGCTTATCCCCTTATCTTTTCTATCCTTCCATCACTTCTCGTCCGTCTTCATCTCTACGCGGATTCCGCTCATAATGCTCTGTGCAGTCAGGCAAATGACCGGAAGGTCCTTCCGCTCATAGTTCGGCGTCAGATTGACAAAACCGCTCATTACGTCTGTCGTTTTTACCTCCACACGCACCAACGGCGGAACCTTCACTACTACTCCGCTCATAAATGCACGCACAAATACTGTCATTTCCGGCGCCAGTTCTGCTTCTGTCAGGTCTAACTCTACGCCGCCTGCCACTGCATTAATTTCCACTTTGGAAACCTTTTCGCCTGCAAATCGGATATTTCTGCCGTTCATAAAATTAAGGTAGCGCTTTTTTTCACTTCTTTCGTTGTCCTCCTCCAGACGATTGGCAAGGCGGAGCATCGCCTTTGCTACTGCGGCCACCGTACCGTATACTGCTATTCCGAACATTACCAGACGGAACAGCCGTCCGAACAAAGACTTCTTTTCTTCCTTTACCACTACAATCCCCTCTTGATTCATTTTCTGACTCCTTTCTTTTTGCCTGCATATCTGCGTTCCAGCTTCTTTGACATAGTTCTGACCGGTTTTTCCTTTTTTACCGGACGCCTCCGCTTTTCAGCACAAAAAACAAAATATCCGTCCTTCTCCTGCATCCGGACTCCGCCGAACACGGATGTCAGCTTGTTTTTGTACCAGTCCAGCCGTTTTGTTACCATAAACATCCTGCCGCCTTCGGCAAGATGACGGTATCCCTCTTCAATAAAGTGCTTTGCCACCGAAAAATCCGTATGGTACGGCGGATTCGAAAGAATCAGCGTAAAATCCCGCCGCATGACCTTTTCAAATCCGTTGCTTTGCAGTATGGTAATCCCAGGAACTCCGTTTTTTTCTGCATTCCGCTGCGACAGCACTACCGCAGTTTCCTCGCAGTCACACATTGTCACACGCTCCGCGCCGCTCTTTTTCGCTGCCAGAATACCGACAACGCCATATCCGCAGCCTAAATCCAACACCACGTCCTCCGGCAGAAACTCTGCAGCTGAAAGCATAGCAAGCGTTCCCCGGTCTACTGCCGCCGGTGAAAAAAGCGAGCTGTCTGTTTCTAACTGCAAGGGCACTCCTTGTATTGTTTCCTGTATCAACATCCCCCGGCCTCTCCTCCATTCTCTTAAAACACCTCCGGCAACGGCTTCCTTGATCAAGCTGCACTACGCCTTAAACCGGTAACCTACGCCCCATATCGTTTCGATATACTGCGGGTTGGAAGTATCCGTTTCAATTTTCTCACGTACCTTTTTAATATGCACGGTAACGGTTGCAATATCGCCGACCGAATCCATATCCCAGATAGCGCGAAACAGCTCCTCCTTAGAGGAAACGCGGTTCGGGTTCTCGGCAAGATACGTCAGAAGGTCAAACTCCTTTGTCGTAAATTGCTTTTCCTCTCCGTTTACAAAGACACGCCTTGCCGTCTTGTCAATGCGCAGTCCTCTTGTTTCTATAATCTTGTTGGCACGGACGCCGCTGCCGACAAGCCTCTCATAGCGCTGCAGATGCGCCTTTACCCTGGCTACCATCTCACTCGGGCTGAACGGCTTTGTCATATAGTCATCCGCTCCTAACCCAAGACCGCGGATTTTATCCACCTCGTCCTTTTTCGCAGACACCATCAGCACCGGAATATCCTTTGCCTCCCGGATTGCCTTACAGATTTCAAAGCCGTCGCATCCCGGAAGCATCAAATCCAGAATCACCAGGTCATAGTCTTCCTCCAGGGCAGCACGTTTGCCCTCCTCGCCGTCCCCCGCAATCGTTACCGTATAGCCGGAAAGCTCCAGATAGTCCCGCTCCAGCTCGGCAATTGCCGTTTCATCCTCAACAATCAGAATCTTTGCCATACCTTCTCCTTTTCACACATCCTGAAAAAGCATCATCCCTTGATTCCCAGCAGCTCCCGGTTTATTTTCGGCACCGCCTGCTCTCTGCCGTCCTTCCGCACCTTTAGCAAAGTAAACGAAATCACGGTTCCTTGCCCCTTTTTACTTGTTGCCGTAACGCTGCCGCCGTGGTCCTCTACAATCTGCTTTACAATAGCAAGCCCAAGGCCGGAGCCGCCGGTCTTTGTATTTCTGGAAGTATCTCCTCTGTAAAAACGCTCAAAAATATGCGGCAAATCCTTTTCTGCGATTCCTGCGCCTGTATCGCTGATTTCCGTCCGGACATATGCCGGCTCCTCCAGAAGCGTTATCGTTATCTTTCCGCTCTCTTTCGATAAGTATTTTACCGCATTTCCGATAATATTCATTGTAATACGTTTTAGCTGTTCCCTGTCAGCATACACCTCATCGTCTCCCGAAAGAAAGCTTTCTAAGGAAATCTCAATATGCTTCTGCTCCAGCTCCGGCTCGTCTTCTTCAATGCAATCAGCAAAGAAGTCCGTAAGCTTTACCTTTTCAAAATAGTACGGATAGGACTTACAGTCAATCCGCATATACAGCGACAGCTCCTCTACCATACGGGTCATATCTTCTGCCTTGCTCCGTATGGTACGCAGATACTTCTCCCTCTTCTCCGGCGTATCCGCAACTCCGTCCATCATTCCCTCTACATATCCCTTAATTGTCGTAAGCGGCGTTTTCAAGTCATGTGATATATTTCCAATCAGACTCCGCAAATCCTCCTCATACTGGACTCTTGTATCGATTTCCGCCTTTAAATGTGCACGCATTTCCTCAAAATCCGTACTCAGTTCCCCGATTTCATCCTCACCGGTCTTTTCAAGCCGGAAGTTTAAGTCTCCCTCCTTCACACGCTTGGTCGCTTCCCTTAATTGATTAATCGGTTTTAAGACTCCTGTATAAAGCCAGACAATCAACAGCATTCCGGTAATAAACAGCACAATCAGAATCGAGCCGATTGCCTGGACAATGGAATCCTTTGTCTGCGGCATTAAAGTGTTGACATCCGAAACAATATAGACGCTGCCGGGCTGTCCGTCGGAAAACAAAAAATCCTGCTGTTTTACGAGATAAGGAATCCTGCCGTTAATATAAAGCCCTCCGTCCACATTTGCATCATAGGAGCCGTAAGGCGGGAGCGTATCCTCTATTTTCTTATAAATCGCTTCGTTTCCGCAATAAACAGAAGCGCTGTTTTTCTGTACAACCAGAAAAGCCTGTCGTTTTCCAAGCCTTTCATTCAATTGCTGCAGATACGAAATATCTGCCATACTGTCCGGATTCTCCTTTGTCACCGTTTTTAACTCGTTAAAAATACCGCGGGTCAGCCGGTTTAACACCTGCACCGGATTCTGCAATGCTTGTAAGGTATCTACTTCGGTATCATAGGTCTGTTGCATCACTGCCGCCTGATATTTTACAATGACAAAAGCGAGACTCGTCAATAAAATCATCGGAAACAGCGTCATTATTATAAAAGCGACAATCAGCCTTTTTCTGAAATCCATTTGATTCCTCCCGTCTCCCCTCCTGTCCCCTAAAGATTCTGAGCCCGGAACTCGTTCGGCGTAATGCCCTCCAGTCTCTTAAAATTGTAGCAATAGTATGACACATCCCGGATGCCTACCATCTGTCCTACGGTGGCAATCTTAATACTGCGGTCTGAAAGATAACGTTTGGAAATCTGTATCCTGCGTCTGGTAATATACTCAAACGGACGCATGGAAAGCGCCTCTTTAAAGGTACGGCACAAATGCTGCGGCGTAACGCCGATTACCTCTGCAAGCTCCGGCAGGGTCATCTGTTCCGTAATATGGTCATCAATATAATCTAACAGCGGCAGAAGCCTCCTCATTCCCTTGCTCTGCGGCTGCAGCTGTTCATGCTGCAGCAGACAGAACTCCATCAACAGCTCGTACACATGGACAGAACTTCGCTCCATTCCCTGCAGGCGGTCTACCTTGAGCTCAGTCAGAATCTGGCGCAGAATCCGCTCATAGCGGACCGTATCCATTCCGCTTACCACTGCGGCATCCTTTAGCCCAAGACACTCTAACGTCTGCTCCATCGCGTCACCTGCCAGATGAATCCAGCTTGTCACCCATTTTCCTTTGCCATAATACCGGTGCTCCCGCTTCGCCGGAAGGAAAAAAATACTTCCTGTATCAATAGGGAATACCTTCCCTTCCGTTTCCAGGACTCCCTCGCCCTCTACGCAATAAATTAACTGGGGAAGGCAATAACCGGACTCCCTCACAATCGGACACTGCTCTTTGTTTAGTCCGACTGCAGGCGTCAAAAACGGGAGCTTTGCTTTTTTGATGTTAGGGAATACCGCTTCTGGCTTCATAACCTTCCTCCTCTTTTGCTTATAAGTCGCAGGTTCCTACTGTTCTCGGGAACGGTATTACATCACGGATGTTACCGATACCGGTCAGATACATTACACAGCGCTCAAAGCCGAGTCCGAAGCCGGCATGTCTTGCAGAGCCATATTTGCGCAAATCCAAATAGAAGTCATAATCCTCCGGGTTCAGCTTCAGCTCTTCCATTCTGGCACGGAGCTTATCGTAGTCGTCCTCTCTCTGGCTTCCGCCGATAATTTCGCCGATGCCCGGCACCAGAAGGTCCATTGCCGCAACCGTCTTCCCGTCCGGATTCAGCTTCATATAGAATGCCTTGATTTCCTTCGGATAATCCGTTACAAATACCGGCTTCTTAAAAACCTGCTCGGTAAGGTAACGCTCATGCTCGGTCTGTAAATCACACCCCCAGCTGACCTTATAATCAAACTTATCGTTATTCTTTTCCAGAATTTCAACTGCTTCCGTGTAGGTCACATGCCCGAACTCAGAATGCAGTACATGGTTCAGACGCTCCAACAGCCCCTTATCCACAAAATTGTTGAAAAACGCCATCTCCTCCGGCGCATTCTCCAACACATAGGAAATAATATACTTAATCATGCCTTCCGCTAATGCCATGTCATCCTGCAGGTCCGCAAATGCAATTTCCGGCTCAATCATCCAGAATTCTGCAGCATGACGGGTCGTATTGGAATTCTCCGCGCGGAACGTCGGTCCGAAAGTATAGATATTGCGGAATGCCATCGCATAAGTTTCTCCGTTTAACTGCCCGCTCACGGTAAGGTTCGTGGACTTCCCGAAGAAATCCTTTGTATAGTCTACGCTGCCGTCCTGATTTTTCGGCACATTCTCCATATCCATCGTCGTCACACGGAACATCTCGCCTGCGCCCTCGCAGTCACTTCCGGTAATTAACGGCGTATGCACATAAACGAAGTCCCTCTCCTGAAAATACTTATGGATAGCATAGGCAATCAGGGAACGCACGCGGAACACTGCCTGAAACGTATTGGTACGCGGCCGTAAATGCGTCATAGTACGCAGAAACTCAAGCGTGTGGCGCTTTTTCTGCAACGGATAATCCGGCGTCGAGGCTCCCTCTACCGTAACCTCCTCTGCCTGAATTTCAAACGGCTGCTTTGCATCCGGCGTTGCCACAAGCTCCCCGGTCACAAGAATGGCAGAGCCGACATTCAGTTTGGAAATCTCTGCAAAATTCTCCATAGTGTCATGGTATACAACCTGCAGCGTTTCAAAAAAAGTACCGTCGTTTAATACAATAAAACCAAACGCCTTGGAGTCCCTGACGCTTCTGACCCAGCCGCCTACGCTGACCTTCTTTCCCAGATATTCCTCACGGCTGCGGTATAATTCTCTTATTGTTGTTAATTCCATTGTTGTTCTCCTTCCATCACGGTATTATTTCCCACTCGCAAGCTTTTCATCACACTCTGAAACCAAAGCAACAATCCGGTTTGTCAGAACACACTCTAACTCCGTCGCCTGTTTCTCTGTCAGCCCCGGAACAAAGCCTGCCGCCATTCCGGAATGACCGCCGCCGCCGCCCGGATACCCGGAAAGCACGGAACGGATAATCATGCTGACATCCAGATCCTGCGTTTCACTGCGCAGTGATATTTTCAAGCCGCCTACCCGGTACGAATATACCACCGAAACCCTGACCTCTTCCAGCGACATAATAAAATCCGAAAGCGTCCCCATCATTGCCTCGGTGCATCCCGCCCCTACATTTGCAAAGCCTATGTTATTCCCGCAGACCTTCAGATTCGCAAGCGCCTGCCGGTAAGCGTTTAAGTCCTTTAACTGCAGGGAGCTTCCCTCAAACAGCCGGAGCATCTCAAAATTGGCCTGCTTATACATATGGCAGAACATATCCACATCAAGCACGGTCGTCTGACGCATCAGATTTGCCGTATCCATCTTAATCCCGTACACCAGTGCCGTTGCTGCCTTCTCGCTCACCGGAATTTCATTCTCGATGAAATATTCTGCAATAATCGACGCACAGGCGCCAACCTTACGGATATCATAAAAACGGTAGCTGCCGGTCTGCTGCTTCGGATGATGGTCAATACAGGCAATCTCCTTTGCAATCAGCTCCTGCAAATTGACATTCCCTTTCTGTCCATCCACGATAAGGATTTCATCATCCTCTTCCATCGTAAGTTCATCCACATCATAAAGCTCGATTCCAAGCGCCTCTACCATTGTTATCGTATTTACCTTATCGATTTCCCCCTGATAACAGATAGTTGCCTCATACCCCTTATAACGCAGAAGTTCCTGTAATCCGAATGCACTGGCAATTGCATCCTGGTCAGGATAATTATGCATCTGGATATATACTTTCTTTCTGCTGATTACTTGTAACAATCGTTTCAACGCCGTGCCACGTTCCATACGATTTTTCTCCTCCATGTATACTTCCCCCGACAGATTACTTCCCGTACTCTCCTGCCAGCTTTTTAAACAGCGGAAGCGCCCGCTCCACCTGCGCCGTCGTAACACAGTACGAAACCCGCAAAAAGCCAGGACATCCGAAATCCGTTCCCGGCACCAGCAAAAGGTCATACTTCTTTGCTCTCTCGCAAAACGCCTTCTCATCTGCCTCTAACGCCTGCGGAAACAGATAAAATGCTCCCTGCGGCTTAACGACAGTATACCCGTATGAGGTCAGCCCCTCATACAGCAGGTCGCGGTTCTTTTGGTAAACCGAAATGTCCGAGGTTTCTGCCGCACAGACTGCCGCCACACGCTGGAACAGACTCGGCGCATTCACATAGCCAAGGATACGTCCCGCGCCGCAGACCGCCGCATAAGCATCCCGCCAGTCCTCCATTTCGGACGGCACGACAATATAGCCGATACGCTCTCCCGGAAGAGACAGGGATTTACTGTAGGAATAACATACAAACGTATTCTTATAATACTTCGTTACATACGGAATCTCTATGCCGTCATATGCAATCTCACGATACGGCTCGTCCGAAATCAAATAAATCGCATGACCGTATTCCGCCTCCTTCTCTGACAAAAGCCTTGCCAGCCGGAGAATTGTTTCTTCCGAGTACACTGCGCCGGACGGATTGTTCGGCGAGTTTATGACAACTCCCTTCGTATGTTCATTCAGACGCTTCTCAAGCTCTTCAAAATTAATCTGGAATGTCTGCGTATCTGCCGGAACCGTCACACACTTTGCGCCCGCTCCCTTTTCGATAAAGCAGGCATACTCCGGGAAAAACGGCGCAAATACAATGAACTCGTCCCCCGGAACGGTCAGTGCCTTAAAACAGATGCTGATTGCAGCAGCAGCACCTACTGTCATATAGAAATTATCCTTTGTAAAATTTGTCCCGAACCTGCGGTTGACAGAGACCGAAATCTCCTCACGCACAAAATCTGCTCCCTGTGCGCTGGTATATCCATGCAGTACCGCAGGATTTTCCTTTGCAATAATATCAAGAAGGGTATTTGTTACAATCTCCGGTGTCGGAACATTCGGATTCCCGATGCTGAAATCAAATATATTCTCTCTGCCAACCACCTTTGCCCTCTGATTTCCGTATTCAAAGATTTCCCTGATTGTGGAACGCTTCTTTCCCAGCTCCACCATTGCCTCTGCTAACATTCTATCTCTTCCTTTCGATAAGCTTCCAGTTTTATCTTACCACGAATTGTCATATCTTGCAATTCAAATGTTAAAATTTTCGTACGAATAGGACAAATGGCACATAAAGCGGCTAAAATCAAGGTCTGAAACTTTTTGCCAAAATTCGAAAAAAGCTTTCTTATATTGACAAATCCACAGATTCATACTATAGTTAATACAGTGTGTTTTCACATTTTTTTAGAAAGTGAGGGGTGCAAAAGGATGGAGCCGATGGATTCGGACGACTTAGAACAAAAGAAAATCAATAAATGGAAAAAAATAACAACGCTCGTCCTGATACTCGGATTCCTTCTACTTGCCGCCGTTTTTATAAAGGCGTATCTGGACGGAAAATTCCGTTCGGTAGAAACCCTGCAGGTTTACATTAAAAGCTTTGGTATATTCGGACCGGTCATTCTGATTGTATTTCAGGCAATGCAGGTCATTGTCCCGGTTCTTCCCGGTCTTCTGGGCTGTGCGGCAGGCGCGGTATTGTTTGGAAGCATGGGGGGCTTCTGGTGTAATTACCTGGGGATATCGGCAGGTTCGATTATCGCTTTTTTACTGGCAAAAAAATACGGAACCGTACTGGTCCGGAATTTATTTTCAAAGGAAAAATACGAAAAGTATTCCACATGGGCCGGGAAAAGCAAGTCCTATACTTTGCTTTTGTTTCTGGGGATGGTACTGCCATTGTTTCCGGATGACTTTTTTTGCTATTTCTCCGGACTGACAAAGATGAGCCTCCGGAAGTTTACTGTCATTATTTTGCTTGGAAAGCCATGGTGCATTTTAGCTTACAGTATATTCTTTAGTTCTATTTAGGAGACGATTGTAATGAAAGAAAAATCAGGATTACTTGGTTATTATAATTATACGGTAATATTAACTTATCTTGGCATGCTTTTAGGCTTTGCCGGCATTACTTTTGTGCTGAAGGGAAAATATTATGATGCGGTTATCTGCCTGATGACCGCCGGAATATGCGATATGTTTGACGGAAAAATCGCATCTACCAGAAAAAGGACGCCGGATGAGCGGAAGTTCGGAATCCAGATTGATTCCCTGAGCGACCTGCTCTGTTTTGGTCTGCTGCCGGCCCTGTTCGTATATCAATTTGAGGAAAAAAGCAACCTGAGCTTCGTCATTGCGGCACTCTATGTCCTCTGCGCCTTAGTCCGTCTCTCTTACTTTAACGTATGCGAGGAAAAGCGACAGGAGCAGGAAAGCACGGAACGCTCTACCTACCAGGGTCTGCCGGTGACAACCGCCGCTTTATTCTTGCCGGCGGTCTATCTTCTGGCGCTTAAGTTCCAAAAGTGCGGTCCGGTTTCCTTCTTATGTCTGCTCTTTGGGATGGCGCTTTTGTTTTTGCTGCCGATAAGGATAAGAAAGCCTCATCTTCCGGGGAAAATTATCATGGCGCTGCTCGGACTTCTGGAGCTGCTGATTCTTATGACAGGGGGATTCGTAAAATGAAACAGGAAGATGCCGGAATCCGGTTTCTGTATCAGACACAGGTGGGAAGGTTTTTTCTAAAGGTGCTTACCTTGCCATGCTTTTCCAAAGCAGGCTCTGTTTTTCTTAATTCCCGTTTTTCCAGACCGATGATTGACCGCTATATCAAGAAGTATCATATTGATATGGAACAATACGAAAAGCGTGACTATACTTCGTTCAATGACTTTTTTACAAGAAAGCGCACCAAAGCGACGCCAGATTACACAGCCTCTGACCTTATCAGTCCCTGTGACGGCTATTTAAGCGTTTATAAAATCGGACCGGACAGCCGCTTTACTGTGAAAAACTTAAGCTACAGCACCCGCAGCATCCTGAGGGATAAGGCTCTTGCAAAAAGCTATGAGGACGGCTACTGCATGATTTTCCGGCTGGCTCCCTATCATTACCACCACTACTCCTATGTGGATTTCGGTACGGTTCTCCGCCGCAGAAGAATCGAGGGCATCCTGCATTGTGTCCGCCCGACGGCTTGTGAGCATTTTCCGGTTTATGCGGAAAACAGCAGGGAATACACCATTCTGCGCTCAGAGCATATGGGGGTCATAGTACAGATGGAGGTCGGCGCCTTACTCGTTGGAAAAATCAGAAACACCCACAGCCAGAGTACGGCAGCAAAGGGAGAGGAAAAGGGGTACTTTGAATTCGGAGGCTCCACAATTATTCTCTTTGCCAGGAAGGGTAGCGTTGCCTTGGAAGAAAGATTCGGGAACACAATGGATACCGGAATAGAAACAGAGGTTTCCATAGGAAGTAAAATCGGCAGCTGCCTGCAGGGAGAAAGCCATGGAAATTAAGCCTGAACAACCGCAAAAACAAAAGAAATCAGGAAACACCTTTTTTGCTCTTCTGGAGCAATGGATTCCTTCCTATACAAGGCTTCCACTGGTTCTGGTAGTCGTCATTAACTTTTCCGTCTACTGGGGTTCAAGGCTCCTTGCTGCTGGCAAGCCTCATCTCAATATGGAAACAGAACTGGACCAACTTATCCCACTTGTTCCGTGGACCGTTCTTATTTATTTCGGCTGTTATATTTTCTGGATAGCTAACTATATTTTAGCCGGACATACGCAAAAGGAACAGGCCTTACGCTTTTATGCGGCAGATATTCTTGCAAAGCTTGTCTGCCTTTTTTTCTATGTCGTATTCCCAACCACGATGCCGCGGCCGGAGATTACCGGAAACGGAATCTCAGAACAGCTTATGGTGTGGCTGTACCGTGCAGATGCGTCAGACAATTTGTTTCCTTCCATCCACTGCCTTGTCAGCTGGCTGTGTTACATCGGAGTCAGAAAGCAGGCGCACATCCCAAAGAGTTACCGGACCCTGTCCTGCTTTTTTGCAATTCTCGTTTTCATCTCTACCGTTACTACAAGACAGCACGTTATTGCAGATGTACTCGCCGGTATTGTACTAGCAGAGGCTTCCTACGGCATTACAGGAATGTGCGTCGATTATTACAAGAAAAGAAAAAAGTCTGACACCCCGGAAACTTCCGGCGACCTCTCAAAAAAATAATAAAAAATACAGAAATACCTGCTCCTTTTTCTTGTATTCCCTGACATTTTGTGGCATAATAAAGATATCTTGTTACCACAAAGAAAGGAGCATATCTGTATGAAATACGTTTATGAAATGCCTGCTGCCATGTTGCAGACCCCGTCCTTACAGGGAACCGTGGAACGCTTCTATTACGACACGGAGACCTATGACACCCCGGAAAGCAAGCCATTAAAGAAGGGTGCTTACATCTATCTGCCGTACGGCTATACGCCGGATAAGCAGTACAATGTTTTATATCTGTTACATGGAGGCGGCGTAAATGAAGACTGGTGGTTCAAAATGTTCCCGGATACCGTTACCATTCTGGACAACATGATAGAGCAGAAAGTCTGCGAGCCTTGTCTGATTGTTACCCCTACCTACTACCGCGGAGAGGGCTTAGACAATGATGCTGAATATGTGACCGAGCATTTCTGCCTTGAGCTGCGCCGTGATTTGATTCCTGCCGTAGAGAGTAAGTATTCCACCTATGCAGGCGGCAATGTTTCCGACGAAAACTTAGTGGCAACCCGCCGTCATCGCGCGATTGCCGGACTTTCCCTCGGTTCCATGACAACTTACCGTGCAGGCTTTTATAACAACTTTGACTTATTCTCCTGGTATGGTCCGTTCTCCGGCTGCTGTGGTCCGAACGGCGACCGCGCGAACGAGGTTGTCCGGATTCAGAATACGTTAAAGGATGCCGATGCAAAGGGCTTATGTCTGGATTATATGCTCTGCTGCAACGGCGATAAGGACATTGCCTTCCCGGAGCACGATGAAATTATGAAGAATGCAGCAGCCTCCTGCCCGCAGTTAGTTACCGGAAAGAATTATGACTTCTTTACCATTCCAGGCGGAGTGCATGATATGAAGGCATGGCAGCTTCACCTTTACCATGCGCTGCAGGTATTTTTCAAGTAGGTTCTTTCCTTGAATTTCCGCACCTTTGAAATTGTTTTCCTGCTTTGTGAGGTATGTAAGGTTTTATGAAGAAATTTGTCCGTTATTTTTCGGTACTGCCTGCCCTGTTGATTTTGTTTCTCATTTTCGGGTTTTCCGCCCAGGATGGCGAGACTTCAGGTTCACTCAGTCTGCGTCTGTGCGGCACAGTTCTCCGCTCAGCAAACCGCCTGCTTTCTCTCGGCCTGACCGAGCTCGAACTCTGGGCACGTGCAGATTCCATTCACTTCGGAGTGCGTAAAGCTGCGCACATGACAGAATACTTTTTTCTGACCATGGGCATCTTTTTCCCGCTCTGGATTCGATTTTTGACAGGAGCGGCAGGAAGCTCCCGGAAAAGTACCTTTTATAAAATTCTTCTGCTCACATTTTTTCTGAGTGTTGTCTGCGCATCACTAGATGAGTTTCATCAGGTTTTTGTGCCAGGACGCTCCGGCAGCCCGGCCGATGTTTTGATTGACTCCGTCGGAATCTGCGCTGCCTGCGGGATACTATTTCTCTTCCGTCCGCGGACCAATTTATCAAAAAGCACTGTACCTGCCATCGACAAAAATGCGCATGGCAGGCAGCAGACTAATAACCCCTAAAGAAAAATCGCTGTAGGCCTGTTGCTTACAGCGATTTTCTGATACCATCTGCAATACAGTTTGAGTTATGTATTCTGTGACCAGCAAAGGCTATATGCTCCAAAAGGCCGCGGGATGATACACAAATCTGCTTTTGTCAGGAAAGTCTTTTATCGAATATCCCTTAGGCATCAGTTCAATCTGTCCAAGCTTTGATTCATTTTTTACAATGTCAGCCATTCTATGAGCATAACCTATTCTTGCATTCCCGTCATGGTGAAAATGGTCACAAACAAAATCCAGCAGCCGGAAAGCAAGCGCATCCGACACAGGCTCCACACCCTTCAAATACTCTGTATAATTATATTTTTCAAGTATGGCGGGAGGCTCATTTCCCATTTGAAAGGTATATGAATAGCCTTTTTCTTTATGATTTAAATCATATTCCGCATACTTCCTCAGCACATCAATTCTTAACTCTTGCGGAACCGGATGGATAAGTCTCCCTTTCTTCACCAGACTATAAATACAAAATAATGCAATAAGCAAATAAGCCGCAATCATAATCTGATAAACCAACTGTGGCAGATTTATATGTAACAATCTTAAGCTTACTACTCCAAGAATAGATGCGCTAATTATGGCTAATAAAGCCATAAAAGGCCTGTCTTTTTCTCTGTTTTTCACTCAGAACCTCTCCTCCTTTCTCTTTTTGCAATAATAAAAACATCACATATGTCCTCTTATCTGCTAAAAAGATTATAGCACAAAATAACTTATATTTCAAAAAAGTTTCGAAATAAATTATCTATATTTTGCAACTATAATTTTACTCTAACTATCCCTATTTCTTGACATTATTAAAGAATTTGTATATCATTTTATTCAGAAATAAACAAAACAGACTTCTCTCCATCCGGCGTGGAAGGGACAACAAGTAAGGGGGACTTTTTCAAATGAAACAGCCTTTTAAAACCGGTTCTATTTTCTTTCTTGCATTTGCGCTAATGCTGTCAGGCGCATGCAGAAATCCAAAGGGAAACACAAAAAAAGAAATATCGCTTTACGAGCGTGGTCTTGAAATAGTTTCCATAATAAAAGAAATGGCAGGCAGCGACGAATTTACCGCGCTATTCTCAGTTGATACAGAAATACGCTCTATTTTACATAACGCCGGGCAAGGAGATTTTTCACAGCCTGCTACCGTCTACCGGATTCGGTTTTCCGAGCCTGCTTTTTTAAATTCCCTGTTAGATTTGGCGGAGACTGACCTTAAGAAATTATCTCCTTCCTTGGAGGAAGCCTTAAAGTCCAAGGCGCTTTCCTCTGTATTTACCCTGATGAATGCCCGGTTCGGCGGGAATAACGCACTTGCCGCTTCCAGCATTTGTATTGCAGAAACTATATTTGTCTATGACAAAATGGAAGAAAATCAGATTTACTTGTATACTTACGAAAATGCTGTCCCGGCAGCCGTTACCTTTCTCAAAGGTGAAGATGGCGCAGTTTCTGCAACAGGCAGTTTTGTTTTCTATGATAGTTCCAAAGCAGACACATTTGACAAGGACATAATAGAACTGCTGACAGTCTTTGGTGCCAATATAGAGGAAATCACACAATGATAAATCTGGACGACAGCTTTCCTCTGCATTAAGGCAAACTTTATATAAAAAGCAAACACTCTGACTTCTGTTAAGGAATCAGAGTGTTTTTAGAGGCGACAATCGGATTTGAACCGATGAATCAGGGTGTTGCAGACCCATGCCTTACCACTTGGCTATGTCGCCGTATTCTGCAGGAAATTCCTGCTCTCTATCATAATATATGATGTGACCGGGAAATTATGCCACATCATAAAACTCCCCGAGTTGGGCTCGAACCAACAACCCCACGGTTAACAGCCGTGTGCTCTACCATTGAGCTATCGAGGAAAACTCTCTTTAAACAAGTTCAGAAGAACCTCTCCCGTTCTTCCTTCCTCTTTCCCTTTTCCAAACTGTATATTGACCCCGGATTCCTCCGGCCATCCTCTCTCTTCCCTGTAAACACCGTTATGGTTAAGCCCTCGACCTATTAGTACAGATCAGCTCCACATGTTACCATGCTTCCACCTTCTGCCTATCTACCTTATCGTCTTTAAGGGGTCTTACTAGCTTATGCTATGGGATATCTTATCTTGAGGGGGGCTTCACGCTTAGATGCCTTCAGCGTTTATCCCTTCCCGACTT
>CAJTLU010000011.1 GCA_910577175.1 uncultured Lachnospiraceae bacterium | reverse complement strand
CATCTGCCTTACAAGCAGAGGGTCATAGGTTCGAGCCCTATAGGCCCCATTTTATACCGATAATCTGACTGGCATATGAAGAGAATATTTAACTTATAACTAAATAGGTTATGCCGATATGGCTCAATTGGCAGAGCAGCTGACTTGTAATCAGCAGGTTATCGGTTCGAGTCCGATTATCGGCTTAATAAACATGGATGGGTTCCCGAGTGGCCAAAGGGGGCAGACTGTAAATCTGTTAGCGCGTCTTTCGAAGGTTCGAATCCTTCCCCATCCACTTAAATAAAAAATTATTGGCGCGGGGTGGAGCAGTCTGGAAGCTCGTCGGGCTCATAACCCGAAGGTCGTAGGTTCAAATCCTGCCCCCGCAACTCAGTAAAAATTGTAATTTATTTTTACCAAAATGAAATCTCTCTTGTAGTCAATACAGCAAAGAGATTACCTGCCCAGATAGCTCAGTTGGTAGAGCAGCGGACTGAAAATCCGCGTGTCACTGGTTCGATTCCGGTTCTGGGCATTCTTTTTTTGTATCCCGTTCTAATTTATGTGCGGGAAATATGAGGGCTACTAGCTCAGGTGGTAGAGCACTTGACTTTTAATCAAGGTGTCGCGGGTTCGAGTCCCGCGTGGCTCATTTGTTTTGGCTTCAGGGAAGTTTCCCTGAAGTTTTTTTATGGAATAGCTAAGGGGAGAAACTTCCTTAGTATGAACACAGAGGATAAATAATATAAGGGTATGTGTTATAGAGATTATAGATGGCAAGCGTAGTTACGACCGTTATATTGGCCTTTGTGGCTGTTTTATCCAAAATGGTAAACGTGAAGGTCTGATTGCAGCAAACCCGCATGTATGATGTTGTGGAAAAATAAGGATTATCCGGCGCCGGGGAGGGCTTCCCTAGCGCTTTTTTCTTATAGCATTTGACTTGCTGTTGTGTTATACTTTCTATAGCTTCTGCTGATGCAGGAATGTTGGGAAAGCAGGGTGGGACTGTGGCAGAGGCTTGGAGAGAGGAGAAAAATACGCGTTTGACGATGTGACAAGGATTGCGTTTTTGTCGTTTTCGGCTATGTTGCGCAGGCCCTTTTTAACATTAGCGTAATACAGGCAGCACCTTATTTTTGGATTATATGTGGTCTTTTGTACAGTAGAAAGAAGGGACTTTTATGAAAAAGAAATGGATTGTAGAGGTAGCTTATATTGTTGCCGGACTGACTTTTCTGGGAGTTTGTATGACGGGCGGAAAAGGGGGGACGCCCGGAGGCGCTTCGTCAGACGGTGTAACGCCGGGAGGGCTGACAGGAACAATCGTACCGGGGACACCGGAAGGAAGCGTAACACCTGGAGGAAGTATTACGCCAGGCGGACAAGCAGGGAGTGTGACACCGTCCGGAGAGGGAACAGAAGAACCGAGTCCGGCGCCGACAAAGACACCCGAACCGACACAGGGAGCACAGCCGACACCGGAAGAACCAGGAGGTACGGTTACACCGCCGGGAACGGATGTGACAGAGCCGCCGGCGCCGACAGAGAGTATTACGCCGACGGAGCCAGCAGGAAGTACGGGCACCGTCAGAAAAGAGATAAAGAACGAGGATTACACGCAATATGATAATGAAACCTGTGCATGGTGGTTCTTGAGAAAGAGAGACCACAGCCCGTCCGGCAGCGGGGAGGCATTCCCGGTAGCGCCGTATTCTGCCTACTATCGGAATACGGAAGTAACGGACGAGGACAAGGTTGTTTATCTTACCTTTGATTGCGGATATGAGAACGGATATACGCCGGCAATTCTGGATACGTTAGCAGAGGAGAACGTCAAGGTTATGTTTTTTGTGACAAAGGATTTTGTGGTGAAAAATCCGGATTACATAAAGCGCATGAAGGAAGAAGGGCATCTGGTGGGGAATCACACGGTCCGTCACTTAAGTTCCCCGTCCCTTACACCGGAGGAGCTTTTTGCAGAGCTTAATGAGGTGGCAGATACGATGGAGGAGCTGACCGGATACCGGCCGGACCCGTTTTTCCGTCCGCCGATGGGCGAGTATAGCGAACGGACCTTAAAGGTAACGCAGGATATGGGATATTCCACTATGTTCTGGAGCATTGCGTACCATGATTATGATGTAAACGACCAGCCAGGAAAAGAGTATGTGGTAGAGCACTTTAAAGAATATCATCATAATGGAACCGTCGCTTTGCTGCACAACACTTCAGAATCCAATATGCAGGCGCTCGGAGAGGTCATCGACCTGTTAAAGGCAGAGGGGTATCGTTTCGGACTGCTGACAGAGTTTGCGGGGGAACGTCCGGCGGATGCACAGGGATTTGCCGCAGAATCTGCTGCTTCGCAGTGAAAATCCGATGCAGAAAATGCTTTTCACCAGCGTTTTCCTAAATACTGCTAAGCTGCTCGGGGTGTCCTCGCGCCTGAACAGCTCTAAGAGATGAATTTGGTTCTGCGAAACGTAAGTCCTTCGGATAAATGCAAAATTGCGATGCTGCATAACCTTCAGAACCTTTTAAGATAACTTAAAAAATACGGAAACTCAGGGAAAAAAGGATTGAAAAAATCTTGCTTTCGGTGTATAGTAAAAGTATATGAGTATCATGCTCTGTAGTACATTTTTAAAGAATATATTATTAAGGAGGATTTATCCATGAAGTTTTTTATTGACACTGCGAATGTAGCAGACATTAAGAAGGCAAATGACATGGGCGTTATTTGCGGCGTTACCACGAACCCGTCCCTGATTGCAAAGGAAGGAAGGGATTTCGTACAGGTAATCAAGGAGATTACCGATATCGTAGACGGTCCAATCAGCGGCGAGGTTAAGGCTACGACGGTAGATGCCGAGGGCATGATTGCTGAGGGCAGGGAAATCGCAAAGATTCATCCGAACATGGTAGTTAAGATTCCGATGACCGTGGAAGGCTTAAAGGCAACCAAGGCGCTTTCCGCAGAGGGCATCAAGACCAACGTAACGCTTGTATTTTCCGCAAACCAGGCACTTCTTGCTGCAAGAGCAGGCGCTACTTATGTTTCTCCGTTCCTTGGCAGACTGGACGACATCTCCATGCCGGGTATCGATTTAATCCGCACCATTTCCGATATGTTCGCTATGTATGACGATATCGACACACAGATTATTGCAGCAAGCGTAAGAAATCCGATTCACGTAACCGACTGTGCTCTTGCAGGCGCTGACATCGCTACGGTTCCGTATTCGGTAATCGAGCAGATGACAAAGCATCCGCTCACAGAGCAGGGTATTGCAAAGTTCCAGAAGGACTACATTGCTGTATTCGGCGAGTAAGAAACATAATAAAAAACGGAGGTAATACATACATGAGTACGATTGATACAATGTCTGTAAACGCAATCCGCGTATTGGCAGCGGATGCCGTACAGAAGGCAAAGTCCGGACATCCGGGACTTCCGCTTGGCAGCGCTGCGGTAGCATATGAGCTTTGGGCAAAGGAAATGAAGCACAATCCGGCAAATCCGGACTGGCCGAACCGTGACCGCTTCATTCTTTCCGGCGGACATGGCTCCACGCTGCTGTATTCTTTATTACATTTATTCGGCTACGGTCTGACAAAGGAGGACCTGATGCAGTTCCGCCAGCTCGATTCCCTGACCCCGGGTCATCCGGAGTACCGCCATACGAAGGGCGTTGAGGCAACGACCGGACCGCTTGGCGCAGGTATGGCAATGGCAGTCGGTATGGCAATGGCAGAAGCACATCTTGCAGCAAAGTTCAACAAGGACGGTTATAACGTAGTTGACCATTACACCTATGTTCTGGGCGGCGACGGCTGTATGATGGAGGGTATTTCCTCCGAGGCATTTTCTCTGGCAGGAACCCTTGCGTTAAGCAAGCTTATCGTATTATATGATTCCAATAAGATTTCCATTGAAGGAAGCACTGATATTGCATTTACCGAGGACGTAGAGGGCCGCATGAAGGCGTTCGGCTTCCAGACGATTACGGTAGAGGACGGAAACAATCTGGAGGAAATCGGCAAGGCTATCCGCGCCGCACAGGCAGAGAAGACGAAGCCGTCCTTCATTATCTGCAAGACGCAGATTGGCTACGGATGTCCTGCAAAGCAGGGAAAGGCAAGCGCACATGGCGAACCGCTTGGCGAAGAGAACGTAGCGGCAATGAAGGAGAACCTTGGCTGGCCGTCGAAGGAGCCGTTCTTTGTGCCGGATGAGGTATATGCAAATTATAAGGCAATCTCCGCGGAGAAGGCAAAGGACGAGGAAGCATGGAACAAGCTGTTTGCTGAATACTGTGCAAAGTATCCGGAGATGAAGAAAGCATGGGAGGACGAGTTCAATTTAGATATTGCGAAGTCCCTGCTTGATAACGAGGAGTTCTGGGCGTTTGAGGATAAGCCGGAAGCAACGAGAAATCTTTCCGGTGTTGTGCTGAACCGTTTAAAGGACTATGTACCGTCCTTAATCGGCGGCGCTGCAGACCTTGCTCCGTCCACTAAGACCTACATGAAGGATGCAGGCGATTTCTCCAAGGAGAATTATGCAGGCCGTAACCTTCACTTTGGTGTAAGAGAGTTAGCAATGGCAGCAATTGGAAATGGTATTACCTTACATGGTCTGCGTGCCTTTGTTTCTACATTCTTTGTATTCAGTGATTATGTAAAGCCAATGGCAAGACTTTCTGCGATTATGCGCATCCCGACCACCTATGTCCTGACGCACGACAGCATTGGCGTTGGTGAGGACGGACCGACTCATGAGCCGATTGAGCAGCTTGCTATGCTCCGTGCTATGCCGAACTTTCATGTATTCCGTCCGGCAGATGCAACAGAGACGATTGCAGCATGGTATTCTGCAGCAACCTCCAAGGAGACTCCGACTGCGCTTGTGCTGACCAGACAGAATCTCCCGCAGCTGGCAGGTTCCTCAAAGGAGGCATTAAAGGGCGGCTATGTGATTGCAGATTCCACAAAGGACGTGCCGGATGCAATCCTGATTGCAAGCGGCTCCGAGGTTTCTCTTGCCGTAGATGCGAAGGCTGCACTGGCAAAGGACGGTATCGATGTAAGAGTCGTATCCATGCCGTGTATGGATTTGTTTGAGGAGCAGAGCGCAGAGTACAAGGAAAGCGTTCTTCCGAAGGCAGTCCGCAAGAGAGTTGCGGTAGAGGCGCTGATTGACTATGGTTGGGGCAAATATGTCGGCTTAGACGGCGCTATGGTTACGATGACCGGGTTTGGCGCATCCGCACCGGCAAATACGCTGTTCGAAAAGTTCGGCTTTACGGTAGATAATGTAGTAGCTACGGTAAAGAGCGTGATGTAATAATTGATTTATCGAAAGAGATTCATTTGTAAGATGTAAAAAGCAACCTGCCGGGGAATTAGTTTCCGGCGGGTTGTTTTTTTCTTCTGAAAAGGCTTGTGAAGTAGCGGAAATTACACAGGCGGAATGCACAAAAATGAAAAAGCAGCTGGGGAAAAACAACGCGGAGCTTTAGGCAATATATAGTTATGTAAAAAATATATATTGTTATAAAACATAAATACGGCACAAGATTTTGTGATTTCTGCACAAATTTGAAAAAAGCTGTATTTTTGCTGAAAAATTCGGAACTTTTTCTTCTTTAAAATGCGGAAAAGCTTGAAAAAGTGGGAATTTTATGTTACACTTAGATAAGAACTCTACCATGGAAGGGGGCTGGCAATATGAGTTCCATAGGTAGCGAGGGGTTTGGACGAAAAAAGAAACGTCTCGGTGATATGCTCGTTGCCGCTGGTGCGATTACAGAGGAGCAGCTTTTGCTTGCCTTGGAGTACCAGCGTTCTCAGCCGAAGAAGCCGCGTCTTGGTGCGGCTTTGGTGGAGAAGGGCTTTACGAACGAAGAAGAGATTGTAGATGTTTTAAAAGAACAGCTGAAAATAGAGTCAGTGACTTTGTCCGGAATTAAGATACCAGCGGAAATTTTAAAGCTTGTCCCGGATTCTGCCATACTGAAAAAGTACGGAATGATTCCGTTCGAGCTGGATGCAAAGAACTCCCGGGGGCTCCGGGTGGCAATGGCAGACCCGATGGACATTGTGGCAATTGACGACCTGGCGATTGTCACCGGAATGGACATTATCCCGGCGATTGCGACTAATACGGAAGTCATGCGTACCATTGACAAGTATTACGGTGGACAGGAAACCAAAGCAATGGCGGATAAGTTCACCCAGCAGAGGGAGGAGAAAGAAGAGGATGTAAAGCAGGAGGAGATGAATGCGGACATTGAAAACTCTCCGATTGTTGTCCTTGTAAAAACAATCATTGAGCAGGCAGTCCGTATGCGTGCATCCGATATACATATTGAGCCGATGGAAACCATCATCCGCGTGCGTTACCGTATCGACGGCGTCTTACAAGAAATCAATAATTATCAGGCCTCCCTGCTTTCTGCAATTGTAGCCCGCATTAAGATTATCGGCGGTATGGACATCTCCGAGAAGAGAAAGCCGCAGGATGGCCGCATTACTCAGATTGTAGACCGCATGGAGTACGATATCCGTGCCTCTATTCTGCCGACGGTGTTCGGTGAGAAAATCGTAATGCGTCTTACTTCAAAGCAGACCCTATCCAGAGAGAAGAAGAATCTTGGCTTTTCTGATGAAGAAATGCGTAAGTTTGACCGGATACTGGCGAACCCGAACGGCATTATCCTGGTAACAGGACCGACCGGAAGCGGTAAGTCCACCACACTTTATACCGCATTGAGTGAACTGAATAAGCCCGATGTGAATATTATTACAGTAGAAGACCCGGTCGAGGCCAATATCGACGGCATCAACCAGGTACAGGTAAATGTAAAGGCAGAGCTGACCTTTGCGGCAGCACTCCGTTCCATCCTGCGTCAGGACCCGGATATCATTATGATTGGTGAGATTCGAGACGAGGAAACGGCGAGCATTGCAGTTACTGCCTCCATTACGGGCCATCTGGTAGTCAGCACCCTGCATACGAACAGTGCGGCAAGCTCCATAGGCCGTCTGGCAGATATGGGAATTGCAACGTATCTGCTTGCGGATTCCATCGTGGGCGTTATCGCACAGCGTCTGGTACGCCGTTTGTGTACCTGTAAGCAGGAATATGAGCCGACGCCCGAAGAGTGGCAGATTATCGGTGAGAAAAAGGAAGGCATGAAGATTTATAAGCCGCATGGCTGTCCGCACTGTAATGAGTCGGGCTATCGCGGACGTATTGGCGTATATGAGATTCTTCCGGTCACAGGGAAAATAAAGCGCCTGATTTCACGCGGGGCTGCCGCGGAGGAGCTTGAGGAGCAGGCACTGGCGGAGGGCATGAGCACGCTCCGTATGAGCGCCGCGCGCCTGGTGCGGGAGGGGATTACCAGTATAGAGGAGTTATTACGAATTGCATATTCCAATGAAGATGAAACATAGAAGGAGTCCTAGGATACGATGGCAGAAATAGATGAGTTATTGTTAATGGCAAAGGAGAGAAAGGCATCGGACGTTCATCTGACCGCTGCGCTTT
Source organism: uncultured Lachnospiraceae bacterium (assembly GCA_910577175.1). Taxonomy (GTDB): domain Bacteria; phylum Bacillota; class Clostridia; order Lachnospirales; family Lachnospiraceae; genus SIG307. The sequence goes on along the minus strand of CAJTLU010000011.1, from coordinate 115,994 downwards.
CCCCGAAAGCCCGAATCAATAGTGAGCTGGTGTCTCTGACAGAGGAAAAGATGACGGTACAGCGCTTAGAGGAGTTGATTCGCCCGCTACTGACCGAAGCAGCGGCAGAGAAGATAGAGAAGTTAGGGGAGGCGGATTTTTCCTATGCGATTCCCGGGAAAGGACGGTTCCGTGTGAATGTGTTCCGCCAGAGAGGTTCGCTTGCCGCCGTACTCCGTTTGGTAGGTACTGAGGTACCTCCGGCAGAGCAGCTTGGTATTCCCTCCGATGTTATGGATTTAATCCATAAGAAGAGGGGGCTGGTTCTGGTAACAGGACCGACCGGAAGCGGTAAGTCTACCACGCTCGCTTCCCTGATAGACCGGATGAACCGGGAGCGGAACTGCCACATTATTATGCTGGAGGATCCGATTGAGTATTTGCATACCCACCAGCAGGCAATCATCAACCAGAGAGAGATAGGGCTGGACTCCCAGAGCTACGCCGGAGCGCTCCGTGCGGCACTCCGTGAGGACCCGGATGTAATTCTGCTTGGTGAGATGCGTGACCTTGATACGATAGCCACTGCCATTACCGCGGCAGAGACCGGCCATCTGGTGCTTTCCACCCTGCATACCATCGGCGCCGCAGCAACCGTTGACCGTATCATCGACGTGTTTCCGACCGGACAGCAGCAGCAGATCCGGCTGCAGCTCTCTAATGTATTGGAGGCGGTAGTTTCGCAGCAGCTGATTCCGAACAGCGAGGGAAACGGACGGGTCGCAGCATTTGAGGTAATGTTCGGAAGCGTGGCAATCCGCAACCTGATTCGCGAGAACAAAACCCACCAGATTAACGGTCTGATTCAGACGAGTAAAAAGCAGGGAATGCAGATGATGGACGACGCGTTATATGACCTTTATACAAAGCATAAAATTGACAGGGACATGGCGCTGTCATATGCACAGGATGCGGCAACGATGCAGAAGCGTATGTATTAGCGCGGCAGAAAGGAGTTTACGGAGTGGAAAATTATGTTTACGCCGCCGTCGGCAAGGACGGAAAAAAGGTAAAGGGAACCATTTCTGCGACAAATGAAGGCCGTGCGATGGCGCTGTTAAAGGAGCAGGGGCTCCTGCCGACCAAAGTAGAGAAGCAGACGATGCTGAACAAGGAGGTCAATATTTCATTTGGCCAGAAGGTAAAGCAGCGTGATTTAAGCGTGTTCTGCCGCCAGTTCCAGAGTATCTTAGCCGCCGGTGTTACGATTGTAGAGGCGCTTGGGATGCTGAGCGGGCAGACAGAGAATAAGACCTTTGCCCAGGCTATCCGGGAGACGCAGGCGTCAGTACAGAAGGGCAGTACCCTGGCAGAGGCGATGAAAGCGCACCCGAAGGTGTACCCGGCGCTTCTTGTAAATATGGTAGAGGCGGGCGAGGCGTCCGGCAGTCTGGAGACGTCGATGGAGCGTATGTCCATCCAGTTTGAGAAGAGTGCAAAGCTGAAGGCGCTGATTAAGAAGGCGATGATGTATCCGATTGTGATTATTATCGTTGCTTTTGCCGTGTTGATTGCGATGTCGCTTGTAGTTATCCCGGAGTTTGCGAAGATGTTTAAGGATATGGGTTCGGAGCTTCCGGGGATTACCAAGGCAGTAATGGCGTTCAGTGACTTCGTGATGCACAGGTGGTATTTGCTGATTATTATTGTAGTAGCGGCAGTATTCCTTATCCGTTCGTTTGCAAAGACCGAGACAGGGCAGGTGCTGTTCGGTACATTGTCAATGAAGCTGCCGGTTTTTGGCAAGCTGGTTGTGAAGAATGCGAGCGCCTCCTTTGCACGTACATTAAGTACGCTGATGGCGTCCGGGATTTCGCTGTCCGAGGCGCTGGAGATTACGAGCCGCTCGATGAAGAATATTCTGTTCCGGCGGGCACTCCTTGAGGCAAAGAAGGAGGTCGAGCAGGGAACGAACCTGAGCGAGCCGTTAAGAAAGTGCGGGCTCTTCCCGCTGATGGTGCCGCAGATGGTGAAGATTGGCGAGGAGACCGGTAATGTCGACGGGATGCTGATGAAGACGGCGGATTATTTTGAGGAAGAGGTAGAAATTACGACGGGCAGCCTGACCGCCCTGATGGAGCCGATGATTATCGTCGTACTCGGCGTGATTGTCGCAGTTCTGGTGCTTGCGCTGTATATGCCGATGATTGATATGTACAGCGGGCTGGAGAATCTGTAGGAGTTGGTTAATCATATCTTCTGTGTGTGCCGCATAACCAGTGCGTGCCGCACTGGCGCAGGCAGAGGATATCTTAACATAGAGAAGCAAAGAGAAAAGGAGAGAGGAAAGTATGAAGAAGTTAATGAAGAAAAAGAACAACAAAGGTTTCTCCCTGGTCGAGCTCATTGTAGTAGTTCTGATTCTGGGTATTATTGCCGTAGCACTTGCACCACAGGTAATGAAGTGGGTTGGTACTGCAAGAACGAACTCGGATGATAATACAGCAAAGGACATTAAGTCTGCTGTACAGGTAGCTTTAGCTGATTTTCAGCAAAAGTACAGTCTTAAGGCACCTGCTTCCGGTGAGACATATTCATTTAAAGTAGAGAAGTCGGGAACCCCAGCAGTAATCTCAACTGGTATTGAGAATTTTGACACCTATTTAAATGAAGTTATGAACGAGGCACCAAAGCCAAGTACTGCAGGTAAGGTGTTTCAGGTAACGATAAATTATAAAACGTATGCGGTAGAAGTAACCCAGGTGGATGAATAAATAGTTTTCGATTTTCATCGCTTGAGAAAAGTAGATGTAAGCATTCTATTTAAGAAAGGACAATCAATATGGAATACGCAATTTTAGTTTATCCGTTAGTTTTTCTCTACGGCATATTGATTGGAAGTTTCTTAAATGTGTGCATTTACCGCATTCCAAAGCATGAAAGCATCGTAACCGTTCCGTCGCACTGTATGAGCTGTGGTTATGGGCTCAAATGGTACGATCTGGTTCCGGTGTTTTCATGGCTTTGCCTGCGTGGCAGGTGCCGGAAGTGCAAGGCGCCGATTTCGGTGCAGTACCCGTTGATTGAGGCGGCAAACGGCATGTTATGGCTGCTTATTATTTTCCTTCGCGGTTTAAGCGTCGAAGGAATTTTGTATTGTTTATTGGCATCGGCGCTTCTGGTGTTAAGCATCATCGATTTCCGCACCTATGAGATTCCGTTCGGCATCAATGTGTTTATCGCGGTTCTTGGTCTTGTAAGGCTTTTTACAGACTTGAAGCACTGGTATCTCTATGTAACCGGCTTTTTCCTTGTCAGCGGCATTTTCCTGCTTGTACTCTGGGTGACAAAGGGAAGAGGCATCGGCGGCGGCGATGTAAAGCTGATGGCGGCAGCAGGGCTTCTGCTCGGCGCGCCGAAAATATTCCTTGCAATGCTGATTGGCTGTCTGATTGCGGTCGTGGTTCATCCGCTCCGCATGAAGCTTTCCGGAGAAGGTCACAGCCTGGCATTCGGTCCGTACCTGGCAGCGGGGATTCTTCTATCCGCTTTGGCAGGAGAGCCGGTCATTGTATGGTATCTGTCTTTTTATTAATATGACCTTTCAGCAGGGCACGATGCTCTGCGTGCATTACTGAAAGGTTATATGGTTTTACTTACATGAAGGAGGGTTTTATGGCAAAAACAGTAGTAAGTATTGAAATCGGGCTTACCCAGACGAGAATGCTGGAAATAGATATGGGAAAAAAGACGCGGCGCGTAAAAAGGGCGCTGATTATGGATACCCCGGAGAATACCATTGACGACGGGTATATCAGCGAAGCGTCTGCATTTGCCGAGCGTATCAATATGCAAATGCAGTCCGCAGGAATAAAGACGAAGGACGTTATCTTTACGATTTCCTCGAATAAGGTAATCAGCCGTGAGGTTACGGTAACTGCAATCAAGGAGAAGATGCTAAAGAATATTGTTATGGCGGAGGCAAATGAATATTTTCCAATGGATGTTTCCGACCATATTATTGTATATTCCATTATCGGACGCGAGGAAAAGGAAAAGCAGTACCGTCTGATGGTGTATGCGGTGCCAGAGACGCTGCTTGAGTGCTATTACACACTGGCAGCGGAAATGCGCTGCAATGTTGTTTCGATGGACTTTGTAGGAAACTCCATGTATCAGTGGCTGAAACGCTCTACACTGCAGGAGGTCAGTCTGGTTATGCAGATTAACGAGACCTCGACAGTTGTTACCGTAGTCGATAAGGGTGAGATGGGAATGCAGAGAATCATCAGTTCCGGTTCCTGTACCCTGGCAGACGCTTTGGTAGAAACGCACTGCTATGACGAGGCGTCTACACAGGCAGCGGCATTGAAGATGCTGATGGAGGAGCAGTTCTTAAGCACGAACGAGGCAGAGGAGGAGGTCTGGAGAAGACAGGAGCTTGCGCGGATTGCCAAGGACCGGTTCCGCCGTATCGAGAACCAGCAGAATGCGGAGGATGACGAGGCGGCGGCAGCAAACGAGCTGAGCGTGGAGCGTGTGCTTTCGGACGATGAAATCCTGAACCGCCGTATCAATGCGAGAAGCGAGGTTTCGGAGGCGGCAAGGAGCATCACCGGAAAGATACAGCGTGTTATCGAGTATTATATTACGAACCATCCGGATTCAGCAATCGGAAGGGTCTATATTACCGGGCCGGGCATTGCAATTAAGGGTATCGAGGAAATGATTGCAATGGAGCTTGAGCTTCCGGTTGAGGTTTACAATGTGACCGAGGGTGTTGGCTTTGCAAAGGCGGCAAAGGAGTTTGCAGAGCGCGGCGCAGAGTTTTTTGCCTGCTTTGGTGCAACGGTCAGCCCGTTGGGACTCCGTCCGGCAGATGCTATCCTGAAGGAAAAGAAACGGAATATTGCAATTCTGACAGGACTTATTTTCCTTGGAACCGCTGCTGCAGTTTCTGCCCTGGTAGTTATGATGATGATGCAGATTAACAATGAGAAAAATGTAAAGGCCCAGCTGGAGGAACTGATAGCGCAGGAGCAGGACATCGTGCAGCTGAGCGAGGTGTACAATGCGAGCCAGCAGTCAATTTTAGAGATGTCTGTCGTAGACATTCTGACGTTCAGTGAAGGCGAGCAGCTGAATGAACTGATTACTGCCCTTGAAAAGTCGCTTCCGTCCCGTTCGTTGGTACATGCATTTACCGTGACGGACAATGCGCTTATGCTGAACTTCTCAACTGTAACAAAGGAAGAGGCGGCAAAGGTGCTGGTGCAGCTTGCAGCGATTCCATATATCAGCGAGGTAAAGGTTGCGGGTATTGTAGAGAGCGTCGATGAAACGACGAACCGTACCGAGATTGCATTTACCGTAAACTGTTTATTGCAGCCATATAATCCAGAGCAGGGCGGCACACAGGATGAAGTGGAAACGGAGGTAGAATAATGGAAAAGAAGATGGGAAAAGAAATACAAAAGTTTCTGCTGATGTTAGTCCTGGTCGTGCTGCTGGCAGTTGTTGCAGTGATTTATCTTTATATGCCGTTGCTGGAAGAGAGAAATGCTATGGTAGCGGAAAATATCAAACTGAATGAACGCTGGATTGAGTTAAAGAATATGTCCAGAGATAAAGAAGTGTTCAAGGAAAAAATCAATGCCTCCAGAACGGAAATCAGCAAGGTGTTGAATCGCTACGGTGTCGGCAATACGCCGGAGAAGAGCATTATGCTGGTAACCCGCATGGAAACAGAAGTCGGGGTGAAGATTCCGAGCGTGACCTTTTCTGCGCCGACCGTGTTGACCAGTGTAGAAACGCCGATGATTGAGGACACAGGAGAGGGAACGTATAATATCCAGTATACGAACATTGACCTGCTGACCGAGACCCTGACGATGAACTACAGCTGTACTTATGAGCAGTTAAAGAAGCTGATTGATTTCATCAATGCCTATCCGGAGCGTATGAACATTAAGGCGATTTCGGTTTCCTATGACAGTGAGACGAGTAACCTTAGCGGGGCGCTGACACTGAATCTGTTTGCGGTTACTGGAACTGACAGGGTTTACACGGAGCCGAAGATTGAGGATATCCGTCTTGGCGAGGATAATATTTTTGCAAAATAAGAACATACGAGGCGCAAGGAAAGCTTCCTGCGCCTCATGGCGCCGGTGGAGCGCTTCACGCATTCCGCCGGTGTACATATGCTTAGAGGAGGCAGGAGCGTGTTGATAAGAAAAAAGAAAAATGAGGGCTTTACGCTGGTGGAAGTTATTGTCAGTATGCTCGTGCTTTCTATTACGATTGTATCGGTACTGTCGGCGTTCAGCACTGCGGCAAAAAGCAATACCAGAACCAAGAAAATGCAGGGGGCGGAAACTCTGTTAGAAAACCTGTTAGAGTATACAAAGGCATATGCCAAGGGTTTTGATTCCGAAAAGGATTTGGACGCGCTCGGACTCTACACCGACCTTTTTCCTGTGGACAGCTGTACGGTTACTACAAGATTTTCAGATACGAATGATGTGGAGGTTTCTGAGCTTGAGGGCGTAAAAGAGGGACTCTACGGCTACACAGTCAGGATTACAAGAGACCGGAAGCCATCCGCATATGCGACCGGAAGCCTGAATGAGCACAAGGTAATTTCGTTTGGCGAAACCGGAAGTAAAACGGTTGTCATCAACGCGTCCGTGCAGGAGTATGATAAGGACGCAGTAGAGCTGTTTCTTGCAATGAATGAGGAAGAAGTCGACCAGCACAATCTCGCTGAGTTAGAAAAGGCAGCAAATGACCCGGACTATACGGCGGACACGATAACGGCATTGACAGAAGCGGAGATTGAGAATCTGCTGAAGCGTGAGGTGTGGCTGGAAACTTCCCAGCCAAAGCCGGATAAGGTGCAGCTAAAGGCATATATGGTATATACCGTGCCGGACAGCCTGCGTCTGCCGGATGGCGCAGAGCGTCAGATTAAGACAGAGTTTTTTGCTTCTGGCGAGTTTGCTCTTTCCACTGGCACGCCGGCAACAGCCGAACGGCTCCGGCAGATTTATGTGTTATATGCCCCTTCCGCTCTGGCAAGGGGGCTGTCGGAGAGCGATGTCCGTATTCTGGATAAGGCGGGTCAGCTGGATGCCAATCTTTTCCTTGCCTACCAGAAGGGTGGTCTGGAGGCGATAGACGCCGCAGTTTCCAAGGACCTTGCAGGACGCTATACTTCATCGGAGCGTATCCGGGTGTCGTTCCGGGATTCTGCACTGACTGTGTATGAGCCGCTGCGCCTTGGGCTGTACTGCTCGTCCGCGCTGAGCGTAGATACAAAGCCGTCCACGGTAAAGGAAGAAGCAAACTCACTTGTTGCGGGCAATACAGAGCATCGCGTCGTGACGATAAAAATAGAGGTAATTGACCCGGCAACGGGAGCTGTACTTACGGAGACAAAGGAACCGGTAGCATGTCTGCAGTAACAGATGGGAAGGAAGGTATTTATGGAGAAAAAGGGACTCTGGAAAAATAATAAGGGAGCATCGCTTATTTTCGTAATCGGCTGTATTGCACTGCTGTCGGTCATTGGTTCCATGCTTCTTCTGGTAACGGCGAATAACCGTGAGATGAAAGAGCTGGAGAAGCAGATACAGGATACATTTTATCAGGCGGAGAGCGGTTCGGACGAGATGGTTTCCGCACTTGAGGCGATTGCCGAGGGAGTGCTGGAAGAGGCGTTTTCCGATATGTTAATCCAGTATTCCGCATTTTCGGGAAGCGGTGAGCGCGAGGCGCGGATTTCAGAGTATTTTACGGTGGCGCTGAAAAAGAAGCTGGAGGCTGGTGCCGCATCCATTATGAGTAATGCGGTCGGCGTGACCCTGGTCGCTGTGGACTTTCCTGCCGGAGCGGTGGAGGAAGAGATGAGCACAGATGAGAGAATGACTAATACCCTCCGGATTAAGGGCGCTACCTTTACCTACCGGGACAGTAAGGGGAACGAGTCAAAAATCACGACGGATATCTGTATCCAGGCAGCGATTCCGGACGTAGAAGGCGGCATGAACGCAAGCGGCGGGAAAAGTAATTTTACGGATTTTGCCCTGATTACCAAGGGAGACGTAACGATGGCTGCCGCGACGACACAGACGGCTACAGTAGACGGGAATGTATATACGGGCGGTGAAATCAAGGTAGATGTAAATGCAACGCTGAGTCTCAAAAATGCAGATAAGGTTTTAGTGAAAAAGGATATTGTTGTAGAAAAGGGCAGGATTAAAATCGACAATTCAGGGAAGATTGCAAGCGGTCACGGCGTCTGGGCAGACGGGTTGAAGGTGTTAGAGCGCGGGACGCTTGAGGGAACCTCTAATTTTTATATTTCGGATGACCTTACCGTCGAAGAAAACGGCGGCAGGATTGTCTTAGGAGGCGAAAATACCGAGTATGTAGGCTTCAGCGGAAATACAACCGGCGAGCCTTCTAAAAGAAGCAGCGCGATTACGATTAATAACGCGAAAGATATTACGCTGGATTTCAGCGGTCTGAAGAACCTGATTTTAAGCGGCGTTTCTTATATTCAGGATAAGAAATGGAGTTCGGGGAACGCCATTATGCAGGGCGAGTCAATGGCATACAAGGATATGCAGGCAATGTATCTGGTACCGGGAGACTGTCTGACCATCGGCTACAATCCGATGCTGAAGGATGATTACTATGAAGATATTGTAAAGTCCGGTCTGAACTATCCTTACGAGGTGACAAATCCGGTAACTGGTGAAAAGGAGTCGGTGGATTTTAACCTGGATATTTATCTTGATCCGGTGAATCCATATCTGAGGCGAAATGTCGTACTGGACGGCGGCGCGACCGAGTTTACCTATCTGTATCTGAACTTTATCAATGAAGCGGCAGCAACGAAGTATTTCAATGATTATATGGCAACGCCTCACGGAGACGCTATCCGGGAGCAGATTCAGAATCTTGGCTCCAGTGAGATTAAACTTGCGCAGAATAATTATGCGCTGGGTAATACGATGGAGTATACGGGAGGAACTCTTACCCTGCAGGCGCCGAACAAGGCTTCGGGAGCAGAGGTTTTCCGGCTGCAGAGTACCTCGACGGCAAAGCAGAGGCAGAAGGCGCTGTTTACCTCGTTCCGTCTCAGCGCAAACGGAATGATTGAAGGCGATTGGGCGTCTTCGGATGTAGTGGCAAAGACCGTCCTGAACGAGCCGATGGTGGCATCGATTCCGACAGGATGGACAAAGACAAGGTTTGGTTCCTATGAATTCTGGACGCATAATGGCGATACCACAATTCCGAATGTATCTATGACAGGGATTATTTTAGTCAACGGCAAGGCGACTTTTCAAGGAACGAATGGAAGAGTCAAGGGTCTTGTAATTGCAACAGACGGCGTTTCCTTTGCAAGTGAAACGACTCTGACGGCAGACCAGGAGGCAGTGGAGGCACTCCTTCTTGAGCCGGAGGTAGCAAAATATTTCCGGGTCGGCACGATGGGAGAAGGAACACATGATTACCTCTCTACGGAGGCAGTGGAAATCAGATTTGAAAATTGGCAGAAGAATTAGTCCGGCTTAAGGAAAGGCGGAGCAAACGGAGGCAGCAGTATGGAGCAAGGAATCGGGAAAAAACGGAATAATGCCGGCATGTCGCTGATAGAGCTTGTTGTGGCAGTGCTGATTATAGGGATTCTTTCTGCGGGAGCGGTCATGGGATTTTCCTTTATCCACAGTATGGACGCTTCCAGTGCTGCGGAGACAGTAAACTCGCTTTTGGAGCGGACGCGGCTGAATACGATTGCTGCCGAGGAAGGCGCCGGAATCAGGCTGGAGCTGAAAAAAGAAGAGAACAGTTACTACGGAATCCTGTGGAAAGGAACTACGGAGCTTGACAAAATGGAGGTTGGCGGCAACGGGATTGCGGTTAAGGTGACAGCAGCCGACGGAACGGTGACAACGATTGATGAGGTACATACCTGTGAGTTTTCTTATAAAAAATCAAACGGAGCCTTTCAGAGTACCTATGAAAAGATAGAAATCACAGGGACTAAGGCGGTAGTCATATATCTGGTAACGGCAACAGGGCGTTCTTATATTGGTAATTAAAGGAGGGAGCGTTGTATGAAGAAAGAAGGACAAAACAGCAGAAGTTCGGACGGCGGCTTTTCTCTGATTGAATTGATTGTTACCCTGTTGATTTCGTCGGTTGTTACCCTGGCAGTTGTCGGTTTTTTATCAACGGGTCTTAAACATTATCAAAATGTAAATTCAGAAACGCTGCTGCAGATGGAATCGCAGGCGGCGACGCTCTTTCTTACGGAGCTGTTTCAAGAGTCGACGGACTTCCGGGTCATTGGAAGTGAAGCGTATCCCGAAGGAATCAGCTATGCCGTAGAGGTACAACGGGACGGAGCGCATATTCTGGCCCTGACGGGAAAAGAGCTTTGGTTCTCCAAGGTGGCAGAGGGCGGAACGGACAGCGAAAAGCTTAGTGAGTTACAGACGAAGGGACGCTCAAAGGCATTTCTGGCAAATTATATCGATGACTTTGTAGTCAGAACGGAAAGCTTTGCAAAAGCGGTAAGCGATGCCAATGGACTAGTTGGCGTAGATGTGAGATTTCAGGTAGGCGGGAAAGAGTATTACAGTAATTCTATTATATCTCTTCGGAATACAAGAAAAAACTAGGAGGAGGGGCCACGCATGAGCAGAAAAACACGTATTTTTATCAGCTGCATTTTGGTTGTATTTGCTTTTAGCATGGGGCTTTTGGCATATGCCCAGGCAAATGGGAATCCTACAGCGCTGGCAGACGGCGGCACCGGATTTTTCGTAGACGGAAATGGAAAAATTGCGATACCGTCCGGTGGTACGGACGCTACGGCAAAGCAGAGCCGCGGAACCGAAGACAACCCGTTTTTTGTGCTGGAAATTGCACCATGGGAGGGGCTTGCACATTTCGGATATCTGATTGACGGCTGTGAGCCGGTAGACGTGGAACGGATGTGTCTGGACTGGAAGGAAGTATATGGAGAAGCTTCTCTGTATACCAGAGGCTCCACAGACTATTATTTCTGGGACGGCGAGAAGCCGGACTGGTTTACTGGTTCCTGGGAGAACCATGCTGACCAGTGCGGTATTATGACTTATGTGGGAGACGGAACCGGGAATTATAACCTTGTAGATGGGAAGTGTGTGGAGGCTGAAAACGGTAATTATCTATGGGAGCCGATGACAGTACAGGAGTGTATTGCACTTACCTATGAACAGCGCGTGGAATACCGGGAGGCGCCGCATACCGAAGGCGCGTCCTTTAAGGAATGCTTTGAAAATAAGACGTATCATATGAGAACCGGCGTAAAGACGCTGACCCATAAGAATACGTTCCTCCGGGAAAGTATCGGTCTTGCATATGACTATGTGGACGGCAGGCGTGTCAGTCTTTCAGAGGAGGAAGTACAGGAGCGGATTGCCAATTACCATTCGGTTGTTTATACGGTAACGCCGGAGGACTTGAATATGAATCTGGCGTTAATCCGGCGTGCGGATTTGATTGTGTTTGCATCAGATGCGAGTGCCAGCGCTGCTATCCGGGCGTATGAGGATGCGGCAGGCTACAGAAAAGAGGGGTATTTCAGCCATAATGAAAGCATGCCGTTAGGAAAGCGCATTGCCAATAAAAAGGGCGCAGATTTTACGACAAACCAGCTGGACTGGAGTACTGTCCTTGAGATTTATGACAGGGCATTGGATAAGGAAAAGGCATGCCCGGTTATCTGGGATACTCATATTTACAGTCAGATTGCAGCAGACCATACGAAAACAATCAAGCTGGACGGAACCTTTGCAGATGGTACGAAGGTAAATCAGTCAAACACAGGAACGCAAAATAACTTATATAAGCTGTATCTGCTGTTATACCAGATGCCGGCGGCAACCTTTGAGGTGCTTTACGGGGAACCTGGGAATTTTGCTACCGCACCGGTAGACAGAGCTGACGTGACGGATAAGCAGGGAAAGAAGCTGCAGACCGGTCTGTTAGGCTGGTACGCGTCTGCGGATGCCAATAGTTATTGGGGCAAGTTTTCCCTGTATCCGTGGCAGCTGCTGCCAGAGAGTAATTCCGTTGTATATACTCCGGTTTTGGACTCTCTTGAAATCATGGGAGACGGCGGCGGCGACATCTATCACTTTGATTCAGGAGCAGCGCAGAACTGTGTAAGAAATGGCTTTTTCCTGACAAACGGCGGCACACAGTTTTTCTCTACCTTTGAAGAGGATTCCGGAGTTGGGAAGAACCAGTATAACTATGATATTTATGAATACTTTAGGGGGATGGGACCGGACAAAGAGAGTCTTACTCCGGCAGAATGTTTGTATTATCTGCTGCACGGTCTGACGGCAGACAGTGCAAAAAATACTGACAGCTACAAGATTCTGGAGCTGCAGCCGTCCCCGGATTATCATACGGAGCTGTTCTGGAGAACCTTTTTTGCCACCTACGCCAATACGACCGGCACGGTGACGGTAGACAAAATGACAACCTCAGAGTTTATCGGCAAGAATCTGGAGTGTATCAGTGAGTATGATATGATTTACATCGGTATGGATAAGCTTACAACAGATCCGACGATGCATCCGAATTTTACCTATGCCCACACCGGACGGAATTTCAGCTTTACGGATATCAGCTCTTATAAGAGAGTGTTAGGCTGGCTCAAATCCGGAAATAATGATATTGAAAACCACTTTGTATATTCTGGAAATGACCTTACCGTAGCCGCAAAGGAAAAGCTGAAGGAGTATGTTGGGAGCGGTGCTGCACTTCTTTTTGGAAACGGTTTCTTCTCCGATGCGGCGGCAACGACGGCTTCCGGTAAGATAGACCGGAACTCGAATATGTATGACCTTCAGAGAGAGCTGGGCTCTTCGAAGCATTTGTATGAGGGGGCACTGGCAAGTCCGACGCATAATGTCAAGGCGAAAATGGAGCTCCGGGCAGCATTAGCAAGAGCGCGTTCGGTAGAACTGGTAGTCCATGAAAGCCCGATTTTGTACGACGGGACAAAGAGCGATGCTGAAAAGTATATTAACTATTATAATAACAGCAACCGCACGTTGCGGTATAAGTTTACGCTGAAGGCGCCTGCGGGTACGTCTTATAAGCTTGCGCTTTATGTGGATATCAACGGAGACGGAAAGTTTGCGCCGGAGGAAAATATCGACGTAAACGTATATGCAACGCTTCCTGGGGGCGGTCGCGGCAACATTGTAACGACCTTGCAGGGAGGAAAGACCTACATTGTAGAGCGCACGGTGTCAGACCGTGTCGGTAGCATCAGCTGGAAGTTAGATATTGTAAAGGGAAGCACGGTATATTCCTCTTTAGAAGGTGTATCTGCAATTAAGGCGAACGGCTCTGAGGTGGAAGACCTTTGTATTCTGCAGATTCTTCCGGATGTTATGCCTCCTACGGTTTATCTCCCACAGAACGGCGAGGTGAACGGAAGTACGGTTACAGGAGTTCCGGATGCGGCAAAAGCGGTAACAGAGAAATTCTGGAGATGGACACGTGATATTAACGGAATGAATATTGAGTTTGTCCGGAAAAAGCAGGATGAGGTAAAAGCCGACTTAGAGGGAAATCCAAATTATCTGCTGAATCATTACGATATGTTGATTATCGGATTTGCGGATGGCTATGACAGCAGGGGCGATAATATTGTGATGGATGCCATCGAGCAGTATATCGCAAGCGGGAGAGCGGTATTGTTCACCCATGACAGCTCGGCATTTATCGGCGAGGGCAGTATCGGCGCTACGTTTACAAAGAGATTCCGTGACAGCTTCGGCATGGACCGTTATGATGTTCTGGAACATGCAGGAAAAACCGGTGTGGACAGAGCCGATTATCCGTATCTGCCGGTAGGCGACAGCGCGGATAAGGGAAAGCTGGCAGAGGTGGTATCGGGTTCTACTCGTTATTTGCTGACGCAGGGCTTTGCAAACGGTGCGCTCCTGAGGTTTGACCATGCGCCGGGAGCAGGAGATGACCTTTTGATTACGACACAGGTTACGCAGGTAAATAAGGGAGCAATTACGGAGTATCCGTATAAAATTCCGGAAAAGATTGCGGTAACAGCGACACATCCGCAGTATTACCAGCTTGATTTAGAGCGGGGCGATGTAGTAGTATGGTACTGTCTGGGCAGCAATCCTGACTGGAGCAGCGAGTGGGACAGCACGGTGAAGGCATATTACAACGCAACTCCGAATGATGTGCGTAATAATTACTATATTTACAATGTAAAAAATGTAACGTACTCCGGCGTAGGGCACAGCGGCTCCATGACAGATGACGAAATCAGGCTGTTTATCAATACATTCGTTGCAGCATACCGCGCAACTGCAAAGCCGGTTCAGGCAATTATTGTGAATGACGACGCTGCACTCAACGGCAGTTCCGACGAGTATTTTATGTGTGTGGATGTAAATTCTTCGGATGCAGGGAAAGCGTTTGGTAATGATATTGTAGAAAGCTACCAGCTGCAGAAGGCGGATGGCAGCGGATATGCACTTGACAGAACGGAGATGGCACAGTCGAAGAGAGTATATTTCTACATTAAAAATGCCAATACTTACGGCAATGTAATGTATGACCTGACACTTTCTGTAAACGGCACAGAAACGCCTTTGGCAATATTTAAAAAGGACGGAGATGTCTTTATGGATACGAAGACATCTGCAACAAAATTTAAAGCCTCTGCCGCAGATGTGTACTATGTAGACGTACCGCTTACGATAGAAACGGCGGTGGATGGCAAACAGGCGGTAGGTACGACCGGGCTTACGATTGATATTGCAATGACTTATGGGGATGAGGGAACAACGACCGATCCGAGCGAGACGGTTGCCTATATTATACCGCGCGGTCTGTTTGACCTGGACTAGGGAAGAGACTGCATCGGGCGGAAAGAAACACTGCGGGGCTGTCGTAAGAAAAATCAGCCCCGCTCTTTCTTCCGGCGCAAGACGACATGGCTTTTAGAAACAGCGCAGGGAGACAGGGGTAATCCGCCCTTTGAAGAAAGGAAAGAATTATGGCAAGGATTTTGATTGTAGAGGACGATATGAAAATTGCCCGTTTTATAGAGCTGGAGCTGCGCCATGAAGGGTATGAGACGGAGACAGCCGCAGACGGCCGAACCGGGCTTGCAAAGGCGCTTTTGCCGGAAACCGACCTGGTACTGCTCGATATTATGCTTCCGGAACTTTCCGGCATGGAAGTGTGCCGCAGAATCCGGCAGGAGTCGGAGGTGCCTGTAATTATGCTGACGGCAAAGGGAGACGTGACGGATAAGGTTGCGGGACTTGATATGGGCGCGGATGATTACATGACAAAGCCTTTTGCCATTGAAGAGCTGCTTGCGCGGATTCGTGTTGCCTTAAAGCCACACTCCAGTACGGAAGCGAAGGCAGCAAAGACGAAGCTTACGGTCTGCGGTCTGACCGTAGACTTAGGGGCAAGGGCAGTCAGCTATCAGGGTGAGCAGCTTTCGCTTACGAAAAAGGAGTTTGATTTGCTTGCATTTTTGCTTGAGAATAAAAACCGTGCAGTTTCAAGAGAGGAGCTTCTTTCGGCGGTCTGGGATTACGATTATGCAGGAGATACCAATGTAGTAGACGTTTATATCCGGTATCTCCGCCAGAAGGTTGAGGAGCATCTTGGCATCCGCTTGCTTGAGACCGTGCGGGGAGTGGGGTATATGATAAAGGATGAAAACTAAAGGAAGCGGACAAACGCTGCAGGTAAAGCTTTATGCCTCGTTAGCATACCGGTTTGTAATCAATTTTGTGGTTCTGTTTCTTGTGGCAGGGATTTTTTTGGCAGGTTTCTTTGTTGTAATACGGCTTGAGAACATCTATGAGGCGTACGAGGAGAGCGCCGAGGAGTCTGCATATTCTTTCTCAAACGGGGAAATAAAGGCGGAGCATCTGCTGCCGGAGGGGGGAGTGCTTACGGTGTATTCCGTGGAAACCGGAGAAACCGTGTACCGTCTCGGGGAGGAGACAGGGCGTTTTTACGTTGCGGGCTGGCGGCTTGTAAGACCCAAAGGAAAATGGGAGCTATATGCAAAGTGCGAAGTTCCGCTTGTGCTGTATGGGGCGGAGTGCAGGGCAGTTTTTGTGTTTGACGGGACGGCAGACGGGCAGGAGATTTTTGCGGAAGTATTCCGTTTTGGCAGCGGATATCTTCTGATAACGTTAGTAGTATCTGCCGTGTTCTATTTGATGAATAAGACAGTGTTGCGCCCAATCGGGGAGATGTCGGAGCAGGTGAACCGTCTGAATCTGCAGAATATCCATACGGAGCGTCTGAATGTGGAGGGTACGAAGGATGAGCTGAAGGCGCTTGCGGCGGGAATTAACCGGATGTTAGACCGGATGGAGGCGGCATATGATGCGCAGAAACAATTTGTATCAGAGGCTTCCCACGAGCTGCGGACGCCGATTACGGTGCTGCAGGGATATTCCGCGATGCTGCGCCGTTGGGGTGCGGGGGACCCGGAAGTGCTTGCCGAGTCGGTAGAGGCAATCGAGTCGGAAGCAAAGTCGATGCAGGAGCTGGTAGAGAAACTTTTATTTTTATCACGCCATGAACGGCGGAAGCTTCCTTTTGCCAAGGAATACTTTGATATGGCGGAAGTGGTACGCGAACTGGAAAAAGAGATGGTACACCTGTCAGATACCCGGAATATCAAATGTCCTGTCTGTGAGCCGGTAAAGGTTTATGGGGATAAGCAGCTGCTAAAGCAGGCGTTGCGGGTGTTTCTGGATAATGCGGTAAAGTATACAAAGGATGGCGATACGATTTCAATTTCCTGTAAAAACCTTTCGGGCGCTTGTGAAATTGTAATAGCGGATACCGGTCTCGGGATGCTAAAGAAGGACCTGGAAGGGATTTTCGGACGGTTTTTCCGGGCGGATACGGTACGTGGGAAAAACATTGAAGGACATGGGCTAGGGCTTTCTATTGCCCGGCTGATTATTGACGGTCATGCCGGGAGGATTCTGGTAAAGACGCAATATACCAAAGGAAGCAGCTTCACGGTTACGATTCCACGGGAGCGCAGCATATAGCGTCGGGTGCAGCAGAAGGGAGACAGGAAAAGGTGGCAGACAGTATGGAATGCGGACTTTGCCCCCGCCGTTGTGCGGTGAATCGCGGAGCCGGAGGACGCGGGTTTTGCGGTATGACGGAAGAGGTTTTTGTGGCACGGGTGGCACCGCATTTTTGGGAGGAGCCGTGCATTTCGGGAGAAAATGGTTCGGGGACGGTGTTTTTTTCCGGCTGCAATTTGCGTTGCGTATACTGCCAGAACCGGAAAATAGCAGCGGGAAAGGCAGGGCGCCCGATGTCGGTGCAGGAGCTTTCAGGGGCATTTCTGTCCTTGCAGGAAGCGGGATGCCATAACATCAATCTTGTAACGCCAAGTCATTATGTGCCGCAGATTGCAGAGACGCTCCGGATTTCCGGACTTTCGGTCCCGGTCGTCTATAACACATCCTCTTATGAGTGTGTAGAGACACTGAAGCAGATGGAGGGATTGGCGGACATTTACCTGGCGGATTTCAAGTATCTGGATGAGGGGCTTGCACGAAAATACTCCCATGCTGCCGATTATCCGCAAACGGCAAAGGCGGCGCTGCGGGAGATGGTACGGCAGACGGGCGGCGCGGAGTATGTACGCGGCGGCGAAGTGTTCCAAAATGCTGTAGAATATCCGGACGGGGCATTGATGAGGCGCGGTGTAATCGTGCGGCATCTGCTTCTGCCGGGGCAGACCGGAGAAGCAAAGAAGGTGCTGCGTTATTTGTATGAGACGTATGGGGATACGATTGCAGTCAGTATTCTGAATCAGTATACGCCCCTGCCGCATGTTGCGGCAGGATATCCGGAATTGAACCGGCGCGTTACTGCGGAAGAATATGAGGAAGTAACAGAGTTTGCGATGGAGCTTGGAATCGGACACGGTTTTCTGCAGGAGGGGCAGGCGGCGTCGGAAAGCTTTATCCCGGAGTTTGCGGAGGGAGACTAAAGTGCGGGCAGAGGGCGTCCGGAAGCATTGTCCCGAAGATGTAAAAAAGGAGACAGCTTGTAAAAGAGTGGTAAAAAATTTGAAAATAAGATGAAGATTTGATTAAGAATAGATTTCTTTCAAAATTTGTTCATAAAAGCATAGTATAATGGAGTGGTAATGAAATGAAACAATGTTTGGTGTTTACAAAAATGGAGGCAGAATATTTGGATAGAAAGTTAAAAGAACAATTAGAAAATGAAGAAAGTAATGCCGGAGGGTATGAAGGCGCTGATTTGCTGCCAGTAGGACAATATCCGGCAAAGCCGATTTCCCTTGATGAATGGAAACGGATGCAGCTCGTATACAATGCCGGGCTGAAAGAAATCAATACAAAGCTGGAGATTTTGAACAGTGAATTCCAGATGGCACACAGGTATAACCCGATTGAACATATTGCGTCGCGTATCAAGTCACCTGAGAGTATCGCAAAGAAGCTCAGGCATCAGGGACGTGCGCTGACGATAGAGAATATTGTAAGATACATTAATGATGTTGCAGGCATCCGGATTATCTGTTCCTTTACTTCGGATATTTATGAGATTTCCGAGCTGATACGCAAGCAGAGCGATGTGAAGGTGCTAAAGATTAAGGATTATATTTCCAATCCGAAGCCGAACGGTTATACCAGCTATCATATGATTGTGTCAGTGCCGATTTTCCTTTCCGATATGACAATCGATACAAAGGTAGAAATTCAAATCCGCACGATTGCAATGGATTTTTGGGCAAGTCTTGAGCATAAAATGTATTATAAGTTTGAGGGGAATGCGCCGGAAAATATCCGCCGCGAGCTGAAGGAGTGTGCGGATCTGGTCGGTTTTCTTGACCGGAAGATGCTGGCAATCAATGAAGAGATTAAAAAGTACAGCGGGGAGGACGAGGAGGAAGAGCTGATTTCTGAGACTTTGCGCAGTCTTTACGGCAGAGTCAACGAAGAAAACGAGGCAAAGGAAGCCGTCGTGCAGGAGCCGGTAAGGCCGATTGTTATTGATTTACAGGAAACGGAAATCCGCAGCGCGGAAAAAAGTCAGAAAAAGAAAATATTTTCCATGCCGAAGAGTCGGAAAGTATCGCAAAATAACGCATAGTCATAAGATTCTATTGACGTTTTTTGTTGGAATTGTTATTATATAAGTAAAGAGATGTTGTTTATTTTTTTACTATATCTTGAGGAGGTTGTTCCCATGAAAAGAAGGAAAAGTATGGCTGCTTTTTCCTTACTTACATCGGTGTTGCTGTTTATGACAGCCTGTTCCAGTGGGGTAGATTATGTGTTGCCGACATTGGCGCCTACCTATACCCCGACGCCGGTAGTAAAGGAAAATGACGGTCCGACTCCGACCCTTGCGCCGGATGCGGGCAATACGAAGATTATAGCATTGGATGGCGAGGATTATAATCAGACCTCTCATTTTTCCATTAAGGGCGCCGGTGTGATTTCTGTAAAACCAGTGTCACATTCCGGTTCGTACTCGTTTTTCATTTCGGACCGCAGCGATACGTCACATGGTGTTTCCCTGAGCTTTTCTGACGAAAACGGGAAGGCAGTGAATGTAATTGGAAAAAGTGTGCATATTGCAGCATGGGTTTACCATGAAAGCAATGAGCCGCAGGATTTTTCCTGCATTCTTTCGGTAAAAAAGCTGGATGGTACAACGGATACCCCGGAGAAGCTTTCTATCACCGGCGTTCCTTCCGGCGAATGGACCTTGCTTGAGGGCGACCTGCCGGTGTATTCCAATGTAACAAATCCGACCATCGGTTTTGAAATGTCTTCCTCTGCGAAGGGCTCGTTTTATCTTGATGATGTTCGTATGACTTATGACCCTGCAAGTAATATCGGTCCGAATGTTGCATATAACAAGGAGACCTTTAACGGGATTCATTATGATTTTGAGGATGCCGTACCGCACCTGGAGGAGAGAGGGACAGGAGTTCCTTCCATTGTAGAGGGAGGCTATGACGGCAGTGACTACTGCCTGTTTGTTTCGGGCCGTACCAAGAATTGGAATGGTGTGCAGATTGACCTTTCGAATTATGGTTTAGGAGGCACAAAGCTCTATATTTCTTATGCGGCAAAGCATGATGCCGCTACAAAGACAAAAGTAGTTTGTTCCTTGCAGTATAAAGAGGTCGGCTCTTCGTCGGATAAATATGCAAATATTACGTCCACAGAGTCGGTGCTTCCGGGCGAATGGACAGTGGCGTCCGCTTCGTTTACACCGGTCAAGACGGCAGAGTCGGTAGTTGTTTACTTTGAAACCGGAGCAACAGAGGACTTTTATCTCGATAACATTATAATAACGACAAAGGATCCGTCTGTGCAGTCGCCGGAGAAGGATCCGTCAGGCACTACGCCGGATGACCCGATGAAAGATGTCGATCTTTCCAAGTTTGTTACGATTCATTCCCTGACGGCGGATGAACGCAACAATGAAGTGCAGATTTTTGAAAAGCGCGGCAGCGCCGAGATGTCGATTGTAAGCAATGGACATTCCGGGAATGGTTTTCTTGTTGCCGGGCGTACTGCCAGCTGGAACGGCATGGGTCTGAACTTTAAGAATCTGGATAACGAGTCTTTCGACGTTATCGGCAAGCAGGTATATATTTCTTACTGGGTATATCAGGACAGCGGCGAGCCGCAGGAGTTCTGTGCTACCCTGCAGGCAAATAAGCCGGACGGTTCCGCCGTATGGCCGGAGCGGGTAAATATCCCGGCTCTTCCGAGCGGTCAATGGACGCATGTGGAGGGTGTAATTCCGGTTTATGCAAACGTAAAGGTACCGCAGATTAACTTTGAGATTCCTTCCTCTGATAATGCTGATTTTATACTGGATGATATCATTATTGCCTATAACCCGGACAGCAGCGTGGATCCGAATCCGGATTATGTGGTTGAAGCGAAGCAGCCGTTCTCTACGATTTCGCTTGACTTTGAGGATAATAATGCTTACTTTGGTTCCCGCGGTAATGCAAAGCCGTCCATCGTTTACGGAGGACATGAGAGCGACAAGTGTCTTGCCGTAACAGGACGTTCCTCCAGCTGGCATGGCGTACAGGCAGACTTATCAGCCTATGACCTTGCCGGGAAGACGTTAGATATTACCTACTGGGTATATCACGAGTATACGACCCCGTTAGAGATTAACATGACGGCGGAGCAGAACGACGGCGAGGAGACGACCTACACGCCAGTTGTGGTAGGAGAGCCGATTGAGGACGGTAAATGGGTAAAGTATAACAATACCTATACCGTTCCGGAGAACGCGAAGAAGTTTATGCTGTATTTCGAGTCTCCAGAGGAAACTGCGTCATTCTATGTGGACGACGTTGTAATTAAGCTTCAGTAACTGAATTGTAAGACAGTGCAGAGAGGATGCTCCGGAGCGGGCATCCTCTTTTCAGGTGCAAGTATGGATAAATGGTGGTATGTCTGTTTTAGTAGCTATGGCAATAGTGAATTACTCTCTCGGAATTAAAAAAATTATTTTGATTGTGATAGAACCTGGAATATTGGGCTCTCCTTATCCGACACCGACGCCGCCTGGAAATTGAAAAATTGGGAGGGGAAAAGATGAAGAAAATGAAAGTCTCAAAACGGGAAATTGCGCGGTTTTGTTTTGCAATCTTTTTATGGCTTCTTGTTGTGGCTGCCGTGTTTGTTCTGGTCAGCTACAGGACCTGCCCCAAGGTATGGAGGCAATATTGGCCGAATCTTCTTGTCATTGTCAGCGTAGTTACCAGACTGGACTTCTGTGGAACCCGCTATGTATTCTATGGTGCGGGGGTGGCAGCGGTTCTTGGACTGGCGGTTTTTATAATAAGACGGAGATAGGGGCAGTGCTTCCTGCAACAAATCTTCTATAAAAATTTGAAAAAGGTACTTGACAAAAGGATGCTTCCATGTTATGCTCATTGTAGTTAGCATAGACTAACCAAGGAGGCAGAGATGAATTTAACGGATGCTCAGATTGGAAAAGAATATAGTATTACAGAGATTGCAACAAAAGACGAGGAACTGGATGCCTTTCTTTTTACGCTGGGATGCTACAGCGGGGAGCCGGTTACGGTGATTTCACGCAGGAAGGGCGGATGCGTTGTCTCTATTAAGGATGGAAGATATAACATGGACAATCAGCTTGCCTCGGCGATTCTTCTGCGGGAATAGGCATCATAAGGGGACATCACAGGGCAGCATGGAAAGCAGGCAGTTTGCTGCCCGTCATTTTACTCTGCGGTTAGCCACCGCTTACTTGACGGTATGCGTGTGGTTTAACGATAGAAATATTGGAAAAAGAGGAGGAATACGGAAATGAGAATTGCTTTTACAGGCAATCCGAACAGCGGGAAGACGACAATGTATAATGCGCTTACCGGAAGAAACGAGCGGGTCGGAAACTGGGCCGGCGTCACTGTGGATAAAAAGGAAAGTCCGGTGAAAAAAAGCTTTTACCACGGCGGGGAGGAATTGATTGCCGTGGACCTTCCGGGCGCATATTCCATGTCGCCGTTTACATCGGAGGAAAGTATTACAAGCGCTTATGTAAAAAATGAAAAGCCGGATGTGATGATAAATATTGTCGATGCGACCAATTTAAGCCGCAGTCTGTTTTTTACAACGCAGCTGCTGGAGCTTGGCATTCCGGTTGTCGTAGCACTTAACAAAAGCGATGTCAATGAAAAGAAGAAAACGGAAATCGATGTGGAGGCTCTGGCGGAGCGCTTAGGCTGTCCGGTTATAAAGACGGTATCTGTTTCTTCGGGGGACAACGGACTGGCAGAGGTGGTGGAGGCGGCCGTAGCACAGAAGGGCAAGGAGCAGACGGCGCCATATGAGCAGGGAAATATCGATTTGCGTAAGAAAGACGAGGTGGAAGCCGCAGACCGTGCCCGCTTCCGCTTTGTCAATCAGCTTGTTGCAGAGGTTGAGACACGTAAGGTTTTGACGAAGGAGAAAAATCAGCAGGATAAGATAGATGCTGTTCTTACGAATATGTGGTTTGGGATTCCGGTTTTTGCCGTTGTAATGTTTCTTGTGTTCTATATTTCCCAGGCAACCTTGGGAACCTGGATTGCAGACTGGCTGACAGGCGGAATTGAAACATTTCAGGGCTGGGCTGCGGAAAAGACCACAGGAGCGTCTCCGTTTTTGCATGCGCTTTTCATTGACGGCATTATCGGCGGCGTTGGCGCTGTAGTAGGTTTCCTGCCATTAGTGATGGTAATGTATTTCCTGATTGCATTGTTGGAGGATTGCGGCTATATGGCGCGCGCTACGGTTGTATTGGACCCGGTTTTTAAGAAGGTTGGTCTTTCGGGGAAGTCGGTTATCCCGATGGTGATTGGCACTGGCTGCGCAATTCCAGGTGTCATGGCATGTCGTACCATTCGGAATGAAAGAGAGCGCAGGGCAACTGCAATGTTGACGCCGTTCATGCCATGCGGCGCAAAGCTGCCAGTGATTGCCTTATTTGCAGGAGTATTTTTTTCGGGTGCTTTCTGGGTCGGGCCGCTGATGTATTTTATCGGAATTGTATTGATTTTATTGGGAGCCCTGCTGGTAAACAGAATTGCAGGACACAAATGCAGAAAATCCTTCTTCCTGATGGAACTTCCGGAATACAAGCTTCCGAGCCTGAAAAGGGCAGTGATTTCCATGATTTCCCGCGGCAAGGCGTACATAGTCAAGGCAGGTACGATTATCCTTGTCTGTAATGCCGCCGTGCAGATGATGCAGAGCTTTAACTGGCATCTCCAGGTGGTAGAGGAAGGGATGGAGCATACGTCCATTCTTGCAGCGCTTGCATCTCCGTTTGCAGTGCTCCTGATTCCGTTAGGCTTTGGGGTATGGCAGCTTTCCGCAGCCGCAATTACCGGCTTTATTGCAAAGGAAAATGTAGTCGGTACGCTGGCTGTAGTGTATGGACTGACGAATGTGATTGACACAGAGGAGCTTGCGCTGGTCGGCAGCGGAAATGAGGTAGCTGCCGTGATGGGACTGACAAAGGCAGCGGCACTTGCCTATCTGATGTTTAACTTGTATACGCCTCCATGTTTTGCTGCAATTGGTGCAATGAACTCGGAAATTAAGAGTAGGAAATGGCTGTTTGGTGGTATTGCTCTCCAGCTGGGAACCGGCTATACCATTGCTTTTTCTGTATACCAGATTGGTACGCTGATTACCACAGGAAGGTTTGGAGCAGCTGTTGTTCCCGGCATGATTGCAGTTGCATGCTTTGCGGCTATTATAGTATACTTAATCCGGAGGACAAATAAGAACCTGAGGGCAGAGTATGCGTTAAAGAAGGCATAAAAATGAGTACAAGGAGCGGTCGATATGGAAAATATAATTGTTATAGCAATTCTTCTGGCTGCCATAGGCGCGGCAGTCGCTTATATCGTGAGGGCAAAGAAAAACGGCGCAGGCTGTATCGGCTGTTCTTCGTGCGGAAGCTGTCCGTATAAGAAAAAGGAAGCCAAAGAGGACGGGAGCAGCTGCTGTGGCAAAGAAAGCGGTTGTAACTGCAAGGATGGGAAGGAGTAGCGTGCATGACTAGGGAAGAATCCTGCTTACTGCTATTTGTGTTGCGAGTTCCTTTCTTTGCGGCACACTTTTTCCACATCCGGAATTGGCAATATAGCTTGTAATCATTTCAAGGATTTTATCCAATGTGTTGTTTCTAAAGTCGTCTAAGCTTTGTAGACCCGAATCATAATACAGACTTGCGCGTGTATCCTTTACGCCGGGAAGCCTCATCAGATGGCACAGGGCACACAGTTTCCGGGTATCGGCAGCACCGATATCCAGAAGCTGTGACAGCTCATCTTCACCTTTTTCAGAAGCTAATTTTATTATATCCAGCGATTTTTTATATCCATGTGCAAGAACCTTTGCAAGGGCATCAGAATTGATAGATTCGAGTTCCTTCAGGTTTCTGTTTTTAAAGTCGTGCAAATGAAGAACAGAATGGAAGCTTTCGTCAATTCCCTCTGGCATCCCTGTAATCTCTCGGATTCTTTCAATATCGGAATCATAGATTTCATCATATTGAGACTTAAAAAGGATGCCGTTCGTTACCAGGCGCTCAATTATAATGTTTTTCAAAGGAATCAGAGGATAGTAACGGGTCAGCGTGGTATCTTTATTCAGGATGATTTTAATATCCTCTATTTTTATATTATCAAGATTCATTTGCATCTGTCTCCTATTCTTTCAGAAAATCTCCGAGTATCCTCCTTGCCAGCGCCCAGGTATCTTCCATGGTAAATACGCTTTCCTCGGCACGTTTGTGGATGCCGTGGAGACGGAGCAGCTCTTCGGTATATTCCGAAAGCCGGTAGGTCGCATAGGTTCCGTCGCCAACCTCGTCGCTGTAGTGTGTGACGGTCGGAATCACGGCGCTTTCGGTAATTTGGATACGGCCGTTTTCGTCTTCCGTCAGAGTTACCTCTGCTATTCCGCCTAACAGGCGCGGAGCTTCAATCTGTCCCGAAATGAAATTGCCGAGAGAGTAAAATACAAGCATTTTTCCACCGTCCGGACGAGTTTTCCATTCTACCGGCTCTAAGACATGAGGATGTGCGCCAATCACAAGGTCGACGCCTTCTTCCGCAAAAAGGGTAGTCCAAAAGAGCTGGTCGTTATCGGGTTCATAGACATACTCCGTTCCCCAGTGAGGGAATACAATCACAAAGTCTGACATTTCCTTTGCCTGCCGTATCTGGGAGCGGATATAGTCCCGGTTGTTCCATGTCAGGAGCGTTACCAGATAGTTTTTCCCCTGCGGCAGCGGGATTCCGTTCAGACCATAGGTATAGTTCAGCATTGCAATGCGGATACCATTCTTTTCTACGACGGTGATGGTATTCTGGGCTTCGGGTGAATCATAAATTCCTAAAAGCGTAATTTCAGGATGGGCAGTTTTCCAGAAATTGATGCAGTTTTCCACACCCTTTGCACCTTTGTCCATGGTATGGTTCGTCGCGTGAAGGACAACGTCAAATCCGGCATTTACAATAGCATCTCCCATAGCGTCCGGCGTATTGAAGCATGGATAGCCGACATATTCAAACTCCGCGCCGCCAAGAATCGTTTCCTGATTGATAATCGCAATGTCGGCTGCGCTGATTTCATCTTTCAGATGACGGTAAAAGCCGTTAAAGTCATAGGTACCGTCCTCCTGCAGACCGCCGTTTAAGGTGCTGCCATGGACCAGGTCATCCCCGACGGCAAGAAGCGTGACCTGCCTTGGTGCAGGCGTCGGCGTTGGGGTCGGAGTGGGTGTTAAGGTCGGGGTCGGAGAATTTGGGACAGACGTCGGCGTCAGGGTTGTGGCGGATGTTGGCGTTATACTGCCCTGTGGAGAAAATACAGGTGCCGTTTTAGCGCACGCACCCAGAAGGTAAAGAAGAAAAAGCCCGGATAGCAATGGAACCAGACGGCGTGGTAATTTAAAAAAGTGAGATTGTTTCATTTGTAGGAGTCCTTTCAGCCGGAAAACCGGACAGTAGTGTTACTTAGGTTTTGCATGTCGCCTTATGTTCCGGAGACTGTATGCAATTTCATTTTTGCATGCAGCCTTCGGAATTTTCCAAGGTTACTAAAAAATGCGGAAGCCTGGGTAATTTTAGTTATTATAGTGAGTCTGACCGACGCCAGGGCCTGCCGGATCCGGCGTGTCAGTCAAATCTGGAATGTCAGCCGGGTCAGGTGCCGGAACCGGAGTCCCTGTCAGGTCCGGAACGTCAGCCGGGTCAGGCGTCGGAACCAGAGTCCCTGTCAGGTCCGGAACGTTAGCCGGGTCAGGCGTCGGAACCGGAGTCCCTGTCAGGTCCGGAACGTCAGCCGGGTCAGGTGTCGGAACCGGAGTCCCTGTCAGGTCCGGAATTTCAGCCGGGTCAGGCGTCGGAACCGGAGTCCCTGTCAGGTCCGGAATTTCAGCCGGGTCAGGCGTTGGCATAGGAGTCCCCGTCAGGTCCGGAATTTCAGCCGGGTCAGGCGTTGGCATAGGAGTCCCCGTCAGATCCGGAGTGACAGTTAAATCCGGTGTTGGCGTCGGCTGTTTTGCAAGCTCTTCCTGACGCTTTTCATATTCTTCCTGTTCTTGTTTCATCAGCTCAAACTCTTTTTTAGAGAGCAGGGACCAGTATTCCTTTGGAACTGCAAGAAGGTTTGTAGAAGGAAGTGCACCATAATATTCCTCTAAGGTAATATCCTGCTCCTTTATGTAGGCGGCAAGCTCAAGACCTACATAGCGGAAATGCCAAGGCTCAAAACCGTAGCCGGTAATATGGGTTTTATTCTCCGGGTAACGCAGAATCCAGCCATATTTGTGGGCGTTTTCCAAAAGCCATGCATATTCCGGGGTGTTCAAAATGCTGAAATTATTTTCATAGTTAGTAGCTTTACAGCAAAGGTCAATCGCAAGACCGGTCTGGTGCTCTGAAGTACCCGGGAGGGCATGGTAACGGGACGCCTCATAATAGCCGTAGCTTTTCAGGGCATAAGAGTAAATCGACTTTTGCAGCTTATAGGAGCGGAAGCCACAGCGCAATACCAGGTGGTAGCCATCCTTCTCGGCAGCCGCGAACATCTCCTCCAGAGCAGTGGCAGCTACCGGCTGCAGATAACGTCGCTCATTGATGCCCTTGTGGTAAATGTCAACCTCCGGTTCCACCATAAATGGAATATAAGAAGAGGAAAGAGGATATTCCTTGTTTACCAGGAAGGTATAGGAGGAAGTGTCCGTGTTTAACGCGGCTGTTTCCGGATAAGTAAAGGTAAGCTCACCGGCATGGTCCGAGGACGCGTTCCCTAGCGGGACGCGGGTCGGAGCAGGCGTCGGACGCGAGGTAGGTGTAGGGGACGGCGACGGCGTCGGTGTGGCGGTCGGACGCGGCGTCGGCGTCGGGAACAGCCTGTCCGGCGCCAGAAATGGTTCTGAAAAGACAGGACGGGAAAGCACCGCAGTTGCAGCCGTCGTTTTCTGCGGACGGAGCGTTTCGGCTAACTCCTCCGGGGTCAGCATGGAAACACGGAAGTCCGGAAAGCTATGCATCCATAACGTACTTACAAGAAGAAGAGTAAGTGATTTTGCAGTATTCATAAAAACCTCCTAAAAAATCCAACCCTTTTTTTCTGCTTCGGCAAGTGTGGGCCATGTACGGTCCCGGGCATTACATTGCAACGGCACACCTTCCGGCCATGTAATACCAAGTGCCGGATCGTCCCAGCGGATGCCGTACTGGTCCTCCGGCGCATAAAAGTCACCGCATTTATAACAGAAGACTGCAGTTTCCGAAAGGACAAGGTAGCCGTGTGCGAAACCTTCCGGAATAAAGAGCTGCTTATGGTTGTCCGCGGAAAG
The DNA here is from genome assembly GCA_910577175.1 of uncultured Lachnospiraceae bacterium. Lineage (GTDB taxonomy): Bacteria > Bacillota > Clostridia > Lachnospirales > Lachnospiraceae > SIG307. The sequence goes on along the minus strand of CAJTLU010000011.1, from coordinate 87,500 downwards.
ACAGATACTGAACGACTGCCCGAACGTCGGAGAGCCTGCCCGGAGGTCTACTGTCACATCCAGAACCTCTCCGGAAAAGGCGTATACCAGCTTTGCCTGTGGATGTGCAAACTGATAATGCAGACCACGTAAAATTCCCTTTGGAGACATGGACTGGTTGTCCTGCACAAAGGTGCAGGAAATCCCTGCTTTTTTGTAGTCTTGTTCGTTGTAGGTTTCTATAAAATAACCACGCTCATCGTAGAATACCTTGGGCTCAATAATGAAAAGTCCATCGATATCGCAGCGGGTCACGGTAATCTTTCCCATAAATGTCACCTCTTTCTGTTCTGTCCCTCTATCATACCGCAAAAATTGTATTTATGCAAGAAAAAGCAGACTACTCCAAAAAATACCGTTTCAGACCATCCTGCCAGGAAGGGAGAAGGGAAAAACCGTTTTCTGTAAGCTTTCCTGTATCCATACGGCAGTTTTTCGGGCGCGGGGCCCTGACTGGGAAGCCGGTACTGTCAATGGGGAGAACCGTGACGGAAAGACCTGCCAGCCTGAAAATCTCGCAGGCAAGCTCATACCGGCTACAGAAGCCGGCGCTGGCAGCATGATAGGTGCCGTAGCGGCTGCTTTCTATCATATCGGTGAATAGCGGTGCAAGGTCCGGAATATAGGTCGGGGAACCAATCTGGTCGGTTACGACACGGAGGGTATCTCTGGTTTCTGCCAGGGAAAGCATAGTATTTACAAAGTTCGTTCCCTTTCTGGCATAGGTCCAGCTGATACGGACAATGAAATGCTTTGGTGCGAAGCGGGCAACTGCCAGCTCGCCTGCATATTTGGAGGCGCCGTATACATTAAGAGGGGCAGGGGCATCCTCGGGCCGGAAGGGCTGCGTGCCGCTTCCGTCAAAAACATATTCGGTACTTGTATAAAGCAAAGGAATCGAATATTCCCCGCAGAGCTTTGCAATTTCCTCTGTAGCGGTTTCGTTGGTAAGACGGCAAAGCTGCGGCTCTTCTTCCGCAGTATCTACAGCGGTATAGGCGGCGCAATGCATTACCGCCTCCGGACGGATTTGCTCAAACACCGGACGGATTTGTCCGGTATCGGTTAAATCAAGGGCGGCATAAGAAACACCGGGTAGCGTAGGAAGTGTATAAAGCTCCCGTGCCGTACCGGTTACAGTATGGCCGCGCAACGGCAGGGCTCTTATAAGCTCGTTTCCGAGCTGCCCGGTTACGCCAGTGACTAAAATGTGCATAAAAAATCCTTTCTTGCTGTTTTATTTCGTGTAAATCTAGCGACTGCCGTACATGACCTCGATGTAACGGCTGTATTCCTCGCTCAGGATATGCTGCCACCAGTCGGAGTGCTCTACATACCAGCGGACGGTTTTATGGATGCCATGCGTAAAGGTCTCGGATGGTTTCCAGCCGAGCTCTTTGGTGATTTTTGCCGGGTCGATGGCGTAGCGGCGGTCATGTCCCGGGCGGTCCGAAACAAAGGAAATCAGAGACTCTGGTTTTTTTAATTCCTGCAGGATTGTTTTTACCACGGAAAGATTTGTATATTCATTGTGTCCGCCGATGTTGTAAACTTCCCCGGGAGTTCCTTTTTGTAAAATCAGGTCGATGGCGGCGCAATGGTCATCCACATACAGCCAGTCGCGGACATTTTCTCCGGTTCCATAAACCGGCAGCGGCTCGTCCTTTAAAGCACGGAGTATCATAAGCGGAATCAGCTTTTCCGGAAACTGATACGGGCCGTAATTGTTGGAGCACCGCGAAATTGTCACCGGAAGTCCGAAGGTACGGTGATAGGCAAGCACCAGAAGGTCAGCGCCTGCTTTTGCCGCAGAATAAGGGCTTGAGGTATGCAGAGGGGAGGTTTCGGTAAAAAACAGGTCGGGACGGTCTAACGGAAGGTCTCCGTAAACCTCGTCCGTAGAAACCTGGTGAAACCGCTTTACACCAAAAGTACGCGCTGCGTCTAAAAGTACCTGCGTACCGAGGACATTGGTGCGGACAAAAACAGAAGGATCTAATACGGCCCGGTCTACATGGCTCTCTGCTGCAAAGTTTACAACGATATCAAACCGTTCCTTTTCAAACAGCCCGGTTACAAGGGCCGTATCGGCAATGTCTCCGCGAACAAACCGGTAATTCGGAGAGGCTTCGGCTTCTTTTAAGGATTCCAGATTTCCCGCATAGGTCAGTAAGTCCAGATTCAGAATTTCGTACTCCGGATGGTGCTTTTGCATATAGTAAATAAAGTTGCTTCCAATAAAACCGGCGCCGCCGGTCACGCATAATTTCATTTTAATGTATCCCCCGTTCCATAGAGTATTTTTTCTTCCGCACTGTTTTGCAGGTGGACGCCATAAGCGGAATTGCCATAGCGGGCAGCGGAAGACAGCAGAGATTCCTTGGAAATCCAGCCGCGCAGCCAGGCAATTTCCTCCGGGGCAGAAATAACAATACCCTGGCGCTTCTGAAGCGTCTGGATAAAACAGGAGGCTTCGGTAAGGCTGTCTGCGGTACCGGCGTCCATCCAGGTAAAGCCTCGGTTTAGCAGTGTTACCTCCAGCATACCCTGCTTCAGGTACAAATTGTTCAGGTCTGTAATCTCGAGCTCTCCTCTGGCAGACGGCTTCAGTGTCTTTGCAAGGGAGGCAACCTGATTATTATAAAAATAAAGTCCGGTGACACAGTAGTTGGATTTCGGGTGTTTCGGCTTTTCCTCAATGGAAAGCACCCGGTTTTCGGAATTGAACTCCAGAATGCCGAACCGTTCCGGGTCGTTGACATAGTAGCCAAATACGGTTGCAATTCCGTGCTCCGCACGTTCCTTTGCATCGGTAAGAAGCCTGCCGAGACCACTTCCATAAAAGATGTTGTCACCTAATACCATGGCGCAGGCATCGTTCCCGATAAAGGACTCCCCAAGAAGAAATGCCTGTGCAAGACCGTCCGGTGAAGGCTGTACACAATAAGAGAGCTGGATGCCAAAAGCGGAGCCGTCACCAAGCAGCGCTTGAAAACGAGGCTGCTCCTCCGGTGTGGAAATAATCAGAATATCCCTGATTCCGGCAAGCATCAAGGTGGAAAGCGGGTAATAAATCATCGGCTTATCGTAAACAGGCAAAAGCTGTTTCGAGGTCACTAACGTGAGCGGGTAAAGACGGCTGCCGGAACCGCCGGCAAGAATAATTCCTTTCATGGGTCAGACTCCTTTCCTGCTAATTATAGCGCAGAAAAACTGGAAAATCTAGGGGGGACTGCTTAAAAAAATGTAGAAACCCGAAAAAGGAAACGATTGATTATTTCGGAATTTCATGGTAGTATAGAGAGGATAGTTAAAATCCGGTATCCCTGCTTTGACATAAGATACATAGGGAGAGGAAAAGGAGAAATTGCAATGATAAAAAATACGAAAAAGTTTTTGTGGATAAGCTTTTCGATTTTAGTTGTTGTCTGCATTGCTATGTTTGCCTTGGCGTCGGTTGTCATTAGTGAGAAAAGCGGCAATGCAATTAGTGCAGTCGGAGAGGTTTATATGTCTGCAATGGCAAGGCAGACGCAACAGAAGTTTGATGCCGTACTTGACCTGCAGATTTCGGAGATGAAGGGAATCGTAGAAAGACATCCTCCGGAAACCATGGAGTATGGAGAGACGATGGTGGAGCAGCTTGCGCTAAGTGCCCAGGTAAGGGGCTTTGTCCATCTTGGTCTTTATACGGAGGAAGGGAAATGTGAGACGGTTTATGGGGAGGAGATAGAATATGCGGATGAAAGTACGTTCCAAAAGGTGTTGAATGACAGCAGTCTCCGCGTGTTTTCCGGTGTCGGCGCAGATGGGGAGAAGCTGCTTTGTATGCTGATTCATGCCGCATATCCTATGAAGAACGGCGAAACGAGCTTTGCAATGGTAGCTGCGCTTCCGATGGAATATCTGGGAGAAATCCTGGCTTTGGATGAAAAAGAAACGCTGATGCATTGTTCCATTATCCGCAGAAACGGCACCTATGTGATAAGAACCAAAGAAGAAGAGGACTATTTTACCCATATCTCAGAGGTTTTTTCTGAGCTGAACGGAAAGACAGCAAAGGAGTATGCCGGAGAGCTGCAGGAAGCAATTAATGAGAACAGGGAGTATTCTGCGATTGTTCAGATAGACGGGGGGTACAATTCCCTGCTGTGTACACATCTGCCGAATTCGGAGTGGTATCTTGTATCGGTGATGCCGTTCGGAATGTTAGATAATATTTTAGATGATTTGAGTAATCAGCGCCAGCTTATTATCCTGATTGTCAGCTTTATTATCCTTGCCGGGATTTCGCTGATTTTCATTTTCTATTACAGGCTGTCCCAACAGCAGATGAGGGAATTATATAAGGCGGAAAAGGAAGCAGTAAAGGCAAATAAGGCGAAAAGTGAATTTCTTTCCAGTATGAGCCATGATATCCGTACCCCGATGAACGGAATCGTGGGAATGACCGCAATTGCAATGGCGAATGCAGAGGATACGGCACGTGTGAAGGACTGTCTGACGAAAATAGCCCTTTCCAGTAAACATTTGCTGGGCTTAATTAACGATGTTCTGGATATGTCCAAAATTGAGAGCGGTAAGCTGTCGTTAAATATGAGCCAGATATCCCTGCGCGAGACAATGGATAACATTGTCAATATTGCACAGCCGCAGATAAAGGCGCGCAACCAGCATTTTGATATTTTTATCCAGAAAATCCAGGCAGAGGACGTATGCTGTGACAGTATCCGTTTGAATCAGGTGCTGATAAATCTGTTATCCAATGCGATAAAGTTCACACCGGAGGGCGGTTATGTGAACGTCTATTTAGAGCAGGAGGAGTCTCCGTTGGGAGATGCTTATGTAAGGTGCCATTTCAGGGTAAAGGACAATGGAATCGGGATGACGCAGGAGTTTCTGGAAAAAATCTTTGAGACTTTTTCGAGAGAAAAGAATCTGCGGGTTGACAGGACGGAAGGAACGGGTCTTGGGATGGCAATCACAAAAGCGATTGTGGATGCTATGAAGGGCACGATAGAAGTAAAGAGCGCACCGGGCGAAGGAAGCGAGTTCCATATCGTACTTGATTTTGAAAAGGCAGTGGTCCGGGAGGAGGAAATGGTTCTTCCGCCTTGGAGAATGCTGGTAGTAGATAATAATAAAGATCTCTGCCTGAGTGCAGTTTCTTCACTGAAGGAAATCGGTATTGATGCGCAGTGGGCAATGGACGGAAGAACAGCGGTAGAGATGGTGAAAAAGTGCCATCAGGAAAAAAACGATTATGAAATTGTGCTGTTAGACTGGAAGATGCCGGAAATGGACGGACTGCATACGGCGCGGGAAATGAGGAAGCATTTGGGAGACAATGTTCCGATTCTGATTATTTCCGCGTATGACTGGAGCGATATTGAACACGAGGCAGAGGAAGCCGGAATACAGGGCTTTATTTCCAAGCCGCTGTTTAAATCCAATCTGTATCTTGGACTCAGCCGCTATATGCTGGATACGCCGGTCAAGGAAGCAGAGAAGAAGACCAACTGCCAGGAATTTGCAGGAAAGCGCATTCTGCTGGCAGAGGATAATGACTTGAACTGGGAGATTGCAGAGGCGATTCTTTCCGAAGCCGGATTTGCCTTGGAAAGAGCAGAGAACGGTCAGGTCTGTGTGGAAAAGTTCAGCCAGTCGGAAGCCGGATTTTATGACATTATTCTGATGGATATCCGGATGCCTGTGATGAATGGCTATGAAGCGTCGGAGGCAATCCGTGCCTTAGACCGCCCGGATGTGAATCTGCCGATTCTTGCGATGACCGCGGATGCGTTTTCGGATGATATACAGCATTGTCTTGACTGCGGTATGAATGAGCATATCGCAAAGCCGTTGGATATCAACCGGCTTACACAAATATTGAAGAAATACCTTTAACCGGAGGGGACGCCGTACAGACTGCGTGGTTTGTGCGGTGTCCCTGATTGTTTACTGTGAGGAGGGACGATGAAACAGACGGAACGTTTAAAAAGGGAAAAGAGACGCCGGTGCTTTGCGATTATTTTGTGGAGCATTGTCAACATAAGCTTGTTTGCTGCTGTTGGGTATAAGATATATAGGAAAGAATGGAAACAATATTGGAATCCTGCAGTTGATGATAAATGCAAAGATAATTTTACGGTATATGGGCAGGAAAATTTAGCAGTATCCGATGAGTTATTATATTATTGTGATTTGAATAGGGAAAATGCGTTATGCAGCTACCACTTAAAAACAAAGGAAGTAAAAGTTTTGAAACAAAAGGCGGGAGCGCTGAAGAAGACAGGAAGCGGTATTTATTATATTACAGATTCTGTAGTATACCGGATTTCCGGCGAAGAACTTTGTTTCGTATGCAATATTCCGGCAGAAGGCTTTAGTTTTATTGATTTTTATGAGAGTGTGGTATACTGGACAGCAAAAGAACGCGGAACCGATGAAACAAAGACGGATTCGCCGGTGTTGCAGCATTCTATTTATATGCAAAATGTAGCAGGAGAAAATGAACCGAGGCTGCTTTCCCGGTCAGAGGGAATGGTTTATGATGTTGTGTTAGCGCAGCAGAATATTTATGTAATGACAAGGAATGGTGTTTATGAACTGGAATCTGCGACCGGAGAGATGACAAAATTGTCTGATAGCTATAGTACAAAGTTTTACAGTGATGGTATCCATATTTTGTTTGAGGGGTTTGATGAAGAGGGGAAGAGTTATTATGAGATATTGCGGAACGGCCAGATAAAGAAGCAAACTGTGCATACAGGAAGTGTCGCAGCGGTTTTTCAGGAATACCTGTATTATATTGATGATGACGGAGTGAAGGTTTGTGATTTAAAAGCGGTGATAGTACAAGAAGAGCTTCTATTTGAAATGCCGGGTCGGCCATGGTATCGAATGGAAGTGTGTGAGCAGGGGATTATCCTGCGGGATTCTGTTTTGAATCATATTTGGTTTTGTGATTTGAACAGTGGTGTAACAGATTGTATGATTTTACAATAGTTACAATGTAAGGTGTTAAAGGATGCATTGTATGAAACAAGGAAAAGAGTACAAAAGTTTGTAAGGATGTGATAAATTGAACAACAAAAATAGAAGGAAAAAAAGAGCCGCGTATTTGATTGCGGCAGCGGTGCTTTTTGGAATCGAGGTTTTCATCGCGTTATTTGTGCACGACCGTTTTGTACGACCGTATCTGGGGGATGTGCTTGTGGTGCTTTTTCTTTATGCGTTTGTCAGGATTTTTATTCCGGAAAAGGGAACCTTGCTGCCGTTGTATATTTTCTTGTTTGCGTCTGCGGTCGAGGTACTGCAGTATTTTGAACTTGTTAAGGTACTGGGGCTGGAACAGAACCGGGTGCTGTCTGTGCTGCTTGGTTCCACCTTTGACTGGAAGGATATCGGGTGCTATGCCGCAGGATGCTTGCTGCTTGGACTTTATGAAGTATTCTGCAGGCGCAGGAGTTCGTGACTGCTTACATGCCACTGCGCTTCGTACGATGTTTTCATTTGCGTTCCGCATGAAGCGTTTTGTCAAGTGCTTTTTTGAGTTATTGACGCAAAACTTTTCAACACGGCGGGAAACGGGCAGGAAGAACGGGCGCAAAACGCGCCTGTGGACGGTTAGAAGCCGTTTTCGGCGGCGAAATGGCAACGGCAAAAATCCAGACGGTCAAGGGTTTAAGAGTGGAGATTTTTTCGCGCACTTTGCGAAAAAATACTACTCGTCCCTTGACCGTCTGGATAGTCGGAACGGGGCAAAGTGCAAATTGCTTTTCGTTGTTGGATATGGTATAATCTTTTTCAGTATAAACTGATAATCGGGATTTATAGGAGGATGAAAAATGCTTGAACCTGGTATGTATGAATATGGATTAAAAACAGGTGATTTACCGGAACAGGATATCATTAAAATTTTCAAAAAGGCAAACAGCAAAATCGCCAAAGAAATTCACGATTCCCGCATTCCGAAAGGACTGAACATGATAAAATCAACTGGTCCATTTGGACGCTCAACACCAGATGCGGAGCCGCCAGAGTATGACCATATCTATCGGTTTAGACATAGGGTCAGCAATCTCTTTTTAGAGTTGTACCCTAATCGGGAGAAGAATGGGCGTATTAAGTTTTCAGATGAGGAAATTATCTGGAATTTGTATGTTACCATTATGAGTGATTATCCCCCAAAATTATCTGAAGACGATCCTATTCAAGAGTTTGGCGGCAGAGTCATGCAGGAATTATTTCAAACACTTCCCGGCGAAAAGGTGCTTATTAAGAAGTATACCCCCGGTGAAAATAGACTTTAATAAGACTGCAACTTCCAGTTTATCGGTCTAAAAAAGTCCAAAACAGGGCGGCGGGGCAGGTGTTGACTATCCCGCCGCCCCGTCTGTTATCGCTCCATATCCTGCGCCCTATTCGGTTGCCGTTCTCGCTGTTCCTGCCGCAAGATACTGTAAACGCTCTTTCTGATTTTCTCGACTTCTTTTACTTCCTCTTTCAATGCAAGATACCGCTGATTGAGTGCTTTCCTCTCGGCGGTCAGTTTTGCATACTCCGTTTTCCATGTCTTTGTTGGGATTGTGGTCTTGCTGTTCATCACGCCTTTGAGATAGTCTTTCGCCGCCGTAATTTTCGGCTTTGGTCTTTGCCACGGGTCAATCGCTCCTTTCATGTTTGGTGTGGAATGGATTGAATAGGAATGGATTTGATTTTTACAAACAAACGGTTTCCTGTTTTACTCCCTCCTGTCTGCAAGTATCATTTTCAACAGCTTGTCGCGGAATGTTTCTGTGCCGCTGTGGTTGAAAAACAACTCCGCAACAATGGTCCGATTGTGATGATACCGTCCGGCTTTCGGGGCGGAGTGGGGGTTTTGTTCTTTTCTGTCAATAGGCCGCTCCTTTCTGTGGGCAATGCCTGCTCTGTCGGCTCTGCAAGCTGTGTCAGTTCGTTCTTATGTGTCGGGCTTTCCGCTGTCTATTCCGTTGTTGACCGCGATAAAGCGCACGCCGACTTTGCCGTTTTCCACGTCCTCTATCATGCGGGAGTAGGTGGAACGGTCAAAAAACCTGCCGCTTTCGTCGTCGTCAATGTAGTGTCGGATATTTGTCAGTTTTAACTGTCTGGCATAGCTTTCCAGAAATTTCTTCTGGTTCTGTATGCTGTTGCTCTCGCCGCCGTCCCTGTCCTCGTCCCCCACTGACAGGCGGGAGTAAAGGGCTGTGCAGTAGGAACTTTTCTGGGTTATTTAAAAAATGTGGATACTTAAGAAGGAGAGGATGTGGACAAATTTTACAGAGGATGATAAAATTAGAATCAGATAGTTTATAGATTTTTTGCTTTATGATTTTGAATCTGTCAGGTGAAGAAAGGAATATGAAGATTATGGGAAAAGCATTGAGCAAGGAAGTGAAGCAGGCATTACAGGACATTTATTATAACGAGCGGACGGGCCGGGGCAAGGAGGCATTTGCCCTTTTGGAGAAGGCGTCCGCAGCCGGGGATGGTGATGCTACCTGTATTCTGGCGAGGTGTCTGTGCGGCGAACAGTATGTATGGGCGGGGCACAGGTTTCCAGAGGACGATGAGCGTGCCACGAAGCTGTTACATAAGTCAGTAGAGCAGGGAAGTGCCCTGGGAGTGTTAGTGGCGCTGCGCAGCGGGGAGTTAAAGCCGTCCCTGGAGAAGTCGATGTCATTTGCCAGTCTGCAGGAGGCTTTTGACGAGGTACTCGCGCTGGCGGAGGGGGGAGATGCGTTCTGCCAGTATGTCATTGCAAACTCTTACTTTTGGTGGGATTTTCTGCGGATTCAGAATAAAAATAAGAACTCCTTTGCTACGCCGGGCGGCTATAAGGCGTATTTGAAGGAAAATATCTCCAAGTGTGAGGACTGGTTCTGGAAGGCACTCCGGGGCGGTATGTACTTTGCGGCAAATAACTTGAAGCACTATTACACGAAGGGCGACGAGGATATTATTGCGCCGCAGCCGGAAAAGGCGAAGGTACTCCGGAAAATCAGTGCGGAGGCGGGGCATCCGTTTCACCAGTCGCTTTATGCGGACGATCTGGAAGAGGCGGGCCGGAAGGAGGAAGCGTTCCATTGGTTCCGGCTGGCTGCCGAGGGCGGGAATCCGGGTGCCTGGAGCGATGTAGGACGTTTCTATTTTGACGGTATCGCTACGGAAAAGGACGAGGTGTATGCGGTCCAGTGCTTTGAAAAGGATATTCCTTACGGGAACATCTGTGCCCACAATATGTTAGGAAAGGCATACTTTTTCGGGCGGGGCGTTGAACAAGACTATGACAAGGCATTTTCGCTGCTTTCGTTCTCTTATCAGAAGGGAAGCAAATGGGGTGTCTATTATCTTGGGAAATGCTGCTTTGACGGTCTTGGCACACCGCAGGATTATGGAAAGGCAAGAACGTATTTAGAGCAGGTAAACTGGAACAACGATAATGCTCGTTATATGCTGGGCTTTATTTATGGCAGGGGCTTAGGTGTGGAGCAGGATATCCCGAAGGCAGTTGATTATCTGCGGAAGGCAGGAAATCATCAGGAAGCGAAAAAAGAACTTCGGAATTATAAAAAGACTCTTTTCGGGACATGGAAGTTCCGTCAAAGATAAACAAAGCGGGAGGTGAGATAAAATGGAACTGGTAACCGTGATTCTTTGCCTGGTAATCGCAGTAATATCCTTTGTTATCAGCGGGTTTTCCTTTATGGAAAAGGGGATACTGCTGAATAATGCCTGGTTTTACGCCTCTAAGGAAGAGCGCAGGACAATGAATAAACGTCCGCATTACCGGCAGTCCGGGGTCGTATTCTGTTTCATCGGCACTATTTTTGTACTGTATGCGGTCAGGGTAATGACCGAGTGGAGCTGGATTTTCTATCTTTTCCTTCTGGACATTGCCGCCGTCATTCTCTATGCAATCGTATCCTCCATATGGATTGAAAAAAGGGGCTGACGCGCTGTCAGCCCTTTCATTCGTTTGATATAAAATGTTCAATCTGTTCCGGCTTCCTCCATCCGCAACCTCAATTCCTCCCAATTTGCTACGGTCAAAATACTTTTATCCTCCGTATAGGATAAATCGATTGCGCCTATGTACCATACCGGCAGCAGCCCGGCATTCAGGGGGCCTTTGATGTCACATTCGTACTGGTCGCCGATGTACCAGACCTCCTCGGGCTTTAGGTCCGCTTTTTCTAAGGCTAAATCAAAAATCCGTTGATGCGGCTTACGGAATATAAAATTACTTGAAGTAATAATAAACTCAAAGGTATTTTCCGGCAGCAGACGGTTGATACGTTCTGCAACGACAGAAGGAGCGTAGGAAATGTTACTGATGACGCCCGTGCGGATACCCTTTTGTTTCAGATATTCCAAAAACTTTTGTATCCCTTCCGTCGGTGCGCCCGGTGCGGCGGCGTTCCAAAATACAGTATCGATTTCAGAATTGCTTAATGCAATCTCGATTCCCTGTGATTCATAAAGATAAGGAGTAAACATGGTATTAGGTATTTCTATCTGAAATAGATGTCTCTTTTCCGGGTCAAACCGTCCGAACTCCCGGTTGATTTCATTTGCCCTTGCCTGTATCTGCTCTGCCGACAGGTGATATTTATTTTTTACAGCATACTGTAACACAGCCTCCGTTCCCTTAATCCCGTCAAATTTCTGCTCCGCAATAAGCGTCTGGCCATAATCAAATAATACCATTTTGGGTAGCTTCATTTAAGGTACCTTCCCTTTCAAAATATCCTTCCTGCAGCAGTAATTCTAATACGCGCGCCTCCCGTTCCAGCATGACCTGATTAAAATCATCGAGCTGATTCCTACGGTTTCTGTCGATTGCAAGCTGCGGATTTAAAAAGGTAAGCGTAAAGCCCTCGTCTGCTTCGTACCGGTCTAAACTCTGCTGCTCTATCGTTTCTTCCACATCACAAAGGAAATAATAATTATCCTGTATAAAGACATCCTCCTTTGTGCCCTTCTGAATCCGGTGTACCTGCCCGTACTCCCGGATAGAATCGCGGAGAACACGCAGTCCGGTTTCCTCTGCAACCTCTCTGATTAAAGCTTCCTCTTTGCGCTCGTCCGCTTCGATGCCGCCGCCCGGAAATTTGTAATAATCATATTTCTTACTATACACCATGGCTATGTTTCCGTCTTTGATAATAATTCCTCTTGCAGAAGGTCTGCTAAAAACGCTCCCGTTACGGTCATAATCTTTTTTGTCGATTTCAAATAGCATACGCATAGTACGTGCTCTCCTGTCAGGTGCTTATAATGAGGTTCTATAGCTTTATTATACGGGGTTAAGACAGGCGTGTCAAATACTATCTGTTTTTGAGTTTCCGTATTTTGCATACCCTTTTATGTTCCGAAAACTGTGCAGCATCCTGATTTTGCATGCGCGGGCGCTCCGCCGGACTTCCTTTAAGAGCCGCTAAGCCGCTCGGTGGCGTCCTCGCGCCTAAGCGGCACTAAGAGGCGATTCCGTCTGCGCTAAGAACGCGGTCCTTCGGACAAATGCAAAATTACAATGCTGCACAGTCCCCGGAACTTTCCGGGGTGCTAAAAAATGCGGAAACTCAGGCTGTCTGTTCTATCTGTTACTGCCGCTTCATCTGCCGCAAAAAGAGCAGCACTGCGATGATAACGACAGCCGCGGTATAGCCGAGCACCCAGAAAAGATGCGGCAGGACAGCCTCATAGCGTCCGTTCAGGACGGCACGCTCCAGTTCTACGGCATGGACAAAGGGAAGGACATAGGCAATTTTTCGAAAGGTGCCGCCGACCAGATCAAGGTCAAACCATATACCCGAAAGCCATGCGGTCAGGTTGGTAAGCAGAGCGCCGCAGAGACCGCCAGCCTGTTTTGAGGTAAGGATGCTTCCGCAGAGAAGTCCGAGCGCAATAAAGAACAGGGATATGGGCAGGAGGAACAGCACGGCATAGAGGATAGTTATTGTAACGGGTAAGCCAAGCAGGATAGCGGCAATATAGCAGACAATACCCTGTGCCGCCGCTATCGGAAGAATCGGCAGGATATATCCGAAAATAAAGTCTGCCGCGGTGAGCGGAGTGGTGTAGAGCCGTTGCAGCAGCGCGCTTTCCCGGTCCTTTGCAATCAGGGTAGCGGAAAACAGGGTCATAAAGGAAAGCCCGAATATCGTAACGCCGGGCGCAAGGGTTTCGATTTCAAACAGGCTGACAGGGATATTTGCCTGAATTGCAGAAAGCAGAAGAATCAGAACCAGCGGAAAGCCAAGTCCGAAGGCAAGGTTTAATGGGTCGCGCAGGATTTCCTTTGCGGTTCTTCCGGAAAAAGTCAATACTTTCATTTTGCTGCCCCCTTTACAATCGCCACAAAGGCGTCCTCGAATTTGTTGGTTCCTGCTTTCTCCTTCAGCTCGTCAGCTGTTCCGAGCACAAGCAGCCTGCCGTCCTTCATAATGCCGATATGGTCGGAGAGGGCTTCCGCCTCCTCCATGTAATGGGTCGTCAGGATAATTGTAATCCTGCCCTTAAGCAGCCGGATGGTATCCCAGAGGTCGCTTCTTGCAATGACATCCAGCCCCAGCGTCGGTTCATCCAAAAACAGGATTTCCGGCTCGCCAATAAGTGCCATTGCAATGCTTAGTCTGCGCTGCCAGCCGCCCGAGAGCTTTCCTGCCTTTTTGGAGAGGATGTCTGTCAGGCCGAACTGCCCGGAAAGCTCGGAAAGCTTTTGGGCCTGTTTCTCCTTGGAAAAGCTATGTACGCCACACATCAGCTCCAGGTTTTCCCTGACGCTCAGGTTCGGCGCGACTGCGGTTTCCTGCGGCGAGACGCCGATGATGCCCTTTACGCCTGCCGTATCGGTTACAATGCTTTTGCCGTTCAGATATGCATCCCCGCTGGTCGGCTTTGTCAGGCAGGAAAGCATTTTGATGGTAGTCGTTTTCCCTGCGCCGTTGATGCCGAGCAGCGAAAACAGCTCGCCCTGTTCCACAAGCAGGTTAAGACCGTCTACCACAGCCAGACCCTTGTATTTTTTCGTTAATCCTATAGTTTTAATTGCTTCCATTCTTTTTCTCCTCCCCGCAATAGCGGTATTTCAGCCCGGTATATGCGTCTGTCAGAACCCTGCTGATAAATTCTGTGTCCCAGTCCAGATAGGAGGTTGCAAGCATCGTAGCAATTCCGTGGACATACAGCCACATTTCAAGATGAAACAGATAGGCTTCCTCTTCGTCAAGACCTGTATTTTTCTGGATCATTTCTAACAGTGGTCTTATTTCCTCACGGTTTTCTTCAATTTTTTCATGGGAACGGTCACGCATGAAAAGCAACCGGAAAAGCTCCCGCTCCTCCTTTGCAAAGCAGATATAGGCCATACCGCTGGCTTTATAGGCAGGATAGTTCCCACACAGGATACGTTCCCGCAGATACTCCTGATACATCGTATTTGCTGCGGCAAGAACCTCCCGCTGTACCTCCTCCATATTTTGAAACAGACCGAAAATGGGCTTGACGGAACAGTTAAGCCTTGCGGCTAAGGTTCGGGCAGTAAGCCCGGAGATTCCGTTTTCTCTTGTGATATCCAGCGCGGCTTTTGTAATTTCCTCTCTGGTAAATTTGAATTTCGGCGGCATTTCGGTTCCCCCTTTTCTTATTAAGAAACATATGTTGCGCAACCTATATTGCCCATTATAGTGGCAGGACAAGCTTTTGTCAAGTAACTCCCTTCTGGGTTTCTGCACTTTTTGAGCCAACTTAAAAGGCTCCGGATGCTGCGCACCAGCTTTATTTTGCATTTGTCCGAAGGACCGCGTCTTTGAGCGGAGCCGGAATCACCTCTTAGTGACGCTTAGGCGCGAGGACGCCACCGAGCGTCTTAACAGCACTTAGAGGAAGTCCGATGTAGCGTAAGCGCATGCAAAATAAAGCTGGCGCGTAGCATCCGGAGCATAAGTCTGTATACAAAATGCGGTCCTCAAGTACCTGTACTCCTCTGCATGGATTTTGAAAAATTGGAAAAAATAAAGTAACAAAAATGGAAAAGCAAAGGAGAGCTATAATAATGAAAGCATTCAAGAAACTTCTGGCAGTTGTCCTTCCCGGTGTTTTGCTGTTATCCGGCTTGACCGGATGCGGCAGGAGCAAAGGGGACGAGCCTGCTGTCTTTGATACGGAAAAGGAAATTAACGTGCTTGTCCGTGAAGATGGTTCCGGTACCCGCGGTGCGTTCATAGAGCTGTTTGGAATTGAGGAGGAGGACGAAGCGGGGGTAAAAACAGATAATACAACGGATACTGCCGCTGTTACAAACGCAACCTCTGTTATGATGACAACCGTCGCGGAGGATTTGTATGCAATCGGCTATACGTCGCTTGGTACAATGAATACGACTGTAAAGGCGGTTTCCATCGACGGTGCGGCCGCGACGGCGGAGAATATCAAAAACGGTACCTATAAAATAGCCCGTCCCTTTCATATTGCAACAAAAGACGGGCTGAGTAATACGGCGCAGGATTTTATCGACTTTATTATGAGTGCGGACGGTCAGGCGGTAATTGAGGGCAGGGGCTGCATCGCGGTATCTGATGCGGAAGCCTACCGCGGGCAAATGGATTCCGGGAAAATTACGATTGGAGGCTCCAGCTCGGTCGCGCCGGTGATGGAGAAGCTCAAGGAAGCTTACCTTGAGAAAAATCCGGGCGTAACCATTGAGATACAGCAAAGCGATTCTTCCACCGGCATGACGGATACAATCGACGGAACCTGCGATATCGGAATGGCTTCCCGTGAACTGAAAATTTCAGAACTGGAAAAGGGCCTGCGCCCTACCATCATTGCAATGGACGGAATCGCAGTCATTGTAAATAACGATTCCCCGGTAAACGGGCTGACAAGCGGGCAGGTGAAGGATATCTTTACGGGAAAAGCCGTTCATTGGAATGAAATAGTACAGTAGGAGCTGAGACATGAAGCAGATAAAAGAAAAGGGAATGAAGCTGCTGTTTCTCCTGACGGCGTGTGTTTCCATTGCAGCAGTCATTCTGATCTGTGTATTCCTGTTCGCAAACGGACTTCCTGCGATTAAGGAAATCGGTATTTTCAAATTTTTACTGGGCATCAAATGGAAGCCCGCTAACAATCTTTATGGAATTTTTCCTATGATTGTCGGTTCGCTTTATGTAACTGCCGGCGCCCTGCTGCTTGGCGTGCCGGTCGGGATACTGACGGCGGTATTTCTAGCGCGCTTCTGTCCCCGTCCTCTTTATAAGCCGTTAAAGTCGGCGGTGAATCTGATGGCAGGCATTCCGTCGGTCGTGTATGGATTTTTTGGGTTGGTGGTCTTAGTTCCTTTTGTGCGGGAAACCTTTGGCGGGCGCGGTATGAGCGTCCTGACCGCCTCCGTTTTATTGGGACTGATGATTTTACCTACGATTATCAGCGTCTCGGAATCCGCCCTCCGGGCAGTCCCGCAAAGCTACTATGAGGGCGGGCTTGCGCTCGGGGCGTCCCATGAAAGAAGTGTTTTCCGTACCATTCTGCCTGCTGCAAAAAGCGGTATTTTTGCAGGCGTCGTACTGGGGATTGGGCGGGCAGTCGGGGAAACTATGGCGGTTATGATGGTTGCCGGAAATCAGGCGGTCATTCCGGATGGTATTCTTTCCGGTGTCCGGACACTGACGACAAACATTGTACTGGAAATGGGATATTCTACGGACCTGCACCGCGAAGCGCTGATTGGTACGGCGGTCGTCTTGTTTGTATTCATCCTTATCATCAATTTGTCCTTGTCCCTGTTGAAAAGGAGGGAGAAATAAATGACCCGGAGTTTAAGACAAAAATGGCGCGCATACCGGCGTGACCCGAAGTCGCTTATCCTGTTTCTTTCGGTATGCATTGCAGTATTGCTTACAATGCTTTCGTTGTTATTTCTTGTTGCATATATCCTTGTAAAAGGCGTTCCGCATTTAACACCGGAGCTGTTTGCCGTCAGATATACCTCTGAAAATGTGTCCCTGCTTCCGGCGTTAATCAATACCCTGTTTATGATGCTGCTTTCGCTGTTCTTTGCAGTCCCGGTCGGAATCGGCGCGGCGATTTACCTGACGGAATATGCACGGCGCGGAAATAAGCTTGTGAATATCGTCGGAATTACGGCGGAAACCCTGTCCGGGATTCCATCCATCGTTTATGGTTTGTTCGGTTCGCTGTTCTTTGTAAAATATCTTTCTCTTGGGCTGTCCCTGCTCTCCGGCGCCCTGACCTTAAGCATTATGATTTTGCCGCTTATTATGCGGACGACAGAGGAAGCCTTAAGAGGTGTGCCTGACAGCTACCGGGAGGGCAGCTTCGGGCTGGGAGCCGGAAAGCTGCGGACTGTGTTTTCTGTCGTTCTGCCCTCTGCCGTTCCGGGGATTCTGTCCGGGGTCATTCTTGGCGTCGGGCGTATTGTCGGAGAATCGGCGGCGTTGATTTTTACTGCGGGAACTGTTGCGGAAATAGCAACCAGCCTGTTTTCCTCGGCGCGTACATTATCCGTTCATATGTATTCGATTTCAGGCGAGGGACTTTACATCAACCAGACCTATGCGACCGCAGTCGTGTTATTGGCGGTTGTTATTTTCATCAATGCGCTGTCCGGCTTTGTGGCAAAAAAGATAGGAGGTAAAAATGCGGATGGATAAAATCGTAGTCCGGAACCTGGATTTATTCTATGGCAGCTTTCAAGCCTTAAAGGGCGTAAATGTAGATTTTAAGGAAAATGAAATTACGGCGCTGATAGGGCCTTCCGGCTGTGGAAAATCAACCCTGCTGAAAAGTCTGAACCGGATGAATGACTTGGTGGAGGGGTGCCGCATTAACGGAACGATTCAGCTGGACGGGGAAGATATCTACGGGGATATGGATGTGAACCTCTTGCGCAAGCGCGTGGGAATGGTATTTCAGAAGCCGAATCCGTTTCCGATGAGCATTTATGACAATGTCGCGTTCGGACCGAGGACGCACGGGGTCCGCTCTAAGGCGGCACTGGACGAGATTGTAGAACATTCCTTGCGGAGCGCGGCAATCTGGGACGAAGTAAAGGACAGGTTGAAAAAGTCTGCGCTTGGGATGTCAGGCGGACAGCAGCAGCGGCTGTGCATTGCCCGTGCCTTGGCGGTAGAGCCGGAGGTGCTTCTGATGGACGAGCCGACCAGCGCGCTTGACCCGATTTCCACTACAAAGGTGGAGGAGCTTGCGGCAGAATTAAAAAAGAAATATACAATTGCCATTGTGACGCACAATATGCAGCAGGCGCTTCGTATTTCTGATAAAACGGCATTTTTCCTGCTCGGGGAAATGGTCGAAGCCGGCGAAACCGAAAAGCTGTTTTCCATGCCGGAGGACAAGCGGACAGAGGATTATATTACAGGGAGGTTTGGATAATGCGTTCAAGATTTGATGAGCAGCTGGATTTATTAAACAAGGAACTGATTACAATGGGAGCCCTTTGCGAAAATGCGATTGCCATGTCTGCAAGTGCTTTGGCAGAGGGAAAGCCTGTGCTTGCGGAGGAGGTTCCCGGCCTTTCGGCGCAGATAGACCAGAAGGAGCGGGAAATAGAAAACCTTTGCCTGAAGCTGCTTTTACAGCAGCAGCCGGTAGCAGGGGATTTAAGAATTGTTTCGTCGGCGCTTAAAATGATAACCGATATGGAACGAATCGGCCACCAGTCCGCAGATATCGCGGAAATTATCATATTGGCAAATATCCGTGCCACAGAGGATACGCGGGCTGTCCACGATATGTCGCTTGCCGTAATCCAGATGGTTACGGACAGCATCAGTGCCTTTGTAAAAAAGGACAGGCAGATGGCGAGGGATGTAATTGCGTATGACGATGTAGTAGATTCTTTTTTTGATAAGGTCAAAAAAATGCTGATTGAGCTGTTCAGTAAGCCGGAAACTGACGGGGAATATGCAATCGACCTTCTGATGATTGCAAAATACCTGGAACGTATCGGGGACCATGCGGTCAATATTGCGAGATGGGTCTTATTTTCTATTACCGGAAACAAAGAGGGATAAGGAGAGCAGGGTATGACAAAACGAATTTTCCGTGCAATCTGCTTTGCCGCGCTGACCGTTTTTCTTGCTTCGGCTATTTTGATTATGGGCGTACTATACCGGTATGCTTCCGGTGTCGGGCAGTCGCAGCTGAAAATGCAGACAACCCTTGCTGCGCAAGGCGTTACAAATGAAGGAATGGAATATTTCCGTAATCTCAGGGTAGTAAATTACCGTATGACCTGGATTGACGCAGACGGCAGCGTTCTTTATGATAGTAAATCGGACCTTGCAGAAATGGAAAATCATTTTGAGCGGGAGGAAGTGCAGGAGGCGCTTGTGAAAGGCTATGGAGAAAGCAGGCGGTATTCTGTAACATTAATGGAACGCACTCTTTATTCCGCACAGAAGCTTAACGATGGCACAATTTTACGGCTCTCCATTGCCCAGAAGTCGCTTCTGACACTTCTTCTTGGTATGGCGCCGCCCCTCTGCATGATAGTTGTTTTTGCATGGGCGCTTTCTGTTATTTTAGCGGTGCAGGCTTCCAAAAAGATAGTAAAGCCGTTCAATGAAATCAATCTGGACGACCCGTTATCCAATGAGGGGTATGACGAGCTTTCCCCGCTCCTGCGCCGGATTGCCAGGCAGCAGAGGCAGCTGCGGAGGAGGGAAGAAGAGCTCCTTCAAAAAGAGAATGAGCTGGATACCATTATCGGAAGCATGAACGAGGGAATGGTGCTTCTGAACCAGAAAGGAAAAATCGTCAGTATCAATCCCGCGGCAAAAAGAATATTAGACGCCGGAGAGAACTGTATCGGCGCCGATATGCTGTCCTTATGCCGGAACCTTGCCTTACAGGAGCTTCTTTCTAAGGCTCTGCAGGGAGAACAGGGAGAACAGGTAATTCAGCTGCAGGGGGAGAACTATCAGATTAACGCGGGCCCGGTTGTCTCCGGAGATGATAGGAAAGGGGCGGTGCTGCTCTTTTTCCATGTGTGAGCGCGGGTTTATCGTAAAACCTTATTTGAAATTTATTTTGCACTGTTTCCTGAGCCATTGAAATAAAGTCAGGAAATAGTGCTTTTCTAATATTCTGTCTACTTTCATCTAAAATACCTCCTGAGCATAATTGCGTAGTTATAGCAAATCACGCATACTCAAGTCACTTCATTATATCAGGAAAATACAGATTTTCTAATGGTTTTATAACTGGAATTTTTCACACTAAATTATGGATATATTTCTTTTGCATCAGATGGTAGTTTTCTTACATGGTGTAAAAAACGCAGGCTATTTTCCGCTTGTTCAAAATCGTATACAAACTTCTGCTTTTGGCTAAGTTCTGCCGCTGTGCTTTGAAATAAATCACACATTCCAAAAACAGAATTCCATATTGATTCAATTTCTGCGATGGAATATGTTGTAAGATATTGTCCATACGTTTCTTCAGTTAGATACTTTTTTAAATATTTACCGGATTTTCCTGCACTAACAGAAAAATTATTTTCTATACCGATCTTCCATTCTAATAGACGCCTTAATTGCGGTCTCAGGGTGAAATTTATCATATCCAAAGCATAAGGAAGTTCATTACGCCATAATCCTTTCGCCACATTATTCAAACACCACCAAAAATTCGAACAAGTACACTGGAATTCAATTTCCGTGGGTTCTTTGACCCAATACCTTTTGTCCGTTGTTTCCTGTGGATATGGCATAATGCCGTCCTTATCCACCAGTATCTGATACAGTTCAAGATTTGCAAGGGCATTTTCTCTGGTACATACATGTAAATCCATTCTATTCCCATCTGCAAATTGTATTTGCCAACCATAACAATTCTCTACATCCGACGGATAAAAAACATTATCCTCAGGATAATGCATATACAAAATTTTTCCAAAACGATTTATCCATTCCTTGTCTTCACGAAATGGTTTTGTAGTCGTTACAACATACACAATATCATAATCCTGAAAAATATCCCTTGGGGCAGTTGGATTTGTACGGGAGCCTTCAATATATGCAGCTCGAATATTTTCTTCCTTAAAAGCAATGTCTTTTATCAAAGATATCATTTCTGTCTCTGTGCGCATTTTCATTTCCTTCCTACAATTTATAGTTCAATATCAACTTGATATTCATCATCAATAAGAAGATAATTAACCTTGTAATTCTGACACTGTTCCAATATTTCTGCATTATCTCTGAGTACTGTTTCTATTGTACAGTATGCATCATCCATTCTGTTTTCCACAACACTTGCATACTTTTTTATATCACAAAAGTGATTCATAATATATTTATTACTCATAACTAAACAATAATATTTTATATTTTTTAAATACTCAGATTCAAAATCTTTTGACCACTCAAAGGGAATATAACATCCTTCAACAATAAGATTCTGCTCATTCTCAATAGCTGTTTTTATCATTTCACACACAATCGGCCATAAATAATCCGTTAATGCTTTCTCATCACTCACAGGGGTAAGTGTAGTGTTTCCGCTACGAATAAGCCCCATCTTTAAATGGTCTATAGATAGATAAGGATATTTATATTTCTCAAGTAATTTTTGGGCAAGTGCTGTCTTTCCTGTGTGAGATGCTCCCGTTATCAAAATAATCATTTGATTACTCCTCCAATCCAATTGGATAAATTTCGATTTATATGTCTAACAGAATACTACAAACACACTCATAGTTCAATCAAATTTTTATTAAACTTCTTTCTATGCCTGCTTACTCCTGCTTTGTTGTCAGTTATGCTGTCGGCTCTCGTTCTGAAGTTCCCACTCAAGGTTCTTTTTTTGTGGGCTTTCGTTTTTTCTTGCCATAATAATACCTCCAAACTAGGTAATCTTATCTTATATTAGTTTGGAGGTTTACATAAACTTTAGAAGAGTCCCGATGAAAGCAGCAATAACATTATTCCTTTAATTTTACCGGGGCGTAGAGGTTCATCTGATGGTATCCGAGTCCTCTTTTAATTTCGTCATCCACATAAATCATGTGTCCCATGAAGCCCCGTCTGTTGTCAAGGATGAAGTTTGTGCCTTCCAGCCATTTTTCCAGCTTGTTTCTCACCTTGTCGTAACTTTCCCCGTCGCCGTCTACGCTGACCGCAACGGCATACAGACCGCCGGGATGTTCTGTAACTTTATAGGGATGTGTGTCAGCTTCCGTCACTTCGTCTTTGAGCGCCCAGAGCCATTCGGCCAGTCCGTCCTTTTCACACAGAAAATCGGGAGCTTCGAAGAGAACGGGCCGGAAGAGGTGGTTGTGAGACTTCTGCCAAGGTTCGAAATCTCCGCCAAAAAGCTCCTCAAAGCTCATAGCGCCTGAGGTTACTGCCCTGAATTTTGGTATTCTGACAATCATAATATCCGGGACCTTACTGTCAAGCTTTTCTGTGACCTCCAACAGACGATGTATCGTTGCAGGATTGCCATTGTAATTTGCATGTACCAGCTGTGTTTTAATTTCCTTCGCCTTTTCGTAAAGAAGCCTTACATCGGCTTCCCTGCCAAAATCAGCCGATTCAATCTGGCAGATAAATTCCAGAACAATTTCCTTTAATTCATGCAGAAGGGAAATCTCCTCATCAATATCATCTGCCTTTTTTTCTAAGACTTCTAAGACAATCTCTGAACCGGAGGCATCAAAGATACGCCGGATATCCTTGATGCTGATATTGAGCTTGCGTAAAATCAGAATCTGTTCCAGCCGTTTGATATTTGCTTCATCATACAGCCTGTAAGCATAATCGTCACTCCGGATGCTTTTTATCAGTCCCATATCCTCATAGTAACGGAGCGTACGGGCAGAAAGCTGGTATCTGGTAGTCATGTCCTTAATTTTAACTAAATCATCCATATAATTAACCTCCTGTAGTTAAGTCAAGTATAGTATACATGATTCCCTAACGGAAGAGTCAATACTAAGTCTGCACTTTTTTGTTCCCCTGTGCCGTATATTCATAAGTAGGAAATCCGGATGGAAAACTCAAGAAAACTCACTATTTCCATGCGCTTGAATTTATGGTATAATAACAACGGTTATCAGAATAAATCGGAGCAAGGGGACGATTGACTATGAATAATGAATATGATAATGAAAAGTTTTTTGAAGAATACAAGAAAATGCCCCAATACTGGCCGGTTGATAATTATTTCATTCCGGGAGAGCGAAGTACGCACTTTTTGGGGTGCGATGTAGTAAAACAGCACCACACGCTCACACAGATATTGATGGGATTATTAAATAACGGTTTTGCACTTGAAGTTGTGGAGGAAGCAAAGCCACCCGAAGAAATGATGAGTATTCCGGGAATGAAAGACGAATTACGCCGTCCAATGATGTTATTGGTAAAAGCCCTGCGTGTGGAGTGTGGTTTGACGCCGGAGCAGCTTGCGGATTAGACAAGCCTTTCCGGGTCTCGCCGGGCAGCTATGAAGCAGACGCCTTCAAAGACATCGACCCGGACAAAGCGTCTTTGGTGTTGAGCTGTAAATGGCTCTGGCTGAATGAGGTCAAGTTGTGCAGGGAAAGAATAGAGGACGTAATCATTTACATTTTGTAGGACAAGAGATGGTGAAATAGGATGAAAGAAGGATTTTACTTTTATAGAAATAAAATTTATTATGGTTATTATGATGAGAAGCAAGTTTCTGGACAGGGAAGTATTTCAATAATCAAACCGGAATATATTCAATCGGAGCACCCTGTATGTGAAGATGACTGGGCAGTTCGGTTATGGGATAATCACAGCCTGCTTGAACCAGAGTATGCGGATTTACAGGCGATGCTCCTAAAAATGGGGTTGTTTATGAATCTTAACATAGACATGGAAATTGACTTTACTTCAGTTGAAGAACGGCTCAATCTTCCTTTACCTAAAGAATTAAAGCTGATTTATACAGCTATTTACAATCAGAAGGAATACTTTGAAAGTGCAGAGCATTTTTTGCCGCTTGATGAGATTTATGTGGAACAAGAGATTATTGTTTTCTTTAAGAAAAAGCGGATACCAATTGCTGGTTATGATATAGCAAGCGGGCGGCTTGCGCAATACTACAAGAAGGAATGGAATATAGAGAGAAGCGGTTTTTGCTGTTATCAGTTTTGTGTGGCTAGAATGCTTATGATTGCACTGGAGGGTAAACCTGTTTATAAAAAGGGAAGATGTAAAGGCAAGTTTGTGACAACGCTTAATATTGAGAGAGAATTAGAGAAGTATTGTGATGAGAAATATCACCTTCTGTCAGAGTTCGCTGTGTATGGAATTGCAGTAATGTATTCAAACGAAAAACTCATTGCATGGATTCGAAGTAATGGATTTTATGCAGATATTCATGCAGGAGCCATCGATGAGGCACATCTGGAAGCATTCGGAAAACATCTGGGTGAGATAGTGTGGAAGTAAAGGCTGTTTAGAAACGCAAGGAAGAACGCAGGGAGCTTGAAGAAAAAATAGAGAAGAGCAGGGAGGAAAACAAGGAAACACAGCCGCTTTTAAGACGCCTGACGTCAAGAGTGGCTGTGCTTCGTGTGGCATTGGCTGTAGCAGTACAAAATTCAGGCTAACACCACTTGCCTTTCTTAGAAAGAACGGTCTCTTCCATCAGAGTAAATCCGACCTTTTTATAAAATTCTTCTTTATCTTCGGTATGTACCAGCCAGCTGGAATCCGGACAGGCAGCAATACATTTTTGTACTAAGCTTTTTCCGATGCCCTTTCCCTGATAATCCGGAAGGATTGCCAAGTCATATATGGCGGAGCGGAATTTTAAATCGCTCAGAACTCTTACACAGCCGACTAACCTTTCGCCATCCCATGCGGAGAAAACAAAGGTGGAATGGAGAAAGCCTACATTGAAATTGTTCAATATTTCTGTTGTGACCGTATTTTCAGCTGCCCAGCCTACTGCAAGAAATAGCTGATACAGTTGCTCACAAGGTAAATCCTTTTGTGTTTTGTAGGTTATGTTCATTTTAAATACCTCTCATTCTGTTGATGCACATGATGATTTCTTCTTTCTTTATTTCGTCAAACATTTTTGTTAGGCTGCATTGATTTAATTGCCATATTTTTGTTCAATTTTATCTTCATAAAATCCGAACTTCTGGCATGTCTCATGGACTGTTATCGCAAAAATAGTTCTTGAATGTATATTTGAGTTATTGTTTTTATTCTTTTTCTCAATATATAATTTCCGCATATCATTCTGTAATCCATTCTCCTTAATCCAGCCAATCTTATCCGGCAGCATATAATACCCGTCCGGCTGTTCGCACCATGTATAGTTTCTATGGGGCTTATTAAAATGGATATATTCCTGGCACTCATTCCCATTATCATCAATGTAATTATTTACGATTGCAAAGTCGCAGCGATGGAGAATGCGTGATTCTTTTCTGTTGTTCATCTTGATTGTCAAGACGCGCGTTGAATCCTCCGGGAAGTCATATCCGTATTTTACACAGACAGTGCCTATTGTATTACGAAGCATATCCCTCAGCTGCTTTGGTTTATAGTTCCTGGCATTGTCATTAACCTCGATATTAAAATCAAAGTCATACCCCCTATTTGATTTGGCATCATAAGTAATCATGTTTCTTTTATAGCTTCCTACCACGTCAAATCTAAATGTGAATCTGAGTCTTAATAAATCTTGGGTTTCCTTCAGTATAGCCTGGATGTCTTGGTAAGCTTTTCTCACCTCTGGGTCTTTCTTGGAAATGTAATGAAAATCATGTTGTTCATGCTTCATAGCCTGTTCTCCTTTTCATTTATTCCAATCCACCCGCCCATTTAACATTGTCTTGCTAAATCATTATAGTATAGTACATGCAGGATAATAAGTCAATACCTTTATAAATATGTCAGCATAAATATATTTTATTTTTCAGAAAAAAGTATTTGACAAATCCGGAAAGTCGTGCTATGATTTGCACAGAATAGAAAAAGACAGTGAAGGAAAGAGTAGGTAACGAAAGGCTTTACAGAGAACCCTGCGTGTGCTGAGAGCGGGGGAGCCGGTACTTATCGAACATGGTTCCGGAGTTTCGCACCGAGAGAGTTTCTTTAGGCTGCGACGGGTACACCCGTTAGCGTGTGCGACTGTAAAGCGAAAGCGAGCAGTCAGTGAGGTGCATTTCGTGAGGAATGCATAAATTAAAGTGGTACCACGGAACGTTATGTCCCGTCTTTAAGTCAAGCTTAAAGGCGGGACTTTTCTCGTATTTCCCTCCTTTAAGCCGCTGCGTAATGGGTGTGGAAGTTGGGGAGAAATCATTTCAGAAAAGGAGAGTTTTAAGATGAGAAAATGGAAGGCAGTTTTATTGACGGGAGTATTAGCGCTTGCTTGTCTGGCAGGCTGCGGCAAAAGTAAGGGGATTACGGTTGCGGTGCCAAATGATGCGACGAACGAGGCACGCGCGCTGTTGCTTTTGGAGGAGTTAGGGTATATTACCTTAAAGGAGGATGCGGGAATTACCGCGACGACAAAGGATATCAGTGAGAATCCGTATAATCTTTCGTTTCATGAGGTGGAGGCGGCGCAGCTCCCGAATGTGTTGCAGGATGTGGATTATGCAATTATCAATTCGAACTATGCAATTTCAGCAGACATCAATCCGGTGGAGGATTCCCTTGCCATCGAGGGCGCTTTTTCCGCTTATAGCAATATCCTTGCAGTGAAGGAAGGCACAGAGAGCAGCGATAAAATAAAGGCGTTGGTAGCTGCGCTGGAAAGTGAGAAGGTTGCCACGTATATCGCAGAAACCTACGGCGGCGCCGTAGTGAGCGTGGTAAAGGAGCCGGGCGACGGCTTTGATGCTTCGGTAGATTATGCGGCATTGGCAGGAAGCAAGATTTCTGTTGCAGCCTCTCCGACACCGCATACCGAGATTTTAAAGGTGGCAAAGGAAATTCTCGCCGAGAAGGATATTGTATTGGATATTATCGAATACACCGATTATGTGCAGCCGAACAATGTGGTGGAGAGCGGCGAGGTGGACGCAAACTATTTCCAGCATAAGCCGTATCTGGATGATTTTAATGAACAGAACGGAACGCATATTGTATCCGCAGCGGCAATCCATGTAGAGCCGATGGGGATTTACGGAGGGAAGCAGACCTCTCTTGATGCAATAAAAGAGCAGTAAGAAAGGAAAACGCTGGCATGTTTGTCCGGTGTCCGGTGCAAAATATGATTGAATTGAGACATATGTCAAAGACGTTCCGCACCGCGGGCGGGACGGTAGAAGCGTTGAAGGATATTTCCCTGACCGTAAATGACGGGGATATTTACGGTATCATCGGAATGAGCGGCGCGGGGAAAAGCACGCTGGTGCGCTGTATTAATATGCTGGAGCGTCCGACGGCGGGAGAGGTTTTAATCGACGGGAAAGATATCGGTACGCTTTCTAAGGCAGAGCTGCGTAAGGTCCGCCGGAGCGTGACGATGATTTTCCAGAACTTTAATCTCCTGATGCAAAAAAACTGTCTGCGGAACATCTGTTTTCCGCTGGAGCTTGCGGGAGTAAAGAAGGCGGAGGCAAGAAAGCGTGCCACGGAGCTTCTTGAAATCGTGGGGCTGCCGGATAAGGCGGAGGCGTATCCGGCGCAGCTTTCCGGCGGCCAGCAGCAGCGGATTGCCATTGCAAGAGCCATTGCGACACAGCCCGAGGTTCTTTTGTGTGATGAGGCAACCAGCGCGCTGGACCCGAAAACGACGCATGATATTCTGGAGCTGCTCCGGGATATCAACAAGCGGCTCGGAATTACAATTATCATTATCACGCATCAGATGAGCGTGGTGGAGGAAATCTGTAACCGTGTGGCGATTTTGGACGAAGGGTCGGTAGCGGAGGAGGGCGAGGTTTCTGCCGTGTTTGCAGAGCCGCATTCCGACGCGGCAAAGCGTCTGGTGTTCCCGGATGGCTCTGAGGAGGCTGTACCGGGGAACCCGGGCGAGCGTGTGCTCCGTGTTGTGTTTAATGGCGCAATGGCGGCAGGAGCGCCATTGATTACGCAGATGGCAATTGATGAGAAGATTGCGGCAAATATTCTGTACGCCTCTACCCGGTGTCTCGGAGACAAGGTGTATGGCAATATGCTGCTCGGTCTTCCGGACGAGGAGGAGATAGTGGGGCGTGCCGTCCGGTATCTGAACGGAATGGAAAATATCATCATTACGGAGGTGAAGGGAAATGTTTAGTAAGATGTTTTCAGCGGAAGCAATCAGAGAAGCGCTTACGATTTTAAAGGATGAAATGCCCTTCGCGCTTTGGGAAACAACCTATGTGACGGTGCTTGCGACGGCATTTGCCATTGTGCTCGGACTTCCGCTCGGCGTGCTTTTGGTAGCCGGGGAAAAGGACGGCGTGCTGCCGCTTCCGAAGGGCGTAATGTATGTCCTGAATGTGATTATCAACCTGCTGCGCTCGATTCCGTTTTTAATTTTAATGATTCTGGTATTCCCGTTGACAAAGCTGTTGGTCGGGACGAGAGTCGGTACGACGGCATCGATTGTGCCGCTTGTGATTGCAGCATTTCCGTTTGTGGCGCGGCTCGTTGAGAGCAGCCTCCGGGAGCTGAATCCGAATATCATCGAGATGGCACAGAGCATGGGGGCTTCCCCGCTCCAGATTATTGTAAAGGTGATGATTCCGGAAAGCATTCCGTCCCTGATTTCCAATATGACGATTGCGATTACAACGGTGCTTGGCTATACTGCAATGAGCGGAATTATCGGCGGCGGCGGTCTCGGAAAAATCGCGATTAACTATGGCTATTACCGCTATAAATATCTGGTTATGTTGATTGCGGTTATTATCCTAATTGTGTTAGTGCAGGTGTTCCAGAGCATCGGGACGGCGCTGGCGGTAAAGAGCGACCGGAGGATGAAAAAGGGGAAATAAAATGTTGGAACATAAAGGGTCAATTAGTGTATGCTATTCAGATGACTACTTAGAAATCGCAGGAATCGGATATGGGCCTGGATATGACTATTGGGGAAAGGGATATATAACAGAGGCTGCAAAAGCAGTGATACGATTTTTGTTCTATGCTGTTAACTATAGAAAAATTATAGCAGGCTGTGATAGCGGAAATGTTGGTTCAAGCAAAGTTATGGAAAAGCTGGGAATGAAGCAAAAATGAAGGACATTTTTACAAGGCTTTAGAAGCGCCTATGGGAAGTTATAAAAAGTTTTTTATCTATAATGAAAAATAATATTAAAGTAGAAGGAGAAAAAGAAATGACAAAAAAACCGTATTATATTACAACGGCGATTGCGTATACCTCAGGTAAGCCGCACATCGGAAATACTTATGAGGCAGTGCTTGCCGACAGTATTGCCCGTTATAAGAGGTTTCAGGGCTATGATGTGTTTTTGCAGACCGGTACGGATGAGCACGGACAGAAGATTGAGGAGAAGGCGGCGGCAGCCGGCGTGAGCCCGAAGGAATATGTCGATAAGGTTTCTGCGGAAATCAGGCGTATCTGGGATTTGGTAGGGACTTCCTACGATAAGTTTATCCGTACAACGGACGCGGACCACGAGAAGCAGGTACAGAAGATTTTTAAGAAGATGTATGACAAGGGCGACATTTACAAAGGTGCGTACGAGGGAATGTATTGTACGCCGTGCGAGTCCTTCTGGACTACGTCCCAGCTGGTTGACGGTAAGTGCCCGGACTGCGGCCGGGAGGTACAGCCGGCGAAGGAGGAGGCGTATTTCTTTAAGATGAGCAAATATGCCGACCGTCTGATTGAGCATATCAATGCCCATCCGGAATTTATCCAGCCGGTCAGCCGTAAGAATGAAATGATGAATAATTTCCTGCTGCCGGGTCTGCAGGACCTTTGCATTTCCCGTACCTCTTTCCGCTGGGGTATTCCGGTTGCGGAGGACCCGAAGCATGTCGTTTATGTATGGCTGGATGCGCTGACAAACTATATTACCGGTATCGGCTACGATGCCGACGGGGCTTCCACGGAGCAGTTTGACAGGCTCTGGCCTGCGGACCTGCATCTGATTGGAAAGGATATTATCCGTTTCCATACGATTTACTGGCCGATTTTCCTGATGTCGCTGGAATTGCCGCTCCCGAAGCAGATTTTTGGGCATCCGTGGCTTTTGCAGGGTGGCGAGAAGATGAGTAAATCAAAGGGAAATGTAATTTATGCGGACGACATTGCGGAGCTGTTCGGCGTGGATGCGCTGCGTTATTTTGTACTGCATGAGATGCCGTTCGACAATGACGGGACAATTACCTGGGAGCTTTTAGTAGAGCGCCTGAATGCAGACCTTGCAAACACGCTTGGAAACTTGGTGAACCGTACCGTTTCCATGAGCAACAAATATTTCGGCGGCGTAGTAAGAGACGGCGGCGCGGCAGAGCCGGTGGATGAGGAGCTGAAGGCGTTGGCGCTTGAGACGCCGGGGCTTGTAGAGGAAAGGATGGAAAAGCTCCGTGTGGCGGATGCGATTTCTGCAGTGTTCCAGCTGTTTAAGCGTTGTAATAAGTATATTGACGAAACGATGCCGTGGGCGCTCGCAAAGGACGAGGCAAAGACGGACCGTTTGGCGACGGTGCTGTATCATCTGACGGAGAGCATCTGCATCGGCGCAACGCTGTTAAAGTCCTTCCTTCCGGAGACGGCGGACAGGATTTTAGCCCAGTTAAATGCGCTAGAGCGCACGAAGGAGGAGCTTTCGTCCTACGGACTGTATCGTTCCGGTACGAAGGTGACGGAGACGCCGGAAATTCTGTTTGCGCGTCTGGACTTAAAAGAGATTATGGAAAAGGTTGCGGTCATTCAGGAAAAGCAGCGTACAGAAGCGGCAGCGGAGGCAGCCGCAGAAGCAAAGCGTCTGGGGCTTCCGGTGCCGGAGAGCGGCGAAGGAGCAGAAGAGGCAGTCATTGATATCGAGGCAAAGCCGGAAATTACCTATGACGATTTTGCAAAGCTGCAATTCCAGGTCGGTGAAATTATTGCCTGCGAGGAGGTAAAGAAGTCGAAGAAGCTTCTTTGCTCCCAGGTAAAAATCGGCAGCCAGGTAAAGCAGATTGTATCCGGCATCAAGCAGCACTATTCCGCAGAGGAAATGGTAGGAAAGAAGGTTATGGTGCTGGTGAATCTGAAGCCGGCAACGCTGGCAGGCGTCGTTTCCGAGGGAATGTTACTATGTGCTGAGGACGAAAACGGGGAACTGGCACTAATGACGCCGGAAAAGAAGATGCCGTCTGGAGCAGAAATCGCATAGTTGCGAAAAGAATGCAGGAGAAATGTAAATTTAAAATAAATTTAAGGCTTCGCAAAGAAAAGGTTAAACTCTTTATGGTAAGGTAGAATCAGGCGAGCAGATAATTTAGTCGCCTTATGATGATTTTACAGCTTACAAGCACCTGGTTTTCTGTATTTCAGAAGATTCCGGAAAGGGATAAGATGCAGCTGACAGGGATAAAAGGAGGATACCACATGCGGATTGGACAGAGAGCGGCGGGACGAGGGCCGGAGCTTATTTTGGAGGAGAGAAGGAGCCTTGCCGGAAAAAGGCTGAAACGACTCGAAAGGAGTAAGGGAATGCAGGTGTTTTTATGGATTACGCTGGCGGCGCTTTTGTTGTATGCCGTGTTTGCGTTCCTTTATACGACAGCGATTGTGTATGCCTCTGGCAAGGCGACTTCCTTTTTGTGGTTCTGGCCGTTGACACTTTTGATTGCACTTGTTGCGGCAGTAGGCCTGTTTCTGGTGCTTACGGGGAGACTGGCGTGCCTGCGGCGGGCGGCAGTGTGCCTTTCGCTTTTGTTCTGGCTGTGTCTTGTGGTGTTTTTTTCCTGGGAGGCAATTATTTTTTCGGCAGGCAGAAGAGCGCCGGAGGCAGACGCCTCTTATGTGATTATCTTGGGAGCGCAGGTCCGGGGAGAAGTGCCGACGCTTGTGCTGGAAGCCAGAATCAATGCGGCGGCAGACTATCTGTTAAAGCATCCCGAGGCGGTTGCAGTAGCATCCGGCGGACAAGGAAGCGGGGAACGCATTTCGGAGGCGGAAGCCATTAAGCGTGGGCTGATGCGCCGGGGAATTGCAGAGGAGCGGATTCTGACCGAGGAGCGTTCGACAAGTACGGCGGAGAATCTGAAGTTTTCCGCTGAGGTGATTGCGGCATATGAGACGGCAGCCGCCGTCAGCTCAGGCGGAATACCGGAAAGAGCGGACGGGCTTCCGGAAAAGGTTGTTCTTGTGACCAATGATTTTCATGTGTACCGTGCCACGCGTCTTGCCGGGAAGATGGGATACGGGCAGGTATCGGGCCTTGGCGCTACAGAGTTTTTTGCGGTTACGATTCAGTATTATGTCCGGGAGTTTTTTGCGATTATTATGGAGTCTTTGAGAGGAAATTTATGATTTTTGATACACATGCGCATTATGATGACAAGGCGTTTGACGAGGACCGGGATGCGGTGCTTTCTTCCCTGAAGGGGAACGGCGTGGGTGTGGCAGTGAATATCGGTGCGGATATGGCTTCTTCCAGACGCACCGTGGAGCTTGCTGCCCGGTATCCGTTTTTGTACGGGGCAGTAGGCGTGCATCCGGACGCTTCGGCGGAGCTTGACGAAGCGGGAATGGAGGAACTGTCTTGTCTTGCGGACCGGGAAGGGATAGTTGCCATCGGAGAAATCGGTCTGGATTATTACTGGGATACTGCACCGAGAGAGCTGCAGAAGTATTGGTTTGAGCGGCAGTTAGCGCTGGCACTGGAAAAGGACCTCCCGGTTGTGATTCATTCCAGGGAAGCTGCGGAAGAGACATTGAATATTATGCGCCGGACCTATCAGGCGTCCGGCGGGAAGCTGCGTGGTGTGATTCATTGCTTTTCCGGCTCTGCAGAGCTTGCAAGGGAGTATACCGGTATGGGATTTTATATCGGTGTAGGCGGCGTTGTGACGTTTAAGAACGGGCGGAAGCTAAAGGAGGTTGTGGAGAAGATGCCTCTGGAGCGCCTGGTAATTGAAACGGACTGTCCGTATCTGGCGCCGGTGCCGTTTCGTGGAAAACGGAACGATTCTACCCTTTTAACCTTTGTGATAGAGGAAATTGCACGGCTCCGCGGACTTTCGGCAGAGGAAACGGAGCGTATATCTGAGCGGAATGCAAGAGCATTATACGGTCTTCCGGAGAAAGGAAAAGAATGGCAGTCTTAGGAAATCCAAAAGAAACAATAGCGATTTTAAATAAATACGGATTTATGTTCCAAAAGAAGTTCGGACAGAACTTCCTGATTGATTCTCATGTATTGGAGAAAATCATTCGTGCGGCGGAGATTACAAAGGAAGACTGTGTGCTGGAAATCGGGCCCGGCATCGGGACGATGACGCAGTATCTCTGTGAGAGCGCAAGAAAGGTAATTGCGGTGGAGGTTGATAAGAACCTGATTCCGATTTTAACAGAGGATACCCTTGCGGGATATGATAATGTAAAGGTGATTCATGCTGATGTTTTAAAGTTAGATTTAAAGCGGCTTATCCAGGAAGAAAATAGCGGGCGGCCGGTGAAGGTAGTGGCAAATCTGCCTTATTACATTACGACGCCGATTATTATGGGGCTGTTTGAGGCAGGTGTGCCGCTTTCCTCGGTTACGGTTATGGTACAAAAGGAAGTCGCAGACCGGATGCAGGCGGGGCCGGGCAGCAAGGATTACGGTGCGCTGTCTCTTGCTGTGCAGTATTATGCTGCGCCGTATCTTGCTGCTAATGTGCCGCCGAACTGCTTTATGCCGCGCCCGAACGTGGGCTCTGCGGTCATCCGCCTGACTTTGCATGAGACGCCTCCGGTTGAGGTGGCGGACGAGAGGGTTTTGTTTCAAATTATCCGGGCATCCTTTGCACAGCGCAGGAAGACGTTAGTAAACGGGTTGACAAATTCGCCGGAATTAAATTATTCCAAAGAAGAAATCACCGGGTTTTTAACTACTTGTGGATTTCCTGCCACAGTGCGAGGGGAAACGCTGACGCTGCCGGAGTTTGCAAGGCTTGCCGATGTAATGGCAAAAGCCGGAGCTTAACGCGCCTTACTGAAAGAGTTAATCAGCTTCCGGAGCGGTGCGTAAGCAAAGAACGCAATCAAAGACGCCAGCGTATATTTCAACAGATTTGCCGGAAATACGGAGAGCAGCATCATGGTACCTGCATCCTTTACCAGAGGGTTTGCACCCGCCGCCATTCCAATGACAGCGTCCATCGTAAGACTGGAAGAAACGCTGATGTAAAAAGGAAATACCACGAGCCAGTCTAAAACAACAGCAGCAACAGAGGCGATCAGTGTTCCCGCAATCAGGCTGAACACGGCGCCTTTTTTGGTGCGCCTGTACCGGTAAATGATGCCTGCCGGAAGGATATAGGCGAGCGTAAATAAAAGATTTGCCAGTTCGCCAATACCTACGGTTGTCGTGCCATTCAGCACAAAATTCAGCGCAATTTTAACAAACGCAATCGCAACTCCCCAAAGCGGTCCGAGCATATACGTACCCAGAACAACCGGAACATCAGAAAGCTCCAGCTTAATAAAGGGCAGTGTAAAAAAGATGGGGAACGAAAACAGCATGAGAACTGCGGCGAGTGCGCCAAACATTGCGGTGAGTGTGAGTCTGGCGGTTGTTGTGATAGTTACAGATGTGTCTTTTGGTTTGCTTGCTTGCATAGAAATATCCTCCTTTTTCCCATCCGGACTGTACCGTCGGTACCGGAATTGACAAAGTCTCACCGGTTCGGCTCCCTTTCGGAGTTCGTGGACTATACCACCGGTCAGGAATTGACCGCATGCGGTCTCACCTGTCCCAAAAGAAAAATGCGGCAGGGCATGCCTGCCGCATCAATCATAGCATACACGATTCTATGCGGATTGTAAAGAAAAATTTCTTAATTTTTGTAACTTTGTGCAGACTTTTGTTTCGGGATGCTGTATCTGCCTGGCTCTGCCTATCCCTGAATCCTATAGGTAACAGAATTCATCTGGATGCCGGAGGTGCCGATGTTCTCATTTTCCGAGGTAGTGAGCGTCATCTCAATGTCATAGCGGGTGCCGTCCTTTTTGGAAATTACAGCCTCTAACAGAAGATGCTCCGAAATCGTATCCGGGTCCGCATTCGTATAGCTGGTAGCAAGACCGCCGGCATAGTTTCCGCGGCACGGAATGTAGTAGATGCTGTTCTTGCAGACAATGCCGCTGTCCGCCGGGTCAAAGCTGTCTGCGCCAAAGGTGCCTGCTGTAGCCGTGAGGAGAAGATTGTTAAACTCTTCCTCCGGGAAAGCATAGCAGAGATAATCGGCGGAGATTTCCGGAACCGGCTGTGCCTCGGCAGCGAGGAACAGGTCTGCATAGGTGAGAACAAACTTGGTCATGTAGGCGTTGTCATAGGAACCTGTTGAGATATCGACGGTACATTCCGGGATGCCTTCAGCTTTCGCCATATAGTGTGTCGCTGCAATACGTCCAATCAGCTCCAATAAGGAGCCGCTTTTCGGAGAGACGGAAGAAGATTCAGCCGGAGTCTGCTCTGCCCGTGTATAGGAGCCTTCAAAAGCGGTATAGGTGGTGCCCTTGTTTACCTTAATTGTCATGGAGTTCTTTGCAAAGGTAAAGGTCAGTTCCTCGCCGTCCTTTGAGTAAGTCAGGTCCAGCCCCTCCGTATAGGTCAGCGGTCCTGTTAAAATCAGAGGAGAAGAGCTGCCCTTCTGGAACAGGGCGCCGTTTACATGCCAGCCATTGTCGGAGATATAAATAGTAAAGTTTGCATCATCGCGGATAAAATAGCCTCCCAGAATTACATAATCAAAAGAAGCATCTAAATCGCCATTGGGATTGTTCTGTCCGGCAGAGCCGGTAGGAGTGATAGTAGGCTCCTTTTGGTTTTCACCTTCTTTGGAACAAGCGGTCAAAGAGGATAGTAAAAGTGCTGCAAGTGCTGTAGTTGCTAACATACGTCTCATTCTTATAATCCTTTCCGTAAATGCCGGCAACGCCGGTGTGATTGTAGTTTCGTTCAATTTCTCTCATAGTATAACGTGAAATCCGGAAAAAAGCTATAAAAAAATGAAGGATTAAGAAAAAATTCACATATTTTATATAGAAGGAAAGCCTTTCCTGATGAGAAAGCCAAAATGCGGAACCATTTTAAAAAACCCTCCACAGAAACAGGAATGAGTCTGTGGAGGGGTTTCGTAGATTTTTATGTAATACTTTTTTAAAGCTATTTGAGAATCAGCTCGCCCCAGAAGGCAGTAGAAGCATAGGAATTATCCGTCGGGTCGTTGAACTTCATAACGCTCTGGCGGGAGCCCTGTGCATTGCTGTCGTTAATCTGGGCGTCAAAACCGAAAATCATACCCTGGGCAGCATTCCTTACAAGAGGAATGGCAATCTCTACGATATAGCCCTTGTCGGTTAAGGAAGCCGCAGCCTCTACGCCGCGCTCGGTCGGAACTGTACCGAAGGAAAGCTCTCCCTTGTAGTTTACACGGTACTGACCTGCCGCATCGGTATAGTAATCTTCCTTTTTGTTTTCCTCATCAAGGAAAATTTCGATGGAGTCCTGTTCATAGCTGTTCGGCGAGGAAGCATTTAATATGCTGTCTTCAATTTCGAAAAGTGCATAAACATAGCATTCATCCCAAAGGAGACGCACGGTACCCTTTGCACCCTGCCAAGCAAAAAGCGGGGTATCAATGACATAGGCTCTGGCATCCTTTAACCAGATAGGGTCCTTCTGACCGTCGATGACCGGTGTGCCAGGATAAGCTTCTGCCATACGCGGCTCCGGCGTAGGATCCTGGTCCGCAGCGGCAATATAAGCCTCCGGGTCCATAAGTGCATAAAAGGCTTCCTTTGCCTCCAGATTCTTGTCAAAAATCATCGGGCAGTTTTCGCTTCTCCAGCTGGTGTCATCGCGGTAGCCCCAAAACGTAACACGCTCAATCAGGTCCGAATACTCCTTATAGAGACTGAACAGCTTTGCATAAAAGAGCGCCTGCTTCTTTTCGTTCTTGGAAGAAAGCGAATGATTGGAGCCCGGAACCCCGACGTCTAACTCAGTTACAGAAACGACAATTCCTTCAATCTGGGAGAACATCTTTAAGCTGCTCCGTACAGAACTGATGGTAGTGTCGGTGCTGTAATGGCCCTGCATGCCGATGCCGTGAATCGGAACACCCTGGGAACGCAGGTCTGTTACCATAGCGGCAACAATCTCAGCCTTATCGTGGTTATTCAGGTTGTAGTCATTGTAGTAAAGAAGTGCATCCGGGTCTGCCTCATGTGCAAACTGGAATGCCATTGCAACGTAATCGCTGCCGATGGAATCTGTCCACTGGGTCTTACGCAGGCATTTGGTCCAGTCGCCGTCTAACGGAAGCTTTACGCCGTCGTTGATAGCCTCGTTCAAAACGTCCCAGGAATGAATCTGCCCTTTGTACTGGCCTGCAACGCCGTAAATGTGGTTCTTTAACTGCTCGATTGCTTCCTCACGGGTCACAGGCTGCCCCTGCGCGTTCTTCCGGCCGAGCCACGTACCGGACTGATTGTGCCAGGCAAGCGTATGGCCGACAACCTTAAAGCCGTAGACATCTGCGACGAGCATCATGCGGTCGGACGAGGCAAAGTTGAAAGTGCCCTCCTTCGGCTGCATGTACTCCGGCTTCATAAGGTTCTCCGGCGTGATAATATTGAAATGCTTTGTTACCAGTTCGCCGTCAGGACCGGACTCAATCCCCGGATTATAAATCGTACCAAGCATAAAATAATCCTTGTAAATCTCCTTCAGGCTGACATCGGTAATATCCGGCCTCGGCGTAGGTGTGGCAATCGTTGTCGGCGTCGGCAGCGGAGTGGCTGTCAGCTCCGGAGCGGGAGTTGACGTGGCATCTGGAGACTGGCTTATCGTCGGTTTCTCAGCGGATGTGGGGGTGATATCGGTGTCTACAGACCTCGAATTATTGCAGGCAGCAAGAATAAATGCCGCACCGAGGACGGAAAGTAGCACCTGAATCTTTTTTTTCATGGAAAGTCCTCCTTAAAAAATAAGTGGTGATTAGTATACAAGTCCAGTGTATCACAAATCATGGAAAAAAGCCACTTATTTCTGACTTAGGTTTTCGTATTTTTTATCATGCCATATCGCTGTCTCAGTTGGTTTTGTAAAACCGGGCGCTATTTTGGCGGAGAAGTCATGGTCTGAAATGGCCGCAAACCATTCGGGAGGCAAAACGAAGCATTCACGATTTTCATTTTTGCAATAGGATAGTTCCTCTTCCAGCGAATAGTAACATTTAATCTCGCACTGAAGAAAAGGAAAATCCTTATGGTGCATAATCAGAGAGGCGCGCGCCCAGTCCCCGCCATCTGGCGCCTGGATGCTATCACCATGAAAGATTTCCAGCAGGGCGGCAATCATTGCGGGGTCGTCTACTTGGGCGGAAGCGTTTTCCTCATTTTCATAGACAACCGCGACAGAAGATATCATTTCCGCAGATGGCAGCGTCAGTTGCAAGTCCTCCCGGGCGAAGAAATACGTGTTATATGGCCCGAAGACAAAATGGTTTGGCCGGACGTAAAGAAAACAGAGTTCTTCATCTCCTTCAATCTGGCAGACATCATAGCCGCCGCCCTGTTCTGCGTTATCACCGCCGCATATGCCCACGGCCTCGCCAATCTTGCCAGTAAACTTCCAGAAAAGTCCGGTAGCGGACGAGTGGGAACGGATGATATTGGTAGTTTCAATATATGGAACACCATCCACAGTCAAAACAAATTTTGGGCTGACTTCAAGCTGGTAAAAAGGCAGGTCTTTTTTTGCGGTGCATCCAGCCAGCAAGAGAAACGATGAGAGCGTAAGTGACAGGATAAGTGCGGCTCTTTTTTGAAATCGTCTTTTTTGTTTTACCATACCGGTTTACCTCTCTTTACTTTTTTCATATAGAGCGAAATTGTGTGTATTCATACTGCAACAGCCTTAAGGACATAAAATACAGGGTGACTAAAATTGTAATAATCACCCTGTAGTTGGTTAATAAATTGCCTATAATTTTTTATTCTTCCTGCTGTTCTTTGCCTGTATCGGGAACGGTAACAGGCTCGGTAAAGGAAAGAGGGTGGGAGTCCCGTCCGACCTGCGCAACAGACACGGTCAGGGGTTCGGAGGACTCAAATCCCGATACGGACAGCAGCTGGGGATTCAGGTAGGTTGTTGTACATTTTTTATCGTTTACATAGGCGATACTAAACGGTGTAAAGTTTTCTCCGCTGATATAAAGGGAGGTACTGCCGTCCTGATTGCTCCGCAGTAATACCTTTTCAATTTTGATTTTATCAATGCCGAACTGCAGGTTGGTTGCCGTAAAGGGAAGCTCCCCGCCGTAGCTTTCGTGCGGGCCGTAAAGTGCATCGTATTCTAACAGCTCCATGTCGGTAAGGTAGGTATCCAGTGCCTGCTGCGTCTGATGGAAGCGGGTAAAAAGTCCCTCGTGGATATCGTAGCAGTCCAGTACATGGGCAGAAAGGGCATATGCTTCAAGGTCCTGCTCAATGCGCAAGGAAGAGTCCCGGTTGCTCCATATGACATATTCTGTCTTGTAAAGGGAACCGCTTTCCATAAGCTCATCCGTAAATGGAAATGACGGGAGGTGGTCACCGTAAAGGACAAGGACAACCTCTTCCTCGTAGTCTTCGAGCGCGGCGGTCAGTTCGCCTAAGAACAGGTCCATTTCATAAAGCTGGTTTACAAAGTAGAGAAGTCCGTACTCATGGCCGGAAAGCTCCTCCGGAAGTAAACGGATGGAAATTGGCGGATTCTCTAAAATCTCTGTATCAGGATAGGCGCCGTGCCCCTGTACCGAAATCGTGTAAATAAAGTCCGGTTCCTCCGTAGAGGAAAGCGTCTTTAGAATCTCATTTGTCAGCATTTTATCCTTTGCCCAGCCGAGCGGCGTTGTTTCATAAGTCCCCATATACTCAATCGGGGTAAAGGTGTGAAAACCAAGCTGGGAAAATACCTTATGGCGTCCGTAAAAGGTTCCTTCATTATTGTGGATGGCATGTGCGGTAAGCCCCAGGGCAGAGAGATTATAGGCGAGGCTTTCACAGGAAAGCTCCTCTAATATGGTTTTATATGGGTATTCTCCCGGACCGAAAAAGTCAAGGTTCATCCCGGTCAGCACCTCAAACTCGGTATTTGCAGTACCGGCGCCGACCGAAGGAACGGTCAGGAAGCCGGAGGAATAATTCTCCTTTAAACGGCGGAAGTTCGGCACCGGGTCAGAGGAGTATTCTGCCCCGAGAATCTGTGTCGGGTCAAAAAACGATTCCAGCTGCAAAAAGATAAAATTTGGATACTGGTCAGGGACATCTGCAACGGCCGGCGGTACAGACGGTACGGGACTCTCAGTAGGAGACGGTGTCGGGGTTCCCGTAATCGAGGAGACAATACGGTTGATTTCTTCTTTCGAATAGGACACAGGCTTTGAAATCCCGGTATTAAATATGCTGGAAAAAAAGCAATAAGGAAGACCGTTTGTATGAAAGCCCTGTGCCAGATTGCCGAAATTGCGTTCCAAAATGCCGCAGGAAACAAAAAGCTTTGTAGAAAAAAATCCTGTAAGGACAAGAAACAGGCAGAGCACCCCGGAATAAAAAAGGGAGGTGCCGGCTACGGCCTTTTTCGCTTTCAGGAACAGAATAATACCCAGAATAAAAACCAGAACGATTGCAATGGCAATCAGGATAATCTGGAAAACAGATAAATAATGTCCCATAATGGAAAAGGCGGAATCTAACAGCAAAAGGTCGATTGCGGTAAACGGGGTAGTCCGGAACTGTAGCAGGACGAAGTCCGTAATGCCGACTGTAATCCAGAGGACGCTGATAATAAAACGCATAAACCTTCTTCGTTTAAAAAGAAACGAAAAGGAAAGCGTGATACAAATCAAAAACATATTGTAAATGAAAACAAGGGGAGACTTTACCAGATAAAGAAACGGCAGAAGAACGGATTCCCTTGAAAAAGCCTCAATACAGAGGTTCAGCAGAAAAGCCGGCAAAAGACATTCCGCAGCAAAAAGACGTAACTGCAAATACAATTTTTTAAAAAAAGCGGTTAGTTTTTCCCGAATCATAAGCCCTCCTCCTCTATATTGTGACAACAAAAACTGCGTATAGAATAGCATAAAAAAATAACGACTGCAAGAAGCGGAACAGAAGTTTAAGAAATAATTTAAAGTTTTTGAATAGAATATTAATTTAAGCGGTAAAAAACGGTGTTTTGGGGCAGTTGTAATTTTACTGTGATTATGCTATGATAAAATCAGATGAAATATGATGTTTCGGGCAGAGGATTTTTGAAAATGGTAACAACAGCAAAACGATTGACGTTATGGGAACGTAAAAGACTCCGGAACAGGATAGAGGAGTATGAGAACCGAGGCAGCTTGTCTGCTTCGCTTTTTTTAGAGGAAGAGATGAATGCACTGCCGGAGGCGGCTTGCTTCTTTTTTTATGGGACAAGACGGAGATATCAGGGGGTTCTTTCGGTGTTTTTTCCAACGGAGCAGGAAGCAGAGTTTACAGTCGCGGTATTTTCAGAGGAAAAAGAGATATTGCCGGCGCTGTTTACGGCAGCGCTTGCCGAGTGCCGCCGGTTTTTGGTGGAGGAGGTATATACTGTGGCAGACCCGCGCTTTGCTTTTTGGGAAGGGAGAGAGTGCGGCGTGCGGCTCTCTCTCTCATTTTCAGAATATATGCTATGCTGTGATACCGGTACGCTCGCAAGGGAGTCTGGAACGGGTGCAACAGAACGTGCAGGAAAAGAGGAGATCACCTTTTTTTGTTCTGCAGAGGCGGACGGGCAGATTTCCTGCCGTCTGTTTTGCGCAGAGGAGGAAGCGGCGGAATGTCTTGTCATGCCGTCCGCTACAGGAAAGGAATGGTATCTGTTCTGTCTGGAAACGAAAGAGAAGTTCCGGCGGCAGGGGCTTGCAAAGCGCCTTATCTGTGAAACTGCCTGCCTGCTTGCAGGCAAAGGAGCAGAACGTATCCGGCTTCAGGTATCTTCTAAGAACCATCCGGCGGAGAAGCTTTACCGGGGACTTGGCTTTTGGACGGAGGAGCAAAGAGACTATTATAAGACAGAGGAGCAGTAGATGGAGCAGCAGGAAAACAGTCAGAGGCAGGCAGACCGTGAAGCGAAGGAACGTGCTTTTTTAAAACGGCAGGCGCGGAAACGGGAAAAAGAGGAAAAGAGAAATGCGCAGCGTTCCGAAGAGAAAGCGCGGCAGCAGGAGGAAGAGGCATATTTTATGCGGGAAGCGCTGCGGCAGGCAAAGAAGGCGGCGGCACTGGGTGAGGTGCCAATCGGAAGCGTTTTAGTCAGTGGCGGAAAGATTGTAGCAAGGGGGTATAACCGGCGTAATACCGACAAAACAACCCTTGCCCATGCCGAAATTGCGGTAATCCGCAAGGGAAGCCGTCTGTTCCATGACTGGCGGTTAGAGAACTGTACGCTTTATGTGACGCTGGAACCCTGTCCGATGTGCGCAGGCGCAATCGTGCAGGCCCGGATTCCGCGGGTTGTGGCAGGCTGCAGGAATCCGAAGGCGGGCAGCGCCGGTTCAGTGATTAATGTGCTGAATACGCCGGGCTTTAACCATACGGTGGAATTTGAGTGCGGCGTCATGGAGGAGGAGTGTGCCGGATTGCTGCGGGACTTTTTTGGGAAATTACGCCTAGAGGGCAGAAAGATTGAAAAATAGCTTTCTTTTATGTCGGAAAAGGAGTATACTATTCTTTAGAAAAAATTTGAAAAATGGAGTATGAAAATGTCAGTAACGATTAAAAAAAGTGGAGTAAGCCAAATCCCGAAAGGGGAACGACTATTTGAAGAGGGTACGGAGCCGGACGGTATTTTTATATTAGTAAAAGGAAAGGCAGTATTGTTCAATTCCAATGTCCGGCTGACAGCAGGAAGCGGGGACTTCCTTGACTTATGGGATGTTTATGCCGGGCAGCGGCTGTTAAGCTGTATTGCGTTAGAGGATATGACGGTATACGCATTTCCGGTAAAAAAGCCGGCTGACCTGGAGCTGATTCTGGAGTCAAATAACGAATATTGCGGAAGGATAACGGCATCCCTCGGACATTTTATTACGGAGCTTTATACGAAGCAGGGGGCGTATCTTTCAGAGGCGCAGCAGCTTCCGGAGGTGATTGCGGAGCTGTACCGTCAGTATTGCGCATGGTGCAAGATGGAAGAGCTGCGTGCTGAGCTGCTTCCGGAGGCTGGAAAGGAAACCATGGTTCCGGCGGCTCCGCCGGAGTGGCTGGACTATTATCTGGAGTCTGCCAAGATACCGGCGGGGATTCAGAAGACCTATTTTTCCTGTGCCGTCAGGGTGCCGATGCGCCATATTGAAGAGCAGATAACGATATTCCAGGCACTGTTAGAGGAGAGCATAAATGTCGGAAACTTTGTACGGCGGCTGGGAGCGGTTCTGATTAACGGTGGTGCAGATAATCTGTTTTTCTTTCTTTGTACGCTAGGGAATATGGCAAAGTCTGAGGATGCCGGGAAGGCTGCCGTTACGCTTCAGGAGGTAGCAGAGAAGGAAATCAGCAAGCTTGTCACGCTGTTTGAGAAGTGTGCGGGAGTACCGTTTGCGGCGCACGAGAAGCGGCGTGAGGCGAGAAAGCAGAACGAGGAGACGACGGTGACCTCAGAAGAGCCGTGCGAGAATACCCTGGAGCAGATTTTTGCTTATACGGGTATTTCGGAAGAAGAGGCGACAGAATACGCCGCGTTGGTGAAGGCATTTGCGGAACTGGAGGATAAGTCTTCTACGGAGGACATTGTGCGCAGGCTCAGAAAGCAGC
The DNA here is from genome assembly GCA_910577175.1 of uncultured Lachnospiraceae bacterium. Taxonomy (GTDB): domain Bacteria; phylum Bacillota; class Clostridia; order Lachnospirales; family Lachnospiraceae; genus SIG307. Next base: position 43,463 of record CAJTLU010000011.1, on the reverse strand, counting down.
TTTCAGACGGTTTTTACCGCATTTATGAGGCTGCGTTCCGGAAGTCGTACAAGAAAGACGAGAAGGAAATCCCGATTGCAATAAAGATGTTTCTGGAGTTCGGGCTTTTGGATGAAAAGCTTATTACACGCGCACAGATGTTGGAGTTAGAGAAGCTGGTGCTGGAGCCTGTCAGCGTAGAAGAAATGGCTTGTCATGTTTTCACGGTGAGGGAATGGCTGACCTGGGTTTATGAAGGAAAAAGAGACCCGTCCAAAAACGAGTTTGACCAGGAATATTCGGAAATGCTGCGTGAGCTGAAAAAGAGCGGGGAGATTACCGAAGAAGAAGAGGCTGAAAAGTTTAAAAATATGGACGAACGGTTGCATTATGAGGTACAGAACCTGTTCCGCTACAACCATCGTCTGGTAAACGGCCAGTTAAGTATCTTTGTTCCGTTCCTTTATGAAGAGCTTTTAGTGGGTGACATAGACCGTGCCTTCCTTTCCAAGCAGACGGTGTTAAAGTCTCTGGACTGGCTGCGTAGTCTGGATTATTCGCTGTTTTACCGCGAGTTTTTGTACATGAACAAGGAGCTTGGTATTGAGAAGGAATACCGGATGACGGAGATTTTACCGGATATTATCCTGCTCCCGACGATGGGAACCAAGAGTATTTTATGGCAGGATATCAGCTGTCGCCGCAGGGATACGCCGGGCAGATTTCTGTTACCGCTGTTCAGCGAGGTTTCGATAGAGGATTTGATGGTCTGCGTCTGCGGGCGCTACCGCTGGGAGCTTTGCCGTACCATACAGGGAGCTGCATGGAATAACATCCAGATTAAGTCGCTGACATCGGAGTATACGGACTACCTGATGTATTATAAAAAGAACAGGGATATTTCCGAGGAACGAAAGGAAAAGGTAAAGACACAGCTGCAAAAGTGTAAGAATAATTATCGTGAAGTATACGCCATGGACTATGAGATATGGATTAAGTATGAGTCGGGCGGCGCGCTTAAGCTGAATAAAATTGCGCGTGAGATTTTAGCAACCTATTGCCCGTTTGATATCAAGATCCGCGCAAAGCTGCAGCAGCCGGCGTTTGAAGAAGCAATGGCAAGGCAGACGAGAGAGCGTGCGAAAAAGATCCGCGAGACGGAGCTCAGACATCGTGCTCTTACAAAGGACGGAAGCGAACTTCCGAAGGAGCTGGCAGATACGCTTTTATATTATAAGGAACATTAAGGGCGTGCAGGGAGAGACAAAAGAGGAGGCGCGGTATGGACGGTACATATCAGATGCTGCAGGATATGATAGATTTTCATAGTACCCGTATGCAGAACCTGAGGCGGTATTATCCGTTTTTCTGTCTTCAGAATACCGCGTTTCATTTGTTTAAAGAAGGAAAGTATGCCTTTCTTGACATGGGCTACATTACGCTGGCGGTGCTCCGGTATTTTATCGAGGAGAATCAGTTTAACGACCGTGCCCTGCAGTATCCGGAGATTTATGCGTTCCTTTCTGATGTCCTTACAAGGGACTTCGGTCTTTCTTTGCCCGAGGCAGAGGAAAAAGAGCTGATTGACTATATTTTTGATAAGCTTAAAAACGACGGAAAGCCTTTTGTGATGGAGTATTTTGACCCGGCAAAAAAGGCAAAGGCGGCGGTGCGGATGAAGCTGATTGATTCTGTACTTTCCGGGAATACGGTACTGTATCATATCACGGCAGACGCCATTGAGTTTTATCTGGATACGAAAGAAATCCAGGATGAAAGTAAAATCAGTATCCAGCAGATTCTGCTGGAAAAGATGATACATACGAAGAACTTTAAGGGTGGAATCGACGTCATCCGGCGGATTAACAGCGAGGTAAGCCGGCTGCGTGTGCAAAAGAAGGAAGTATTGGCATTATTAGGCAGCAATGTGTTTGACGGGGTCAGACTGTTAGAGGAGTTTAATCAGACAGGACTACGCTGGCTTTCGGAGGAGCAGAAGTTGTTTGCCCATAATATGGAGCTTATGGAGCGGGCACGTGCAAAGGCAGAGGAAGCGCTTCCCGAGGAGCGTGATGCCGGGGCGCTGCGTGGTATCTACCAGTTAGAAACCGAGTTAAAGAGGGCAATGGCAAATCACGGAGAGCTGCTTTCCGACTGTATGGATTTGCAGCTGCGCGCAGACGAAATCATCCGCAAGTATAAATACAGCAGGCTGCGCGGAGCCTTTGATTTCCGTGCTTTTGTGGCAGCTGCCAGAGAGGCGGGGGATATGTCGCTTCTTTCCCATCTGGTTGAACCGTTGTTGTTGCCAAGACTGCATAAACAGTTTTCCCTGCTTCAAACGGACGGACTTCTTTCCCCTCCTGCAGAGTCGGGAGAAGCAGCGGAGCCTGCCGGAGCCACGGACGAGGTTCCGTATTTGTTTGAGGATGAGATAGAGGAGGAACGGATTTCCGGGAACTATACGGCAATTGCAAAGACGCTGTTTGACGAGCTGTTACTTTCGGAGCGGATTACGCTTTCAGAGCTGAACCGGAAGCTGGTAATTAAGTATTTTGACGGCATTTTCCGGAATAGCGACTACTATTCCTTTCTGGTACATCTCTGCCAGAAAAAGGAGTATGACCTTGCACAGGTGCAGAAAAAGCAGGAAACATTTCTTGAGGGTATTCTTGCAGAAATGCTGCGGGAACCGTCAGGACAAAAGTATAAAAGGCTTAAGTTCCGGCTGGTTATGGAGCCGGAGGCTGCGGAGCTCTTTCACCGGATAGCGGGACCGGAGCGGGATGCGGTGTTTACGACAACGGAGATTGTGTTTGAGCGGATGAACTAAAGTGAAGGCGGGAAGAGCAATGGAACAGAAAAATCTCGAAAAGGCTGCGGAGCTTTTGGCGGCGCTTCTGACAGGGGAGCCGGTGGAAGCCGGAGGCGGAAAGAATGCAGGACTGTACGAGGCGTATTATGAATCGGGCGAGGTGAGTGACGCCTTAGAGCTGATGTTAAAAAAGCTGAATCTGCGGGTCTATGCATATCATAATGCGCTGTATGTTTCTGTAGGTGAGCGTAACCGCGTGTTCGGTTATTCGAATGAGGACCTGAAGCGTCTGATGGGACTGCGCTTAAACAAGGAGCTGTATCTTTGCTATTATTTGATTTATCAGGCGGCGACGTGTTTTTATCAGGACTCTGCCACCTATAACTATACAGAGTATATCAGGGCGGAGGATTTGATGGAAGCGGTGAACCGTTCGTTGGCAGAGGCGATTTCAAAGCTGCACCGGTTTTCCAGCGAAACGCCGGAGGAGCAGAGCTTTACCGCACTGGCGGTATTGTGGGACGAGCTGCCGGTCATTGCCAATGAGGAGGCGCAGGGAATCCGTGCAGGGCGCGGTTCCAAAAGCGGTTTTATTAAGCTTGTATTCAATTTTCTGGTTTCCCAGGGGCTGTTTACCGAAGCGCAGGAACGATATTATCCTACGAACCGTATGCATGCCCTGCTCCGGAGATATTTTGAGGAAGAAAAGGGAAGGCTTTACGAGCTGCAGACGCAATGGAACAAAGGAGGAGAAAGCGGTGCCGCATATTAGCCGTATTCGTGTGAATAACGTAAAATATAATTTCGGGACGCAGGCGTATGACGACTTTTTGATGAAGCCGTTTTGCGGAAATATGCTGTACGACCTGGCAAACGGCGGTGGAAAGAGCGTATTGCTTCTGCTGCTTTTGCAGAATATGCTTCCGAATTGTACCCTGGACGAAAAGCAGCCGGTGGAAAAGCTGTTCCGGAGCGGCGAGGGCAGCAAGACGATTCATTCCCTGATTGAGTGGCAGTTAGATGAGGAGAATATCTGGGACGGGTTCCGGTATATGACAACGGGATTTTGTGCACGAAAGGCGGCGGAGCCGGAGGAAGAGACGAAGGATACCGCGTCTATCGAGTATTTCAATTATTGCATTTTTTACCGGGATTACAACGAAAACGACATCCGCAATCTTCCGTTGGTGAAGGAGAAGGAGCGGATTACCTACAGCGGCCTGCGCCGGTATTTAAAGGAGCTGGAGCGGGACGCTTCTTTGATGGTGCGCGTGTTTGACCGCAAGGGAGAGTATCAGGACTTTATTGCGGGCTATGGCATTTATGAAAGCGAATGGGAAATCATCCGCGGAATCAATAAAACAGAAGGACACGTTCGTACTTATTTTGAAACGAATTACAAAACGGCGCGTAAGGTCGTTGAAGATTTACTGATTGAGGAAATTCTGGGAACCTCCTTCCGCAGAAAGGCAGGGCTGGAGGAGATACAGGATACGATGTCAAAGACCCTTCTCGATATGAAGGACAGACTGGTGGAGCTTGCAAAGCAGAAGGATGCGATCCGGAGCTATGACAGGCAGGAAGAAGTGCTTTCGGAATTTTCCAACCGCATTGCGTTCCTCGGCTCGGTTTATAAGGAGCAGGGAGAAGCAAGGACACAGCTGAATCGCATTTATAATACGGCAGAGTACTATCTGGAGGAACGGGAGCAGGCGGCAGACGGGTTAAGGGAAGCAGAGCGTAAGACGGGAGAGGAGCTTCGTACCTATGAGGCAGAGCTTCTGGCAGGCGGGCTTTCCAAGGACCGTGGGCTGGCAGAGGACTATGCCGGACAGGTTAAGGAGCTTCTTTCGGAACTGGAACAGAAAAAAGAGCGGAAAGAGGCACTTTCTGCGTTATTGGTGCGCAAAGAATGTGCTAACGATTATCTGGATTATCTGGAAGAGAAGAAAAAGCGTGACGAAACGGCAGTAACGCTGCAGGCAATGACGGAGCAGAGCGGCCTGCAGGGGGAAATTTCTGCCCTGGTACGTGCGTATAAGCAGAAAAAGGAGTATTACGAGGAAGAGCTTTTGGAGGCGCTTGTAGCGGCAGAACATGCGAAGGCGGGCGTCCTGTTAAAATATAAAACGGCGGAAAGCTCCGGGAAGGATGTGGAGCGGGAGGCTGCGGTAACGGAAGTGCTTCTGGAGCAGGCGAAAAAGGAGCTTTCTGTGCTTTATGCAAAGGTGAGGGAGCAAAAGGATGCAATAGGACTTTTGCTCGCTGAGGAAGCGTCGGAGCATGCAGACAGGTGTGAGGCGCAGAAGGCAAGGGCGGCAGCAAGGCATGCGCTGCTTGCAGAAGAGAAGAAGCGTCTGGTCAAAGAGCAGGAGGGCGTGCTTGCCGCAGTACGGCATGCTGAAACAGAGCTGGCACGCTACCATGAGGCAGCAGCACTTTTGGCGGCAGAGCAGGAAAAGCTTTCAGAGGAAAAGGTACGTGCCGACAAGTTAGCGGAGGCGTACAGGGAAAAGGATTACCGTGCCCTAAGGGAGGCGGTGCGCCTTCGCTGCCGGGAAGCGTATGCGGAGCAGGCAAGGCTTCTGGAGCAGGGCCTGGCTGCAAAGAAAAGGCGGCAGGAGATAGAGGAGGGAAAGCTGTTTTCTGCTACAGAGGCAGCGGAAACCGTAAAGGAATATATTTGTACCAGATATAAAAAGAAAGCAGTTACAGGAGCAGAGTACCTGCAGGAGAAAACCCCGGAGGAACAGGAGGCTTTGCTGCGCCATTTTGCAGGACTGCCGTTTGCGGTGATTACCGATGGCTTTTCGGAGGCGCTTGAGGATTCCCTGCTTGCGGAGTGTGTCCCGGCAGGGACAGTGGTACCGCTGCTCCGCAGTGAGCCGTTTTGTGCCGGGAAAGAGCTGTTCCACCGGGAACAGATGCTTTTTTGTGCAGGAAATCAGGAGGTATTGCTGGAGGAAAAGGCGCGACAGAAGGAACTGGTGCGCCTGGCCCGTCTGGAGGAGGAAGCAGAGTATGGAAAGAACCGCCTGCGTTCGCTTCTGGAAGCGTATGAGGAGGATGAGGAGTTTTTAACCAGCTTTGTGAAGCGGTATTACGAAAAGATGCATTCTAAAAAGACAGAATATGGAGTTACAGATGTAAAAGAGGAAGCGCTTTCAGAAACGCTAAGAGAGGAAAACGAAAAGCTTTCGGCGCTTTCGAAACACCTGTGCCGGATTCCTGCCGAGGAGGAGGAATGTGCGAAGGAGATTGCAGACTGTGAAAGGGAGCTGCAGACCTGCCGCCTTATTATGGAATTAAATGCACAGGCAGAGGAACGGGAAAAAGTAATCCGTGAGCTTTCGGAAAAGGGAGAACGGCTGCAGGAGTGGAGAAAAGAAGCAAAGGAAATGACAGAGACCCTTGCGGCAGAGCATGCCGCAAAGAGTGCGGAGGTCGAAAGACTGCGCGCACAGGCAGAGGAGCTTGGGCGCATCTGGGAAAGCTATGCTATTTATGATATAGAGGGCGAGCCTGCGCAGGTATCGTTAGAAATCGGCGAGCTTGCTGTACAGATTGACGGAAAGATTGCAGCGCTTCATACTGAGTCTTCCTCTATGGAGGACAAGCAGCGGCTGTTGGATTCTTATGTGTCGGCGATGAACCGGCTGTTGAGGAATATCCGTACAAAGGGTCTTAGTATTGCGGAATTATCTGAGCTATATGAGAAAAATGAGATATATGAAACTTCCGAAGCGGAGCTGGCAAAGTTAGAGGAGGAAATTAACGTACTTTCCGCGCAGGCAGGACAGACAGAGCATAGGTGCAGGGAACTGCAGGAAAAGCTGTTCCGTCTGGAAGGAAAGAACAGCCAGGTGGAGGCGGCAATTGCAGAACAGTACGGGGTGTACCGCCCGGTGGAGCTGACAGGAGAAAAGCTGGAGGCATTTCTTGCAAAGCGGCGCGTGCAGATTGAGGAAAAGAAAAAGCAGGTGGAAGAGCTGAAAAAGCAGCAGGATGCGCTTTCAGAGGAGCTTTCCGGCTATATGGTAATCCGTAATGAAATTGCCCGTATGTTTGAGAATATGGCTTCTCTGACAAAGGACTGCGGCAGGCTCGAATATAATGTCCGGCTTCCGGAGTGCTATAAAGAGGCAAGGGAGCGCTATGCGGCGTGTGCAAGAGAGCTTCTCAAGCGGCAGGACGAGTTTTACCGCAACCGTCAGAAGACGATGGAAACTTTGCAAGTACTTGGCGCGCAGGAACTTGCGGAAGAAATCGGAAGCAGCGTGGCAATGCCGAAGAGCAGCCGGGAAACAGAGGAGGCAGTTTCTGGTATAAAGGAGGTTATCGAGTGCTTACAGCTGGAGCGGAGCAGGATTGAAGCCGGTCTCGGGGACTTGGAAAGCATGAAAGAGAATTTTGAAAGCCAGTGTCTGCAGCGCTGTTTAAATATTAAGGCGGACTTAGAGCGTCTGCCGAAGCTCTCCAAAATTGTACTGGACGGTGAGCAGATTCCAATGATTTCATTGCAGATTCCTTATGTAAAAGAGGAGTTTTTCAAAGAGAGGATGGCAGGCTATATCGACTCTGTGATACAGGAAACGGACAAGCTTCCATCGCAGACGGAGCGTATGAAGTACATCCGCACGGCGCTGTCGTATAAGAGGCTGTTTTCCGTTATTGTAACGGATATGAATGCAATCCGCCTGCTTTTATACAAGCGGGAGCGTATGAAAGAGCAGAGCCGTCATCTGCGTTATGAAGAGGCGGTCGGCAGTACCGGGCAGTCCCAGGGGATTTATATCCAGTTTCTGATTGCAGTAATTAACTATATTTCCAGTATCTATTCTCCGAGAGGAGATTCTGCAGGACTGCGGAAGGTTATCTTTATTGACAACCCGTTCGGGGCGGCAAAGGATGTGTATATCTGGGAGCCGATTTTTGAGCTGCTTCGTGCGAACCATGTCCAGCTGATTGTACCGGCGCGTGGAACCACACCGGCAATTACGGGGCGGTTTGATGTAAATTATGTGCTCGGACAGAAGCTGATTGACGGCAGGCAGCAGACAGTGGTTGTGGATTATTGCAGTCGTGTGGAGGCAGACTCGGCAGAGTTTATTCCTTTGCAGTTTGAACAGACAAGTCTGGATATTTCGGAGGTGTAGCATTATGGGAATGGAACGTTATCGTGCGATTGTAAAGCTGGAAGATATCAGAACGCTTTTTGAGAACGGAAGGTACGAGGAGGCAAAGGCCGCAGCAGACGGGCTCCGTAGGGAGCGCTTAAAGGACAGTACCGACCTTTTTCTTCTTTCCGCGCTCTATCGTAAATGCGGGGAGTATGAGACAGCAAAGGAGTTTTTGCTGCGCATTTATGAAAAAAAGGCAACCTGGCGTGTGCTCGAGGAGCTGATGGAGGTCTGCCTTGCTGAGAAAAATCCGAAGGAAGCAGGCGCTTATTTAAAGGAATATTGCAGAATTTCCGGGGGCGACCCGAGAAATTATATTTATGAATACCGTATCGGGCGGCAGATGCATTGGCCGGATGAGGAGCTTTTGCCGATTTTACAGACATTAAAGGCAGAAGAATATACGGAAAAGTATGGGTATGAGCTGGCAAAGCTCTATCACAAGCTCGGCAGGGAGCAGGAGTGCATGGCAGAATGTGCCGACCTGGTTCTTTGGTTTGGAGAGGGTACTTATGTGGAGCGTGCGAAAGCGCTGCAGGCCTATTACCGCGGAGAGCTTTCGGCAGAGGATATCCGTACAAGGAGCAGCCAGAAGGAAGAAGAGCAGCGCCGTTTTGAAGAAGAAGAGCGCAGGAGGCAGGAGGAAGAGCTGCGCCGTTTTGAAGAGGAGGAACGCAGGGCAGCAGAGGAAGAGCTGCGTCGTTTTGAAGAGGAAGAACGCGGGGCGGCAGAGGAAGAGCTGTACCGCTTTGAAGAGGAAGAACACAGGGCAGCAGAGGAAGAGCCGTACCGCTTTGAAGAGGAAGGACGCAGGGCGGCAGAGGAAGAGCTGTACCGCTTTGAAGAGGAAGAATACAGAACAGCGCAAGAAGCAGAGCGTAACGGTGAGACAGAAGCATGGAATCAGGGCGGCTATGCGCCTGCAGAGGCAAAAGAGAGGAGCCTTTTCCAAAGAGGTCTGTCGGAACAAGGAAAGGAGAACCTCCAGAAAGCGCTGGAAGAAATGGCAGCAGCTGACATGGATGGCAGCATGGGCGGTCCGGTGAGCGTCTGGATGGCAGGGAAAGATACGGTAACAGGAGAGGCAGTATATGAGCAGATTTCCCTGTTCCCGTCGGAAGAAGAGCCGGAAGAAAAGAAGATGTCCGTGCCTGTAAGCGAGGAGCCGGAAGGCGCTCCGGCACAGGAGGTGATGTCCGGGCCTGCAAACGAGGAGCTGGAAGAAGAGCCTGTATGGGAAGAGCCGGAGGAGGCGCTGACAGAGCTGAACGCAGAGCTTGCATTCTGTCTGTCTGCAAATGGCGTTGTGTTTGAAGAAGCATTGCACGGCTACGCCCGGGTGGAGCGTGTGAGGAAACAGCTAATCCAAGTGCTTGGAATGTTGCTGGCTGCGAAAAAGAGGTGCCATTGTCTGGTGATTACCGGCGGAAAGCAGAGTGGAAAAACGATGCTCGGCACTTACCTTGTGAAGCTTTTGTATGAGCTTTCGTATCTGAACAGCCCGCGCGTAGCAAAAATCAGCGCGGCAAAGCTAAACCAGCTTCGGCTTTCGGAAAAAAGCAGGCAGTTACGGGATTGCTGTCTGGTGATAGAGAGTGCGGGAGACTTGACCGCAGAAAGCGTTGCAGGGCTAATGGATTTTATCGGCGAAGGGGTTCCAAGTGCCGTGATATTAGAGGATAATGCCAATGCGATGAACCAGTTGCTGCGTGGATATACAGAATGCAACCGGATGTTTAATAACCGGATTCATCTGCCGGAGTATAGCCGCGGGGAGCTGATGAGCTTTGCGCTGGAATACATCAGTTCCCATGATTATGAAATCGGCAGAGAGGCGAGAAGGATTCTGGAACGGAAAATAGAACAGGTAGTCCGGACGGAGAAAAAGGAGAGAAGACTGGCAGAGACAATGGAGACGGTGGTGGCAGCAATTGAGAATGCGGATTACCGGAATCAGGGAACAATTCTTACGATGGCTGCTGCCGGTAATCTCCTTGCCGCAGGGGCTATGGAGCTTGCGGCAGAGGATTTCGGGGTTATACGGTAAACTTGATTTTGATTTCATCCTTTAAGTTCTGTCCGCCCTTGGAGCGTACATTTTTTGTGACGTTGAGAATATAGGCCGTGTTTTTTTTGTAAGGCTCTAACGGTTCGATTTCCACGGAATTGGATTCCGCATCGTACCGGATTGCGGTACGCAGGACGGAATTGGTTTCCGCGTCGGTAACAAACATGTTTACACTGTTTACGGTATTCGGATTCAGCGGTGCAGTAAACTGAACACGCCAAACAAACTTTCCGGTCTTAAACTTAAGATTCTGCTTGATTCTGTGTTCGGTATGTTCACTGAGTGGTTCGATTTCCAGCAAATTCATAGAGCTTCTCCCTTCGTTTCAAGCTGCATTCTATAGTAGTATATATACTATACTAGATTTTTGGGAAAAAGACAAGAGAGAAATAGGAGGAATAAAAAGTGAAACCGAGGAATATAATTTTGATTGGCATGCCTGGCTCGGGAAAAAGTACGCTTGGCGTGCTGTTGGCGAAAGCAATCAACTATCGTTTTCTGGATACGGACCTTCTGATTCAGGAGCAGGAAGGAAAGCTGCTGCGGGAAATTATTGCAGAGAAAGGCCAGGAGGCGTTTTTAAAAATTGAAGAGGAAGTAAACGCAGGAGTACATGCAGAGCGGACGGTGATTGCGCCGGGCGGAAGCGCGGTCTATTCAGAACGTGCCATGCGGCACTTCGCAGAAATCGGGACGGTAGTTTATCTGCATGTTCCGCTGCAGGAGCTGGAAAAGAGACTTGGCGATTTGACAAGGCGCGGCGTGGTATTAAAAGAAGGGCAGACCTTAGAAATGCTGTTGGAAGAACGCCGCCCATATTACGAACGCTATGCGGAGGTGACAGTGGATGTCGCGCAGGAGGATATTGGTATGCTGTTAGCCGAAATAATAGAAAAGCTGGAACAGCGGAAGGAAGAAAGAGGAAGATAGTCATTCTACAGTTGGAGAAAAAATCTACTGTTTTAGAAAAGTGCTTTACAAAACGAAAGTTTGTGGTATAATCAAACATAAGAAGGCAAAGTTATACAAAAATGGGATTGAAATTATATGTAGGTTTAACAAAAAATAGAAGTGTTGTTATAAGAAAAATAAATAGAACAAGAATAGTAAGAATAGACCTAAATCTGAGGTGAGTTATGGAACAATACATTATTAAGGGCGGAAAGCCGTTAGTCGGCGAAGTTACTATCGGGGGAGCGAAAAATGCAGCACTTGGCGTACTGGCAGCAGCTGTTATGGCAGATGCGCCGGTAAGAATACATAATCTTCCGGATATCAGTGATATTGATATTTTATTAAATGGAATCGGAGCACTGGGCGCTATGGTAGAGCGTCCGAATGTCCACGAAGCGCGTATTGCCGGTGGCACAATTACTACTTGTATCGCAAGTTATGATGATCTTAGAAAAATCAGGGCGTGCTATTATCTGTGTGGCGCTTTATTAGGGAAATATAAAAGAGCTGAGGTGCCGCTTCCGGGAGGCTGCAATATCGGGAGCAGACCGATTGACCAGCATATCAAGGGCTTTGAGGCGCTTGGTGCAAAGGTAGTCATCCAGCATGGCATGATTATTGCAGAGGCAGAGCGATTAATCGGTGCGCATATTTACTTTGACTGTTCCAGCGTCGGAGCTACAATTAACATGATGCTGGCGGCAAGTATGGCAGAGGGACAGACAGTTCTTGAGAATGCAGCGAAGGAGCCTCATGTAGTAGAGGTAGCTAATTTCCTGAACAGCATGGGGGCGAATATCAAAGGTGCCGGTACGGATATCATCCGTATTTCCGGTGTGGCTTCCCTGCATGGAAGCACCTATTCCATTATTCCGGACCAGATTGAGGCAGGGACCTTTATGCTGGCAGCAGCGGCAACAAAGGGCGATGTCCTGATTAAGAATGTAATTCCGAAGCATCTGGAGGCAATTACGGCAAAGCTTGTCGAAATCGGCGCCGAGGTAGAGGAGTTTGACGATGCGGTTCGTGTTGTGGCGTCAAAGCGTCTCGTTCATACGAATATTAAGACGCTTCCGTATCCGGGATTTCCAACGGATATGCAGCAGGTTATGGCGACCCTGCTTTCGGTTGCAGAGGGAACCAGTATTGTAACAGAGACAATTTTTGAAAACCGCTTTATGTATGTGGATGAGCTGACCCGTATGGGTGCCTGTATCCGCGTGGTAGAAGGAAACAGCGCAGTAGTCGAAGGCGTGGAAAAGCTGACAGGAGCGACTGTGCGGGCATTGGATTTACGCTGCGGAGCGGCTTTGGTTGTGGCGGGTCTGATGGCAGACGGTTATACGACAGTAGAGCATATTGAATATGTTGACCGTGGATATGAAAAGTTTGCACAGAAGATGTGTGAGCTTGGAGCTTCCATGGAAAAGATTGATTCCGAAGATGCCAGGGCGCTTCAGAAGTTTAAGCTGAGGGTTGGTTGAGGCTGGCACGGTAAATAAAGAAGATAGCAAGGTGCTGGCCTTAATAAAGGGCGGCGCCTTATTTTTACCCTGGAAATGCCTTGACACGTCAGTGTGTTAAAGAGAATTTCTATAAAGCAAAAAGTGCTTTGCAGGAATACATACACTTTTTATAGGCAAAACCGGGTATACTATTTTTTATTTCACAGAAAATGCCATGCTGTATTAGTGTGTTAAAGTATTTTGGTTATCGGCAGACAGGAGGGATGGTTATTAAAAAGGAAGTTTATAAGGTTGAAGGGATGACCTGCGCTGCCTGCAGTGCTGCGGTAGAGCGGGTGACAAGAAGGCTTCCGGGAATGAAAGAAGCAAGTGTAAATCTGGTGGCCGCAAGGCTTACGGTGATTTATGATGAAACACAGACCGCGTCCGGAGATATTATCGCAAAGGTAGAGAAGGCAGGCTTCGGGATTACGCCGTATGTGGACAGTGCAAAACGGCGGGAGGAAGAAGCACAGAAGGAAGTAAAGGAGCTGGCGGCAGGAAAGCGGCGGTTGATGATTGCGGCGGTGTTTGCAATACCACTTCTGTATCTGGCAATGGGACATATGCTGCCCAAGCCGCTTCCGCTCCCGGCGTTTCTATCACCGGCAGAGGCTCCGTTTGTGTTTGCACTGGTGCAGCTGCTTTTGACGCTTCCGGTGCTTTACTGTGGCAGAAACTTTTTCATTGTAGGCTATAAGGCGCTTTTTTCCGGAAATCCGAATATGGATACCCTGGTAGCGGTCGGCACGACGGCAGCATTTCTCTATAGTCTGGTACAGACTGTCATTGTCCGGCAGGATGCCATGGCAGTACATCATCTGTATTATGAATCTGCGGCGGTAGTCATTACGCTGATTATGCTCGGAAAGTATATGGAGCGCCGGAGTAAGGGAAAGACTTCTAAGGCAATTACAAAGCTTCTTGCGCTTGCGCCAAAGAAGGCAATTCTGCTGACCGAAGAGGGAGAAAAGGAGATTGCGTCGGAGTTACTTTGTATCGGGGATAAGGTTATTGTGCGGCCGGGCAGCGCAGTACCGGCGGACGGTGTTGTGACTGCCGGAAGCAGTGCGGTAGACGAGTCCATGCTGACGGGAGAAAGCATTCCCGTGGAAAAGGCAGAAGGCAGCAGCGTCATCGGCGGTTCAGTAAATTATAACGGAATGCTGACGGTTGAAGTAACACGTACCGGGGAAGAAACGACATTGGCGGGCATTGTCCGGCTGATGGAGGAGGCACAGGAGAAAAAGGCGCCGATTGCAAGAATGGCGGATATTGTGTCGGGCTACTTTGTTCCGGCAGTTATGGTAATTGCGTTTGTAGCAGGGCTGGTATGGCTGCTTCTTATGAAGGACTTTTCGTTTGCGCTACGGATTTTCGTATCGGTGCTTGTGATTGCATGTCCGTGCGCCTTGGGGCTTGCGACGCCGACGGCGATTATGGTCGGAACCGGGCTTGGCGCTTCCCATGGGATTTTAATCAAAAGCGGAGAAGCGCTGGAGGCGGTCAGCCGTGTCAGCACAGTAATTCTCGATAAGACGGGAACGATTACCGAGGGAAAGCCAAGGGTTGCTTCTCTTGCGGTCTGCGGAAAGGATACGGAGAAAAGAGACTTTTCTGCCGGGGAGATTCCGGCGGGAAGTGAGGAGGAAAGTCTGTTGCGCCTTGTGGCTGCCGCAGAAAGCTTCAGCGAGCATCCGCTTGCGCGTGCGGTGCGGGAAGCCGCGACGGAGGTATTTCCGGAAGAAGAGTTCCGGAGCATTTCTGCGGACACGACGGACTTCCAGAGTGCGACCGGCATGGGCGTATATGCGCGTTACCGGGGAACGCCGGTGTATGTCGGGAGTCTGCACTATCTGAAAGAATGCGGAATCGACGTGACGGAAGCAGAGCCGTTAGCGGAGAAATTTGCGGAAGCAGGACAGACGGTGCTTGCAGTAGCGGCGGGAACGGAAGGAAAGAAGGCGGCGCAGGAGAAGGCAGCGACAGAAGAAGGAGAAGCAGAAAACAGACAGCCAGAGGTGATAGGTATTCTCGGTATCTCTGACCGCATCAAGGAAACCAGCGCCGAAGCCATTGTCACACTGCGCCAGATGGGCGTCCATGTGTGTATGCTGACCGGTGATAATAAACGGGCGGCAGAAGCAATCGGCAGGCAGGCGGGTGTGGATGAAATTATTGCAGAGGTGCTGCCGGAGGATAAAGCAAAAGTAGTAGCCGGGCGTAAGGAGGCAGGCGAACGGGTTATGATGGTAGGCGACGGCATCAACGACGCACCGGCCCTTGCGGCGGCAGACTGCGGCGCCGCAATTGGCAGCGGAAGCGATATTGCCATCGAATCAGCGTCGATTGTCCTTGTGAAATCCGACCTGCGGGACGTAGCCCGTGCAATTCACCTCGGGCGGCTGACGATACGCAATATCAAGCAGAATCTGTTCTGGGCGTTTTTCTATAACAGTATCGGGATTCCGGTTGCGGCAGGGCTGCTTTATCCGTTCAACGGGCTTTTGCTAAATCCGATGCTAGGCGGCTTTGCGATGTCGTTAAGCTCCGTCTTTGTAGTAGGAAATGCGTTGCGCCTGCGGACGAAAAAGCTGTAAAGTCTGAAAAGAAAGGGTTTTATGTGAAAAACCAGGATGGGCAAGTCCTTACTGGCGGTAAGGGTTATTAACCATAAATATATTATAGTAGAAAGGAAGAAAAGAAATGACAACATTAAACATCGAAGGAATGCGCTGCGAAGGCTGCGTGGCAAGAATTGAAAAGGCACTGGGAGCAGCGGGTATCACGCACAAGGTAGACCTGAACACAAAAACGGTAGAGGTAGAGGGCGATGACGCGGTAATCGCTAAGGCAATGGAAGAAATCGAGGACCTTGGCTTTGGCGTGGAGCAGGCATAGTACCTGATGTAGCAGTACGGGATGCAAAGAGAATTTTATAGGAAGAATATGCAGGCAGATGTTGTGAAAGATAGCTCGCAATATCTGCCTGCACGATGTCCCGGGATAAGGCAAAACCCTGCCTTGCAGGAAGATTCACCGCTTGTAGGGAGATGTGACGGGTTATTGATTGTTTCGATACGCTTTTGCTTCCTCGGCTGTTAAATATTTTCTCAGTACCATTCCGTTTGATTTTAACATGCCGAATTTATCATAAAATGTCTGCAGATCTATATCACAGGTTAAGTCAATGTTCTGGATATCGTGCAGTCTGTCGAGCAATCGTGTCATAAGCTTTGTGCCAATACCTTGATTTTTATAGTCCGGTAATACTTCAAGCATGGGGATAAAAGCAAATTTCAGACCATCGGATAAGGCATTCACAAAGCCTACAACCCGGTTCCCGTCTACTGCCAGAACAAAAGTATAGCTGTTTTGTAAGATTTTATATAGCTCTTCACCGTTAAGCGGATATTTCCACCCGACACAGAAACAGGAGAGCTGTTCCCTTGTAATCCCTGTCAGGTCGTCTTGGTAATGAAGGTGCATTTTATTGCTCCTTTCTCTGTCTCACGGCTGTGCAGCCAGCTTTTTTGCCAGACCGCAGACCAGATTTACCGTATGGCGGATAGCTTTTGCCTCAAAAGCCGGGTAGTCCTCGCTTGCAGAGTCGTCTGCCTTGTCGGAGATGGCGCGGATAATCAGGAACGGAACGCCGTTGTTATATGCGGTCTGCGCAATCGCTGCGCCCTCCATTTCGGTGCATATGCCGGAAAAGGCAGAAACCAGCCATTCCTTCTTTTCCTTTGCCGCAATAAACTGGTCACCGCTTAAAACGCGGCCTGTATGTACGGCAATTTCTGGATTTACCTCGTGACAGACGGAAGCGGCCAGTGCGCGCAGGAACTCGTCTGCCGCAAATGCCGAGGTATCCATCCGCGGAATGATGCCGACATCGTAGCCGAAGACGGTAGCGTCCATATCGTGCTGCATGGCATCGGTAGAAAGCACGATATCACCGATGTTGATTTTTGCATTCAGGGAGCCGGCAATTCCGGTATTGATAATACAGTCAGTTTCAAACCGGTCAATCAGCTGCTGGGCGCAGATAGCGGCATTTACCTTGCCGATACCGGAACGTACAATTACAACCGGCAGCCCCATCAGCTCTCCCTCATAAAATGTCAGAGATGCCCGTTCGGTTACGCGGGCGTTCTTCATGTTTTCCTTTAAGCGCGCAACTTCCTCGTCCATTGCGCCGATAATCCCGAGCTTTTTCATGGCATATTCTCTCCTCTGCCTTTTATATGATATTAACTAGTTTAGCATAAAGAGGAAAAAAGTACAAGGGTCAAACTGCCCTTGCGTTTCCACATTTTTTGAATGACCCGGAACACAAAAGGGCATATAAGATGCAGCAACTCAAGCTGCCTCTTTTCAAACAGCAGGGTTCTGTGATATAATGTCCGCAAAGGCAGAGAGAGGGGTGAGGGACCAACGGTTCCGCAGCCCTTTCATAGTGCATAAACTTAGATAAAAATAGCTTAAGAGGAGAGAGGACTATGGCAGTAAAAACATTAAGAGGAAAGCTGGCTGTTTCTATCTCGGCGGTTACGCTGGTCTGCATGATGATTATGGCGGTGATTACATATAATATTTCATCAGGCCAGGTGGAAAAGCTGTCCATTGACAGCTGCCGGATAAGCACGGAAAACACGACCAACCAGATTCGGACATGGCTTACCGCGGAGCAGGAGCTTCTTTTAAATCAGGCGGCTATGATAGAGGTAACAAAGGAGTATGAACAGAAGTTTCTGGCAGAGTATCTTACGGGAATTGTAAACGGATATAACGAAGAAGGGTATATTTATGACCTGTACTATACGTCGGAGGACAATGTCATGGCGTCCGGCACCGGCTATGTACCGGACCCTTCCGTGGATTTTACCAAAAGGAGCTGGTACCAGGAGGCGCTTGGCACGGACCGGGTGGCATTTTCCACGCCATACCGGGATTATGATTCCGGAAGCCTTGTTATTACGCTTTCGGTCCGGATTATGGACGGAGGTACGGTAAAGGGTGTGCTGGCAGCGGATATTTTTGTCGATACCCTGGTTCAGATTGTCGGAAGCCAGACGCTTCCAGAGGACAGCTACTGCTTTTTGGCAGACTCCGCTTATGGCGTTGTTACGCATCCAAGCAATTCCTTTGCCTATGTGGAGGATGAGCCGGTCAGTATTGATGCAGGAGGGATTGCCTCCTATGCGGAGCTTGCACAGGCAGTAAAAAGCGGGAAGACCTCTGTTACGCTCAAGGATTACGATGGCGTAACGCGTACCTTTTATATCAACCCGATTGAGGACTGTGGCTGGTACGTGATTACCGCTGTCAGCAGCAGTATCATTCAGAAGCAGACCTCTCTTTTGTTCCGTGCCTATGCGGTGATTCTGCTTGCATCGGTTCTGGTTGTAGTCGGGGTGGTAGTTCTTCTTGCAAAAACCGTGACAAAGCCGATTGTAAAGCTGACGGAACAGATTCAAAGCGGCTCTGTCAGTCAAAGCAGTTCTGTCTCTTCTACCAGGGAAATCGAAAGGCTCTATATGGAGTTTAATAAGCTGATGGGCAATCTGAGCGGTCTGCTCTCTGTCTGCGGGCAGGCGGAACAGGATTTGGACGGCTTTGGCAGCTCAATTCAGAAGGTAACGGAGGAAATTACTGCTGGAATCGGGAAGGTAGACGAGCAGATGGACCGGATTGCCAGCACGTTAAGCGGCCAGGCGGAGGATATGAAGGAGCGGAAGAAGGGGCTGGAGCTGTTTGATGAAAGCGTTTCCCTGTTCCGGACGAACTTTACGGTAATGGAGGGCTCTATAGCTGCAATGATTTCACATCTTGGCGAATCTGTGCAGAGTGCAAAGGAGTTAGAAACCTCGTCAGACATCTCCGGCGGGCATGTCCGGAATATTTATGAGGATATCGGCAGGCTGGAGGAAATGTCGGAGAATATTACAGCGATTGTTTCGACGATTATGGGAATCTCCTCCCAGACGAATCTTTTGGCGCTGAATGCGTCGATTGAGGCGGCAAGGGCAGGGGAAGCCGGGAAGGGCTTTGCGGTTGTTGCGGAGGAAATCCGTGTACTTGCCGGAAATACAGCGCGCGCAACCGAGGATATCCGCAGCCAGGTAAGCGGGATACAGATGTTGATTCAGAGTATTGCAAAGGTAATTGCAGGGGCGTCACAGGACTTTGATAAAAATGTATCAGCATCGCAGAAGGTGTTGGAGCTGCTTATGAAAATCAACGGCTCGGTGGCAGATGCCGAAAAGATAAACGGCGAATTAAAAGAGTCATTGCAGGAGTTTATTGAAAACCAGAAAATGATAACGCAGATGTTTTGTTCTATCGATGATAATATCAGGATTTGTCAGGAGGCCAGCGTAGAGGCATTGGAAAGTACAAAGCAGCAGACGCAGACGGCAGAAGAGCTGACAACGAAAAGCAGGCAGTTTGCCGCTCTTTCGGAGGATTTCCGGAAGATGACCGGCAAATTCAAGCAGTCGTAAGGCACAGTCTGACAGCGTTTGGCATACAATAGAGCAACGGGGATTTTGTGCCGCATATGTCAATGAATTTTCTGTGATTTTCCTTGATTTTCCAAAGACTATCCCGTATAATGAAATGCGGATTCCGGGATCAGGAGCAGGCTGCGGCAGGATTTGCCGGGAATTTGAAAAGATTGTATTGGCAAGAGAAAGGAGCATACTTATGAGATATAAAACATCCGGAGTTTGTTCAAGTGAGATTGATTTTGATATAGAGGACGGCTGCATAAAGAATGTCCGGTTTACCGGAGGGTGCAAGGGGAATTTGCAAGGGATTGCACGTCTTGTGGAGGGAATGCCTGCAGAAGAAGTAATTGCCCGTTTAGAAGGGATAAAGTGCGGGTTTAAGCCTACATCCTGTCCGGACCAGTTAGCCAAGGCATTGAAGGAATGGAGGGCATAACGCCTTATGAAACATATTGTATTTACCGGCGGCGGTACTGCCGGACATGTAACGCCGAATATTGCGCTGTTTCCTTCGGTAAAGGAAGCAGGCTATCAGATTTCTTACATCGGTTCTTATGACGGGATTGAAAAAGAGCTGATTGCCGGGCAAGGGATTCCGTATTACGGGATTTCTTCCGGGAAGCTGCGCCGGTATTTTGACCCTAAGAACTTTTCCGACCCTTTTAAGGTAGTAAAGGGGTACTTTCAGGCGAAAAAGCTGTTAAAAAAAATAAATCCGAGCATTGTATTTTCCAAGGGCGGCTTTGTTTCTGTCCCGGTTGTGCTTGCGGCAAGGAAGCGGAAGATTCCGTGTATTATCCATGAGTCGGATATTACGCCGGGGCTTGCCAATAAGCTTGCGATTCCTTCCGCAACGAAGGTCTGCGCTAATTTCCCGGAGACACTGGACTATCTTCCAAAGGACAAGGCGGTTCTGACCGGCTCCCCGATTCGTTCCGAGCTGTTTTCCGGCAACCGGATTAAGGGGCTTGACTTTTGCGGCTTCACTGCCAACAAGCCGGTACTGCTGATTATCGGTGGAAGTACCGGTGCGGCAGCGCTGAATAATGCAGTACGCGACCTGCTGCCGACGCTTTTGCAGCAGTTCCAGATTATCCATCTGTGCGGAAAGGGAAAAACTGATGAGACGTTTGCGGGCCGCGCAGGCTATGTGCAGTATGAGTATATTGATAAGGAGCTGAAGGATTTGTTTGCAGCGGCAGACCTTATCGTGTCCCGCGCAGGAGCGAATGCTATCTGTGAGCTTCTGGCGCTGCGCAAGCCGAATATTTTAGTTCCGCTTTCTGCTGCGGCAAGCCGCGGGGACCAGATTCTCAATGCCGAATCGTTTGAACGGCAGGGCTTTTCTTATGTCTTGAAGGAAGAAGAGGTTACAAACGAGACGCTGCTTAGTGCCGTCAATGAAGTCTACCAGAATCGGGAGCGCTATATTGCCGCAATGAGTGAAAGTAAGTTGAATCACGCGGTAGAAACGATTACAGAGATGATAGTGAAATTATCAAAGTAGAAAGAGAGAAGGAGGGGCTGTCGCAGGAAGCGCAGCCCCTCCCCTCTGGGGCAAACAAGCTAAAGAGAAGCTAAGTCATGCCCTGTAGCTCTGCTGTGGGGGGATTTGACTCAGGATTCTTTCTATGTTCTTTGTGTAGAATTCTGAGAAGGTCATTCCGCTCTGTTCAAATTTCTTTAATAGCTCCACAAAGTCATCAATAAAAATAAAGATGTTACGCTGACGTTCATATTCTACAGAAATATCAAACTTTGGAAACAGTATACGGTTTTCTTCCATAAAGCGTATCTGAAATGCTCTGACAAAATATTCGTTTATTACAGCATAATCCGTATTATAGCTGTTAAGCATATTCTTGTGGGCTTCAAAAAAGCGCACGTGGTTTTTTAGCAGCTCCTTGTTCCCCTCAACAATCGGATTTACAAAGCAATGTGCATATTCGTGTGCGATTCCCATAGCAAAAAAATCAAATTTCCCGTCCGGTTGGCCGGTTTCATCATAGTGTGGCATACAGCGGACAGTGTAAGCAATGTTTTTTTCTTCCTGTGAAATGTAAAACCCATAGTTCCCGGCAATGGGGCATAAAATTAAATGAAATTCGTCAGGTCTGCTTCTGAAATAGGTTTCAATATAGGCAATCCATGTATCGAAATCGCAGGAGTTTACATATGCAAGGATTCCGTTGTAATAGCTTTCCTGTGTATGGAAAAAATCATCAAAGCGGCTTTCTTTGGAAAATCTTACGGTTTCTTGCGCCCACAAATTAAGTTTGTGCGAGTCATCCTTCAAAATGTTTTCCAGATTCAAAATTGCTTCCAATGGGCGGATATGAAAAAAGTAATCCTCCGTTATCAATTTCTTTGTAATTTTTACTGCCGCATGGTCCTTATATGCCCCGAACCAATCAGATATACGTTTCGAGTAAATTTTGTTTTCAAGATACTGTATTGTTGTTTCCTGTTCCTCTGCAAGATAGAGCAGAACCTGTACAAGCTCTACCCGTTGATTGATTTCTACTTTCATGGTTCCCCCTTGACTTTCTGAACATTGTTCACTATACTATATGTGAACGCTGTTCAGAGGAGGAACGTCATGGGAGATAACGAAAAAAGCAAAAATCATATTATTGAAGTTACCACGAAATTGTTGAAAGAGTATAACGGTGATACCAAAAGAATTACTTCACGTCTGATTGCAGAAAGGGCCGGGATTGGATTGGGTTCTATCAATTATTTTTTTGGGAGCAAAGAAAAGCTTATTACAGAATGTATCCAAAGAACCATCAATAAAATGTTAGTCGGATTTACGCCGGAAATAACAGATTTCACGAAGGCGGATGGATTGTCTGATAAAGCCCGTTTAATCTCCTGGGCAAGCCAGACCTTTGATTTCCTTTTTGAAAATCAGGCGATTGCCGGCAGGTCGATTTTAAGTGATATGCAAAATTATTCAGCAGACAGTAATTCCGTTTATACACAAAGGGGATTTGCTTTTGCAATCAGGAGTAAGCAAAAGGAAGAAACAAAAAGATTACTTGTATTTCTTCTTGTTTCTGCTATGCAGGTAGCGTTTCTTGCAAAGGATATTACGAAAGAAATTTTAGGATACGATTTATATTCGAAACCGGAACGGGATTTATTTATTTCTGACACGGTTACAATGCTTTTACATAGTACGGATAGCAGGGAGGCTACTACAAATGAAATGTAATAAAAAAATATGGTTTATTTTGCCGGTGCGATGTCTGCTGTTCCTCACTGCATTTTCCTTTTGCAGCCTGATTACCCGGAGAAATTTAACAGAGCTTACGCATTGGTGGAGCATGCTTGCATCTGTAATTAACGTGATTACTATTGGTATTTTATGGGCTATTTGTAAGCATGAGAAGAAAACCTATCGTGAACTGATACATTATGGAAAAAAGCAAGGGAGCAGCTTGAAAGGAGCTCTGTTTATTATCATAATGCTGTTGTTAGGTGTCGGAGGAATGTATGCGGCAGGAGGGCTTTGCTATGGCGAGTTTCCATACCTTGCTCCGATGATGATAGCGCCGGTGCCTCCTTATCTTGCGATATTCAATATTTTTATGCTCCCGCTGACAACGACAATAGCAGAGGACGGTATCTATTTAGGCTGTGGAGTAAATAGCTTCACATCAAAATGGGAGGCTGTTTTGTTCCCTGCATTTTTCTATGCCTTACAACACAGTTTTATTCCTACCATATTTGATGTGAAGTTTATAGCGTATCGTTTTTTATCCTTTCTCCCCTTAACAATATGGATTTGTTACCGGTATTATAAGGGGGCCCCTATTTCCTATATTATGACAGGTCACTGGATTTTGAATATCGCAACGACAATACAGATTGCAATTACGTCCTTTCATCCTGAAGCGTTTGCTGCGCTGATAAAGCAGTAGGCAAATTGGCGGATGGTATCGTAACGGCTATCATAGGAAATTGTAATGTATGTCTTCTAGGATACCTTGTTGAGTGCAAGCTCAATGTGCTGTGGTAAAAAGGGCTTGGTGACATACGCATCTGCGCCTGATTCAATCGCCTTGTTTATGGCGTTTTCAGAATTGTCTGCCGTTACCATAACAACCTTGATTCCCTTGTTTCGAGCCTTTATTTTCTGTAAAAGCTCCAGCCCGTCAGCATCCGGCAGATGGATATCCAGAAATACGGCATAAGGTTCACAGGCTGTCTCCTGCTCTATGACATCCAAAAGCTGTCTGCCGTTTTCCGCCAGTATGATATTTCGATACCCTTTTTTTGTGATGATATCGCGCAGCGTCTCGCGTATCAGTTTCGCATCATCGCAGATAATAATGCGCTCTGCCTTAGTTCCTCTTCCCAGCAGTTCCTCTGTAGTGACTTCAAAAAAGTCTGCCAGGGCACATAACATTACAATGTCCGGTATGGAATTGCCCGTTTCCCACTTTGAAACTGCGGCAATGGAGACTCCCATTTCCGTTGCCAGTTTCTCCTGTGTTATACCGCGCTGCTTTCGCAATTTTAATATTTGACTGCCTATATCCATTTTAGCATCCTCCTAAATTTTATTGTTTCTGTACATGTACAAATACAGTATAAGAGATAGACGCACAAAATACTAGCGAAGCATATTCTAAAAATTTAACTTTGATTCAAATCATAGTTTTGCGCGATATATCCGGCAAAGCCTTTAAATAAGCGATATAGCTCATCCTCCGGAAAAGCTGTAAATCTGTGATTTCAGGTCTGTGGTTCTTTGGAAATTGTTCCTTAAAATTTTTCTGCTGCAAAGCAGGACCTCCCTATCTGCCTATGGATTTCTGATAATAAATAAATTCAGCATCTCTGCTTTTTTCTATATATCCAAGCTTCTGATAAAAGCGGTTGGTTCTCTGGTTCCATATGGGAGTATCCAGACACCACATAGTAATGGCCGGATCCATAGCCTCGATTTGTTCCATAATCCGGGTACCGTAGCCTTTTCTGAATAAGTCAGGCTTTACAAAAATCCTTCCGACGTACATAAAAGAAGCATTTCTTTCATCACGGAACAGAATGCTTCCGCCGACAATAGTAGTTCCTTCCATGGCGGTAAACAGATGTCCCTGCTGCATCATTTCGATGTGCCATTCGATAGAATCATATTCCGGGGGACCTCCCTTGGATGATGCGCCGACGGTGATATCACTATCGAATGCGTCCTTTGATATTTGTACTAATGTGGGAATATGCTCCATAGTTGTTTTTATTAGTATCATTTTGTTTCTCATGTTCCTTTTTCCTTTCCGGTTGATAAGAAAATTATACAAAAAAGAAGGATTATTTTCTACCATTTTACAGTGGAATTTTTTCAAATAAACGCAACCTGAAGTAACGCTTGTTTTAATTTTGCATCTACTATAGCAAAGAAACAGGTGGAATTTACCTGTATATTTTGCAAAAGTGATAAAGGCGGACTGCGTGGCAATCAGGCTGTTAGCCGCTAAAGTCAGCGCAGATGCGACGGCTGATCCGGCAAGGTAAATTGCACATAAATTGTCAGAAAAAAATTAGCCCGTACCTCTTGACAGAAAACGGAAAAGTAAGTATACTTAGAATACCGTGCAGCCGGGGAGTCAGCGGTGCCCTGTACCTGCAATCCGCTATAGCAGGGGTGATGTTCTGTGTCGGGCATTTTGTTGTAATGCCGCCTCTTATAAGTGATGTTGACGTTTTGGTCTTACGCAACGGGACTTCGTGAACCGTGTCAGGTCAGGAATGGAGCAGCACTAAGCGAAACCTTCCGTGTGCCGTGAGGTCGCCGGAGCCGAGTTAACTGTAAGGGTAACGATTGTGACAGATGTTCAAAGCAGAGCGCACGGTTTTAAAGGAAGATAAAGACTGCCTCCGGGCAGCCTTTTTTGCTTTACAGGAAATTAAAACTACCATACAGCAACCGGGACTTTACGGGGGTACTAAAAATTGCGGAAACTCAAGTTTATAGCAAATTGACAAACGATATAAATATGGTATAATTTTTCCAAAGATGCGGTAAAAAGGAATTTTATCATGTATTCTATTCAGGAGGATAATCACATGGAAAATGCAAAAAAGGGATACAAGTCAGCGTTAGATGAGTATATAAATAAGGTGTATGTACTGATTTTGTTTCTGGTTCCGGGCGCCTGCCAGTGTGCCGGGCTTTTGTATACGACCGAAAAGCTCCTGGGGCTGTTTCCGACAGTGAGCTGGAGCGCTCTGATAATTTTTGATGTTACCTGCCTGCTGTATCTGGCGATTGGTATTTACTTTATACGTGCCGGTTTTCAAGACGGCATTGTTTCCCCGGGTAAGCTGAAGGCAGCAAAAATATTCCTTGTGGTAATTATGTTTACCCAATATAATTTTATTCTTTATATGATACCATCCACGGAATTTTGGGGATATGCGCTGCTTTTTGTCATTGCAACGGCATTCTTCCTGGACGTGACAATGGTAATGGTAACAGCGACGGAGATTACGCTTTCGTTGGTAGCAGCCTCCTTTATCAGCGGGGATACGCTTCTTCCTGTGCAGGATGCGCTGTTTGTTCCGAATGTGATAGGACGTATTGTATGTGTGCTTTTGTCCCTGGCATTTATCGTGGCGTTTACATGGCTGATTAAGGTATTTCTGGTGAATGCCAAGAAGGATGAAATGGAACGTAATAACGAACAGGTGATGAGCGTTCTGGATTCGGTGCAGGTGTTGTCAGAAAAGCTGCATACGGCGGGAGCGTCACTTTCGCAGATTTCGGAAAACGGGAATGCCTCGGCGGAGGAGCTTGCCGCAACCAGTGAACAGCTGGCAGAGAGCAGTAATCTGCTTAGTGCCAGAACCGACGAGAGTATGGCGAATCTTGGTGAATTAAGCGAATGGGAAGAGGTGGTTGCCGATAATGTGAAAAAGGTAGAGACAGCTTCCAAGGATTTGCTTGATAAGTCGGTAGAGAATAAACGGCTGTTGAATGATTTGCATGCAATTAACGGGGAAGTATCCGGCTCCATGAAGGTAACGACGGGGCTGGCACAGAAGCTGTCGGAGGCGGTACAGGAAATCGGCGTTACCCTGAATCTTATCAGTGATATTTCTTCCTCTACTAATCTGCTGGCGTTGAATGCTTCGATTGAGGCGGCAAGAGCCGGAGAAGCAGGAAAAGGGTTTTCGGTTGTTGCAATCGAGGTAGGGAATCTTGCGAACAGTACACAGGAGTCGTTAAAGGAAGTGGGAACCGTGATTCAGCGGGTACAGAACAACGTGAAAGAGATTACGGCACAGA
The DNA here is from genome assembly GCA_910577175.1 of uncultured Lachnospiraceae bacterium. Lineage (GTDB taxonomy): Bacteria > Bacillota > Clostridia > Lachnospirales > Lachnospiraceae > SIG307. The sequence continues at coordinate 17,150 of CAJTLU010000011.1, read as the reverse complement.
TTGAGGAAAACTCGTCAAAGCTCGGTATCCAGAATGAGTATTTTTCAAATGTGTTCCAAAGTATGCAGGACATGACCGGGTTACTCAACATTTCGGTGGATGCAATCCATACGATGGGCGAAGCGCATGGCAAACAGTCCGAGGTAATTAAAAAGACGGTCTCCATCAATCAGGAGATTGCCGGAAGTATCCGGAGTGAGAATGAGAAATTTGCGTCTATCAATTCCATGGTAGAGAGCAATGCAAACGATACCGCACAGGTTGCTGCGCAGGCGGGAGCAATCAATGCCATGGTAGATGAAATGAGTAAGCTGTTAAAACGTGATAGCGAATAAAAAGTGAGCTTGTCTGGGTTTGTACGAAAAGGCCTTGTGAAACTATTCTGTCCGGAGTAGCACAGGGCTTTTTTGTTTTATAGGAAACAATGTATCACAGCAGTGTATGAAAGCAAATCCCTATAAGGTAAAACGCTTTGCGGGGATGGGAGCTTGTGTAAGTAAAGGATAGCGCAAGTGTCCGTATTTTGCCGGGAACGGCCTTAAGAAACTTTTAAGGATGTTTTTGAGGGAATTTTGGAAATAGTTCAAGGCCTGTTTAAGAAGAATAGAGTATAGTAAACTCATAATTCATAATTACAGTAAGCTGGTACAACCCGTATAAAGCTACTGGTGTGGCTGCGGAACTGCGCTTACCGTAAGGAACTGCCGGATTGGCAGGAGAAGGGGGCCTATGTGAATAAAAAAATTAAAATACTGCTTACAGCAGTGGGCGTTGTGATTCTTTTGATTCTGCTAAAGCAGGTGTTCAGCCAGAAGTTTGATTCTGCAGAAGCACTGCAGGAATATGTGAAGGGCTTTGGGATAGCCGCACCGTTGGTACTGATTTTGTTTCAGGCTGTCCAGGTAGTGGTTCCGATACTGCCCGGCTACCTCGGGTGTGCGGCAGGTGCGATTGCCTTCGGGAGCTTTACGGGCTTTTTGTGCAATTATATCGGCATCAGTGTTGGTTCCATTATTGCCTACTTTCTGGCGCGGAAATACGGAATAGATCTTGTTCTTGCGATGTTTTCCCAAAAACAATATGACAAATGGAGCGGGCGGCTGAAAGCCGGAAAATCCTATGAAAGGTTTCTTTTTCTTGCCACCCTGCTTCCGTTGTTTCCGGATGATTTTCTGTGCTATTTTTCGGGACTTGTGAAAATGAACAGCAAAAAGTTTATATGGATTATTATTTTGGGAAAACCGTGGTGCATTCTGGCATATAGTATTGTGTTCGGACTAGTACCATAAGGAGGGGAACAGGATGAGGAAAAAGCTGCTTGGTTATTATGATTATACGGTCATACTTACTTATTGCGGGATGCTGTCCGGTTTTTGCGGCATTCTGCAGGCAATCGGGGGAAATTACTGGACGGCAGCGTTCTGTCTGATGGCGGCAGGGATTTGTGATATGTTTGACGGAGCGGTAGCTGCTACAAAGATGAGGAATACGGAAGAGAAAAACTTCGGTATTCAGATTGATTCGCTGAGCGACCTGGTCAGCTTCGGTATTCTGCCGGGGATTTTTGTCTATCTGATTTCCGGCCGGAGCATAGTTGCCGGTTTTGCGGCGTCGTTCTTTGCTTTGTGCGCGCTGATACGTCTGGCCTATTTTAATGTGATGGAGGAGGAGAGGCAGAAGCAGACTGCGGAAAAGCGGAAAAGCTATCTGGGCGTACCGGTTACGACCATTGCGGTTCTTCTGCCGGTCGTTTATCTGCTGTATGATTGCAGTCTGTGGAAAAGAAGCATTTGCTTCCCGGTTCTCCTTGTGCTTGTGGGAACGGGCTTCCTTTTGCCGGTAAAAATAAAAAAACCTGGCATGATAGGGAAAATCGGCATTCTGATTCTTGGCATTTTTGAAGTTCTGGGAATGCTTCTGTTTATGGGCTGGGACGCCGTCTAGAACCAGGCGGCTGCCCGCCCTAATCCTCTTCGATGACATGGATTTCCAGATAGTCAAAGTCAATCCGGTCTACAAAGTTATCCTGCAAAAAGCGGGTTCTGTCGTGCTTTTTAAAGTCTGCAACCGTAGAATCCAGCCAGATTGGCTTGGATAAGTCGAACTCATAACAAATCGTATCCATTGCCGCAAAGATTTTCTTAGTGCGTGTCATATCAGTCTGGTCGTTTTCGACAACCATATCTTTTATTAAATGATTTTCTTTCCAGATTTTAGCCCATAAACGGAACATGGCAGCCTCCCTGTTTGTTTTTTCCGTTCCAGTATACCATGAAGCCGGAAAAAAATCAGCCCTTTTCTTGAGTTTCCATATTTTGGGGCAGCTTAAAACATGAGACTGCCGCACGAAGCGCGGCGGCAGCAGGGGTGACGGCTTCTTACAAGCGGGCATAAACCTGACTGTAAACGGGGAAATCATTGCTTTATTTTTGTAGTTGTCCGAAGGGCTTACGTTTAGCGGAACCGGAACCGCCTTATCGCGCCGGGTCAGGCGCGGGGGACGCCATCAAGCGGTTTAACAGCGCTTAGAGGAAGTACGGCGGAGCACCCGCGCATGCAAAATAAAGCGGTGTATCCCCCGGGAATATAAAGCGGTGAATAAAATATGGAAGCAGGGGCTCCTTTTTCGTTGCATAATAAGAAAATTACTGTTACAATAGAAAGAAAGGCGTTGGCTTTAAAGGAGGTAGTTATGGGTAAGATAGCTGTTTTGTGTTATACCAGGAAGCCGTTGGAGGATGCGGTATATGCCGAAAAGCTGGCATACAGCATGCACCTTGCAATCAGCCAGGACGGAGAAGCATTCTGGCCGTTAAACCGGAATCAAGGCGTTCTGTTTGTAAAGGCAACAGAGAATCCGGACGGGACGTTAGGTGCAAAGAGCCTGAAAAAGCCGTATTTGTTTGCGCTGGAGGACGGCAGTTTTGCAGTGATTGCAACACGGACGGAAGCGGACCGCCCGGCGTGGGCCTCCGCGGAAGAGCTGATATTCTTTACAAGCCGTGACCTGATTTCTTATGAGGAGGCAGGTCCGGTTGCTTTGATGGAAAAGACAGACAGGCTTGCCGCAATGCTTGCGGAGTACCAGAGCTTTTACGAAAAGGGCGGGGAGAGCGGAGTGTCCGCAGAGGAGATTTCCGGCATTACCGGCTGTGTTCCCGGAAACCGGATTTGTGTTTCCGAGGAGGTCGGGAACCTTCTGTTAGTACATCTTACGACTCCCGTGAACGTGGCGATGGAGCTGCCGGAGAGGATTTGCGTTTCTTCTGCACAGGAGCTGTCTGAGGTAAAAGCGACTGCCCGCTACAGCGACGGAAGCACCGCCATGAAGCAGGTAGCATGGGAAACAGCGGCGGTAGATTTTACGAAACCGGGCGTGTATGAGGTAAAAGGAACGGTACAGCAGCCGCATTATGATTTCCCGATTGCACTGAACCGGGCAGACCCGTGTATCGGCTTCTGGAACGGAAAGTATTATTTTATTGCAACAAATGATGCGGACAACAATCATACCCTGTATATCCGGGAGGCTGATACGATAGCGGGCCTTGTGAATGCAGAGGAGGTACTTTTACTGGATTCCGGAACCTATCCATATATCGGAGGTCTTTTGTGGGCGCCGGAGTTCCATGTGGTTGGTGAGGATTTGTATATTTTCCATGCTGCAACGCCGGGAGAGTTTTTCTGGGAGGAGTCGCATGTGATGAAGCTCCGGCGCGGCGGAAATCCGATGTGCGCGGCGGACTGGAGCGAGCCGAAGCGCGTTGTGCGTGCGGATGGAAGTGAGCTTTGTGAGGCGGGAAAGACCATTACCCTGGATATGACCTGTTTCGAATACGGCGGCGAGTATTATGCGGTCTGGTCACAGAGACAGTTCCTGCCGGTGGATTTGGGTGCATGGCTTTACATGGCAAAGCTGAATCCGGAGGAGCCGTGGAAGCTTTCGACGGAGCCGGTGCTTCTTTCGAAGCCGGAATACGGCTGGGCAAATAACCATACGTTTGTAGACGAGGGCCCGTTTGCACTGATTACCGATGAGAAAATTTTCCTGACGTTTTCGAGTGCAGCAGTAGATTCTACCTATGTTGTAGGGCTTTTTACCGCAGAGCACGGTGCAGATTTGCTGAATCCGGCGTCCTGGAAAAAGAGCAATTTCCCAATTCTGACGTCCCGTTCGGTAGAAGGGGAGTATGGGACCGGACATAATGCGTATGTGACGGATGAAAACGGGGATATCTGGAATACTTATCATGCAAGACCGGGAATCAATGCCCCTCGTTCTTCCGGGGTCCGCCGCGTGCATTTTAACGCGGCAGGTTATCCGGTGTTAGATTTGACGGAGGAAAAGGATGTTGCTCCGCAGCTTAAGACGGTAAAGATGGAAGTAGAGGTAAAGTAGGAAAGAGGTATTATGTCATATACTGCTTTGTACAGAAAGTTCCGGCCGGATACGTTTGACGAGGTCAAGGGACAGGTTCCGGTCGTGACGACGCTCCGTAACCAGGTGAAGTCGTCGCGCATGTCGCATGCCTATTTATTTTGTGGGACGCGCGGAACCGGAAAGACGACCGTCGCAAAGATAATGGCGCGGGCGGTCAATTGTGAGTCGCCTGCAGACGGGAATCCCTGCGGGGAGTGCGCGATGTGCCGCTCGATTGCCGCGGGCACTTCGATGAATGTGATAGAAATTGACGCAGCTTCCAATAACGGTGTGGATAACATCCGTGAGATTGTGGAGGAAGTGCGCTACTCTCCGACGGAGGGGCGTTATAAGGTGTATATTATCGACGAGGTGCATATGCTCTCGACGGGTGCGTTCAATGCGTTACTCAAGACGTTGGAGGAGCCGCCGTCTTATGTTATTTTCATTTTGGCGACGACCGAGGCGCACAAGCTTCCGGTGACGATTTTATCCCGCTGTCAGCGCTATGACTTTTCCAGGATTACAGTGGAGGAGATTACGGAGCGACTGACGGACCTGACGCAGAGGGAAGGGGCAGAGGCGGACGAGAAGGCGCTCCGGTATATTGCCCGTGCGGCAGACGGTGCCATGCGTGACGCGTTAAGCCTTCTTGACCGGTGTATTGCGTTTTATCCGGGAGAGAGGCTGACCTATGACAATGTACTGGAGATTCTTGGCACAGTGGATACGGAGGTGTTCGGCAGGCTTTTGCGAGCTGTCCGTACCGGCGACGTCGGCGGCGCGCTGCGTGTGCTGGATGAAACCGTGATGCGGGGCCGGGACCTGGCGCAGTTTGTGGTTGATTTTACATGGTATCTGCGGAATCTTCTGCTTGCAAGGTCAGTAGAGGCGCCGGAGGAGTTCCTGGAGATTGCGGCGGAGCAGATGGAGGAGTTTCTGGCGGAGGCGCAGGAGAACGAGCCGGAGACTCTGATACGGTATATCAATGTCTGTTCTGATTTGACGAACCGTATCCGCTATGCAAGCGCCAAGAGAGTTATGATTGAGGTGACGTTAATCCGTCTGTGCCGTCCGGAAACGGAGACGGATTACAGTGCGCTTTTAGACCGGGTGCGGCACCTGGAAGAGCAGCTTGCCAGCGGAGCCTTTGTGCAACAGATACAGCCGGGGGCGCCGTCTGCAGGAAAGGAGCAGCCGGAGTCAGAGACTCCGCCTGTGCCGGCGGAGCTTCCGCAAGCGTTAGGAGAGGAGCTCAGGGCAGTTGCGGAAAAGTGGTCTGCCATTGTTTCCTCTGCGGCAAGTCCGTTAAAGCTTTATCTGCAGACGGCAAGACCGAGTGTGGATGAGAGCGGGAGCAGGCTGCTTTTGGTATACCGGGACGAGTTTGACAAGTCGGCAATGGACAACCCGGCACATCTGGAGGCTTTGCAGGGTCTGATTGCAAAGCAGACCGGGAAGCGGGTGGAGATTGCAGTCGAGCTTGCTGCAAAGGGCAGGGGAACGATGTTGGCGTATCCGGATTTGTCTGCCCTGAAAGGAAAAGTAGAAATAGAGTATGTAGATTAAATGAAATAAGGAGGATGTTATAATGGCAAAACGCGGCGGATTTCCGGGTGGTGGAATGCCGGGAAATATGAACAATTTAATGAAGCAGGCACAGAGAATGCAGCGCCAGATGGAAGAAAAGCAGGCAGAAATCGAGGCAAAGGAATGGGAAGCAACGGCAGGCGGCGGAGCGGTTACCGTAAAGGTGTCCGGTAAGAAGGAGGTTGTTTCCGTCAAGCTTGCACCGGAAGTAGTTGACCCGGATGATGTAGAGATGCTGGAAGACCTGATTGTTGCCGCAACCAATGAAGCACTGCGCAAGATGGAGGAAGAGTCCTCCCAGGTAATGAGCTCGATTGCAGGCGGTTTAGGCGGCATGGGCGGAGGCTTTCCGTTCTGATGGATTACTATAGCAGCCAGATTAGTAAATTGATTGAGGAGTTTGCTTCTCTGCCCGGTATCGGCACAAAGTCTGCACAGCGGCTGGCGTTTCATGTGGTTAATATGCCGTCCGAGCGGGTAGAGCAGCTTGCGAACGCCATGGTAGAGGCAAAGCGGAATGTCAGGTACTGCAGGGAGTGTTGTACGCTGACTGACCAGGAGCTTTGTCCGATTTGCGCGAAGGAAGACAGGGACCATCACACAATTATGGTGGTAGAGAATGCGAGGGACCTTGCGGCATATGAGAAGACCGGGAAATATACGGGCGTGTATCATGTGCTTCACGGCGCAATTTCACCGATGCTTGGCATCGGTCCTGCAGACCTGCGGATGAAGGAACTGATGCTGCGGCTCCAGGGGAATGTAACCGAGGTAATTATTGCGACCAATTCCAGTCTGGAAGGGGAAGCGACCGCAATGTATTTAAGCAAGCTGATAAAGCCTGCGGGCATTAAGGTAACACGGATTGCAAGCGGCGTTCCGGTGGGCGGCGATTTGGAGTATATCGACGAGGTAACGCTTCTGCGCGCCCTGGAAGGACGCACAGAGCTGTAAGAATGAAAAATGAAATGAAATTATCAGACGGAAATTTGTTTCAGGAAAGGATTTTCTGCAGGCACGGCGCCTGTTTCAAACAGGCGGAGGCCGTACCGGATGCCGAGGTGGATGCGGTCGGCAAGCGACATGACCGTATGAAGTCTTGTGGTTTGCAAAAGCATCCGGTCAAGCAGTCCGGAAAGATTGACAATTCCCGTAATGAAGGCGTCGCCCACGGCAAGCAGCTCTTTGCCGACGCCGGCGCCCGGCTTCAACGCTCCTATGCCCAGGGTATAGTAGCCAATGTGCGCCTGCTTTCCCAAAGAGGCGTCGATAGCAATAATATAAGGATTTCTGTGACGGCAATGGATTTCTTCGACCACTGCCGTTAAATTTTTTGCGTGTACCGGAGCCTCCAGCGTGCCATAGACAAAATAATTCCGGTTCGGGTGCTGCTCTAATTTATGGCCAATGAGCGGACCGAGCGAGTCGCCCGTGGCGCGGTCGGAACCGATACATAAAAAAATCAGGCTGTCGGACGGGGACAGATGTTCCTGCAATAAAACAGAAAGAGTTTGTCCGAACTGTGCGGAGGAAGCATAGTCCTCCGCGTTATAATAATGAATCGTATCCAATGAATCTCCCTCCATGAGTAAAATTGGGGTGTCTATAATAAAAGTATTCCCAGGTAAGTGAAAAATAGAATCAGGTATTTGGAAATTTCTGTAAAATTCGTGACAGAAAGCGACGGGATTTCAGCGTTTTTTTTCTAATTGGCAAAGAAACGATGCGATAGGCGGTGCTTTTGCGCGATTGCCGGAAATCACTTCTCTTTTGCGACAACAGGGTTTGGCAAAAAAAGCAGGCCCGGTTCGATATGATGATACTAGGTCATCAGAATCGGACAAGAACGCACTTGAGTTTCTGCATTTTGTATGTGCCTTATAAAGTGTGGAAACTCAGGTAAGAATGCAAGGTTGCAGAAAGGAAGGGAAACATGGTAGAAAAAGTTATTCAGAAGGAAGAAGAGGAAAAGGCAGAGGAAGGAAACCTGCTTTTTAAGTTACCGAAGCATATTAAGCAGATGGGGCGCGGCGGAAATTGTCCCGAAATTTACATAGAAGACTATGCGGAAGGGTATTTAAGACGGCTGGCAGGGAGCGACTACACGGAGTGCCGGGTCGCAGTTTTGGTAGGAGAGTTTGTAAAGTCCGAGGGAAAGCGTTTTGTATTTATCCGCGGGGCGATTGAGGCGGAGGACGTGATGGAAGAGAACGTCCCGAAGTTTACCTCTGAAGCATGGGCAAGCGTGTATGAAAAAATCAAGCGCTATTTTCCGCGCTATGAGGCGGTCGGCTGGTTTTTGGGCGGACCGGAGTTTTTAACAGAAGTCAACGATACAATCCGGCAGACGCACCTTGACTGGTTCGGGGGCAGGGACAGGGTACTTTATAGGGTGGACCCGGTGGAAAAGGAAGCGTCGTTCTATTTATACGACAAGGGCGAGCTAAAGCAGTGGCCGGGCTATTGCATTTATTATGAGAGAAATGAGGAGATGCAGGACTATCTGGTTTCCGGCAATCCGGTTTCGGTTGATGAAGGGTACCGGGAGCCGATTCTTGCGGAGCTTGGCCGTCGTGTGGGGCGGAAAGGAGAAGCTCCGGAGCAGCCGCTTGGGGAGCTTGCAGTTTCCGTGGAAGGAACGGACGGAATGCCAGAAATGCCTGGGAAAGAGCCTAAAAAGAAAGATAAAAATGGGAAGGGAGGGAACCACTACGGAGCAGCGGTAGCTGTTGCAGCCCTGTTGTTAGCGGTAGGAGCGTTTGCGGTTTACCGTTCGGACTATCTGGCTGGAATGAAGCCTTCGCAGGCTACGCCGGGACTTACGCCGACGCAGGCAGGCTACGTTGCGGGGGATGATATCGGAGAGCTTCTGCAGACGGGAGCCAAGGTAGAAAATACACCGGTACCGACACCGTCGACGGGCGCGACTCCGTCCGTCGGGGATTTGCCGCAGGGCTTTGTTCCAATTGAAGAGGACCCTTATATTCCGGGCGGACCGACGAAGTCTGCAGAGAAACCGACGGAGGCGCTCCAGCCGACAAAGTCTGTGGAAAAGGTGACGCCCTCCGGCACGCCGCAGGGCGGGGATAACGGTGTGATAATCAATGATGCAATGGAGCTGTATATCGTGCAGGCAGGGGATACGCTTGCCGGTATCTGCCGCCGGTTTTACGGGGATGTATTGCGGATGGAGGAAATCAAGGGAATCAACCAGATTCCGGATGAAAACCGGATTTATGCGGGACAGGAGCTTTATCTTCCCTAGGTGGATTTCACAAAATGTTCATGCCCCAAACACAAAGAGGACTTGATAAAACGGTAAAATACAGACAGAGGAAGAGAGAAAGGTACAGACAGGAAGGTGATATAAGATGATACATTCAAAGACAGGAAAAGGAATGGCAGTTCTTTTAGCAGTTATTCTTATAGGAACAGCTGCATGCGGGACAAAAAGCGGAAGCGAAGGAACTTATGGAGAAACGACAGCAACGCCGGCCATACAAGGCGGAACGGCAGGAGAGCCATCCGGCGCTCCGTCTGTTATGCCAGAGGGTGGTGACCAGACAGAGAGGGCTCCCGTAACGGGAACTCCGTCGCAGGCTACGCCTACGGGAACGGGAACCGTGATGCCAGAGATTCGTGCCATAGTGGCGGAGATAAAGGAAAACGAGGTTACAGAGACTGCGAAAAGGACGGCAAGCATTACGTTAAGCGATAGTGGGATTGCGATTTCCGGCAGCGGCTGTGAGGCGGAGAAGGACCGCTTAAAAATCAAGGAGGCCGGTACTTATGAAATTACCGGTACGCTGTCAGACGGCAGTATTTACGTGAATGTGGATAATGAAAGCGAAGTTCATCTTATTTTAAATGGCGTAACCATACATAATAATGACGGCGCCGCAATTTTTTGTAAGAAGGCAAAAAAGGTGACGATTACACTTGCGGAGGGCTCCGTAAATACGCTGTCAGACGGTGCGGCATATGTCTTTGAAGAAGGAGAGGATGAGCCGGATGCCACGCTGTACGCAAAGCATGACCTTGTATTGAATGGAAGCGGTGAGCTGTATGTGACCTCTGCTTATGGTGATGCGGTCAAGGGAAAGGATGCCCTTTATATTTTGGGAGGCAGCTTTACAATTAACGCAGCAGACGATGGCATTATCGGCAGGGATTTGCTCTATATTGCAGACGGCAGTTTTTTGGTGACTGCTGCAAATGACGCATTTAAGGCGACAAATGATACGGATGCCGCGTCGGGCAATATTATGATTGATGGAGGCGAATTCCGCCTTACCGCAGGTGCAGACGGAATACAGGCAGAAACTTCATTGCGCATAAATGACGGAACCTTTTCCATTACAACCGGAGGCGGCGCGAAAAATGCACCTGAAAAAGAGGCAGGAAATGACTTTGGGGACCGTGGACCGGGGAGAAGGCAGGACAATCCATGGAATGCTTCTGCAGCAGAGGAGGAAACGCCGTCGGCAAAGGGGCTGAAGGCAGAGAAGGAGCTGACCGTGAACGGCGGGAGCTTTGCACTTGATACTGCGGATGACGCCCTTCACAGTAACCGGAATATAGCGATAACCGGCGGTGAATTTCAGATTGCCACCGGGGATGACGGCGTGCATGCGGACGAATCGCTTGTAATAGAAGGAAGTACACTCCGGATTACAGAGAGCTATGAAGGGCTGGAGGCAAAGAAAATCACGATTTCCGGTGGGGAAATTGATATAACGGCAAGCGACGACGGCATAAATGCGGCAGGTGGTACGCAAAACGCCGGGTTTGGACGTCCCGGAATGGGGATGTCTGCGGATACTTCGTGTGAGATTATCATAAATGGAGGCAGCGTCAAAGTCAGCGCATCCGGTGACGGCATTGATTCCAATGGAAACATTACAATGAACGGCGGAAGCGTGCTGGCGTATGGTCCGACCAGTAACTGGGACGGGGTCCTGGACTATGACGGGACCTTCCTCTTAAATGGCGGTACGTTACTTTGCATCGGAAATTCCTCTATGGCGCAGATGCCTGCAGATACGTCTGCGCAGTATTCCTTGGCAGCAGTACTTTCTTCGAAGGCAGCGGCAGGAAGCACCATAGAAATTCTTGTGGACGGGGAACGTGTTTTGTCGGCGGAAGCGCAGAAGAGTTTTAATTACATTGTTGCATCCTCCGCAGAGTTTAACGCAGATGCCGATGTCAGCATTCTGGTAAACGGGGCGGAAAGTCATACAGGCGCCTTGACAGAGGTAGTGACCTGCTTTGGCATTACCGGCGGAATGCAGGGCGGCTTTGGTGGTGGAAAGTTTGGAGGAATTGGTGGAATTGGCGGAGGCAGAGGAGATATGGATGGAATGCCGTGGCAACCGTAAAAATGCAATTGACGGAGCCGGTACTTTGTATTATTATGTAGTTAGGAAAAAGCTTCTGCGGCCAGCGGAGCTTTTTGCCTGCAGGAGGTGTCTACAGGGTACATGAAAAAGGCTAAGGTTGCAGTTTTTGCGCTGGCAGCAGTGTTGACGGCAGGTGTCGCAGTGTATTTTTTCCGCGGCGGCCGTGAGTATACAAGTTATGAAGTTGTACAGGAATTAGAGAACAGCGGGGCTTCCGATTACACGGCAGTGAACGGAAGTCTGGTTCGTTATAGTACAGAGGGGGCGCAGGCAGTTTCTAAAGGAGGTACGCTTCTTTGGAATATTACTTATCAGACAATGAAGAATCCGGTCTTTTCCTTTTGCGGAATGATGACGGCGGCAGCGGATATCGGAGCGAAGCAGTATCTGCTTACAGACGGAACCGGAGCGACCAAAAGCTTCTCCACACCGTACCAGATACAAGCGATTTGCGTCGCTAAGCAGGGGGTTACGGCGGTGCTGATGAATGCGGAAGAAAAGGATTACATTTATTTATACAATAAAGAAGGGGAAGTGCTTTCCGAGATGGAAACGGTAGTGGCGCGGGATGGATTTCCCCTTGCCATTGCCCTGTCAGAGGATGGGACAAAGCTTGTCACATCTTATATGAAGGTCGAGGGTGATGAGCCGGTCAGTAGTGTCACCTTTTATAATTTTGGCGGAGTCGGTCAGAACTATGTCCGTAATTTGGTCGGTCAGGTTCTGTATCCGGAGTGTCTGATACCGCGGGTTTCTTTTTGGGATAATGATACGGTCATGGTAATCGGCGGAAATGTGGCGGAGCTGTTTTCCATGAAAGAGATACCGACATCTGTATGGAAAAAAGAGATTGTCTCGGAGATTAAAAGCATTGCGCTTGGGGATTATTTTTGCATGATTTCCGGAAACCAGGAGGGGCAGGAGGTCTTAGAGGCCTATAATAAGGCAGGGACGCTTTGTATGAAGAAGGTCATTACGTTTCCATATGTAGGAATGCACACGGCCGGGAAAGAAGTGATATTATACAGCTATTCGGGCTGTGAATTATATGAAATCGGAAAAGGCTTGTTCTATACGGGGACTTTTGAGGGCGGTATCCGTTATTTGTTTGCCATCGGCGGGAATCGGTATTATCTGGTGGAAAATAAGCGGGTCCGCGTGATTAAGCTGGTATAAACGAAAGAGGGGGTTCTGAATATGAACTGGATTTTAATTGCAGTAGCCGGAATCGTTGCCTTGTTTGGATGGCTCGGTTTGAGAAAGGGCTTTATTAAGATGGTGTTTTCCCTGGTGTCTACGATAGCGGCACTGTTGCTTGCTGTCATTTTTAGTCCGGTGGCGGCAGGGATAATGAAGAATAATGAAACAGTTGTCGGCTTTTTTGATGAAAAAATCAGTGCGTTCCTTGACTTTTCCTCAGAGGAGGCTGAGGTGACAGAGGAAAGCGAGCAGAAGACTCTGATTGACAGGCTCCCGCTTCCGGAAAGCATTAAGGAGGTTTTGGAGAAAAACAATACTTCTGACAATTATCTTTCCTTACAGGCGGAAAATTTTGAACAGTACATCTGCCGTCAGATTACGAATGTGATTATTAACGCGATTGCGTTTGTGGCTACGCTGCTCCTGGCAGTGATTGCACTTGCGCTTATTTGTAGTGCGCTTAATCTTTTGGCAAAGCTGCCGTTGCTTCATCAGATTAACTCTATTGCGGGTCTTGGGGCAGGAATTGCAGAGGGCGTGCTTGTAGTCTGGGTTTTATTTGTCGTGCTGACAATGTTTGCAGGTTCTGAATTCGGACAGGAGGCAATGAAAATGATTGCCGAGAATCCGCTGCTAGATTTTCTTTATAAGAATAATCTGGTATCAAGGTTTATTTCAAGAGGCTGAGAGGGATTTGACCAGATGTCTCCTGAGGGTTAGCTGTCAGGCTGGCAAAAGGATATGTCGCTTTGCAGCGTGAATCTGGCGAGGGAAATGCTTTCGCCGGCGTATCCCGAAAGCCGGGCCGCCCGGAGTACGGGAACTCCAAAAACTTTCCCTTGAAAATCGGCAGAAAGTTTGTTATGCTATGGAATGTAAGCACTTACATCGGAGATACTGTGATGTATATTAAAAAACAGAAAGCAGCGATGTTTTTTGCCGCGCAAAAGCAGCTGTTATCTGGTAGTTATACTATAAAATGAGATTAAGAAGAAAAGAGGGAAAGAAATGGATGTTTTGACACAGTTTCAGAAGCTTGGAATTATTCCGGTCGTTAAAATTGACGATGCGAAGGATGCAGTGCCGCTTGCAAAGGCGCTTTGCGAGGGAGGACTTCCGGTGGCGGAGGTTACGTTCCGTACGGATGCGGCAGAGGAGGCAATCCGCCGGATGTGTGAGGCATGTCCGGAAATGCTGGTTGGCGCAGGAACGGTTTTGACGCCGGAGCAGGCAGACCTTGCGGTTGCAGCAGGAGCAAAGTTTATCGTGAGCCCGGGTCTGAATCCGCGTGTAGTAAAGCATTGTCAGGAGAAGGGTGTTCCGATTACTCCGGGAACGTCCAGCCCGACGGATATCGAGCAGGCGCTTGAGCTTGGTCTGGAGGTAGTGAAGTTCTTCCCGGCAGAGGCATCCGGCGGTATTGCAAAAATTAAAGCAATGGCAGCGCCGTATACAAAGGTGAAGTTTATGCCGACCGGCGGTATCAATGCAAAGAATCTGATGTCCTACTTGGATTTCCCGAAAATTATTGCCTGCGGCGGAAGCTGGATGGTAAGCGATGCACTAATTAATGAAGGAAACTTTGACGAAATCAAGCGTCTTACGAGAGAAGCAGTCAATACCATGCTTGGGTTTGAGATTGCGCATATCGGTATTAATGCCGGGAACGGGGAGGAGGCAGAAGAGGTTGCCGGCTCCTTTGAAAAGCTGTTTGGTTTTACGAAAAAGAGTGGCAACAGCTCTGTGTTTGCAGGCACAGGTATCGAGGTGATGAAGGCGCCGTATCTGGGTGCGCACGGTCATATTGCAGTTCGCACGAATTATATCGAGCGTGCAAAGTATCATATGGAGATGCAGGGCTTTGAATTTGATGAGTCTACGGCAAAGAAAGATGCAAAGGGAAATCTTACTGCTATTTATTTAAAAGGTGAGCTTGGCGGGTTTGCCGTGCATCTGGTACAGAAGAAGTAAGGAGCAGAACGCCTTTTGCAAAAGGATGCAGTATCTGCCCATTTCGGAATTGAAAGCATAGAAAGGTTATTGGAACGATAAGAAATGAGGAGCACGTCGGTTGATGTGCTCCTTAAATTATGCAGATAATTGGGAAGGAAAGTAATATGATCATATGGGTAAATTTCCACATATATATTATAGCAAAAATCGGTGTAAAATACAAGGCTTGTATTCTTTCGGGGCTTTTGATAGGCTTGAAAGAGAAAAGCTGATATTACAGGAGGTACAAAAATGGAATACTTTCATGGAACAATAGTAAAAGGACTCTCTGAACTAAAACCGAGTCTATCCCCCTTTTCTAATTTAAAAGAGCCAGTAGTTTATTTGACGACAAGCAGACAATTAGCGTTACATTATATATGGGACGAGAAAAGGATTGGTGTAAAAATGCCAATGCTTGATATCCGCAAAGACGGAACCCTTGTCTTTCAGGAGATGTTCAGCGGTGCTTTAGAATATTTTTATAAGGGAGTTTCGGGATATGTTTACCGTTGTATTGGCGACTACGAAATGAATTCTGATGTCGGCGTAAACACTTGCGCAACTGCTAGAACAGCTGTCCCTGTTACGGATTTTGAGTATATCGAAGATGTTTATGAGAGTATCATCAGCTATGGGGATAAAGGTACATTCATTTATGAAAGATATGAGGATTTGCCGCAATGGCGTATCGATGTTATACGGGGACATATTATCCGGTTCATTAAGAGAAATGACTTATTAAGCGATATAGCACATCCGAGCTATGGATTTATTCAGGAAAAATTTCCTCAATACTGGAAGGAGGCAAAAGTCCTGAGTGAATCCGGATTGTTATGAGCGTTTACTGCGCTGCATTTCAAAATGGAGCCCTCAATTTGCGGGAATTTGGTATAATGTAAGCATGGTAGCATTTTAGGGAAACGCTGATTAAAGCGTTTCCCGCGCCGGATTTGCGTTGCGAAGCAACATTTACCCCTGCAAATCCGTGCGCATCCGCCGGAGGCTCTGAGGAAACGATGATTTAATCAGCGCTTCCTTAGAAATAGAAAATCAGCAAGCCAGAGTAAATGATGTAATTGAAGTAAAAACAGGCGTGCCTTTACACGAAAATTGAGCCAAAATAGTTAGTAATTGCAAAGAGTACACCGGATAACAATTATCATGGAAGAAAAAAATGAAAAAAAGTTGAAAAAAGGTGTTGACAACTGGAGTGGGGGGTGATATAATCAGTTTTGCTGACGCGGTAAGGAGCAAATAAATACCGCACAAAGCAGCAGAGAACCTTGATAATTAAACAGTAAGACAACCCTGAAAATTCATTGAATTTTCATTCTGAAGATACAAGAGATTGTACCTCAGAAACAGTAAAGTCCGAAAGGACAACGGAACAAACCTTTGCTTCGCTCTTCATGTTCAAGAAGGAAGAGAGAAAGCCAGAGACGTTCTGGAACAGAATTAAGCTTAATATGAGAGTTTGATCCTGGCTCAGGATGAACGCTGGCGGCGTGCCTAACACATGCAAGTCGAACGGAGTTTATAAGAAAGAACAACCAGCTTGCTGGGAGCGAAATTTTGTAAACTTAGTGGCGGACGGGTGAGTAACGCGTGGGTAACCTGCCCTATACAGGGGGATAACAGTTAGAAATGACTGCTAATACCGCATAACATGGCGGGGGCGCATGACCCTGTCATCAAAAATTTATTGGTATAGGATGGGCCCGCGTCTGATTAGCTAGTTGGTGGGGTAAAGGCCTACCAAGGCGACGATCAGTAGCCGGCTTGAGAGAGTGGACGGCCACATTGGGACTGAGACACGGCCCAAACTCCTACGGGAGGCAGCAGTGGGGAATATTGGACAATGGGGGAAACCCTGATCCAGCGACGCCGCGTGAGTGAAGAAGTATTTCGGTATGTAAAGCTCTATCAGCAGGGAAGAAAATGACGGTACCTGACTAAGAAGCCCCGGCTAACTACGTGCCAGCAGCCGCGGTAATACGTAGGGGGCAAGCGTTATCCGGATTTACTGGGTGTAAAGGGAGCGTAGACGGCAATGCAAGTCTGGAGTGAAAGGCGGGGGCCCAACCCCCGGACTGCTCTGGAAACTGTCTAACTGGAGTGCAGGAGAGGTAAGCGGAATTCCTAGTGTAGCGGTGAAATGCGTAGATATTAGGAGGAACACCAGTGGCGAAGGCGGCTTACTGGACGATAACTGACGCTGAGGCTCGAAAGCGTGGGGAGCAAACAGGATTAGATACCCTGGTAGTCCACGCCGTAAACGATGATTACTAGGTGTCGGTGGGTATGGACCCATCGGTGCCGCAGCAAACGCAATAAGTAATCCACCTGGGGAGTACGTTCGCAAGAATGAAACTCAAAGGAATTGACGGGGACCCGCACAAGCGGTGGAGCATGTGGATTAATTCGACGCAACGCGAAGAACCTTACCTGTCCTTGACATCCCCCTGACCGGTGAGTAACGTCACCTTTCCTACGGGACAGGGGAGACAGGTGGTGCATGGTTGTCGTCAGCTCGTGTCGTGAGATGT
>CAJTLU010000010.1:104960-138696 GCA_910577175.1 uncultured Lachnospiraceae bacterium | reverse complement strand
CGCTGGAAAAAGCCATTTGCTGTATGGAAGAATTCTGGGATACATTGGAACGCCCCAATTGTATTGAATGGGAGGCATTGTGGGAGGAAAATTGATTAGGAGCACTTTTCAGAAAAGGGAGTAAAGTAAAAATAAAGGTACGCCTGATTCATTCATCAGGATGTTGTTTTACCTGAGTTTGTGCATTTTTGAATCACCTGAAGGGTTCTGCTACACAGCCTGCAGAACGTAAAGGAATAAAATGCACAAACTCAAGATTGTCTTATCGATGTTTTTTACAGCCTTTTTGTATAATTTGCATCAATGCGGTGAAACTATACTTGCGAAGATAACCTGGATTTAGATGCGGAAACCCGGGTGAGAAAGAAGTTGCGGGGCGATGAAGGATTGCCGGCGCTTATTTTTTGAAGAAAGGCGTGGAAGACATGATGAAAAAGACAGAAGACACAACAAAAAAGAAAGGAATGTATCTCGTTGCAACCTTTGGCGCAGTTATGCTGATTGCGCTGTCAGCTCTTGCAGTGGGAATGCTGCGGCCGAAAGAGAATAAGCCGCCGGAAAAGATTGATTTGAATTCGACACCGACACCGGGACTGCCGACGCCGACGGTTACGGCATCGTTAGAGGGTGATAACAAGCCGGTTACTGTGCCGACAGCGGCTCCGACGGCTCCGCCTGTGAGCGGACAACCTTCCGGAACAGGTCAGGAAAATCCGGGAAAGGATAACAAGCCGCAGGGGCAGACAGGACAGCCGACGCCGCCTGGACAGGGTGGTTTACAGATAGGCGGGACACAGGAGCCGGACGAGGGCGATACGCCGGTAAATAATCCGGATGGTGTCATCAAGGGGCTGAATTTTTCCGCAGAAACAGGGATGATTTGGCCGATTACCGGGGATGCGCTGATTGCGTTCAGCCCGGATCATGCGATTTACCACAAGACACTGGATTCCTACCGTACCAGTAACTATGTTCTGCTTGGCGGAGAGGTAGGCGCCCATGTGAGCGCGGCGGCAGACGGCGTAGTAACCGCAGTCAGCGAAGAGCTGAAAACGGGAACTACAGTTACGATGCAGGTGTCGGCAGACCATGAGATTGTATACGGAATGCTTTCAAACGTGACCGTAAAGGAAGGGGATTTCGTGAATGCGGGAACTGTGTTTGCTACGGTTGCAGAGCCTACGAGATACTTCCTGGAGGACGGCAGCGGTCTTTATCTTCAGGTACTGGAAAATAATGAGGCGGTAAATCCGATGCTGTATCTGCGTTAAATTTTCCAGCACATGATTTGGGGACAGGAACAAAAAGAAACGAACGCCATATGTTAAAGGTATGCAGGGAGCAGTAATACGGCTGCTCCCGTTCAAGCCGGCGGCGTTGTACATATTTCAAAGTTAAAATATGCAGTCGGTATGTTTTACTAGGAAATATGTTGCACGAGCATGGTAAGATACAAGTTTTGCCGACTGCTTGAGCATAGATGGACTGCCGCGCGGGACGACCGTGCGGCAGTTTTTTTATTTCAGGGGTTAAGTTTTCTCCGTGTTCTGTCGATATTACATATGGATGAGTCTGCCATTAAGGAGGTGCGGTATGAAAAATACAGGAAAAAGAAGGTTAGGTATTCTGGCAGTTTTGTTTGCAGCGGCAGCAGTTCTGTTTTGTTTTCATGGCAGGGAAGCGGAGGCAGCAAAGGCGCCGAAACAGCTGGCATCTGTGACAGCGGTTTATACGGGAGATACTATTTTAGTGGGACGCTCCATTGACCTGAAAAAGCTGACCGTAATGGGACTATATACAGACGGAACATACGAAAAGGTAAAGGATTACGCTCTTTCGACGTATGTAGTTACACAAGCCGGACGGAATCCGATTGTTCTTACGAGCGGCGGAGTGAGTACTACATTTTATGTAAACGGCAAGAAGGTCCAGTATCTGACGGCTTCCTATACGAAGGGTACAGTTACTGTCGGGGAGCAGTTTAACCGGGATGATTTACTGGTTCATGTTTTCTACAGTGATGGAACAAATGAGAAGGTAACGGATTATATTTTGTCCGGTACGCTCGTTAGTAATGTCGGCAGAAATGAGTTTACGGTTTTTTACGAGGATAAGTCAGTAAAGTTCTTTATTACTGGAACAGCCGAGCGCAAGCCGAGGAGCATTTTTGCTACTTATAGCGGCGGCCCGGTGATTGTGGGAAATGCGCCGAAACGGGATGATTTTTATGTAACGGTATTTTATAATGACAATACAACAGAGCAGACGAAGGCGTTCGAGCTTACGCCGAACGTTATCGGTAAAGAGGGAGAAAATACGGTAGTAGTCAGCTTTGGCGGAGTCTCCCAGGAAGTTAAGATTATGGGACTGGCAAAGACCGTGTCGAGCATTACCGCAGAATATAAAGGACTTCCGGTGGTAATCGGAAAGACGATTGCTGCAGAGGATATTAAGGTAACGGCAACCTTTAATGACGGAAGCAAGGATACGGTTACGAATTTTACGCTTTCCAGCTCGGTCGTATATAAAATCGGAGATAACCTGATTACCGTATTTTGCGGGAGTGCCGTCGCTTATATTAATGTGCGCGGTGTAGAAGCGGAGATTATAGACTACAGTAATAGTGTTGAGAAGCTGATACGAAAAGGAAACCGTTATACAATGGTTCAAATTGCGCTCAACGGCAAGATAGATTCAAAGCAGCTGCTGGTCGAGGAAGTGGAGGATGAGCTTGTACAGAAAGCGGTGCGTCGTATCGTAAGAACCGATAAGTATATGGCATTTGAGGTCACATTGGATGACCCGGATATGGATAAGTACCTTCCGATGACGATGAAGGTTTCTGTGCCGGTCGGTTACGACAGGGAAAATTTTTCCGTATTCTATACGCCGAATAAGAAAACCATTATGGCAGAGATGAACGGAGAGTTTTTAAAGGACGGAATGTACGAGTTTAAGATGTTCCAGCCGGGGACTTATATTATTGCGGACTGTACAGAGCAGATTTATGTGGAGACGCTGGAGCTGGAGAAAACGGAGATAACCCTGCGCGTAGGGCGCAGCGCATCCCTGGATCCGGTTATTTATCCATATACGGCTACCGATAAAAGAGTAAGCTATTCCTCCTCCCGCCCATATATTGTGTCGGTGTCAAAGGAAGGAACGCTGGAGGCGTTGCAGCCGGGAACCGCTGTTATTACGGTAGAGGCGCAGGACGGCAGCGGTAAGCGGTGCCGGATGATTGTTAATGTAAAGGAATAAAGGCGTTGTTATCGTTGGTTTAAATTGCAATAGAACAGGCACAGGAGTTCCTCTTTTTGCTGATATTACACAGCAATCGAAAGATAAAGGAAGTTCTGTGCCTGTTTTTAGTTTTTATATGTTAGTTTAGTTTGCCATTGCGCACAGCTCCGAAAGCATCTTCGGAAGCTCTGTCTCCATTGCTTCATTGCTGAACTGGCACGTCCCGACCTTTTTATGACCGCCGCCGTTGTACTTGAGCATCAGGCTGCCGACGTCGATTGTGCAGGTACGGTTCAAGATGCTGTAGCCGACCGCTGCCGAGCAGCCCTGTCCGCCGCGTCCGCTGACAATCCATGCGGAGACATTCTGTTCCGGGTACATGCTGTAAATCATGAAGCGGTTACCGGTGTAAATCGGCTCTACGCCTCTTAAATCGGTGATGATAACATTTCCCTCCACGCGGGTATGAGCGGTTACCATTTCCTTGAACTTGGCAGTTTGCTCATTATATACTGCGACGCGTTCCTGGACGTCCGGTGAGGCGAGGATTTCCACGGTGCTTTTGACGCGGCAGTCTTCAAGCAGCTTTTCCATCAGCTGGTAGTTCGAGATGGAAAATTCTCTCCAGCGGCCGAGACCGGTGCGCGGATCCATCAGAAAGCCGATGAGAATCCATCCGGTCGGGTTCATCACCTCATCAACGGTGAGATTTCCGGAGTCGACCTTGTCAACAGCCTCCATGATTTCAGCAAACTGTGGGAAACGCTCCGCACCGCCGTAATATTCATAAATGATTCTGGCGCAGGATGGAGTGATGCGGCTTTCCCCCTTGTATTTGCCTTTTAACTGTAAGCGCTCATGCTCGCTGGAATGATGGTCGAACCAGAGACCGCAGCCTTCTACATACGGTACGTTTGCCAGACAGTCGTTTTCATTGACCTCCACAAGACCGTCCTGAAGATCCTTTGGATGGGCGAATTTCCAACTGTCGATAATTCCTGCTTCTAACAGCAGAGCACCGCACACCAAGCCATCAAAATCGGAACGTGTAACTAATCTCACTGCTCTTTCCTCCTTGTGCTATTTATGTGTATTCAAAAAATTATTTCATTCAAATTATAACATTTTTATTGAAATTTGTATAGATTTAGTTGAAAAAGTTTCGCTTTGTTGGCTCTCACATTTTGTATATTCTTTTTAAAGACGCGGTTCTTCGGGCAAATACAAAATTAAGCTATAAAAACGGAGCTGTCGCAAAAGCGCGACCGCTCCGTTTCTGGGTGTACAGATAAATTATTTCTCCAGCTTCTTTACAAAGGTGTAAATGCTGTCTACCGCGTGGTCGATGCCCAAATAGCTGCTGTCAATGGAAAGATGGTAGTTGGTGGCAAGGCCCCACTTTTCACCGGAATGATAGTTATAATAGTTAGCACGCCGCTTGTCATTTTTGAGAATGGTCTCCTCGGCCCGGTTTTTCTCTACCCCGTCGATGGTCATGGCGCGTTCGATGCGGAATGGCATCGCCGCATGGATAAAAATGTGGACGACGTTGTCCAGGTCCTTTAAGACATAATCGGCACAGCGTCCGATGATAACGCATGGCCCTTCCTCTGCAACCTTGCGGATTACATTGGACTGCGCCAGGTAAATCCGGTCGTCTAGGGAAAGATTAGAGAAGCCGAGCTCCTGATTGCCATAGGAGCTCATACCCATTGCAATCGAGTACAAAAGACTGTTGGTTGCTTTTTTTTCTGCATTCTCGAAAACCGATTCCGCAAAGCCGCTTTCTTTTGCGGCGCGTGTAATCAGTTCGTTATCGTAATAGGGGATTCCGAGCTTTGCGGCGAGCTTCCCGCCGATTTCCCTGCCTCCGCTGCCGTACTGTCTGCTGATGGTAATTACTTTATTCATAAAAAGCCTCCTTTCTGACCTTCCAGAGATAGCAAATGTACAGAACTCTTTACTAAAATTATACACAATTCCGCTGGAAAAATCAAGCGCGGGGAGGGTGGCAATCATATTTCGTTACTGCAGATAAATCCTCCCCCAACCCATAAAAATCCCAAATTGGCAAAAATTTATCCCGTTTTTATTAAAATAGCAGAAGCCAAAAAGCAGAAAATGGTGTAAAATGAGAATATCAGCCAGCGCGCAGCAGGCAGAAGGAGGCAAACTATGACAGAGCCAGAAGAGGAAAAGAAGCAGGGGAACGACAGCAACAGGGATGGTACGGCAGAGGAACTGACGGCAGGACGCCTGCCGGACCCGTACCGGTTCCTTGACGGGAGTTATGTGGAAACGCCGGAAGACTGGGAGAGACGTGCCAAAGAGCTAAGGCAGATTTATCAGAAGTCTATGTACGGGGTATGGCGTGACGGTACAGAGGAGAAGGCGGAGTATAAGCTGGACGGGGGCAGTGTAAGGATTACGATTGCGTGCAGGGAGAGAAGCGCTTCTTTTACGGCGTCGGTGCTGGTTCCGGATGTGGCACTCTGTGAAATGCCAGAGGGAGGATGGCCGGTCATTGTCGGGATGCACGGCAATATCCAGGAGAAGTTTGCGGCGGAAAACGGCTATGCTTCGGTAATTTTGAATACCTATGAGATTGCTTCTGATGATAATAATCACAAGGGAGCCTTTTATGAACTGTATCCGTATGGAAAGGAGCCCGAGGAGCAGACCGGTGTGTTGATGGCATGGGCATGGGGCGCCTCGAAGGTGCTTGATATACTGGAAGCGGGACTTGGGAAAGAGCTTTGTATCAGCGCGGAAAATTCCATTGTGACAGGAGTATCCCGTTGGGGAAAGGCAGCGGCAGTCTGCGGCGCGTTTGATACGAGATTTAAGCTGACGGCGCCATCCTGCTCGGGAGCAGGGGGACTTGCGGTTTACCGTTACACATCGGAGGGAAGGACTTATGACTTTTCGACAAAGGAAGGCCCGGAGGGCTATACCTATGGGCAGAACGAGCCGCTTGGAAGCCTGCAGGCGGAGGGGGAACAGGGTTGGTTTAATGACCGCTTCTTAAGCTTTTCCGATGTGGAGGAACTTCCAGTGGAGCAGTATATGCTGGCTGCCCTGTGTGCGGATAAGTGCCGGTATTTGTTTATCATTGCTTCCTGCATCCATGAGGACTGGGTTAATGCTCCATCCATGTACCTGTGCTATAAAGCGGCACGCTCCGTTTATGGCTTTCTTGGTCTGGAGGACCATATTGCAGTGAATATCCATAAGGAGGGGCATGCGGTCATCTGGGAGGATATGCGTTATCTCATGGATTACTTTAACCTTCATGTGTATGGAAAGAAGCCGGGTCTTGACCTTTCTAGCCTGACGTCCTCCGTTTTTGAGGAGGAAGCAAATTATGACCCATTTTTCGACAGCTTTTCTTACGGCTGGCACAGGCCGGCGCTTGATTTATAGGAACCCTAAGAAATACTTAAGAAAATTTTAAGTGATAATCCTGCTATAATATGATAAAATATGCATATGGACGTAAGATAGCCTACGGTGAGGAAAGGAGTTTTGTAAATGAAAAGAAAGAGAAGGAGGAAGCGCGGAGTTCATGGAGAAAGAGCCGGAAAAAGTGATTGAGCTGGTGAATGTGAGAAAAGTTTACCGTATGGGAAACGAAAAGATTTACGCGGTAGACGACGTCAGCTTTGATATAAAAAAAGGAGAATTTTGTTGTCTGCTCGGAACTTCCGGTTCCGGTAAGTCAACCTTGCTGAACCTGATGGCAGGAATCGAAAAAGCCACCTCCGGAAAGATTATCATCAAGGGAAAGAATATTATTAAGATGAATGAAAACAATCTGGCAAGGTTCAGACAGCGGTATCTTGGATTTGTCTTTCAGGCATATAACCTGATAAATTCCATGACAGCTACGGAAAACGTGGAGTTCCCGCTGGTGTTTAAAAAGTACCGTCCGAAGAGAAGACGGAAGTTAGCCAGGGAGATGTTAATCAAGGTAGGACTTCAGAGCAGATTATCACATAAGCCAAAGGAAATGAGCGGCGGACAGCAGCAGCGTGTCGGAATTGCGAGAGCGTTTGTGGCAAAGCCGGAAATCGTATTTGCCGACGAGCCGACCGGAAACCTCGATACAAGAACGACGATTGAGGTTATGGAGCTGATTAAGCAGATGGCGCGTGATAATAACCAGACGATTGTAATGGTTACACATGACCGGAGCCTTGCGGCGTATGCCGATAAGATTATACATATATTGGACGGTAAAGTACAAAGCATCGAGGTGACAGAGCGGGATAAGCAGGAGAATATGCAGGCACATCTGAAGGAGGTTTCCAAGAAGCTTCTTTTGGAGCGGGGCGGTGAGATGACGGCAGAAGTTCCGGAAGAGGCAGAGAAGGAAAGCGCTGCAACAGAACTGCAGGAGGAAGCAGAAACGGAAGGTACTATATCCGGGAAAGAAGGTAAAGCAAAGCCGGGCGGCAATGCACCGGAGCCAGCCGGAAGAAATGCAACTGACAATAGAGAATAGAAAGGAAAAGGAAAATGAAGAAAAAGTTCTTAGCAGTTATGATGGCTGCGGCAATGTTGTTAGGGATAGGAGGAAGCTTACAGGAGATACCGCGGGCGGAAGCGGCAGCAACCTACTCCAATCTCGTAGTAAGTGAGGAAGCAAGCACAGAGATTCCGTTGCTTCCGGGACAGACGTGTCAGGTAGAGATTCCGGTACACGCCGTGACGGAGTATATTTACAATCCGAAGTTTTCAGTGGAATTACCGGAAAATGCACCGTTTGAAGTCGGAAAGATAGAAGTTTACCGGATGTTAAACGGAGAAAAGGCGCCGAACCTGAAGGATATTGCCCAGGCGAGCAACTCCATTCTTTCGTTTACCATTAAGACAAAGGAAACGGCGAAAATCGGAAAGTATGAGTTTATCATCCGTTACGAGGATCACTGGTATGACGGTACGGTAATTACCGAGGGTTCGAAGGATTATGAGCAGCGGATTACGCTGACCGGCGTCGTTACGGAAGAGAAGCTTCCGGCAGAGCTTGCTATCAGCGGGTTAAGCATATCGGATGAGTTAAAGCCGGGCGGAAGTGCGGACCTTTCCTTTACCGTTACCAATATGGGTGAAATCGAAGCAAAAAATGTATGTCTTTCGGGAGATTATTCCGGCGGCAACCTGCTTCCGGGATACACGGATTATACAAGGAAGTTAGGAGACATGAAGCAGGGGGATTCGAAAAAGGTTTCCCTGAGGGTTAAGGTATTGGACGGAGTAACATCGCCGCTTGTTACACTGCCGCTCAAAATTACGTATAAGGATAACGAGGGTACGGCGTATACGGCGGATGCCAATAATATGCTTTATCTTGAAATTAAGCTGCCGGAGCAGCCGACAAAGACGCCGGAGAGCGGCACGCTTTTAGTGAATAATGTAAGACAGTCGCCGGAGCAGCCGAAGGCAGGCGAAAAGGTTTCCATTACCTTTGATATGCAGAACACCGGAACGAAGGATTTTACAGAAACAAAGCTTTACATAACTTATACGTCGGGTACCGGGTTTGAGCCGGTCAATGCGGAGCCATACCAGTATGTCGGAACCGTGAAGGCGGGGCAGAAGAAGACGGTTACGGTGCAGGTCATTGCAGGAAAGGATATTCCGGCGGGCATGAATACGCTCGGCCTGAATTACACATATCTGAACAGTAACAGCGAAAAGATTTCCGAGAATGTATCTTTGTATGTCCTGAACATGCAGAAGAAAGAGGATACGCTTGGGAACAGTAAGCCGAAACTGATGGTTTCCGACTTTTCTACAAATGTAGAGCAGATAAAGACAGGCGAGGAGTTCGATTTTACGTTTGAGGTATACAATACCCATAGTGAAACGACTGCAAAGAATATTAAGGTAACCGTAACAAGCGAAACATTTTCTGTCACTAAGGGAAGCAACAGTTTCTTCGTACAGGAAGTCGGACCGGGCGAGAAAGTGCCGCTTACGATTAACTTAAAGGCAAGCGCAGCTGCAACGACCGGAAGTTATGCGATTAGCATCCAGATGGAATATGAGTATGACGGAATGCCGGTCACGGAAGGCAATAACGGTGTTGTTGTGACTGAGACAAAGATGCTTCTGATTAAGGAAAATCTGCGTGTTTCGGTTGAGAATGTCAGCGCAGGCGGTTGGAATACCCCGTATGTAAACCAGACGACGCAGCTTACGTTCTCGGTTTATAACATGGGAAAATCTACCTTGAACAATGTGTATTTTACTTTGGAAGGCGACTTTTCCGTAGCAAACGGAGATTCTTACTATTACGGTAGTCTGCAGGCGGGAATGCCGGATTATGTTGAAATGGATATTATTCCGTTAGTGGCCGGGGAAGCAAAAGGAATCCTGACCATTCACATGGAGGACAGCAACGGGGATGAAGTGACCTCCCAGTCTGAAATCAGCGCCTATATTATGGAAGCAGGCGGCGATACTCCGGTTGGTCCGGTTGATCCGATAGGCCCGGTTGACCCGATAGGCCCGGTTGACCCGGCAGGGCAGCCAGCGGAGCCGATTGTCTCTATTCCGGTCTTTGTAGCAATTCTGGTTGCGGCATTCCTGGTTTCCCTGTTTACGGCAAGAGGTATCCGGATTGCCCTTTATAAGAAAAAGCTTGGAAAAGAAGACTAAGAAAGAAGCGAAATAAAACAAATGCGCACCGGTATGGTGCGGGAAAGGCGGAATTATGGCAAAATCAGTAGAATTTGAGGTTATGGGGGGAGGAGTTGAGATTATAGGGGGAGGTTCGATGATAGACAGTAGCGTTAACGGCGGCTACATGGGCGGCAGTAACGGTATGGATGGGATAGACGCAATGGGTACAGGACAGGTATCAAAGGCGGATGAGCTGATGGGGTCCTGGGTATTTGTCGGCGGCATCACCGCAGGGGTTTTGGTACTCGGTGTGCTGGCAGGTCTTTTCTGCGCGAAGCGTAAGATAAAAAAAGGAATTGATTTGTATGAGGATTAGTGATTTAATGAAACTGGCATTCCGGAATCTGCTCCGGCGGAAGGCGCGGACAGCGCTTACTGTTATCGGTGTGGTTATCGGTACGATTTCCATTGTCGTCATGGTATCCATCGGAATCGGGGTAAACCAGAGCTTTGATGAGACGATTATGCAGAGCGGCAGTATGACGATTATCCGGGTACAGAAGTACGGTTCGATTTATGACGATGACGGGAACTGGATTGGTAGCAAGGAACAGGTTCTGAATGATTCGGTTGTGGACCAGATTAAAGGAATTGAGCATGTAAAGGCAGTCTCGCCGATTATTAATAAGTATATCCGGCTTGAGAGCGGGAAGTATAGCAGCGGCTGCAGTCTATATGCAATGGACTGCGAGGTGTTCGAGGCGTTTGAGTTCCCGCCGTTGCAATACGGAAGCTACCCGACAAAGGAGAATCCGTCTACGATTGTTTTAAGTCCGGAAAGTATGCAGCGTTTTTACTATTTCAGCGGGAGAAAGAGCGAAAATAAGGACATCGACCCGCTGACGGATAAGGTGAAGATGAAGTTCCAGGAGTACCAGACGCACCCGCGGAAAAAGGCGTTTGAGCTGATGTTTACCGATATTGCCATGATGGAGCAGACGGATAATTATGAGTACAGCTATAACATTTATATGGACCTTGATTACTTCCGGGAAATCTGGACAAAATATGCCAATACGCTGACATTGGAGGACCGTAAAAAGGCGGTAGCGTCGATTGAGACCTATGAGGAAATCAAAATCAATGTTGATAATGTCAAGAATGTATCCCAGGTACAGGATGATATTGAGAAGCTTGGGTATGCGACATACAGCGAAATGCAGTACCTGGAGCCGTTAAAGGAAACTTCGCGGATGCTGCAGATGGTATTAGGCGCTATCGGAAGTATTGCGATGGTTGTATCGGCAATCAATATTGCCAATACAATGGTCATGTCGATTTACGAGCGTACAAAGGAAATCGGTATTATGAAGGTGTTAGGCTGTCTTGTACGTGATATCAAGCGGCAGTTCCTGCTGGAGGCCGGCTTAATTGGTCTGCTTGGTGGAGTTGTCGGCATTATTATCAGTTATGTGCTGTCCCACCTGATTAATAAGTACGGATCAGGTATTATGGGCTCCATTGTGGGCACCGAAACCACAGGCGCACTTTCTGTGATTCCGTTCTGGCTCCCGTTTGCAGCGGCGGCGTTCGGCATGCTGGTCGGCATTTTATCCGGCTACTTCCCGGCGAGAAGGGCAACGCGGATTCGTGCAATTGAGGCGATGAGGACAGAAGGATAAAGAATGAAACGTAATGATGTAATACTGCTTTTAGGAGTGCTGTCTGCTGCGCTTCTGCTCTGGATGTTCCGTCCGGAGCAGAAGACGGAGGACAGCGCATGGGTACTTGTCAGAATTAAGGGAACAGAGTATGGAAGATATGCTCTTTCGGAAAACCGTACAGGGGAACTGCCGGGAGTGCTTGGAACGAACCGGTTTGTTATAAAGGACGGCATGGTATGGATGGAAGAGGCAGTATGTCCGGACAAGTATTGTATCAGGCAGGGGACGATTTCGAAAACCGGCCAACAGATTATCTGCCTTCCGAACAGTATTATCATTGAAATTATCGGCGGAGAGGAGACCGGTCTGGATGCGGTTGTATCGTAGTGAACGGACAAGGCGGGTAGTGCTGTGCGGTGTCCTGACGGCGGTAGCACTGGTGTTAGCCTATGTGGAATCCCTGATTCCGTTTTCCGTCGGGGTCGCAGGGGTAAAGCCCGGACTTGCAAATATTGTATCGCTTTGCGCGCTATATACACTAGGGGCAGGAACTGCCTTTGGCGTACTGATAGCGCGTATTGTGTTAAGCACGCTTACATTTCGTAGCATGAGCGCGTTGCTGTATAGTCTTACAGGGGGGATTTTGTCGTTTGGTGTAATGTGGCTGTGCAAACGCAGCAAAAAGTTTGGAATCGCAGGAGTTGGAATTGCAGGAGGCGTGACGCATAACCTTGGCCAGCTTTTCGTTGCGTCGCTTTTGCTTGGAAAGGCACTGACGGCCTATCTGCCGGTACTGCTGCTCGCCGGTGCAGCTGCGGGGACGGTAGTAGGAGCCGCAGCTGCAGCCGCCGTAAAGCATCTGAAACAGATACTACGGTAGTTTTCTGATAGTATATGGGTCATTCTGTTTATGGGCAGCCTCGTTTCCTTCGGGAACCCCAGGAGGCTTTGGAGCACCGGAAGCTTCCGGTGCTTTTGAAATGTCCGGAATATCAGAAACATCCGGAAGCTCCGGGGTTTTTGATATATCCGGGGTATCAGAAACCTCTGGCACAGCAGGGACATCCGGAACCTCCGGGGTAATTGAGACCTCTGGAGATTCCGGGTCTTTGGTAAGCTCTGGAGGAGTCGGTGTCGGTTCCTCCTCTGCAGACGGATTCGGAAGAATGTGAAATACACAGGTCTTGGAAACTCCGCTTGTAGAGGTTACTGTAACCTCTGCCGTGCCAGGTGCAAGGGCAGTCAATGTGCCATCCACATCCGCGTGCAGCAGGGTTTCATCGTCTACAGCAAACATAAAACGGTCAGTTGCGTTAAGAGGAAGCATCAATACAACCGGCGAATAGCTTTCCCCTACCAGAAGAGTTCGTTCAACAGCGCTTAAAAACAGCTGTCTGGCCGGAATCTTTTTTATGTCAAAGGAGGACGCGGTTTTGTTGCCCCGGTAGTCGGCGGCACAAATGGTGTAGCTGCCCTCCTGCTTTGCAATGAAAGTATAGGAAGTGTCGGAGGTCAGCTCTTTACCAGAAGAAAGAACCTTATCCGCGCTATGTGTCCCCTCAAGATAGCGTACACGTTTTATCCCGCTTTCACTGTCCTCAGGGTGTACCGTTACGGTGAACGTACCGTCTTCATTCAGAACATAGGAAACGGACAGCGAGGGCGGCGTAATATCATCGTTTACGGTATAGACCAGACAGGTTTCATTTCCGGCATAGTCGCTGATATAAAAGGTGTAGGTTCCTGCTTTTTTCAAATGCAGTACCGGCTCGGTCATTGTCTGCCCGACTGTGCCATGGCAGAAGTAAGAAGCCGTGCGGGTTCCCATGGCATAGGAAATCACCCGGATACCGCTTCCGCCAAGGTCCTCCGGATTTAATTCTACAGAGATAGTATCCTCAAAATAGGTAGTAACCGGACGGAGTGTCGGTGCAATCTGGTCAGAAACCAGCAGGTCGGCTGCGGCCAATGCCTTCGCGACATCCGGAATGCCGGGATAGCGGACAAAGCCGTTCAGGGAATCCAGCGGCTTCAGTGTCTGGATTAAAATTTCCTTTATGTTCTGCGGATAAAGCGAATCCCCGCAGGCGTACAGAAGCGCAGCAGCTCCTGATACAACCGGGGCCGCCATGGAGCTCCCGGAAAGGTAATGGTATCCCCCACCGACGACAGTGCTGTAAATATCCTGCCCCGGAGCGGCAAGGTCTACCGTGGAAACGCCGTAATTGGAATCAGACGCAAGCTCTCCGTACTGTGTGACAAAAGCCACGGAAATCATATTTTCCAAATCATAGGAGGACGGATAAAGCGGGGCAGCATTGTTATTACTACCGTTATTTCCGGCTGCAACGACAAAGAGCATATCAGACTCCCGCATAATAGTTTCCAGCGCCTTGCTGTAAACGGAAGTTCCCCAGCTCATATTGCAGATATCGGCGCCGGCAGCTTCTGCGTACTTGACTGCCTTTATCGCATTGGCAACGGAGCCAGAGGTTTTGGCGCCGCCATGTACCTTCAGAGGCAGGATACGGATATCGATGCCAGCAGCCACACCAAGAATATCCCCCGAAGCGGCGATAATACCGGCACAATGTGTCCCGTGATTGTCGTTGTCCTCCGGGTCCGCGCTGATGGTGCCAAGGTCGGAAACGGAGTAATGACATACCGTATTATCGTTGTGATAAAAGTCCCAGCCATAAACATCATCGACATAGCCGTTGTTGTCATCATCAATTCCGTTAAACGGAATCTCACCCTCGTTCACCCAGAGGTGTCCTGAAAGCGCCGGATGGGTAATATCCACCCCGGTATCAATTACTGCTACGATAACAGTACGGTCCGAGGAAAGCTTTTCAAGCTGTTCATAGGCCTCCGGCAGGTTAATATCAACATCGGCAAGCGAAGTGCGGGCAATCGGAAGGTCGTTGATGTAGTAGACGTAATCTCCGTCATTATGTAAGGCCCATTGCGTGTCAAAGTATGCTGGTGTTTCAAGGGCACATGGGACAATGGGATAATTCTGCTCTGCAACGCGGACCGCAGGGGCGGCATTCAGGACGCCTAACTGGGAAGCCATGCGTTCCGGGAAAGCGCTCCGGCAGACAGATAAATTGTCAAAATGCTCCGTAAGCGTAAGCTCCGGGCAGAGCACAGATAAACGGCTTGCCGATTCCTCCGGGGAAATACTGTCCTCCCATAAAATAATCAGTTCATTGTTCCGGGCAGAAGTAAAAAAAGTGCCTTGGAACATAACGCCTGAAAAAAACAGGAGGGGCAGGAAGAAAAGCAGTCGCTTCAGTGTTTTTAATCTTATGTAAAAAAGCGGTTTAAAAAAACTGCGCATAATCAGCCTCTTTCTAAGATGTCCGATAAGGGTAACAATCTTAGACTAGACGCAGAACATGGCAGTTTTGTGGCAAAATCATTACATATTATTAACAATAATTGTTAAACAGCATACCGCTATAAATAGAGGTAGTATACGGGCTGGTTTTCTGCATAATAGGAGCCGTCGGGTCAGGGTAAACCACCAGCTTTTTATCGACATATTTCATCGGGTTTAAGATGATTGTCCCAAGACGGGAATTTAACGCCTTCAGGAAAGAAGCATCCTGTCGGAAAACCAACTCTGCGTCGCCGGAACGAGCTGCCTGCGCTGCCTTTTCAGAATCCAGAAGCAGATAGCCCTCTTCGTCTGAGGTAATGCCGACAGAGGTAAGGGCGGAATAGTTCGTTCCAATTAAATGGGACAGGCTCCGCAGTAAAAGTGCTGAGCTTTTATTTTCCTGTACGGCTTTCTGCCCTGCCTCCACCAGATGATTGTAGCTGTTAGTGAACTCTTCAAGGACTTCGTAAACGGCGCTCTGGTCAGCAACCGGACGAATGGTAACCGGCTCTTTGGTGACAGAGTGGAACGAAAGACGCATAATGTTCGAAAAAACAGCGGTATTTTCCGGGGACTCATACGAAACACCGTTTACGGTATAGTGTGCATTCCCGGCCGGGGAAGCAATCTGGTTTAAACCGAATGCTTCGACCAGTCCCTTCTCAGCGATATCCGGCATCTGGGTATCCTCGAGGGAAAAGGAGCTTTTGCCGAAGGTGCCGACTCTCTTGGCGGACAGGTCCATACGGCTTATGCCAAGCTCACGATGAAAGGATACCTGTGCTTCTATCCCGATTCCGGTCTGGTTGATGAAGCTGGCAAGCTTTGTCTGCAGGTCGAAAGCAGAGGAGTCAGGGGCTACATTAAAACGAAAAGAATAATTGTCATAGCCGAGAGAAACGGTAAAGCTGTAGCTCCCTTCCGGCAGTGGCGCCTCATCAGAAGGGAGGCAGAGGCCGATGTTTGTCTGGCCGGTCGCAAGGGAAGATACTTCAACTTCAAAGGAAGTATCCGCCTCAAATTCGGACAAATCCATCCGGCGCAGTAAGGAAGCGCTGACTGCTTCCGGATGTTCGGAAACAAGCCCTGCGGTATGCAGCAGGGGCGTATCCTGCAGCTTGTGTGCAGTATCTTTTAACAGGAGAGCACTCTCTTTAATCGAGAGGGCAGACGCCTGTTTGCTTTCGGAAAGTTCGATTTTATACAGAGGTTCGGAGGCAGACAATTTGACAATATTTTTG
The DNA here is from genome assembly GCA_910577175.1 of uncultured Lachnospiraceae bacterium. Lineage (GTDB taxonomy): Bacteria > Bacillota > Clostridia > Lachnospirales > Lachnospiraceae > SIG307. The sequence continues at coordinate 122,536 of CAJTLU010000010.1, read as the reverse complement.
TAAATGTCGCGTAATTCGCGCCGCTTGTGCGCGGAATAGTGAGGTGTGCGGGAAACATAGTCCTGCATATAATAATTGTATACGTTCAGCATAAGCAAGCCTCCTTTCTTACTTATTGCTTCTTCCGGCGCCCCGTAGTATCCGCACGGAACGGCAGAGGCTGTCGGGAAAAGACAAAAATCTCCATATATAGTATATACCCTCAGACCATGTTTTGTAAAGTATTTTGTGGTTATTTTGCGGCTAAGACTTGAAAAAGATGGGAAGAATTGATATGATGAAGAAGTGTTAGAAAGATAAACAAAGGGGGCGGTACGATGTGTGGTATAGCCGGATATGTAGATTATAAAAGGGCAGAGGCGCACCGGGAAGAATTACGGAAGATGACAGAAGTAATTGTTCACCGCGGACCGGATTCGGTCGGCTATTATGAGGATGAGGCAGTGGGGCTCGGATTCCGGAGGTTAAGTATTATCGGCATTACAAACGGGCAGCAGCCGATTCTGAATGAAACGGGCAGTATGGTTCTGACCTTTAATGGAGAGATATATAATTATGCTTCCATCCGCGAGGAGCTGCGGGAAAAGGGACATGTTTTTACGACAGACAGCGATTCCGAGGTTATTTTACATGGCTTTGAAGAGTATGGACAGGAAATTCTGGCGCGGCTGCGCGGAATGTACTGTTTTGTTATCTGGGACATAAAGAAAAAAAGTTTGTTTGCGGCACGGGACGGGTTCGGGATTAAGCCGTTTTATTATACAAGACCGTCGGAGGAGGAGCTGGTTTTCGGTTCGGAAATCAAGTCGATTTTACAGCATTCCTCGGTAAAGAAAGAGTTAAATGAAGAGGCGATTTACAGCTATCTTTCCTTCCAGTTTTCCGCACGCAGCGAGAGCTTTTTTAAGGGGATTTTTGAGCTTATGCCAGGACACTTTCTCACATATTCCAGAGAGGAAGGGGCGTGCGTCAAGGAGTACTGGGACCCGAAGTTTGCGGCAGAGAAGGAGCTTACTTTAGAAGAAGCGGTAAAGCAGATTGAAGAGGTGTTTGAGGATTCGGTCAGGGTTCATTTGACGGCGGACACAGAGGTCGGAAGCTTTCTGTCAGGGGGCATCGACTCGAGCTATGTCGTAAGTACGGCAAAGTGCCCGAAGACGTTTACGGTTGGTTTTTCGGACGGCGGCTACAGTGAGATTGCTTATGCGAAGGAGCTGGCAGAGATTCTCGGCGTGGAGAATTACAGCAAGGTAATTACCCCGGAGGAATACTGGGACGCAATTCCGAAAGTACAGTACCATATGGACGAGCCGGTGGCAGACCCTTCGGCGGTGGCGCTGTACTTCGTAAGCCGTCTGGCAAGCGACTATGTAAAGGTTGTCTGCTCCGGCGAGGGCGCAGACGAGCTGTTTGGCGGCTATAATGTGTACCAGACAGTGATTGCTTCAAGGGCAGTGGCATGGATTCCAAAGCCGCTCCGCCGGGCGTTAGCCGGTCTGCTTCGGCGCATTCCGCTGCGCTTTAAAGGAAAGGAGTATTTGATTCGTTCCGGTACGCCGCTTTCGGAGCGCTATATCGGCAATGCGTATATTTTCCGGGAAAAGGAAATCGACCGTCTGCTTATCAACCCGGCAGGGCGCAAAAAAACGAGCGAGCTGACCGCGCCATATTATGAGCGGGCAGAGAAGTTCGATGATGTCCAGAAGATGCAGTACATCGATATGAAGTTCTGGCTGCGCGGGGATATTCTGCGGAAGGCGGACCGGATGAGCATGGCAAATTCGTTAGAGCTGCGGGTACCGTTCCTGGATTACGAGGTAATGAAGGTGGCGGGAAAACTTCCGCTTGCCTTAAAGGTGGACAAAAATACGACGAAGAAGGCGCTCCGCATCGCGGCAAGGAAAAATACGCCGCAGGCGTCGACCGAACGGAGGAAGCTGGGCTTCCCGGTACCGGTGCGCGTCTGGCTGCGCGAGGAGCAGTATTATAACCGTGTGAAGGAAGTCCTGCTCCGTCCTTACATGAAAAAGTATTTTAAGGAGGAAGCGATGCTTGCATTGCTGAATGCGCATTACAGCGGGAAAAAGGACTATTCCAGAAAAATCTGGTGCCTGTACTGCTTTGGCATCTGGTATGCGGAGTTTTTTGAAGATTGAGTTTTGGTATTTTGTATCCCGGAAGGGTGTCGTTTTGTGCGACAAATCCTTTCCGGGATTTTTTTAGGTTATTAAATACGGATTTTCTTGTAACCGCTGGTATTTCGGACTGGGCAATCCGGTTTCAGACAGGCTATAAGGTAGAGTATGTCGTATTATTAAGGACATTATGGGTGGAAAATAGTTCATTTATGAGTTATAATATAGAAGAATTTATCTGATGGAGGATTAGTGTTATGGGATTGGTGGCGGCAAAATGTACCCAGTGTGGTGCAAATATCGAAGTAGATGATTCTCAAGAAACAGGTATATGTAAATATTGTGGTACTGCTTTTGTCACAGAAAAAGTAATAAATCATTTTGAAGTTACAAATCATATATCTAATTCTGTTATCAATATTTATAACAGTTCAGATGAAAATTATTTTGAAACAAGTGCTCATAAATTAATTTCATATAAGGGAGAAGCGGAAATTGTAATAGTTCCAACACATATAACAGTTATTGGAGAGATGGCTTTTAGTGGAAACGGTAAGATTAAAAAGATAATTTTACCAGATTCAATTACAGAAATAGAAAGTCGGGCATTTATTAATTGTAAAAATTTAAAAGAAATTGTTATTCCTGATTCGGTATTTATGATTGGGGCAATGGCGTTTGGCAATTGTGAAAATTTAAAAAGTATTATATTGCCTGCTAAATTGCGTGTAGTGAATGTGAATTTGTTTTCAGGTTGCACTGCTCTTGAGAAAATATTATTGCAAGATGGAATTATTGCAATAAAAAGCGAATGTTTTGAAAATTGTATATCCTTAAAAGAAATTACCATACCCCAAAGTGTTAAAAAAATTGAAGGGTATCCATTTTACAAATGTAATTTAAACAAGATTGTATTTGAGAATGCAGATAATATTGATGAAATTACAGGTAGTTTATTTTATATGTCGGATAAGATACCAGATGTAATTGCGTCAGAGAACTTTAAAAATAAATTTGGAAAATATTTGTCTATAGAAGAAAAAATACAAAATAATGGTTGCTATATTGCAACTTGTGTATATGGTTCTTATGATTGCCCTCAAGTTTGGACACTTAGAAGATTCAGAGATTACACTCTTGATGCAACATGGTATGGCAGAGCATTAATAAAACGGTATTATAAAATCAGTCCTGCTCTTGTGAAGTGGTTTGGTGAAACAAAATGGTTTAAAAATTTTTGGAAATCAAAATTGGATAAGATGGTTACTAATCTGAATAATAAAGGGGTAAAAGATACATATTATAATGATAAGTATTAAAAAGTGGTTATGGAACTTTTAACATACGGTAATAAATGTAGTATCGGTATTAGTTGATTTTCTAAGAAAAGGAGAATATTTTATGGGTAAACATGAACTGTTTACTGGAGTAGACAGATTAGAATTATTGGGATATGAAATAATTGCTTTAATATCAAGAGGATATAAAGAAACTATTACAGAAATTGAAAGACAAATGGAAAAAGAAAATATTTTACAATATGTCCGAGAAAAATATGCTGGAGAATTATTTAATCCATTTAGTGACGATGCTCAATACAATTATACTGATTGGAATAAAGCATTGGGGAAATATAGTGGTTGGATAGAAGGACAAGAAAGAAGAAAATATGGTATTGAAAATGAGGAAGATGGCTTATTACTTTTGCTTGCTCTTATTCTTGAGTTGGTTGCTAACAGAGAGTATAATTGGACAGGATTAGAATAAACCTCAAGAGGATTACGGCAAAACGTCGTGGCCTTTTTTTGATGCGCATTTGCATATAGAAGGAGGGATTTTATGAGCAGGGTAAAATATGGAATTATAGTTCTGCTTCTGATGTTATGTGCCGGTGCTTGTCAGGAAAAGCCGGAAGAACCTGTAGAGAATCAAGGGACCACCGCTCCAACGCTGACTTCATTGCCGGAAATAAGCCAGAAACCAAGCTCTGACCCGGAGGAGGATTTGATTTTAATTGATGAGGAGCATTTTGGAGGAAAGAATTTTTGCGCATTTCTCCGCAGCAATTATGACTTAAATCAGGATGGTTCTCTTTCTGAAATGGAACGGAGGGCGGTAAAGGAGATAGACTATTGCAGGGGGACACGGCATGAGGTAAAGGATTATGACTTTTCTTTGGGACCGGAGGAACTAAAAGGCTTTGAATTGTTCCCGAAGCTGGAGGAGGTTTGGATTGATTATGCGGACAGGGTAGTTATCCGCGGTGCACAGCTTTTAAAGAGCTTTGGCTCGGGGGAGGGCTGTATCCGGGAGGCGGTTTTGGAGGATTGTCCGAACCTGGAGACGATTTTCTATACGGAATCCTCGGGGAATCTGTCCGTGCGGAATTGTGAAAAGCTTTATTCTTATCGCAATGAGTTTCTGGAAGGAACATTGTCTTTTTCCCAGACGCCGGATTTGCATATTGAAGGAGCAGTGCATGATGTGGATATTACTTTGGATGCAGATGCGTTTTTAAGCTGTTTTGATATGCGGCGTCTTGACGCCGTAACACTTGAAAGATGCGAAGGAGAACAGTTGCTTTTACGGATTCCGCCTTTAGAAACGCAGATCAGATGGAACGGGGTCAAAGAGGATTTTATTACCCTTGCAGAAGGATTCCCATTGCTTTATATAGGAGAAGAGGCATTTCAGGAGATGTACTCTTTTGAGAGGTTTGACAAGATAGAGGATATTTATGATGATAAAGGGAGAAAGGGGTATAATATCTGCGTTACATATCAGGGGAAGCGTGAGAGTAAGGAGTCATTGTCGCTTTATGTGGACGGAGTACCAGAAATAGAGAAGCTCTATCTTCGTCCGGAAAAGGCGGAAGAGGTAGAATTATACGGATATTCGCCAAATAAAGGTGTGCTGTTTTGTACAAAATGGAACCTGTCCCTGTGTTACCGTACCGGAGAAGAGGATATTGTTCTGGGAACCCTTAAAAATAAACAAAAGCAGATATGGTTCATTGATGGAGAGGGGAAACCTCATTTTTATGAGTCAAGGAAAGACGCGTTGGAGGATAACGGAATCCGGAGTACCTATTAAGAAAATGCTTTCATCAGCGCTTCCATAGGAATATCTTCTGCCGCTCCTGACATAAGATAATAGAAAAGATAAGGTGCGATACCTGTCCGGCCGGGCATGGCCGGAACGGTATCGCTTTTTGTGACGTATGCAGTATGGTATTGCAATAAAAAATGTATCCGTTCGGACGGAGCCGACAATGGAGCCGCTCCGGAAGGACAAAGATGACGTATGGGACAGACGGCAGGAGAGCAGGCTGAATGTCGGCGAAGCGGTCCGGTTAAAGCATTTAGGAGAGAGCTGGCTTTATGTGATTTCTGACACGACAGCAGGGTATGCGGCAACAGATGGTTTTCTGCTCTGTACGAAGGCAGAGTATGAAAGCCGGAGGACGCTTTTTCAAAAGGAACACCGGGTTGTTTTAAAGGGCGGCAGAAGCGAGCAGGGGAAATACTTCCGGACCGGCACCATCCTGCCGCCGGAGACGGAAATGTTTGAGGAAGAGCTATATGGAAGAGAATGCAGACACAGGAGGGAGACGCTGCAGAAAACAGGCTGGGGGCAGCCGGAGACGCCGGTGATTATCCATGGGCAGCTGCCGTTTTCGGAACGCCAGCTTCTGCTGCAGATGGAGCGGATGCTTGGGATTCCGTACAGCTGGGGGGACGAACGTGCGGACGGGATGGACTGCTCCTCTACGGTACGCGCCTTTTATGCCTGCTTTGGTCTGGCGCTGCCGCGCAATTCTTCGGAACAGAAAAGCTTTGGCGAAACGCTTGCCGCGGAAGGAAGGGCAGTCTTTTACCAGATAGAGCGGATGGAAGCAGAGCAAAAGGAGGGAGTTCTTTCTGCACTTGGCACCGGCGCCATCCTGCATATGCCTGGGCATGTCATGCTGTATGCGGGCAAGGAAAACGGAGAACACCGGATTTTCCATAATTGTGACACCTATACGGAACAGGACGGAACGGAGCATATCGTCAGACAGTGTATCATCAGCGGTTTCCTGCCGAAAATGGAAGGAACCTATTTTGACTATCTGACGGCGGCATGGGTGCCGCTGATTGACAGATAACCTCCGGGGTTACTATTCACAGCCCTCCACGCACATACGCAAAATCAGCCAGCAAGGCTGTCTGCCGCTGCTACGCAGCTTTCTATTTTGCTTATGCGGGTGGAGTGACTGATTCCAGTCACATAAGAACTTCATACAGCTTCTTACAAGCAAGCTTGACGAATCTGTATGTCATTCTTATGTGGCCGTGAATAGTAACCTCTGGTGGACAAATGTTCCCCCATATGCTATAATCAAACCGGTTTCTGACAGGAAGCACAGGGCGCAGACCGCCATATCGCAAGGCGCGGATGCCCTCAGTTTTGGAGGTAGAGGATGGAAACACGGGTTGCAGTGATGAGCGTTATTGTGGAGAACAGTGATACGGTGGAGAAGCTGAACCTGATTTTGCATGAATATGGCGAATACATTATAGGAAGAATGGGGATTCCCTATCGTGAGAAGAATATCAATATTATCAGTATTGCGTTAGACGCCCCGCAGGATACGATTTCCGCACTGGCGGGCAAGGTAGGGAAGCTGAAGGGAATCAGCGTAAAGACTGCCTTTTCGAACTATTCTGGAAAGGAGCAGCCACATGAAGCTGAAACTGGCGATTTGTGATGACGATGCGTCCCAGCGGGCGTATCTTTCGGAGATAGTGCTTTCCTGGGCAAAAAGAAACCGTCATCTTGCCGAGGTAAAGCAGTATGTGGACGCAAAGGCGTTTCTGTTTGACTATGCAGAGGAAAAGGATTTTGACATCCTGCTTTTAGACATTGAGATGCCCGGAATGAACGGGATTGAACTTGCGAAAGAAGTCAGACATGAGAATGCAGCGGTGCAGATTGTTTTTATTACCGGCTATTATGAATATTTCAGCGACGGCTTTGACGTATCGGCGCTGCATTATCTGATAAAGCCCGTAGATGAGAGAAAGCTCTGCACGGTGCTCGACAAGGCGGCGGACCATCTTGCCTACCGCCAGCGCTCCGTGCTGGTTTCCACTGCCGACGGCGACATCAAGGTGTCCCTGGCGGATATTGTATATATAGAATCCGAGAACGTATATATCATTGTGCATACGGCACACGGGAGCTACCGTATGCGGATGACGTTAGGCAAATTTGCCGGACAGCTGGACGAGACGTTCTTTAAGGTACACCGCTCCTTTGTTGTGGGATTAAAATATGTTAAGAAAATCACACGCAGCGAAGTTACAATGATAAACGGCGATACCGTCCCAATCAGCCGCGGACTGTACGATGAGGTGCATGCCGCGCTCATCCGGTATTTATAAGGAGGCTGCGATGCTGCTTGACAAGCTTGTGAAAAAAAGGGTTGCATCCTTTGAAAAGGAAATCCTGCAAAAATACTATACCGAGGTGGAAACCATGTATGCCAAGATGCGGGGCTGGCGGCATGACTACCGGCACCATATCCAGACGATGAAGGTGCATGCGGCAAATGGGGAATACGAAGAAATTGTAAAGTATCTCGATATGCTGGATGAGGACCTGACGAACGTGGAAACGGTGATTAAGACCGGCAACCGGATGACGGACGCCATTCTGAACAGCAAGCTTTCGCTTGCGGCAGAGAGGGGAATCCGCGTAAAGGCAGAAACCAAAATCCCGGTGGCGCTTAGCGTATCGGAGCTGGATTTGTGCATTATTATCGGCAATCTGTTAGACAATGCAATTGAGGCGTGCATGGAGCTTCCGCAGGAGGAGCGCCTGATCCGCATCTACATGGAAATGAAAGGAAACTATCTCTACCTTGCGCTGACGAATACGGCAGGCGGCAAGAAAAAGAAAAGCTTCCAGACCACAAAGGGAGAAGGACACGGCTTCGGACTCGCGCGTGCCGACGCAATCGTAAAAAAATACGGCGGGTATATTACAAGAGCCTCCGAGGACGAGGCATTTTCTACGGAAGTTCTGCTTCCCCAATAGGATTCCCTGGTAAAAGCATTCCTGGCTTCCGCATTTTGTAACTGGAAGGTCCGCAAAAATGCAAAAGCGCAGGGAAAACTTTAAAAAGATGTGCAGCTGACATCAGATTTTCGACATTTGACATCAAAGCGCATCTTTTTTCTTTTTCCGTGCTATAGTGGTAGCAAAGGAGGAGATGTTATGAAGGACAAAAACAAACAAAATGGAAAAAATACGAAAGGAGACGCGAAAGGCAAACGGAAGTATACAAAAACCGGCTGCTTTGTCTGGGCGTTGAAAAAGCTGTGGAGGCTTGACAGAAGCTTTGTTTTCTTTGTTTTTGCCTCTGTCCCTGTAGCAGTGGGGCTTCCGTTGGCAGAGTCTTACTTTCCTAAGAGGCTGATTGACGGTATCGCCGCGGGCATTCCATTTCCCAAAATAATGCTTTTGATTCTTGTTTTTATGCTTGGACTTCTTGCCTTGGACGAATTGAGCGGCTGGATTGATGCCAAATGCCGGGGGAGACATTATTATCCTACGGTAGTTTATCAGTCAGAGATGGACAGGATAGAACAATATCAGACGGATTATGAGAATACCGAGAAACAGGATTTCCAAAGAATCAGGGGATATGCATGGGGAGATGCCTGTCATGGGAATTGTGCCATGGAGTTTTTATGGACGGATTTGAAACAGGTACTTATCCATGCCACGGGGATTGTTACCTATGCCTCGCTCCTGTTTGTGCTGAATCCGGTGATACTTCTGGTAGTAACGGTTGTTTCCGTGATATCGTATTTTACAACCCGCTGGCAGACCGTGTATTATGAAAAGAATAAACAAAAGTGGGAAAAAGAAATTCGGAAAAAGGATTATTTAAGAGGGCTTTCCGGGGACTTTTCCAAGGCGAAGGATATCAAGCTTTATGGTCTTGAGGATTGGTTAGAAAAGCTGATGCGGGACTATCAGGCTTATATCCTGATGTGGAACAGGCGATGCAGTCTGCGTGGTCTGTTGGCATCGGTTCTGGCAGGGTTAATGACGTTTCTGCAAGACGGCGTTGCATATTTTGTTTTAATCGGGATTCTGCTTAAGGGCAGAATCACTGTAGGTGAGTTTGTTTTTTACTTCGGGCTGGTCGGCAGTATTGCAGGTTTTTTGCAGGGAATCATCCGGGATGTTGCCAATCTCAATGCGCGTGCCGAAAAACTTGGGTATTACCGTGAGTTTTATGAATATCCGAACCATTTTAACCATGGAGAGGGTTGTGCGCTTCCTGTATCGCCTGTTACGATAGAGCTTAAGGATGTCTGGTACCGGTATGACGGCGCCGGGGACTACACCTTAAAGGGAGTCAGCCTCGTTATTCGGGGAGGGGAAAGCCTTGCGCTTGTCGGCATGAACGGTGCCGGGAAGACGACGTTAGTGAAGCTGCTTTGTGGGCTGTATACACCCGAAAAGGGAGAGATTTTAGTAGGCGGCAAGAGAATTGACGAATATAACATCGAGGAATATTATTCGCTGATTTCGGCGGTTTTCCAGGAAATCCGGCCGATTGCGTTTACCTGCTTTGAGTTTGTGTCAAGTTCCGATTTAGAGCGTCCTACGGCAAGGGAGGACGCCGTGGCTGCGATGAAGGCAGCGGGCATTTATGAAAAAATAGAGACGCTCTCCAATGGAATGGATACGCATCTGATGAAGGGGATTTATGACGACAGCGTGGACCTTTCCGGCGGGGAAATGCAGAAGCTTGTGCTGGCGCGCGCTATCTATAAGAACGGGGCGATTCTTGTGCTTGACGAGCCTACGGCGGCGCTGGACCCGGTAGCCGAAAATAATCTGTATCTGCAGTACAGGACACTCACGGCAGGGAAAACCTCAGTTTATATTTCCCATCGCTTTGCCTCGACGCGCTTCTGCGACCGTATCATTCTGCTGGAGGACGGCGTGATTACGGAGAGCGGGAGCCATGAGGAGCTGATGAAAAAGAACGGGCAGTATGCCTATATGTTCGGAGTTCAGAGTAAATACTACAAGGAGGGCGAGGTCCATGCGTAAACAAAATGTAACAAAAAGGGCGCTGAAAATATACCATGCGTACAATCCGAAATACTTTCCGCTTAGTTTTCTGCAGATTGTGTTTCAGAGCATTTCTCCCTATTTTAACCTTTGGATGTCCTCTGAAATTATAACTGCACTTTATGAAGGACGGGAAAAACGGGAGTTGTATGTGCTTGTGATAATTACCCTGCTTGGAAATTTTTTATTGCAGGGGTTCGAAGCTGCTTTGGGCAGAGGTGTCCGGACGGCGTCAGAGGTATTGGCAAACAATGAAGCAGCAGCCTTTTACCGGAAAACACTTTCATTGGATTATGATAAAATAGAAAATCCGGAAATCCGTCAGCTCAGACGGAGGATTGAAGAAAATAGCTGGATTAACAGTCACGGCGTGATATGTATGAGGGATAATGTCGAGGCGGTGCTGCGCTGGAGCATCAATATTATATTTTCCGTCGTGCTGTTTGCGGAAATGTTTTCCCGGATTACAAAGGTTCCTTTTCATTGGCTGAGTCTGGGACTCTTTGCGGCAATCATAGCTTTTTCAGTATTTACTGTTATTTTTCAGTGCCGCAGCGGAAAGGGAATCTCGGATGTCTGGAGTACGGTCAGTGATTTGATGCTGCGTGAGAACCGGATTTCAGCCGGTCATAACGTATACGGGATGGATAACCGTATCTACCGTCAGCAGGGTATTCTGAGCCAGCTGTGGGAAAAAATGGGCAAGGAGCATTTAAAGGCTTTTTCCGAGGTAAATAAAAAGTGCTTTTTTCTAACAATGCCGCAGGTGGCAACCTCCAGACTTTCACAGATGTGTACCTATCTGATTATCTGCTTTTACTGTACGCTCGGCGCCTTTCCGGTGGGAAGCGTTATTAAATATATCGGTTATCTCGGAAAAATGACACAAAGCATAGGGAATCTCTTTTTTGTGATCAATAACCTGCGGAATAATGAGCGCTTTCTGGAAACCTATCTGGAGTTTTTTGATATAAAAAATGATATGTATCAGGGGAGTCTTGCGGTGGAAAAGCGCAGCGACAAGAAGTTTGATATCGAGTTTAGGAATGTCACCTTCCGGTATGCGGGAAGTGAGGAGGATGCGTTAAAGAACGTCAGCTTAAGCCTTAAGGTCGGTGAGCGCCTTGCCGTCGTAGGGAAGAACGGAAGCGGGAAAACTACGTTTATTAAGCTTTTATGCCGCTTGTATGACCCGTCGGAGGGCGAAATCCGGATGAATGATTTCAATATCCGTAAGTATGACTACCGTCAGTATCTTGATATTTTTTCGGTTGTTTTTCAGGATTACAATCTCCTTGCCGTTCCTCTTGGCAATAATGTGGCGTCTGGCGCCGTATGGGATGGGGAGAAGGCAGAGCGGGTCTTAGATGAGGTAGGCTTTGGCAAACGGTATGAAGAGATGCCGAAGGGCTTAGAGACGCCGCTCTACAAAAACTTTGACGAGGACGGGGTGAATATTTCAGGCGGGGAGGCGCAGAAAATTGCACTGGCACGGGCGCTGTACCGGGACGCGCCGTTTATCATCCTGGATGAGCCGACCGCCGCGCTGGATCCGGTTGCCGAGGCGGAAATCTACGCGCGGTTTAACGAGATTGTCGGGGACAAGACCGCCATTTACATCAGCCACCGCCTGTCCTCCTGCCGCTTCTGCGACAAGATTGCAGTGTTCGACAAGGGTAGAATTGTACAGGTCGGAACCCATGAGGAGCTGCTCGCGGACGAAAAGGGAGTGTACAGCGAGCTCTGGCATGCGCAGGCACAGTATTATACGTAAATAAAAAATTGAAGTTCCGCATTTTTGTACCACTGTTAAAGTTTCTGGCGGAGCAGACTGTGCAGCATCCCATTTTTGCATTTGTCCGAAGGACCGCAGCTTTTAGCGAAACCGGAATCGCCTATTAGAGCTGTTTAGGCGCGAGGACGCACCTGAGCGGCTTAACAGCTCTTGGAGGAAGTCTGGTGGAGCGTTTGCGCATGCAAAAATGGGATGCTGCACAGTCTGCTCCGCCGGGAGACAAAAGATGGTATAAAATGCGGAAATTCAAGAAAAAAGCAGTTGCCAAAAAAGGAAACCTATGCTATAATGAAAAACTGTGATATGCAAAACACAAATTTTTCCTTGCTCTTTTGTGACGGAAAGGGCCGGAGACCAGAAGGAGGTGCACGCAACTATGAATCAGTATGAATTAGCCTTAGTTGTAAATGCAAAAGTCGAGGATGACGTAAAGAATGCTGCGGTTGAAGCAGTAAAGGAGCTCATTACCAAGTTCGGCGGAAACATTACCAACGTAGAAGATGCCGGTAAGAAGAGACTCGCATACGAAATCCAGAAGATGAAGGAAGGTTACTATTACTTCATTCAGTTCGATGCTGATGCAACAGTTCCGGCGGAGATTGAATCCAGAATCCGCATTATGGAAAATGTCATCAGATTCTTATGCATTCGACGGGACGAGGAGTAAAGGAGGACATCCTTATGAACAAAGTCATTTTGATTGGCAGATTGACCAGAGACCCGGAAATCAGATATTCGCAGGGCGCAAGCTCTACTGCAGTCGGTACGTTCAGTATTGCGGTGGACAGGCGTTTTAAGCGCGACGGTGAGCCGGATGCGGACTTTTTTAACTGCACTGCGTTTGGAAAGCAGGCAGAGTTTGTGGAGCGTTACTTGAAAAAGGGAACGAAGATGGTTGTTGTAGGCAGAGTGCAGAACGACAACTACACAAACAAGGAAGGTCAGAAGGTATACAGTACGCGTATTATGGTAGATGAATTAGAGTTTGCCGAGAGTAAGAACGCGGCGGCAGGCGGCGAGGGTTCGGAGTATCGTCCGAGCGCGAGACCGGAGCCGAGTGCGGCAGGCGACGGATTTATGAATATCCCTGACGGTATCGACGAAGAGCTTCCGTTTAACTAGACGAAAGCACAAATAAGAAGCGGCGGATGCCGCAGAATTGAATAAGGAGGCAGGACCATGACAGAAAGACCGGATAAGGCGGATCTTGGAACCAAGAGACGTGTCGTTCGTAGAAGAAAGAAGGTTTGCGCATTCTGTGCAGACAAGAACCATACAGGCATTGATTACAAGGATGTAAATAAGTTAAAGCGCTATGTTTCCGAGAGAGGTAAGATTCTTCCGAGAAGAATTACCGGAAACTGCGCAAAGCATCAGAGGGCATTAACCGTTGCTGTAAAGCGCGCCCGTCACGTTGCACTGATGCCGTACACACTGGACTAAGTCCCGGAAATCAAGAACCTTTGTGTCAGGGATGTGGCTTTTCACACGACTGGCACATAAAAGAATAAGAGATTTGAAACCCCGTAACAGTGCAGGCTGTTACGGGGTTTTTGTTTTTGGATACTATCATACAAAAGGAAGCCTTTAGATTTGTTCTAATTGTGATTTCAAATGAATATACATAAAATAGCTTGATTTTTTTTTGTGGTATGCTATAATAAATGGAAGGAGATTACTTCGTGAATTACGAACAAGTAGACGTGTACAAAGGAGGACAAGCTATGATAATAATGGATATTAAAATTGACAATCTGTATGCATTTAAAAAGTTTCATATGAATATGTCATATCCCAAAAAAATAGTAGATTCTACAATAGAAGGAGAATTTCTGAAGGACAGATCTAATTTTCGTTATAAGAAGGTAAATATTATTATGGGTGGAAATGCAACTGGCAAGACGTCCTTGGGTAAGATTCTTATGATGTTTGCAAATTATTTTAAAGATGGGAGCTATAACAGGTTTACCGATATAATAAGTGATAATAGAAAAGACGCCATGTTGAAAATAGATTTTGTGACAGATAAAAATGTTCTGTACCGTTTTGAAATGTTGGTCGGAGCTAACCCGGATGGGGAGTATTCGGAAGAGGATGTTGATATTCATATTCATTATACGCCAATCGGAGTACGGGAAAATTATGAGATATGTGCACAAAGACTGGATGAGGATAAGGGCGAGGAAGAAGCATATGAAAAGATTAATACGAGGGGATGGTATTTCTCCTATCCACAGGATGCATGGAAAAGTAAGACATATATTCCGATTGAGAGTAATAAAGAATATCTATATATATTGGAACAGATTTTAAAAACGCTGGATCCGTCCATAAAAGAAGTGATAAAGGTGAAGGAGTTAAAAAATACATATGCAATTATTTTAGAAAATTGTTCAGCAATTATTAAAGATGGTGTTGTGGCAAATGGAGAGGTGTTATCAAGTGGGACAAAAGCCGGATTAGATATATCCTATATTATTGCTTCACTCGTATCCGACCAGCATGATTTATATTACTGTGACGAGTTATTTCCCTATATCAATAGTGATGTGGAGAAGGCTTGTTTATCTATTATTATTGATAAGATTACAGAAAGGAAACAGTTGTTTTTTACGACGCATAATACAGATGTGCTGGATATGCAGTTGCCAAAGCATTCTTTTTCCTTTTTGAAAAAGGATGTTAATGATGTTGAAATGCCGATAAAGTGCATTTATGCGGCACAATATTTAAAACGCAATACAGACTCGTTAAAGCATGCTGTGGAAAACGATTTGTTTTGTACTGCACCTGAGCTGCATAGGTTGTATGATATTGCCGGGTTATAGTGGAAAGGGGTACACTTATGAGGAAGAAAGCAACATATCATTATTATGTAGAAGGAGAAGATGAGAAAAGTTTATTAAAGGTGTTGAAAAGGGATTTGTGTTGTATTGAAAGCGGGAAAGTTGATAAAGTGAATGTTATTCAGACCAGATTTACTATTGCGAGAATCAGACCCTTAAAACCAGGTACGATAGTTGTTCTTATTTACGACACGGATGTTGACAAAAATATCGATATTTTACAATATAATGTTGATTTTTTGAAAAAACAGAAAGGGATTCAATGTGTAATATGTATTCCACAGGTAAAAAATTTAGAAGATGAGTTACGGAATGCGTGTAAAATAAAACATGCCAGAGAATTGACAAAAAGCAGTACAAAGACAGAGTACAAGAGAGATATCATTAGCTGTTCAAATCTAGGAAAGAGTCTACAAGAGTGCAAATTTGATATTTCTAAGTTGTGGAGTAAGGTGCCAGATAATAAGTTTAAGAGGTTTGGCAATGATGCAGATAAGATAAAAATAGTAGACAAGTGATAATATATAGAAAAAGGTCGGGTTTTAAATCTCTTGGCAGTCCTGACTGCTAAGGGATTTTTTGTTTCTTCAGGCGAAAAACGTCAACGGCTATTAATGATTAACAATAATTGACCGATATACAAGGTAGCAATACAAAGGATAGATAGGGATAGATATAGAAAGAAAAGGAGTTCAATCAATTTATCAAGGAGGAAAAAAGTATGGCAATGGAGCTTACAAGCAATTACGGCAGCTATACGGTGCAGGGTATGGCAGGAAGCAGTGCCACAAGCGGAACAGGGAAAAAGGAAACAGAAAAGACAGCGGAAAAAGCGGCAGAAAGAGCAGGAAGCAGTAAAACCAAAAGCACGGCAGAGTATGCGAATGAGCTGGCAAAACTGGTTCCAAGCGTGGAGTTTAAGCTTGGGACTACGTTCTCGTCAGCAAAAAGCGGGAAGACATTGACGGTGAACCCTCAGCTTTTGGAGAAAATGCAGAGTGACCCGGAGAAGGAAAAGGAAATGAAGGAGCTGATAAAAGGCGTTGAACTGGCGGTGAACAGGCTGGATAGTGCAATGAATGCTATTGGCTGGTCGGTTGTATTTAAGCATGATTATATAGATGAAAATGGAAAATATCGTCAGATTTGCCTTGTCAGAAATGATTTTATGCTAAACATGAGCGATAAGCTCCGGGAGGAACGGCGGAAAAACTCTGAAAAGCTGATAGAAAGGTCAAAAGAAAAGGCGGCAGAAAAGAAGGAAGAATTGCAGGAGGTGTTAGAAGAAAAGCAGACTGAAAAAGAAGATAGAAAGGTAGTTCCGGATGAGGTAACACAGCTTTTTAAGGAAAAAATCGCAGCCTCAAAGGAGGGTATGGTTTATTTGTATGATACGGATATCAGGACCATTCTGGAAGTAGCCAAAGAGGAGGACGAGGAGAAGCCTGCGGTAAAGGAGGCAGTAAGGCCCGGTGCGAATTTGGATTTGCTGGTATGAAGAAGGTGGAAAACAGAGTACCGCGGAAAAAGAACTAATTGTAAGGGAGAGCGGCTCCGGAAATGCAAGTATTTGGTTTCTGTAACCGCTTTTTCTGCCTGTCCGCTCCGTGGAATTTTCTTGACGAATTTTACATGATATGGTATTCTAATTTATAAGAAAACAAAGCATGAAGAAATGTAAAAACAGGAATTTGTAATAAAATGAAGTAAGGAGGGGTAATATGAAGAAATGGATTCAAAAACTTGGAAAACGGGGGAAAGCAGGACTGCTTGCAGGGACAGCAGCCGTAGTCGTTGCGGTTGTAGCTGTCTTTTTTTTAATTTTCTCCCGCAAAGAGGAAGCATATCGCAATATCCGCGTCAGTGAAGTGCGCGGTGTAGCGAAGGTAAATCGTGAAGGAATGGAAGGGTTGGAGCTTTTCGAAAATATGAACCTGTTTTCCGGAGACGAGATTGTGACAGAAAGGGGCGCGCAACTGACACTGCGTCTGGATGAAGATAAGTATATCCTGGTAGACGAGGATTCCAAGCTGACGCTTCATGCAACAGGAACGGCTGCAGACAGTAAGACGACGCTCCAGCTGGAATATGGCGCAGTATTTTCCGATATTAAAAATAAGCTTTCGGAGAAGTCGAGCTATGAGGTAGTGACGCCAGCTTCGACAATGTCAGTCCGGGGAACCCAGGTAGAGGTAGTATGTGCCCGGCTTTATGATGAGAGCGGGAAAGAGAGTGGAACATCAGTAAAGATTTTAACTTATGAGGGAACTGTATCGATAGCACCGGCAGGCTCTGACGAAGTAAGGAGTCTTCCGGCAGGTAAGTGGGAAGAGATTACCCGGACCGCAGAAGGGAACAGCCGGTTTGAGGGGGAAGCGAAGGAAATTACAGCAGAGGATTTCAGGGATTTCAGTGCGCAGTACTTGAAGGAAAGCCTTACGAACAGTGAAAAGCCAATGACAGAGGAGCAGAAGCAGATTGCGCTGCATCTGGAAGGACTGGTAAAGGAGCATCTGGGTGAGACTGAGCCGACGCCGGATGCAGAGCCAAGCAAGGAACCGACGCCAAGTCCGGAGCCGACACCGAGCGCAGTACCGAGTCTGGAACCAAGTCCGGAGCCGACACCGAGCGCAGTACCGAGTTTGGAACCAAGTCCGGAGC
>CAJTLU010000010.1:104741-104860 GCA_910577175.1 uncultured Lachnospiraceae bacterium | reverse complement strand
CCAAGTCCGGAGCCGACACCGAGCGCAGTACCGAGTTTGGAACCAAGTCCGGAGCTGACACCGAGCGCAGTACCGAGTCTGGAACCAAGTCCGGAGCCGACGCCGAGTGCAGTACCAAG
>CAJTLU010000010.1:0-104641 GCA_910577175.1 uncultured Lachnospiraceae bacterium | reverse complement strand
TCTGGAACCAAGTCCGGAGCCGACACCGAGCGCAGTACCAAGTCTGGAACCAAGTCCGGAGCCGACACCGAGCGCAGTACCAAGTCTGGAACCAAGTAAGGAACCGATACCGAGCGCAGTACCGAGTCTGGAACCAAGTAAGGAGCCGACGCCAAGCCCGAGTCCGATGCCGACATCAAGCCCGATACCGACGCCGAGTCCGGTGCCGACGCTGAGTCCGACACCGACACCAAGCCCGAGTCCGATGCCGACACTAAGCCCAATGCCGACACCAAGCCCGATACCGACGCCAAGTCCGAGTCCGATACCGACGCCGAGTCCGATGCCGACGCCAAGTCCGAGTCCGATGCCGACATTGAGTCCGACGCCAAGCCCGAGTCCGATGCCGACACCAAGCCCGATACCGACGCTAAGTCCGAGTCCGACGCCAAGCCAGATGCCAACACCAAGTCCGACACCGAGCGTGACGCAGTATACGGTGAATTACTATCTGCCGTTGATTCCGGATCAGCTTACGTCTTCGTATTTCCTGAACTGTGAGAACGGACCTGCGGCAATTACTTTAGATGCAGGCGGAAAGACAGGCAGCAGTCTGAATTCCTTTGTGACAGACGGAAGGCAAAAAAATACGCAGATTTTTGCGGATAATCAGGATATTACGGAAGACCTGAAGAATGCGGCAAAGTGGCATGTAGAAGGTGCCGGTGAGCTTCAGGAGAGACTTCAGGGCGCGGTTGTAAAGTGCCATGGTTGGTATGACCAGTACGGAAATTTCTGGTCGCTGACACCGGATTCCGAGCAGAAGATTGCAGACAAGAGTAACCGGAAGGGGACGACATTAAATCTTTATGCAGTTTATTCTGTTGAAGTGCCTGCAGATGCAGATACAACAGATTTTGCCGGGCAGACGGTGGAGTGTAAGGTTCTTCATCTGACAGTAGACGAATATGACGGAGAAGGAAACCTCCTGGAGAGCAAGAGGTACTCCCTGAGCCTGCCATCCGGGTGCCAGATAGAATATGGGCAGGCAGAGCATTATAAGCTTTTCTGGGAAACGGAATACGGGGTTCCTTTGGATGGAAAGACGATTACAATAAATCCTGGAAGGAATGCTTATTCCCTGCATATAGAGAAAATTTGGAATTAACAGCTTTATAAGGGGTATATCAGTTGAAAAAAAAGAAGTGGATGTCGGCTGTGTTTCTGGCAGTGGTCATTGCGATGGTTGTCGGACTGGGTTCTTCCGATGTAAAAGCAATGCAGCTGCTGGAACGCACCGTAGCGGATTTGCTGTATGCGAGGGAACGCACCGTAAGCAGCAGGATTAAGATTATTGCCATCGATGAAAAGGCAGAGCAGGAATACGGCTACTTTACAGAATGGAACCGGCAGTATGCAGCGGAGTTGGTTGAGGCGCTGAATCAGCCGGGAATGAAACCTGCAGTAATCGGCTTCGATGTCAACTACATTTCCGAGAGAGACCAGGAAGGCGACGCAGCCTTTGTCCGCGCAGCGGCAGAGGCGGGAAATGTAGTTACGGCGTCGCAGGCAGTGTTCAGAGCGCGTGTATATGAGGAAAACGGAGAGCAGGTAAGAGATAACCTCTATGTGGAAGAGTTTATTTATCCTTATGAAGCGCTGCGGAAAGTGACCCGCTACGGGTTTTCTGACCGTTTTCAGGATGTGGATGACTTTGTGCGTTTCAGCCTTCTTTCCGCGCAGCATGAGGGGGAAACGATGTATAACTTTTCCTATGAAGTGTATCGTACCTATTGTGATGCGCAGGGAATAGAACCGTATATTCCGGATATGGACGGAGCGGGGCTGTTCGGAATCCGCTATGTTGCAAAGCCGGATCATTATGACCGTTATTCCTGGGTCGACGTAGTATCCGGAAAGATTCCGCCGGAATATTTTAAGGATGCAATCGTGCTTGTAGGCGCGTATGCGGCAGGGATGCAGGATCAGTATTCTGTTCCGGTTTCCAGAAATTCAAAGATGTACGGAGTAGAGATTCATGCCAACATTATCGATTCCCTCTGCAGGGAGGAGTCCTATCACATGGCGCGCGAGTGGCATGTGATTCTTGTGAATGCGATACTCTGTACGGCGTACTTTTTCCTGCTCCGGAAGGCAGGGCTGATTGTCAGTATCTTAAGCGGACTGGGAGTCATCGGCGCGTATCTCGGAGGTGCGTTGCTTCTATATGAAAAAGGAGTTTATGTTTACCCCGCAGCTTTTATTATCAGCATTCTGCTGATGCTTGTTGTACATATGGTAAGCCGTTATACGGCAGAATGGATGAGCAAACGGCGGATATTGAAAGAGTTTAAGAAGTATGTAGCGCCGCAGGTGCTGGACCAGATGCGGCGTGACGGAGAGCTTTCGATTAAGCTTGGTGGAGAATCCAGGGAGGTTGCAGTCCTGTTTGTGGATATCCGCGGCTTTACAGCGCTTTCGGAGGTACTGAGCCCGGAGCAGGTGGTAGAAATGCTGAATGAGTATCTGGCACTTACGACAGAGGCAATCTTTGCAAACGGCGGGACGTTAGATAAGTTTATCGGCGATGCGACGATGGCGGTCTTTAATGCGCCGATTGCTTTGCCAGATTATGAGGCAAAGGCGGTACAGGCGGCGCTTGATATTGTGCAAGGAGCCAGTAAGGTCAATGTGCGGATTAAAGAAAAAATCGGCAGGGAGGTTTCGTTTGGCGTAGGAGTCCACTGCGGCAAAGCGGTCGTTGGCAATATCGGTTGTGAAACGAGAATGGATTATACGGCAATCGGCGATACAGTAAATACAGCGTCACGTCTGGAAGGAAAGGCACTGGGCGGACAGGTGGTAATTAGTGAGGAATTGCGGAAACGTCTGGAAGGGCGGATTCTGACGGAGCCTCTCGGGGGAATGGTATTGAAAGGGAAGGCAGAACCAATGGAGGTGCATTCCGTCCTTGGGTTTGCCACAGAAAAAGAGGCGGAACAAAGTTCCGGCCAGAAGCAGTAGGAGGTGTCAGGTTCCTTGGATGTAAATGAAATTTTAGAGATGAGCATTGCCCTTACATCAGAGCATGATTACAATAAAATTTTTGAAAAGATTATTACGTGTGCAATGGAACTGACGAACTGCGAAGGCGGAACGCTTTATTTGTACCGGGAAAATCATCTTGAGTTTATGATTATGCGGAATGTAAATAAGGAAGTGGAACGCCGCGGCGGAACAGTTTCGCCGCTTGCACTGGATGAGAGCAAGGTATGTGCCTACAGCGCAATTCACCGGACGTTAGTGAATGTGCCGGACGTCTATGCGGAAAATACGGCATTTGATTTTTCTGGCCCGAAGACCTATGATAAAATGTTCGGATATTATACGAAGTCGATGCTGGCATTTCCGTTGATTAACCATGAGGAGAAGCTGATTGGCGTGGTGCAGCTTTTAAATGCAAGAGACCAGGAGGGCAATTTTATTTCTTTTACGCCTGAGCATGAAATGTTACTCCGGGCAGTGGCGTCGATGGCGGCGGTGTCGCTTTCGAATATGCAGTATATTAAGCAGATTAAGCAGCTTCTGCATTCTATTATCATGGTCTTTACGAATGCGATTGACGCGAGAACGCCATATAACTATTATCATTCCAAGAATGTCCACGATTTTGTTGTCATGTTTATGGACTACAGCAACGCTTTATTTGCTGAGGGGAAAGGGAATCTTTTTTTTGATGCAGAGCGCAGGGAAGAGTTAGAGATTACCGCATTGATGCATGATATCGGGAAGCTGGTAACGCCTCTTGAGGTAATTAACAAAGAAACGAGACTGGCAGGACGGCTTTCGCTGGTTCTGGCAAGGTTTAAGTATATCAGCGCCTTAAAGCGGATTGCATATTTGGAAGGAAGCTGCACAAAGGAAGAGTATGAGAAAGAAGCGGCTTATCTGGAGGAGGCAGCCCGGGTCGTAACACAGATTAACGGGATTGACTTTCTGGATGACGCAAAGGAAGCATGGGTGAGAACGCTTGCAGAAAAGTCCTATGAGGAACCGGATGGAACGGTATGTCCATATTTGACCGGAGAAGAGAAAGACTGCCTTCTGATTAAGAAAGGAACCCTGACAGAGACGGAGCGGGAAACCATGAAGCAGCATGTGGTGTATACGGAGCGCTTTCTTTCCGCCATGGATTTTGATGAACATTACAAAAATGTCCGTACCTGGGCAGGCAGACACCATGAGCTGTTGGACGGCTCCGGCTATCCGGAGGGGCTGACCGGAGATACACTTCCGGTCGAGGTACGTCTGCTCACGATTGCGGATATCTTTGATGCGCTTACAAGCGATGACAGGCCTTACCGGAAGCCGCATTCCCGGGAGACAGCGCTGGAGATTCTGGGACATATGGCAGAGGACGGGCAAATTGATGCAGAGATTTTAAAGGTGTTCAAAGAAGCAGTCAGACAAAAGACAGCGGAACAGGTGCGTTAAATATTGCTTTGGAAAGAAAGGATAAGTCAATGCAGGGATTCTATATGATACCGGATTACCGGAATTTAGAGGAGTCAGGGAAATTTGCGCAGGAGCAGGGGCTTTGCTTTGAATATAACGATTTTTTTACGCCTGCAGTATTAGATGATGAACGTGTGATAAAGGAACGGACCAGGGCCTATTGCAGCATGAAGAGGGAACGTTCCGGAGATACGATGCACGGCGCCTTTTTTGATGTCACCGTGTTTAGTTCAGATGCGAAAATCCGGGAAATTTCCCTGTTGAGAATGCGCCAGTCCATGCAGATTGCAGAAGAGCTTGGGTTGCGTGCGGTTATTTTTCATGGGAATTATCTGCCCTTTCTGCGGGGAGCATCGTATGATGCGAACTGGTTAAAGTATACTGAGGAGGCGGTACGGAGTCTTTTAGAGGAGTTTCACGGACCGGAGATTTATATGGAAAATATGTTTGAGGATTCGCCGGAGCTACTCGGGGTTTTGGCGGAGCGGCTGCAGGGTGTGGAACGGTTCGGCGTGTGTCTGGATTATTCCCATGCGGCGCTGACCTCCGGAAATCTGGAGCCGTGGTTTGTCCGGTTGTCCCCGTATATCCGCCATATGCATATCAACGACCATTGTTTTGAAGGAGACGCCCATCTGGTTCCGGGTGAAGGGAAAACGGATTGGGAAGAGTACCGGAGATGGAAGGAAACGTACGCGCCGGAGGCGACAGTACTGTTTGAGGTCTCCGGAATAGAGGCTGCAAGGCGTTCGGTGGAGTTTTTTCGGAGCCAGGGGCTTACAGGCTGTGACGGAAAGGGAAAGAATGAAAAAAGCGGCAAATGAAATTGCAGTAAAACAGGTGAAAATACAGGATGGGTTTTGGTCTGAAATCCAGAACCGTATGATTGACGTAGTCATTCCGTTTCAGGAAAAGGTGCTAAAGGATGAGGTTCCGGGCGTGCCAAAGAGCCACGCGATTGAAAATTTCCGTATTGCAGCGGGGCTGAGCGAGGGTGAATTTTACGGAATGGTATTTCAGGACAGCGATGTTGCGAAGTGGCTGGAGGGCGTGGCATATTCCCTGGCAGTAAGACCGGATGCCGGACTGGAGGAAAGAGCGGATGCAATCATCGAAATTATCGAAAAGGCGCAGCAGCCGGACGGATATCTGGATACCTATTTCATTGTTAAGGAACCGGAGCGCCGCTGGCAGAACCTGCAGGAGTGCCATGAGCTGTACTGCGCAGGGCATATGATGGAGGCGGCGGCAGCCTATTATCAGTCCACAGGAAAGGATAGGCTGCTTCATATAACAGAGAGGCTCGCGGACCATATCATCCGCCGGTTCGGGGAAGGAAAGGAACGCGGTGTTCCCGGACATCAGGAGGTAGAGCTTGGGCTGATGAGGCTCTATCAGGTAACAGGAAAAGAAAACTATAAGCAGATGGCACGCTTTTTCCTCGAGGAGAGAGGAAAGAATCCGGATTATTTTTATGAAGAAAAGGTAAAAAGGGGCTGGCAGCACTGGGGCCAGTACAATCTGAATCCAATCGACAATACTTACAATCAGGCGCATAAGACGATTTATGAGCAGGATAAGGCAGTAGGGCATTCCGTGCGGGCTGTTTATATGTATACGGCAATGGCGGCTCTTGCAGGCGCAGATGGGGACAGGAGGCTTTACGATGCCTGTCTGACGCTCTGGAATAATATTGTCCGGCAGAGAATGTATATTACCGGAGGTATTGGCTCAACGGCAGAGGGGGAAGCCTTTTCTCTTGATTATGACCTGCCGAACGATATGGCATATGCTGAGACCTGCGCTTCGATTGCAATGGTGTTTTTTGCAAAGAAAATGTTGGAAATAGAGCCGGATGGAAGCTATGCGGATATTATGGAGAGGGAATTATACAACAGCACGATTAGCGGAATCCAGTTGGACGGAAAACGGTATTTTTATGTAAATCCTCTTGAGGTAAATCCGGGGGTTTCCGGAAAGGTATCCGGCTACAAGCATGTTCTTCCGGAACGGCCCGGCTGGTATGAATGTGCCTGCTGTCCTCCAAATCTGGTGCGGCTTGTGACAGCTCTCGGCGCCTATGCCTGGAGTGAAAGCGGGGATACGATATATTCCCATTTGTTTATCGGGCAGAAGGCTGAGCTTGAAAAGGCAGAAATTGTAGTAGAGAGCAGCTATCCATGGGAAGGAAGAGTCTCCTATCGCGTGACACCAAAGAAGGATGGAAGCTTCGTACTGGCGGTGCACATCCCTTCTTATGTGAAAGTCGAAGATGAGGAAACGGTAGTCACCGTCAATGGAGAGCCGGTTATGTTAAAGGACTGTCTGCGTAAAGGGTATCTTTATCTGGAGAGAAGATGGGAGGAAAATGACAGGGTAGAGATAAGATTTGCTATGCCGGTCAGGAAGCTCTTTGCAAATCAGAAGGTCAGGGAGGATGCAGGATGCGTTGCAATTATGCGCGGACCTGTCGTGTACTGCTTTGAAGGAACTGATAACGGAGAGGATATCCAGGCGCTCCGGATTCCAAGGCAGATGCAGGCGGAGGCGCTGCTCTGCAGGGAAGGCGTTTTAAAAGGGAACGTACTTCTAAAAATAAACGGCTTCCGGATGAAGACAGGCAGCGACGAGCTTTACAGCGAGGAGCGTCCGCAGAAGGAAGAAACGGTGCTGACAGCGGTTCCGTATTATGCATGGGCTAACCGCGGGGAAAACCAGATGAGAGTCTGGATGCTGGAGGAAGTGTAATGCATGGAGTGAGGTCCTTCAGATAAATGTAAAAGAAATGGAAAAGGTAAGAATCCGCAACACCGGGGACTGCCGCGTTTCGTGTGGCAACCCCGGTGCTGCTGCTTTATTATGCCGGTTTTTTTATCTGGTTCAGCTGGTCGTTCAGTGCCAGAAGCTGTTCCTTTGTAAACTCGGCGCCTGTCATGCCTAAGAGTCCCGTAAGCCGGAGAACGGTAAAGCCGCCCATCATCTGCATCATCGCATCATTGATTTCAAAGCCGGCTGCCTTGCCGCCGCCAAGCTCCTTTGTTACTTGTCCCATAAAGCTTGCGAAAAGCGTCCGTCCGGTTTCGCTTTGCAAAATATCGTCTATTTTATCGTTCAGGGAGAAATACCCTTCCGGAGCGGTAATGTCAAACCAGTTAAGAATAGCTCCCTTTTCCTTCAGGCGGTAGGCCTCGTGGAAGGTTTCCGTTTTGCAGAGCAGGCTTTCATCCTTACATTCCCCGGCGACAGCCATAAGCTTTGTCGTTCCTTCGTTCAGAACCCCAAAGTAGAAGAAAGGCGCGTCGGTTTCCTGTCTGCGCTGCTTCCCAACGCTTTTGCCGTTGGCAAACAGTTCTACCTCCGGCTGGTTGGTGTATACGGTTACCGTGGTTACCGGTTCGGTGCGGTAGATATAGCGTTTGCCGCAGAGATGGACAAACGGTTCGTCCGAAAGCCATGCCTTGTAGGCGTAGAAGGAATCCTTTTTATATTTACGGTCAAAGGTGACGAGGCCTTTGTGGTTCTGGCCGTTTTCCCCACCCTCGTTTCTTGCGTCGGCGCCAAAGTCAAACATATTCCAGACATGGGTTGCCCAGAGATAAGGTCTTGCGGCAATCTGCTTTATCAGCTCCTCATGGTAATGCGCCTGATATTCCTCGGTATAGTCGCCCTGTACCGGATTCGAGGTATGCCAGTTTAACGCCTCGCAGCCGTATTCGCTGATGCCAATCGGAGTGTCCGGAAATTCTGCATGGAAGCGGTCAAACCAAGGACCGTTCATTGAGGTATCACCGCCGTACCAGCCGAAGTAGTGGTTGTAGGAAACGACGTCCGGAATCCGTACATAGGGGTCGTGGATATCGCACATAGAGACACAGGCGATGGCAGTCAGCCTCGTTTTGTCCAGCTCATGCACCAAATCATTCAGTACCCTGTGATTCTCCGTCATATCGTCTTTATCGGTAATGGACATAGTGATTTCATTGGAAAGTCCCCATACAACAATTGAAGGATGGTTGTAGTTCTGGATTACCAGTTCCTTCATCTGAGAGATGGTATTTTCCCTGCCATTTTTCAGATGCTTGGAGATATACGGGATTTCCGCCCAGACGACAAGTCCCCGTTCGTCGCACAGGTCATAAAAGTACTGGTCGTGCTGGTAGTGTGCAAGGCGGATGGTAGTTGCTCCCAGCTCGCAAATAAGCTCCATGTCCTCCTCGTGGTGCGCAGGGAGAAGGGCATTTCCGATATCCAGCCGGTCCTGGTGACGTGAGACGCCGCGCAGAGGATAGCTTTCTCCGTTTAGGAAAAAGCCTTTTTCCGGGTCAATGAAAAAGGTACGGCAGCCAAACCGGGCGCAGATATTGTCTACGATTGTTTCCCCGTCGAAAAGGAGCGCCTCCGCGGTGTAAAGGTAAGGATCCTTTCTGCCGTTCCAGAGGTGTACATTGGAGAGAGACAGTGTTGCCTTCGTGTCGGCTGCGGAGCTTTTGCTTTCCGCAGCAATATTACCTTCTGCGTCCAGCAGGCGGATGCAGAGGGTGTGCCTTGCTTCAACGCCAGTCAGGAAAACTTCCACTTCAACAGAGGCGTCGTTTTCCTGTAGTTTTGGTGTTACCATGATTCCGGCTCCGCCATAATAATCGAGGTCAAAGTGTGTCTTATTTACTGCAATCAGAGTTACATTACGGTACAGACCGCCGTAAAAGGTAAAGTCCGCCATCTGCGGGTATACATGGTCGTTTTCGGCATTGTCCACGGTAACTACAAGCAGGTTTTTTTCCTGTAAGCTGTCCGTTATGTTGACACGGAAAGCGGAGTAGCCGCCGTCATGGCAGGCAAGTTTTTTGCCATTGACATAGACCTCGGCGGAGGAGTTCGCACCGCCAAATTCTAAATAGTATAAATCTGCTTCCGGCAGGTCGGCTTTGTCAAATTGCTTTACATAATAGCAGGTGCCGCGGTAGTAGTCGTTGCCGCCGTCCTGACCGTCGATGTTGTTCCAGGTGTGGGGCAGGTTTACAAAGTCCCATTTCTCAGGGAAAGAGCCGGGAATCCCGTCGGCACTTTTGGAGAATGCCCATTTTCGGTTAAAATTGATTTGTTTTCTCATAATGCTTCCTTTCTTCGCTAAGTTTCCGCAGTTTGCTTTCCAGTTTATATTGAAAGGGTGCGCTGCTTTATTCTTGCGGCTCTTCATGCTTTTTCTTTAAGAAGGCGACATTTGCTTCCACCTGTTTTTTATGCAGCGGGTACCAGAACCAGAGAACTGCCGACAGAAGCCCGAAGCCAATCGCAGGTACAAGGGTTGAAATATTAAAGATACCATTTACAACAGACGGTTCAAAAGCAGTTTCGTCCGTATAGCCGATGGCGGAAATTAAGGCGCCCGAAAGTCCTGCAGAGGCAGCCTGTCCGAGCTTTCTTGCAAACGAATACAACGCATAGACGGAGCCGTCTTCGCGGATGCCGTTTTTTATCTCCGAATAGTCGATAACATCGGTAATCAGTGCCCATGAAACCATGGTAAAAATTCCGAGTCCTAGCCAGCTGACTGCCTGAAATGCCACATAAACCCATACATTACCGGGTCTTAAGAAAAAGAGAATCACACAGACTGCAGCAGCAAGGAGGTTTGAGGCGACACTGACCTCCGCCTTGCCGAATCTTTTAGCAAGCGGCTTTGCAAATGCCGCGGCAAGAAGCATGCCGCCCAGCATGATAATCGTGGAAGCTGTCTGCGCCGACGGACTTTTATAAAAATTCGGATAAACATAATTTGCCATGGACTGCATCGTCAGCTGCGCTAACAGCATGACGACGGAGGCGGCAACAATGGAAATCAGGGCACGGTTTTTTAAGGCATTTTGAAACATAACAGCAAGACTGTTGTTTTTCTGCGCTGCCTCGTTTACCTCCGGCTTTACGCGTTCCGTTGTCAGGGCATAACATAACAGGTAGCAGAGGACGGAAAGAATCGAAAATACGCCTGCAATAAGCGTAAAGCGTCCGCCGTTTAAAACGGCATTTCCTTCAATTTTGTCATAGGCAATCATCGGGATTCCGGCGCCGACCAGTACGCCGGCAAGGGCGCCGCCCATGGAACGGAAGGTAGAAAGCGACTGCCTGTCACCCGGTTCTGAGGAAATCGCGGAGGCCATGGAGCCATATGGAATATTGATGGCAGTATAGAAAATAGAGCCCCACAGGATGTAAGTGACAAACAGATAAGCAATCTTAAACGCCATTGGCATTCCGGCCAGACTGCTCTGGTAAATCAGGAAGGAGGAGATGGCGACCGGCGCGCACATTCTCCGGATCCACGGCTTGAACTTGCCCGTAGGCGTGATTCGGCTCCGGTCACAGATGCGTCCCATTGTAACGTCGGTAAAGGCGTCCACGAATCTTGCAATCATCATAACGATGCCGACAATGTAGCCGTCGATTCCCATAATATCCGTATAGAATTTCATAAGGAAGCTGGAGGACAGGATAAAGGTAAAATCATTTCCGAAATCGCCAAAGAGATATCCGATTTTATCACGGAGGTCAAACGGCCGTATTGTTTTGCTGTCTTTCATAGCGCTGCCCCTTTCAAAATTTCTGTTTTTACGTTAAACTGGGACTAAGCGTTCCGTTGACAAAAAGATACAGGACAAAAAGAGAAGGACTCCTGTTCACGGAAGCTGTCCGCATTCAATACAAGTATGCGGATATTTTCCGTTACACATGCATGGAACAAAAAAGTTTTAAAAGTTTCCAATGAAAGCGGGAGTTCAGACACTTTATAGGTGAAAGGCAGGCGAGGATGATGGATTTTGATGTGATTGAAAAATATGCCGACAGGGTGTATGCCTATGCGGTTAAGAGAACGTTTACAAGCGAGGAAGCCGAAGATCTTTCCCAGGAGATTCTTTGCACCGTGCTTTGTAAATTACCGGAGCTTAGAAGGGAAGAGAGCTTTGAGGCGTGGCTCTGGGCGGTTGCAGGGAATGTAACAAAATCCTTCCGCCGGAGGTTAGGAAAACAGCGCGCGATGTTTTCCTATGATGTACCGGAGGACTTAGCCTCGGAGGAAGAGGATTCCCTGAAATCCCTGGAAGACGAAGAGATGTATCGGTTTCTCCGGAAAAAAATAACGATGCTCTCGGCAATCTATCGTGAAATCATCATTCTTTACTACTACGACGGCCTTTCTACAAAGCAGATATCCGAGCGGTTAGGTATTCCGGAAGGCACTGTAACGTGGCGTTTGTCCGAAGCGAGGAAAAAATTGAAAAAGGAGTGTATTGAAATGAAGGAAAGTGCATTAAGACCTGTAAAGATAAGATTTGATATTTATGGAAGTTTTTCAAGTAACCCGAAAACCCCCTTTCCGGATGTATACATCAATGATGCGCTGTCACAGAATATCCTGTACTATTGCTATGAAGAGCCGCAAAGCATGGAAGAGCTGGCGAAGCTCTGCGGAGTCCCGGCGTATTATGTCGAGGAGCGCATGGACAATCTCATAAAGCGGGAGGCAGTTACCGAGCCGGTAAAGGGAAAGTACCAGACAGACTTTATTATCTGGTCGGATAAGTATAATATTTATTGTGAGGAAAATGCAGAGAAAGCCCTGATGCCGATGATGGATAAGCTTATTGCGGCGTTAAAAGGCATCGCAGAGGAAGCCGGGCAGATTGACTTCTATAGGGCCGGTAAGAGTGAAACGGACCTGTTTTACCTGTACGGGGTGATGGCGTTTAGCTGTGCAGCGGCAAGGTATTGCAGCTTACCTTATCCGGAGATAAAGGAGAAGTACAATGGCGAAAGATGGTGCTATGTCGGTTCAATGGAAACAAAAGAGCATTCCAGAACCGGAATCGGCATACAGCAGAACACAAACAGAGGAAGCCGGGGAAGCTATGCGCATACGGTCTATGCCGGTATCAGCGGATTTTCGTGGCGGAGTATGATGAATGACGGCTGGATTAATGCCTGTGAGGATATCTTAGAAAGCGGATATTCCGAGGATCCTGATGCAGCTGCGCTTGCCATTCAGGAAGGTTATATCCTGAGAAGGGAGGATGGAAGCTTTTTTGTGACAGTGCCGGCGTTTACCAGGGAGCAAAGGGCTGAATTTGACAGGATTGCCGACAAGTATCTGGCTCCTCTGATGGAGGAATACTCAGAGCTGACGGAAAGGTTTATTGCCGGATATAAAAGGCTGTTTCCGAGACATCTGCATGAGGACGCGGACCGCATGTGCCGGGCAATGTTTTTTGGCTTGTATCAGGTCATTGCTGCGTACATCCAAAGGACAGGAGTGATCGGAGTTCCTTTGGCAGGCAGCTATTGTGATGTAATGGTGCAGGAAAAGCGCCCGGATTAAAAAAACGGGTTATCGCACGAAGTGCAGCCTTTGCCGCATCTGGTTAAAAAAGAGCCGCCGCATAAACGATGCAACGGCTCTTTTGAAATTCTTTGAAAGGGGTTAGCCCTGTAAGAGGGAAAGTACACCCTGCGTTGACTGGTTCGCCTGTGCCAGCATGGACTGGGAAGCCTGGGAAAGAATATTGTACTTGCTGTATTCCACCATCTCGGTTGCCATATCGACATCGCGGATACGGGACTCTGCGGTCTGCAGGTTCTCTGCGGAAGTATCCAGGTTTGCGATGGTATGCTCTAAGCGGTTCTGAACAGCACCAAGCATGGAACGCTGTTTGGAAACCCGACGGATTGCCTCGTCAATGGCTCCGATACAGGAGGACGCACGATCCTGTGTATCTACGCGGACATTGTTGCCGCTGATGCCAAGTGCGGAAGCGCTCATATCGCTGATGCTGAAGCTCATGGTCTGACCTTCGTTTGCACCAACCTGTAAGGTCATGCCGCCAGAAGAAGCAACACTGTCATAATTGCTCTGGTTCAGGAATGCATCGTCATCACCGAGTCCTGTACCGCCTGTTAAGCTGATCAGCTTGCTCGTATTGGAGTCCGTTACAAAGAGGGTATTCGGTTCGTCGGTACCCGGAGCGTCCGTACCGCTTAATTCCACGCGTACGTTCAGTCCTGCGGTTGCCAGAAGGTCTTCGATATCCTCTGCCGTATATTCTTTGCCGGACTGTAAGTGGAGTTCATAGCCCGAAGGTGTTGGTACTGCGCCGGCAACGTCTCCGCCTGCCATATTATAAACCGGAGCCGTGGAAAGAACGGCTTCTTCCTTACCGGCATCTGCATCGAACATAAACTTGATATCGATGTTGTAATCAGCGCCGTACTTGTTGGAGGTAATTTTTATCTTATCAGCACCGACAAAGTTTGCGGTTACAAGAGTTTCTTCTGCCGAAGCCTTGGTACCGGCAACGGTAGGAGTGGTTTGCCCGACGTTGGCAGCGGTAGCCGTGTAAACGCCGGTTGCAAGCTTTACGGTGATATTAGCAGGGGAGTTTGTTGCGGTAGAGTCTTCCTGCTTTGCGTTCTTAATCAGGTTGTCAATGTCTGCCTGCGTATAGGTCTTATTCTCTGCAAGGCTGATGGTCAGAATCTTGCCGGTAGCATCCCAGATAGCAGACTCGCCGCCTGCGGTAGCATTGACATTATTATCAATCTGAACCCCTGCAACGTCCGAAGTAATAAAGAAGCCGAATTTTCCGTCATACTGTCCGTACTTCGGTCCTGAAGAGGTGGTAGAAGTATTTGTACCGTCAAAGGAGCCGTCAAGAAGCCTCATTGTATTGAACTCGGTCGTTTCTGCAATACGGTCGAGCTCATCCTGCAGCTGCTCGATTTCGTCCTGGATATTATCGCGGTCGTCATCGGTCTCGGTGCCGTTGGCTGCCTGTACCGCAAGCTCACGCATTCTCTGTAAAATGCTATGGGATTCGTTTAAGGCGCCCTCTGCGGTCTGGATTAAGGAAATACCGTCCTCCGCATTGGTGGAAGCCTGTGTAAGACCACGAATCTGGGAACGCATCTTTTCAGAAATAGCAAGACCGGCTGCGTCGTCAGCGGCGCGGTTGATGCGGTAGCCCGAAGAAAGCTTTTCTGTGGATTTTGCCTGACTTTTAGTAACGGTGCCAAGCATACGATTGGCGTTCATCGCCTGCATATTATGTTGAACAATCATAGCCATAGTTGTTACCTCCCGATAGCTGGATTTGCCCTTTTGTCCCGAGCATGTTTTTTATTTTGATAGGTTGTTTTCGAATGAATACAGCGCCTCGAATCCGTTCGGGTGATAACTGAGTCCTTTCAGTACAGCTGTGTTTCATTTGCTATTAGCTATATCGGCAGGGAACCCGTATTACTTTATAGAAAAATGTAAAAAACTACCCTTTCTCTGTAACAGTTGTATTTTGGAGCCCTTGAAGCCCGTGAATACCGAGTGCTCCCATTGTCTGCATCTGCCGGACTGCCAGGGTATGCAAAAGTACCAGCCGTTCCTCCTGCGGTTTTCCCTGACCGATCAGCACGGCATTATAGCTTTCCATATTGGCGAGAACCAGAAGCTGATGAATGGTGGC
This sequence comes from uncultured Lachnospiraceae bacterium, assembly GCA_910577175.1. GTDB lineage: Bacteria > Bacillota > Clostridia > Lachnospirales > Lachnospiraceae > SIG307. The sequence goes on along the minus strand of CAJTLU010000010.1, from coordinate 89,642 downwards.
TTCATCCCGCATATTTCCCTTTTTTCCAGGGTTCAGCTCCCTCCATTGCTTTGCAGTTAATCCGAATAAGGCTACGTTCAGCAGGTCGGCTTCATTGGCGTAGGTATGACCGAGCTGCTCTGCGGTCAGCTCTGGCGGAATCAGCTTTCCCTTGATTGCATCTGAATGAATCCGGTAATTCAGCTTTGCAATTTCCCGGTTCAGATTCCAGCTTAAGGAAAGGCGGCTGTTATCTCCTGTTTTTAAGCGTTTGTAATCCTTCATAATATAAAGCTTAAATTCTGCCGAAATCCAGGAGGCAAACTCAAATGCAATGTCGGAATGGGCATAGGTTCCGCCGTAACGTCCCGGCTTGTTGACAATACCGGCTGCATTTACGCCGTCAATCCACTTTTTCGGGGACATAGTAAAGGCATCAAGCTCTGCCTGCTTTTGGAACTCCTCGAATCCGTGCGGCCAAAACGCCGGATTATGAAGCTGCTCCCATAATCCGAGAAATTCCAGTGTTTTGCCGTTGCACATCCAATTACAAATGACTGCATTCGGAGTATCACTTTTGTATTTTGCGATATCTGTCAGAGAAATAAATTCATTCTCAAAATCCGTTGTATAAATCCCGATTTTCATACCTTTGGCATGAAGGACTTCCTTTCTTGCTTTTCCGGACATCCGAGTTCTCCTTGACTGCCGTATATTCAGTTACTATTATATTAGCGTCTGCGTTGACACAATTACCACTTTTTGCTATAATCGGGGTTAGTAAAAATTTCGGCAGAAAGGTATCTTGCTTTGTGATTTTGTAATTTGCATCGGAAACCGTACTGCCTTTTCAAAAAGGAGTTTTTATGTTTCAGTTAGTGCGTTATTTGAAGAATTACAAAAAGGAAAGTGTCATCGGACCGCTGTTTAAAATGCTGGAGGCATTTTTTGAGCTGCTGGTACCTCTTGTTATGGCGGATATGATTGACAACGGTATTGCGAACGAAGACAAGTCCTACATTTACAGGGCTGCATTGATTTTGATTTTGTTCGGTGTGCTCGGGCTTGTTTGCTCGCTGATTGCGCAATACTTTGCTGCAAAGGCTTCCGCCGGATTTGGAACGGAGCTGCGGGATGATTTATTTGCCCATATGAACCGCCTTTCCTATGCGGAGCTTGACAAGGCAGGAACCTCTACGCTGGTTACAAGGATTATAAACGACATGAACCAGGTGCAGGCGGGTGTCAATATGATTCTTCGTCTTTTCCTGCGTTCTCCGTTTATTGTCATCGGTGCCCTGATTGCGGCGTTTCTGGTAAATGTAAAGGTAGCCCTGATTTTTGTGGTTGCCGCACCGGTGTTAGCGCTGATTATTTATGGAATCATGGTTTTAACGATACCGATGTATTCCAAAGCACAGAAGGCGTTAGATAAAATATCGCTTGCAACGCGCGAGGGCTTAAACGGGGCAAGGGTAATCCGGGCGTTCGGCAGACAGAAGGACGAAACGGAGGAGTTCTGCGGGGACTGTGCAGAGCTTTTACGGCTGCAGAAGCGGGTCGGAAAGGTTTCTGCGGTGATGAATCCGCTGACGTATGTAGTAGTAAACCTTGCCATTGCTGCAATTATCCTGCAGGGCGGCAAGGAAGTAGATGCAGGCGTGATTACGCAGGGAGAAGTAATTGCACTTGTCAATTACATGACGCAGATTTTAAATGCGCTGGTAGCGCTGCAGGTTCTGATTGTTTCCTTTACAAAGGCGGTAGCTTCTGCAAAGAGAATTAACGAGGTACTTGCCTTGCAGCCGACCGTATTAGATAAGGAAGAAGGAGAGCTGGCGGCAGCTGGCGTGCGGGAAAAGAGTAATGCGCCGGCCGTCTGCTTTTCCGGTGTTTCCTTTGCCTATCCGGGCGCAAAGGAGGAGGCGCTGTCGAATCTGGATTTTTCCGTACAGCGCGGACAGACAATAGGAATTATCGGCGGTACGGGTTCTGGTAAGTCGACGTTAGTCAATCTTCTGCCGCGGTTTTATGATGTGACGGCAGGCTCGCTTCTAATTAACGGCGTCGATGTGCGGGATTACCCGCAGCAGGAGCTGCGCCATAAAATCGGCATTGTTCCCCAGAGGGCGGTTCTGTTTTCAGGAACCATCCGTGATAATATGCGCTGGGGCAAGGCGGACGCTACGGACGAGGAAATTGAAGAGGCGCTTTCTATCGCGCAGGCGAAGGAGTTTGTCGATACCAAAGAAGGAAGGCTGGACTATAAGCTGTCGCAGGGAGGAAGAAATCTTTCCGGCGGGCAAAGACAGCGTCTGACGATTGCAAGGGCGTTAGTACGGAAGCCGGAGATTCTGATTCTGGACGACAGCGCTTCGGCGTTAGACTTTGCAACGGATGCGGCGCTGCGGAAAGCGATTTCCGAACGCACGAAAGGTATGACGGTATTTATGGTTTCACAGCGTACGGCAACTATCCAGAATGCCGACCTGATTATTGTACTGGAGGACGGCGAGGTGGCAGGTATCGGAACCCATTGTGACCTGTACCGTGACTGTGCGGTTTACCGGGAAATCTGTCAGTCGCAGGAGTCAACAGAGGAGGAGAGCGCATGAAAAAGAAAAGCGGAAATGCGACGACTCTTTACCGGGTAATCGCTTTGATAAAACCATATATGGGACTGCTTCTGCTTTCCCTGGCATTTGCCGTAGTTACGGTGATTACTACCTTGTATGCGCCGGTACTGACCGGAGATGCCATCGACCATGTGATAGCGGAGGGCAGGGTGAACTTTTCGGCGATTACGCCGATTTTGATACAGTTTTTGGTTGTTGTGGGAATTATGGCGCTCTCTAACTGGGTGATGAGCCTGTGCAACAACCGGATTGCCTACCATGTAGTGTGTGATTTGAGGGCAAAGGTATACAGTCATGTGCAGGAGCTTCCGTTAAGCTATCTGGATTCCCACCCGAACGGGGATACCTTAAGCCGGATTGTAACGGATATCGACCAGCTTTCCGATGGTCTTTTGATGGGCTTTTCCCAGCTGTTTACCGGTATCGTGACAATTCTTGCGACACTTGGGTTTATGCTTTCCATCCATATCCAGATTGCGCTCCTTGTAGTAGTGCTGACTCCGGTTTCCCTTTTTGTAGCGGCATTTATTGCAAAGAGGACCTATTCGATGTTCCGGGCGCAGTCGCAGGTGCGCGCAGAAATGACGTCTCTTGTGGAGGAGTTAACCGGAAACCAGAAGATAGTGACGGCGTTCAGCTATGAAGAGACGGCGAAAGAGCGTTTTTACGACGTAAACCACCGGCTAAAGGACGTCAGCATCCGTGCTGTGTTCTTTTCCTCGCTGACGAATCCCTGCACCCGCTTTGTAAACGGTCTGGTTTATGCCGGAGTCGGGATTTTCGGCGGCTTTGTAGCCCTTGCCGGCGGTATTTCTGTCGGGCAGCTTTCGTGCTTTTTATCGTATGCCAACCAGTATACGAAGCCGTTTAATGAGATTTCTTCCGTCATTACAGAGCTGCAGAATGCGCTTGCCTCTGCAAAACGTGTCTTTGACCTTCTGGATGAAGAGCCGCAGACACCGGACAAGGAAGGCGCACTCGTGCTAAAGGAGGCAGAGGGCAATGTGGCGCTGCAGCATGTGGCATTTTCCTATGTGCCGGAGGTTCCGCTGTTAAAGGACGTGACGCTTTCGGTAAAGCCGGGACAGCGTGTGGCGATTGTAGGGCCGACTGGCTGCGGGAAAACGACGTTAATCAATCTGCTTATGCGTTTTTATGACGTGAACGGGGGGGCGATTACCGTAGAGGGAGCGGATATCCGTGATATTACCAGGGAGTCGCTGCGGGCAAATTATGGTATGGTATTGCAGGAAACATGGTTAAAATCCGGAACAATTGCAGAAAATATTGCCTATGGAAGACCGGATGCGACGAAAGAGGAAATTGAAGAGGCGGCAAAAGCCTCCTATGCACATAATTTTATCCGGCGTATGCCGCAGGGGTATGAGACAATCATTGCTGAGGACGGCGGGAATCTTTCGCAGGGCCAGAAACAGCTTCTCTGTATTGCGAGGGTTATGCTGTGCCTGCCGCCGATGCTGATTCTGGACGAAGCTACCTCTTCGATTGATACGAGAATGGAAGTGCGGATTCAGAAGGCATTCCATAAAATGATGAAGGGAAGGACCAGCTTTATTGTGGCGCACCGCCTCTCTACAATCCGTGAGGCGGATGTCATTCTGGTTATGAAGGACGGCGATATTATCGAGCAGGGAACACATAAGGAGCTGCTTGCACAGGGAGGTTTTTATAGCAAATTATATTACAGCGGACAGCAGACGCAGGGAAAATGTGAATAATTTGTGTTTTCCGGAACCAGAATCCGAGTAACTTCGTCATAATGTTAGCAGGAACAAAAATCTGCAAAAAAAGAAAGCAACCGCAATGCGGAAAAGGAGGACAATATGAAAAAGAAGAATTTAGTGGTAGCAGGTGTAGGCGTAGTGATGATAGCAGCAGTTCTGGGCGGCTGTGGGAAGAAAAAGGATGAGGCAGACCCGAGTCTGACCCCTACCCCTACCCCGGTTGTAACCCAGGAGCCGGAGCAGGCTCCGTCCGAGGTGCTTTCTGATATCCTTGCGAAGGTGAAGGAAGCTTATGGTGAGAATTACAGACCGCAAATGGCATATGATGAAACCTTTTATAATGAGGTAATGAAAGTGGATTCTTCCCTGTATGATGCTGCCACAGGAGAAGGTCCTATGATGAGCGCGCATGTTGAGGCGTTTGTAGGCTTCCATGCAACGGAAGGAAATGTGGATGCGTTAAAAGAAGCTCTTACCGCTTATCAGGATACCTTAAAGAATGATACTTTCCAGTATCCGATGAATGTGCCGATTATCCAGGCGTCTGTTGTAGAAGCTGTCGGCGATTATGTATTTTTCTATATGCTCGGCGGTCTGGATACGATGGATATGGAGGATGAAGAGGCAATTAAGGCATGGGAAGAAGCAAATAAGGCTGCATCTGGTGTAATCCATGAAGTAATTGGCGAGTAAGTTACGTCGGAAGAAATTTACGGTTGTGCTGATACTGTAGTTTATGGCGCCATATTGTTGGAACAATACGGCGCCATAAAAAACAGGCGCAGAGCGGAAAAGGAGAGAAGCATGAGGAAGAATTTAGTGATAGCAGCTATCGGCGTGGTGATGATGGCAGCAGTTCTGGGCGGCTGCGGGAAGAAGAAAGACGAGGCAGACCCGACTCTGACCCCGACGGTAACTCCGACCCTGACCCCGACCCCGGTTGTAACCCAGGAGCCGGAGAAAACTCCGTCGGAGGTACTTTCTGATATCCTTACAAAGGTGAAGGACGTTTATGGCGAGAATTACAGACCGCGAATGGCATATGATGAGAATGTCTACAAAGAGGTAATGGAGATAGATTCCTCCCTATATGATGCTGCAATAGGAGAGGGGCCGATGATGAGCGTACATGTTGAGGCGTTTGCGGGCTTCCACGCAACAGAAGGCAATGCAGAGGCATTGAAGGAAGCGGTTATGGCTTATCAGGATAAGTTAAAGAACGATACGCTGCAGTATCCGATGAATATACCGATTATTCAGGCCTCGGTGGTAGAGGCTGTCGGCGATTATGTATTTTTCTATATGCTTGGCGGTCTGGATACGACGGATTTAACGGATTTGACGCAGGAAGAGCGAATTCAGGCATGGACGGAGGCAAATAAGAGCGCTTCTAATGTAATCCATGAGGTACTTGGTGAGTAATTGATAAGAAAAAGTTGCCGTGAACCGGCAGAAAGGAATGGATATGGTATTCAGTAGTCTTTTGTTTTTGTTTCGGTTTTTGCCGGTTGTGCTGATACTGTATTTTGCAGCGCCGCGTTGTTTAAAAAATGCGGTGCTCTTTTTTGCAAGTCTGTTTTTCTATGCCTGGGGCGAACCAGTCTATGTGGTACTGATGCTGTTTTCTACGCTCGTAGACTACAGCCACGGACTTTTGGTAGAGCGGTTCCGGAAACAGGAAGCAGAGGCAGACAGAGTACTGGCAGGGTCGCCGGAAGATGAAGCTGCCAGGGCAAAAAAGAAAAAGTATCATCGGTGTGCGATTGCAGTTGTCTGCTCATCGGTTGTCATTAACCTTGGTTTGCTGGGATTTTTTAAGTATGCGGGCTTTTTGGTGGAAACCATCAATGACGTGTTCGGAACCGGTTTTGTAATGAAGAAGCTGGCGCTTCCAATCGGAATCTCGTTTTATACCTTCCAGACGATGTCGTATACGCTTGACATTTACCGCGGCGACGCTACGGCACAGAAAAATATTATCAACTTCGGCGCCTATGTGGCATTGTTCCCACAGCTGATTGCAGGACCGATTGTGCGTTATCAAACGATTGCAGAAGAGCTTAGGACGCGGAAGGAAACCTGGGAAGACTTTTCTTATGGTATCCGCCGCTTTGTTACCGGTGTCGGAAAAAAGGTATTGCTTGCAAATACCATCGGTCTGCTCTGGGATGATATTTCTGCAAGAGCGCCGGAACAGATTCCGGTCGTGATGGCATGGCTTGGAATTACCGCCTATGCGTTTCAGATTTATTTTGACTTTTCGGGTTATTCGGACATGGCAATCGGTCTGGGAGCGATGTTCGGCTTCCATTTTCCAGAGAATTTCCGTTATCCGTATGTGTCGAAGAGTATTTCGGAGTTCTGGCGCCGTTGGCATATTTCCCTTGGGACATGGTTCCGGGAGTACCTGTATATTCCGCTTGGCGGAAACCGTGTCCGTGTTCCACGTCAGGTATTAAACCTTGCGGTTGTATGGCTGGCAACCGGCTTTTGGCACGGTGCAAGCTGGAACTTTGTTGTATGGGGCATTTATTTCGGATTTTTCATTATTATGGAAAAGCTGTTTCTTGGCAAGCTCCTGCAACGTCTTCCGGCATTTGTAAGCTGGCTGTATACCATTTTACTGGTATGGCTTGGCTGGGTACTGTTTGCGTTTGAAGACTTTGGACGGGGTATCGGCTACCTGAAGAGCATGTTTGGTGCGGCAGGGAATCTTCTCTGCAACAACGAAGCCGTTTATCTGCTCTTAGGCTTTGCCGTACCGCTTCTGATTATGATAGTCGGAAGCACGGAGCTTCCGGCGCGGCTTGCAGGAAAGTTTGTCCTCGAAAAGAAGTGGTATCAGACAGCATTGAGTATTTTTGTTGTGGTAATTATGGTATTGTCGGTTGCATATCTGGTCGATGCGTCCTATAATCCGTTTTTATATTTCAGATTCTAAGAAAGGGAAGGAGATATTTGTCATGCAGAAAAATAAAATTTCAATATCCGCAGTGGTTTTTGTCGTGCTGATTTTCGGCGGAACCTTGGCTTCCCTGTTTTCAAAAAAGAGGCTGTTCTCAGAAAATGAAAACCGGAGACTGGAGCAGATGCCGGAATTTTCCATAGAAAAGCTGCTGGATGGAAGCTTCGGGACGGATTATGAAAAGTATCTGTCGGACCAGTTTTTTGCAAGGGATACCTGGATTTCAATAAAAACCTATACGGAACGCCTGATTGGAAAAAAGGATATTAACGGCGTTTATTTCGGGAAGGACGGCTATCTGATTGAAAAGCATCCATCTACACCTGTAGACAAAGAGACTGCGGACCGGAACGCAGAACGGGTAGCAGACTTTTTAAAGCGTCAGCAGGCTCTGCTCGGAGAAGGGCATTGTAAGTTCCTGCTGGTGCCGGGAAGTATCGATGTCCTGCAGGAGAAGCTTCCGCCGTTCGCATCGGACGATGCCATGCCGTATTTTCTGGAAACCATGAAGGCGCTTGTACCGGAGGAGATTTATGTAGACCTTTACGATGAGATGCTTTCCCATGCCGACGAGGGTATTTACTACCGGACCGACCACCATTGGACGACACTGGGCGCATACTACGCTTATGTACTATGGGCCAAGGACTGCGGGATTACGCCGAAAGCATTGTCAGAGTTTACGCCGGAGGAGATTTCCGACTTCTACGGAACGGTGCATTCCAAGGTTAATATTGCGGCAGAGCCGGATACGATTACCCTGTACCACAGCGGGACACAGTTTACGGTGGAATATGATATGACGGAAACGCTGGAGGGTCTGTATGTAAAGGAGCATCTGGACACCAAGGATAAATATTCCGTATTTCTGGACGGAAATCATGCGTTAGTAAAGATTACGGGCGGAGAGAAAAATGGGAAAACCCTGCTTGTAGTGAAGGATTCTTTTGCCCACTCCTTTGTACCGTTTGCAGCAGAGCATTTTGAAACAGTATATATGCTGGATTTACGTTACTTTAATATGCAGGTAAGCCAGTTTGCAGAGCAGTGCGGCGCAACGGATTTGTTAGTGCTGTACAACCGCCTGAATCTGGAGGAGGATACCCACACGTATCTGCTTACGAAGTAAAAAACAGGGAAGGTACGTCTGACTGTCCCTTTAGAAACGACGGAGGAACCGGATATGGATAAGCTGAAAATGCATTCGGCGGATAAGGTCAGGGAAAACATTGAGAAAATAGAGCGTTTGTTCCCGAACTGTATGACCGAAAGAAAGAACGAAAATGGTGAGACGGAGCGTGTCATTGATTTTGATATGCTCCGTCAGGAGCTTTCCTACGCAATAACAGAGGGAAATGAAGAGCGCTACCGGTTTACATGGCCTGATAAGAAAAAAGCGGTGCTGCTTGCCAATGCGCCGACGACCAAGACACTCCGGCCCTGCAGGGAAGGGAGCGCCGGGTTTGATACGACCGGAAACCTTTACGTCGAGGGAGATAATCTTGAGGTGCTGAAGCTGTTGTAGGAAACGTATCTGCATAAGATTAAAATGATATATATTGACCCGCCGTATAATACGGGCAACAATCTCATTTATAAGAATGATTTCAGCCAGAGTGTAAAGGAATATGCGGGAAAAAGCGGCCAGTTTGATGAGGAAGGGAACGCGCTGGTTGCGAATCCTGATACCAATGGAAGGTTTCACACAGACTGGCTGAACATGATGTATCCAAGGATTAAGCTGGCAAAGAATTTGCTGGCAGAGGACGGCGTTTTTGTCTGTGCGATTGACGAAAACGAGTTTGCGACGCTTTCGCTTGTCATTAAGGAGATTTTCGGGGAAAGCGCCTATGAGCATTCCTATGTTTCTGTTGTCCATAATCCGCGCGGACAGCAGGGCAATAATTTTTCCTATGTCAATGAATATCTGATTTTTGTTTATCCTGCCGACAATAAAAAATATCTTGCCGATTTTCCGAAAGACACAGTAGATGCGCGCAATCTGCGGGACAGCGGAACCGATTCGGACAGGACAAATGCGAGGAATTGTTTTTATCCGTTTTTCGTAAAGGACGGAAGGATAACGGGAATCGGGGAGATTCCGGAGGCAGACTTCCATCCGGCTGCAGCCAATCTTGTCCGGAGCGACGGGACGACCGAGGTCTGGCCGCTCAGTGAAAGCGGCGAGGAAAAGAAATGGAGATATGCGAGGCAGACGATAGAGTCCATTCGGGACCAGCTTGAGGTAAAGCCCGGACGCAGCTCACTGCAGATTATTTTCAATAAAAGCGAAGGAACAATGAAAAGCGTATGGGCAAATGCGCGCTATGATGCCAGCGAGTACGGGACAAAGCTGGTACAGGAGCTTTTGGGGGATTCCGGCTTTACCTATCCGAAGAGTCTCTATGCTGTCTATGATGCAGTAACTGCGGTAGTAAAGCACTGTAAGGACGCGATTGTACTGGACTTTTTTGCAGGCTCCTCTACTACGGCGCATGCAGTGATGAAATTGAATATGGAGGACGGCGGGCAGAGAAAGTTTATTATGGTACAGGTGCCAGAGCCGGTCAATGAAAAGACAAACGCATATCAGATGGGATACCGGACAATTTGCGACATCGGGAAGGAGCGTATCCGGAAGGCAGCGGCGCGGCTGCGCGAGGAAAATCCTGCCGCAGCGTCCGGCTGTGATTTCGGGTTCCGGGATTTGATTCTGGATACGTCCAATAGGAAGGATGTGTATTACAGTCCTGCCGAGTATGAGCCGGAGCTGTTCGATTCTGCTGCAGACAATATTAAGGAGGACAGGACGCCGGAGGATTTATTGTTTCAGGCAATGCTTGAACTGGGCGTGCTGCCGTCGTCTAAGCTTGAAGAAAGCACAATTGCCGGAAAGAAAGTATTCCGGGTCGCAGGAGGGACTTTGACGGCATGCTTTGACGAAAACGTAACAGAGGAAACTATCCGGGAAATTGCGAAGCAGAAGCCGGTTTACTTTGTGATGCGCGACAGCTCGATGGCAAGTGACAGTGTAGCCGCGAACTTTGAACAGATTTTTGCTACGTATAGTCCGGACACGGTAAGGAAGGTACTATGAGCTGTCTTTGATAGAAAAGGGAACACCACTGCTTTATTTTTGCAAGCACAACGCTTCGTCGCGAGGGCAAATGCAAAAATAGGGCGGTGGTGTTCTCTCTTCCAGTAGAAAGATTCTTTTGCTTATAAGAATCCAAGATAACTAAAAATTAAAATCAAAGCCTTTAATCATCCGCGCACGGCTTGGATGACGGAGCTTGCGGAGCGCCTTTGCTTCAATCTGGCGGATGCGCTCACGGGTGACATTAAACTCCTTTCCGACCTCCTCCAGCGTACGGCTTTTGCCGTCCTTTAAGCCGAAACGGAGCATCAGCACACGGCGTTCCCTGTCGGTCAGGGTATCAAGAAGGCTTGCAATCTGGTCCTGCAATACGGCATAGGAGGCAGCTTCCTCCGGACCCATGACGCGTTCATCTTTGATGAAATCTCCCAGATGGCTGTCGTCCTCTTCTCCAATCGGAGTGTCTAAGGAAATCGGGTCGGCAGAGATTTTTAAGATTTCACGCACTTTTTCTGCCGGCATGTCCAAAGCCTCTGCAAGCTCCTGCTCGGTAGGCTCGCGTCCCAACTCCTGCAACAGCGTGCGGGAGACGCGGTAGGTCTTGTTAATGACCTCGGACATATGTACCGGAATACGGATTGTACGGGACTGGTCCGCAATGGAGCGCGTAATTGCCTGACGAATCCACCAGGTCGCATAGGTACTGAACTTATAGCCTTTATTGTAGTCAAATTTATCTACTGCTTTAATCAGACCAAGGTTTCCCTCCTGAATCAGATCAAGAAAGGAAAGTCCATGGCCGACATAACGCTTTGCAATGCTGACAACCAGACGGAGATTTGACTCGGCAAGAAGCTTTTTTGCCTTCTCGTCGCCTGTTTCAATCCGCTTTGCAAGCTCGATTTCCTCCGCAATGGTCAGAAGCGGATAGCTGCCGATTTCCTTCAGGTACTGCTTTACCGGGTCATCGGACATTACGTTGGCAAGGGCATTTAGGTCCTCCAACTCGGAGAGAACTTCTTCGGTTTCTTCTAAATCCAGAAAAGCCTCGTCATCCGGGGTATCTTCGCCATTCATCGGCGACATAACAAGAATGCCGTTAGCATCGAGGTATTCATATATCTTATCAATCTGGCTTACGCTCAGGTTCATCTCTTTGAAAAAGTCGTTGATTTTATCGACTTCCAGTACATCCCGGTTACTGCGTGCCAAAGAAACCAGCTGCTTCAGGCGATGCTCAAAATTTTGCAGTTCGTTGTCCTGTTCCATATAAGAATACTCCTTTATATCAGACGTAAAATATCGCGTAATCCTTTCTGACAAAAAACGACGTCAGGGAGAGTGCGGATTTTATTATACCACAGGTAGAAGATAAAAGGGAAGCAAAATTTCTTAAAATGATAAAAAATTTGTTACTATTCACAGTTGATATGGTTTCACGGACAGGTGCGTCATGCTTGCATGTAAGCAACAGTCCGTGAAACCATATCAGGTCTGTAGGATAGTCACCCCGCCCACATAAGCAGTCTTAGCTCCGTAAGGAGCGGGACTGGAGCCCGTAAGGGCGACGAGTGCGCATGGGGTGAGGTGCTGTGAATAGTAACAAAAAATTGATTTTCTATGGCCAGGCGTGTATAATAAGGAAAAAAGGAGAAGCTACTATGAACATACGGAACCGGAGCAGGAAGCGCAGTACAGGAAAAGGATGGTATTTCGGAATAGGAATCATTCTCTTGCTTATTTTGCCGGGCTGTCAGAAAAGAGGAGGCATAGAGCACAATAGCACGCCTCCGCCGACAAAAGCTCCCGGTGTTACGGCAGTGCTCACACCGACGCCGCCCTCTGGCGACAGAAGCACGCCGGTGCCGACAGGACTGACGGAAGAGGAGCAGGCAGAGGCACGCCTGGCAGAACTGCTTGCCGGGATGTCCTTAGAGGAAAAGGTAGGGCAAATGTTTCTGGCGCGCTGCCCGGAGGATGCCATCGGAGGGATTACAGAGTATGCGTTAGGCGGTTATGTGCTGTTTAAGCGGGATTTTGAAGGGGAGACCAGAGAATCCGTTATAAAAAAGCTGGAGTCCTTTCAGGAAGCGTCAGACATTCCGCTTTTGCTTGCAGTGGATGAAGAGGGAGGAACTGTAGTACGGGTCAGTGCGTTTCCAGCGTTCCGCGATACGCCGTTTGGCTCTCCGCAGAAGGTATTTTCGGAGGGCGGGTTTCCGGCGCTTGCAGAGGATGCACGTGAGAAAGCGGAGCTTTTGCTTTCTCTCGGTATTTCGGTCAATCTGGCCCCGGTGTGCGACGTTTCCGAACAAAAGACGGCATATATGTATGAACGGAGCTTTGGGAGGAATGCGGAGGAAACCTCGGAATATGTGAAAACGGTAGTAACAGCAATGAAGGAGGCAGGGCTTGGCTGTGCGCTCAAGCATTTTCCGGGCTATGGCAACAATGCGGATACCCATACAGGAATCGTATATGATAACCGCTCCTATGAAACCTATACCGAAAGCGATTTTAAACCGTTCCTTGCGGGAATCGAAGCAGGAGCCGGGGCGGTTTTAGTGTCCCATAATATCGTGCAGTGTATGGACGCCGGGCTTCCGGCATCTATTTCGGAAAAGGTACACCGGATTCTGCGGGAGGAGCTTAAATTTGATGGTGTGGTGATAACCGATGATTTGTATATGGATGCCATTGCAGAGTTTACGGGAGAAGAAGCCGCGGCGGTGGCTGCTGTTCTTGCCGGAAATGATATGCTTTGCTGTACAAACTTTACGGTACAGCTTCCGGCGGTGCTGGCTGCCGTAAAGGACGGGAGGATTTCCGAGGAGCAGATTGACGCGGCGGTCCTGCGGATTCTGCGATGGAAGGCGGAGCTTGGACTGCTCCGGCTCTAGGCGGGACAAAATCCAACAAAAAGCAACAAGACCCAATGCTATAGCGGCAGCAGGCTTTGTTGCTTTCTTTTCAATCAGGCAGTTTAGGAAGCCTTATTTTTGCCACCGCTTCAGGGATGGAAAATACTCCAGCATCTTTTTTCGTGCCTCTTCCGGTGTTTTGCAGTCAGTTTCATTCAGACGGAACGGAATGCAGCTTTCAATCATTTCTTCCATCGTTTCGTCTTTTCCGAAGCTTCCGTTCGGGAAGCAATATTTGCAGTAATCCTCATTACGGCTGCCGTCCTTATTTTTGCCGTAATCGTTTGGTCCTAGGTGCATGCCGCAGCTCTGACAAATGGCATTCATTGTGTTTGCTCCTTTCTTAGTCCCCGTAGGTTTCCGTATATCCTCCGGTAATTTCACAGACATTTGCATCAGGGTCATAGATATGGAAATAGTAATATCCGTCGTGAACCTTTTTGATTTTGGTTATTCTGCCGATGTTTAGTTCCTTTAAGCGCCGGTACTCTTTTTCTAAATCCTCGACCCAGAAATTCAGTACAAACTTGTAATCGCCGTCCGGATAATGGTGTCCGTGCAGGTGTTCTTCGTTCATCAGCGCCAGACATTTGTTGTCAAAGAAAAATTCCGCAAAGTGGTTTCCGCAGTTTCTGGTAGACACTGTCATAGACAGAAGTCTTTCATAAAATGAAACCGATGCTTCGAAATCTCTTGCAATTAAGTATACAGAGCCGAGATGAAGCTCCTGTGGACGAAGTTTTTTGATGTCGCTTTCTTCTAAAAGAATTTCATTTGTTCCCACAGAAAAGAGCCGGCTCATCAACACCACCTTGTCAATCTCCGGAAGAGCCTGTTCCATTTCCCATTTGGAGACGGACTGCCTTGATACAGAGAGCTTTTCAGCTAACTGCTCCTGGGTAAGACCGTTGTTTATCCGCAGCTGTTGGATTCTGGTTCCGATGCTCATATGATTCCTCCTTTCGCTTGTTGTAAGCCTAGTATACCCACGGAGGAGGAAAAGGTCTACCAACTTTCCATGGAAGTTATGCAACCGGAGGTTGCGCAGCTGCAGTATCTTACAGTGCAGCTTTCTGTGGTTTGGAGCCTCTGGAGCGCATGCGCACCTTTTTCGCAGAAAGTTCTTTTCCGCCGAAGGTGAAGGTTTCTGTCTGGGCATGAAGCGCGGCGGCAAACGCAAGCGAAGTATCGTTTTTGTCAAAGGTGACGGCTTTGACGCCGCGGCTGTTTTTCTTTAACTCCGGAACCTCCTCTACCGGAAAGGCAAGGGAGGCCATTCCTTGTGTTAAAACAATTACCTTAATGGAACCGCTTAAAATATCCGCAGCCGAGAGCATGGAAATACCGATAATGGAGTCTCCTTCCTCTAACTTTGTCGCGGCAATGGCAGAACGGGCGGTCTCAAACTCGACGCCGGAGACCCGTTTGATAAAGCCGGACTTTGTGGTGAATAAAAGCTGTGCTTCAAACAAATCTTCAAAGGAGGTGTAGAGTACCGCATCTTCTTTGCCAATTTTACAGAGCGTTTGAATCAGGACGCCCTTGTCTTTCAGCTTGCACTTCGGAATGGCGGCGGCTTTGACCTGGTACATAGTTCCCTGCATGGTGAATACGCAGAGACGGTCATTGCTCTTCATTCTGACAATATGGGCAAATTCTTTTTTGCTTTCTTCCGCGCTTCTGCCAAAGGAGGCGGCATCGACGGATTTCGTATAACCGAATTTATCGATTAAAATATAAATGTCTTCAATTTTTTCTTCTACGACATAGTCGGACTGCTCGATGTTTTCTAACTCTGTTTTGCGGGGAGCGGCAAACTTTTTGCGGAACTCCTTTAGCTGTGCCTTGATTACGCGGTGCAGCTCGCTCCGGTCCGAAAGAATTGTCTGATAGCTGCTAATATTGGTGTTTAGGGTGTCGCCTTCTTCGTGCAGCTTTAAAATTTCCAGTCCGATTAAACGGCCGAGCGGCATAGCGAGAATCGCGTCCGCCTGGCGTTCGGTAAAATCAAGCTTTGCTGCCTGCTTTTCCGAGGCCTTGGATTTGAAATGGATGTCGGTCGTATCCCCGGCGGTAAGACATGCCTTTGCCTGTTTTATGCTGGAGCTTCCCCGGAGAATTTCAATAATCAGGTCGATGACATCGGTGGCACGGATTAAGCCGCTGACAATTTCCAGGCGTTCCTCTGCCTTTTTTAAAAGATGCTGGTATTCCTTTGTATAAAGCTCTTCCTGAAAGGAGACAAACTCTTCCAGCAGGGATTTCAAATTGAATAAGTAAGGCTGCTGTTCCTTTACGGCAAGCATGTTGACGGCGTAGGTATCCTCCAGTCCGGTTTTTTTGAACAGGCCGTTCAGGAGATTTTCGATGTTGCGGTCCTTTTTTACCTCTACAATAATGCGGATGTCTTTGGAGGACTCGTCCCGGACGTCGTACATCTCCTCGAATACCTTGTCCTTCATCAGCTGGGTCAGGTTTTCCACAAGACGCAGCTTGTTTCCGGCAGCGGTATACGGAATTTCGGTAAATACGATATTTTTTCTGCCGCTGTCACTGTTTTCTATCTCATATCTGGCACGGATTTTGATTTTGCCTTCCCCGGTAGCATAGATGGAGGGCAGGATATCTGCATTTGTAATAATGCCGCCGGTCGGGAAGTCAGGACCCTTTACATGCCGCATCAGAGCCTCTGCGGTAATGTCCGGCTTGTCCATATAAGCAATGGCGGCGTCGATGACCTCCCCCGGATTGTGGGGAGGCATGTTGGTTGCCATGCCGACAGCGATTCCGGTCGTACCGTTAATTAACAGGTTCGGGAGCATTGCCGGGAGAACGGCAGGCTCTTTTTCGCTGTTGTCAAAGTTCGGAACGAAGTCCACCAGTCCCTGCTCCAGATGGGAGAGAAGCGTCATAGCGCCTTCGGAAAGACGCGCCTCGGTATACCGCATGGCAGCGGCGCCGTCGCCGTCGATACTGCCGAAGTTTCCGTGACCGTCGATTAATGGAATCGCAAGGGAATAGTCTTCGGACATATGAACGAGGGCGTCATAGATGGAGGAATCCCCGTGCGGGTGGTATTTACCCATGGTGTCACCCACGATACGGGCGCTTTTCCGGTGCGGCTTTTTCGGGTCCAGACCTAATTCCATCATGGCATACAGGATACGGCGCTGTACAGGCTTTAAGCCGTCCCGCACGTCCGGAATAGCGCGGTCAATAATAACGCTTACGGCATAATCCCGGAACGAGGTTTTCATTTCTTCGGAAAAATCAAGCTGCTGAATCATGGTATCCTTTTCTAACTGTTCGGACATAGCGGGACCTCCTTATACATCCAGTTTCGCATAGCGTGCTTCCTCCATAATGAAGGCGCGGCGCGGCGGGACATTGTTGCTCATAAGTAATGTAGTGACCTCGTCTGCTTCTACGGTGTCGCTGATGGAAACCTGTGCAAGACTGCGGGTTTCCGGGTTTAAGGTAGTTTCCCAGAGCTGGTCTGCATCCATCTCACCCAGTCCCTTGTAGCGTTGCAGGGAAAGAATTTTTTTACCTTCCCTGCGGAATTTTTCCAGTTCAAAGTCGTCGAACAAATATCGTTCGTTTTTCGTTTTCTTTCCTTTTGCCTTTGCTTTTTT
Source organism: uncultured Lachnospiraceae bacterium (assembly GCA_910577175.1). Lineage (GTDB taxonomy): Bacteria > Bacillota > Clostridia > Lachnospirales > Lachnospiraceae > SIG307. Next base: position 72,664 of record CAJTLU010000010.1, on the reverse strand, counting down.
TCCGGTCTTTGAGACGGAAGCGCCGTCGTCTCCGGATGTGTCCGGGGCGCCTGCTTCTTCATATTCCACCTTATAGAGCGGCGGAAGCCCCCGGTAGATTTTGCCCCCCAGAATCAGCTCTGGCATGAAGCGATAAAAAAAGGTAAGAAGAAGGGTGCTGATATGGGCGCCGTCTACGTCGGCATCGGTCAGAATAATAATTTTGTCAAAGCGCAGCTTTGTAATATCAAAATCGTCGCTGATACCGCAGCCGAATGCCGCAATCATGGACTTGATTTCGTTGTTGACTAAAATTTTATCAAGAGTTGCTTTTTCTACGTTCAGAATTTTGCCGCGGAGCGGAAGAACTGCCTGGGTCTTGCGGTTCCTGGCAGACTTTACCGTACCGCCGGCAGAGTCGCCCTCGACAATGTAAAGCTCGCATTCCTCCGGCTTTTTAGAGGAGCAGGCGGCAAGCTTGCTTTTAAAGTCCACATCCTGCAGCTGCTTTAGCGCAGCGTTGCGCGCCTTATCGCCGACCTTTCGTGCGTTGTAAGATTTCATGGAATTATCGAGAATGGTCTTTAATTCCTCCACGTTTTTATCAAAATAGCGCGTGACCTCGCCGGTAAAAACATCCTCTACCGCTACCTTTGCATCGGTATTGCCAAGCTTTGTTTTGGTCTGCCCCTCAAACTGCGGGTCAGGGTGCTTAATGGAAATAATGGCAAACAGGCCGGTCCGGATGTCCCTGCCGTCAAAGTTTTCGTCCTTTTCTTTCAGAATGCCAAGCTCTCTGGCGTACTGGTTCATAACGCGGGTCAGGGCGCTTTTAAAGCCGGTTACCAGCGTGCCGCCGTCCACGACATTAATGCGGTTGCAGTAGGAGTTAATCTGCTCCTGGAAGCTGTCGGTATACTGGAATGCCACTTCAACCTCGATATCGCCGCTTTTCCCTTCGATGTAAACCGGCTCCGGATGGAGAGGCTGTGCCTCGCGGCAGAGATATGTGACAAAGCTTTTAATACCATACTCTTCATAATAGGTCAGCTCTTCTCCGGCAATCCTGTCTTTATATAAAATGGTAAGGCCTTTATTTAAGTAGGCCACTTCTTTGAGCTTTTTCCGGATGATGTCAGTTTTAAATTCCACGGACTCAAAAATCGATGCGTCAGGGTAGAAGGTTACCTTTGTGCCGGTGTCAGACTTCCTGCAGCTTCCCACGACCGGGAGCAGACCGTTTTCTAACGGGGTTACGATGTGGCCGCCATCCCGGTACTCATCCCGGTAAACCTTGCCGTCATGCTTGATTTCCACAATCATTTTAGAGGAAAGGGCATTTACTACGGAAGCGCCTACGCCGTGCAGACCGCCGGAAACCTTATATGCGCCGCCCCCGAACTTTCCGCCTGCATGCAGAATCGTATAAACCACGCGTGCTGTCGGGATGTGCTTTGTCGGATGAATATCGACCGGAACCCCGCGGCCGTTATCTGTAACGGAAATACCGCCGTCTTTCTGCAATTCTATTTCAATGCGGTCACAGTATCCTCCAAGGTGTTCGTCGATGCCGTTATCTAAAATCTCCCAGATAAGGTGGTGAAGACCGCGGCTGCCGGTGCTTCCGATATACATGCCGGGACGCTTTCTGACTGCCTCCAGACCCTCCAGAACAACAATCTGGCTTCCGTTGTATTGTTCCATAGCCTGACTCCTTTTCATATCTTTTCATGGTATATAGTCTTAGTCGTTGTTCCGTATGTGAAAGGCGGCAAAAGGTGCCGGTGCGCGGAACAAATCCAGTATAACAATTTTTAAGCAGAAATGCAACCGGAGCAGCCTTATGTTTCCATTGTATGTATCCTTATGGCCTGCCGCACAGTCGACGGACCGTCTGAGGCCGCTTATAAAATGTGAAAATAGAATGCGAAAACGCAAGTGGTGTCAGGAAAATGGAATTTAAAATCAGTTTTTTTAATTTTTTTGTTTTTTGCTATTAAGTGAGAGGGATGTTTTGACGATATATGAATCAAGTAAATGAATGACAGTTGTGCTGAACGGATTCAGACTTGCTTCGAAAGGACTCGAACGCTGTATTTCATGAAATATTACAACCTATCAAACTGAAAATCTATATTCGAGGAGGAATTACCTATGGCAATGATCGTTCAACACAATATGCAGTCAATGAATGCCAATCGTATGCTCGGAATTGTTACCGGCAATCTTGCAAAATCCACAGAAAAGCTTTCTTCCGGTTATCGTATTAACCGTGCGGCAGATGATGCAGCAGGTCTTGCGATTTCCGAAAAAATGAGAAGCCAGATCCGTGGTCTTACACAGGCTTCTACCAATGCAGAGGACGGTATCTCTTTGATTCAGACCGCAGAAGGCGCGCTGAATGAGTCCCACAGCATCTTACAGAGAATGCGTGAGCTTGCAGTGCAGGCAGCCAACGGTACTGAGACCGATGACGACCGCGGCAATATCCAGGATGAAATCGAGCAGTTACAGGACGAGCTTGACCGTATTGCAGAGACCACGGAGTTCAACACCATGAAGTTACTCGACGGTTCCTTTGACGGTGCAGCTTCCACAAATACCACTTCCGGTCCGAAGTACGGACAGTATGACGGTGAGCTTGGTGCGTTTATCACTTCCAGTGTTGTAGGCGTTACCATTACGACAAATACAAGTGCTACTGCCGGCGGCGAGTCTGCTATCTGGGATGCAGCCGGTACGGCATTGACTATCAGCCTTGCAGATAATAAGACCTATACGCAGGCAGATATTGATAACCTGATTAAAAATGCAAAGCAGGAGGACTCCACTGCAACGAATACTCCGGCAGAGGTTACGATGAAGTTTGCAACCGGCGTATTTACTGCATCGGCAGATACTTCTAAGACGAGTGAAGCTACGGTTGCAGGCGTAAAGGCAACCACCGGTGAGGTAGATTTATTAGCTGCAAATGCCGGGAACTTTGTCGGCGCAAATGCAATTAAAATTACTGCCAATAAATATGGACAGGACTATAACATTGACATTGTATTTAAGTTTGATGCTAAGGAAGGAAAGGAAAGCGTGACCCTGAGTACCGCACCGGTCTATGATATGACAGGAGCAGGCAGTCTGGATGATGCTGTAAAAACTCCGGCAGGTTATGAGATTTCCTTAATGTCCGGCAAGGAATATACCGCAGAGGACATTGAAGACCTCCTTGCAAAAGAGGGTCTGAATGTGACGGTAGAGTTAAGCGGTGTAAAGGATCATCCGGATGAGCCGAACACGTTGTTTGTTACTGATTCCTCTGTGGAGAAGAAGCTTACATTAGCAGGTGGTAAAGGTCTCGGAGATGAGGATGCATTCTTAACCCAGGCTACATATGACAGTGTATCTGCCAGCGGCGGAATGAAGCTGCAGGTTGGTGCGAACGAGGGTCAGACCCTTACTTTCACAATCAGCGATATGAGTGCTTCTGCACTTGGTGTCAGCGGACAGAATGTGCGTGTAGATGAGCAGGATAAGGCATCCAATTCCATCGGCGTTATCGATGAGGCAATTAAGAGAGTTTCCAAGCAGCGTTCCATGCTCGGTGCAGTACAGAACCGCTTAGAGCATACGATTGCAAACCTGGATACTTCTGCCGAGAACCTGCAGACTGCAGAGTCCCGTATCCGTGATGTAGACATGGCATCTGAGATGGTAGAGTACAGCAAGAACAACATTCTCTCCCAGGCATCCCAGTCCATGCTTACTCAGGCAAATCAGTCGACCCAGGGCGTACTTTCCCTGCTTCAGGGCTGATAAGAATAAGTAATGCTTACTTCGCCTTATTGTTACATTGTTATAATCCAAAAGGATTTTCCATGTCCCGATAGGTTGAAAATAGCAAAAAGGACCACTGCATTGCAGAGGTTCTTTTTGCGTTATGGGAAAGCGTAAGAGTCCTTGGGCGGAGTCTCTGCTTTGTTTGCGCGAATGGTAAGAAAATTGGAATGAATGGGCAGGAAAAGCTATAACAGAATGCGCTGAAAAAGCCGATATAAAAAATAGATAAACGTAAATAACATTAGACCGTAGGATTTGTCTGCGGCAGAAAGAAGGGATTCTTTATGCGTATTGAGCAGGAGGCAAGAAATATTTATGTAGGCGGGCAGCAGACGACGGAGCGTATGAGCCCGGCGAAGGCAGCGAAAGGGTTACAGAACGGTAGAATTTTTGCCGGAGGCGTACAGTTCCCGGCAGATGAGATTGCAGAGCGCCGGAAAGAGGCGCAGAAGAAGGCAATGAAGATTGTGGGAGATGCCTTTTCAAGAGAAAGGTCTATTGATGAGAGCGTTGAACAGATGAAAGAAAGTATTTCAAAGACGCAGGAGGAAATGGTTGCCGCAAAGGCAGAGCTGAGTAAGGTGCAGGAGCGTAAGTCTGAGCTTGCTGATCGTATGGACCTGACCGAAGAGGAATATCTGGAAGAGATGAGGGAGATTGAAGAGGCAGAGGACTATTTCAGCGCACAGGTTATGAACGGTCAGATGCTGGTAGAGGGGACAGAGGACGCCTTGACTGATATTCGGTTGGAGCGTCTGAAGTCAGCGCCGATGGTGAAAGCAACCGAGGATGCAGACAAGATTTTAGAGGCGGCAAACAAGGAAATTATCGGTATGCTGCAGGATGAAGCGAAGGAGCATATCGACGAAGAGAACGAAAAGCGCACCGAGGAAGCCGAAGAAAAGGCAGAGAAGGAAAAGGAAGAAGAAGAGCGCATCGAAGCGATGAAGGCAAAGAAAGAGGAAAGAGAAGAAAGGGAAGACAGTTCTCCGGATGCAGATTATGTCACTGCCGCAACCAGACAGATGGTGAAAATAGCAGAAACCGACGAAAAGGTCCAGCAGGAGCTTCAGAATATTGTCAGCCAGCTAAAGCTCGATTTAGAGGATTTAAAGGGCGCAGCTGTGGACCAGGGAGTATAGAAGATACGAAGAAACAGCAGATGTGCTGAAAGACCAGGGATACTGAAATTGCATGGAAAGGAGCTTTGCCATGGGATTTTAGTATCCCTGGCTTGCGCTTACGCATTTTGTATGCAGCGCCGGAATTTTAATGACTGCTAAAAAATGCGGAAGCTCAAGTTTTTAACTGTTTGAAAGGAGGGAAGCAGTCTGGTATAATTAGGAAAAAGGAGGGCAAAAATGAAGCAGGGACGGTGCTCAGACCGTTAGGAAAGCTGCCTTTTTTCTTTTCAAGGATTTCCAATGTTGTCATAAGCCCGATATTACTGCCGCCTTCAGATTTGTACAGACTGTTGCGCTATAAGGTATATCCGTAAGTTGGTTAGCAGTGATAATAAGTTAATACTCGGTTTTAATCATATTTGCGTAAAAGCAGATAAACTCCGTAAGCGTCGGGGCACCTTTGACAGAACTGATCTTGGCAGTGTAGTGGTGCAGAAGCTCTTTGATATCATATGTTTTCCAAGCACGGTTGATTGCATTCTGCATAGCTCTTTCTATGCTGGCCTCTGATTTATTATATTTGCCAGCAAGGGCGGCACAAATACTCTGTGTGGATTGTTTTGTCATGAAGTAAATAGCATCCATTAAATAGGTATAACCGATAGATTTTGGGTTGATGCCAACATGGTTTAACTCTGCCATAATACGACGGTAGATTCGTTTGGAGTATTGTTCTGTTGGTTTTGTTGCATTGCTGACATTGGAAGATATTTGGATGCTTTTTATTGTAGGACGCATAATCCGTAGGAAATCTATAATGCTTTGAGACGAGTAACCTTCCTGGTGTTTTGACATAATGTAATCTGCACCTAGTGTACGCGCAGTTTCGTGTGTGATTACGCTTGAATTATCCGTATTGACTAGAATATAAGGCTTTTTAGAAAGGGAGAGTGTATGGATATCATACAGTACATTTAAGCCGCTGCCTTTCCCTTGATGCAGTTCCAAGTCAAGGATAACGACATCTGGTATGGTGTCTTTTATATGCGCAACAGCCTCGAATGAATCGTTTGTGGCAGCAATCAGAAATAAATCATCGGAATTGTCAATAAGAAAGGTCAGTTCTTTAGATAATAAGGTATCGTCTTCTACAATCAAAATTTCAAGTTTTTCATACATACTAAGATATCTCCTACCATTATAAGATAAGAAAATTATAACACAATTCCCAACAAAAAGCAACGAAAAGCAACGAAAAATAACACACAAAAAGCAATTTTCTGGAAGCATAACTGGTGATATTATTAAAACAGAGTATTTGATAAGAGAGCTTCTCTTGTCAGGCTTTCTGTATGCCAGTGGTTTTGTAAAACCTCAGGATGGAAAAAGGATGAGTAAGGGTTCCGGAATAAATAGAATATTCCTGTGATATATTTTATGGATCTATAAGGGAGGAGACAATGCTCTGCGCGAAAAGGAAGTTTCCTTTTTGTAATAAAACAAAGGAGGAGGAACTATGCAAAGGATTCGAAGCCCAGGAAAAAGAAAAGACTGCAGAACACGATAACGGCGTGGACTACAGTTCAGTTCTTCTCCGATATGACTTATCATACCTGAATATTATTATATGTCATAATGGAGAAAATGGCAATAAAATTGATAAGAGGCTGCTTTTGTCAGGTCTTGTTGAAGAAAAGCAGCCACATAAAAGCTTCAGGAGGAAAAAGGAATGAAAAAATTTTTTAAGAATGTAGCGGCAGTAGTAGCGCTGGTTGCAGCAGCTATCGTAACAGTGCCGGCGTTAGCAAAGGCGAGGACGGCTCCAGAGAAGGGATGTGGGGTAAATCCGACGGGATACCATGATTACAGGTATTATTGTATTGGATTTTCCGATTATACTGAAACAACGCATAAACATTATGATAGTTTTTGGGACCAGCTTGTTGGAAATGATAATTATATCATATGTACAGTCAAGTATCCATATCATGGCAGCAGTGAGAAGTGCCAGTATTGCAAAAGCATTACTGGTGTAATTGCAAAACACTGCGATAATGAAATTCACATGAATTGTGGTAAGGGAACGATTGATTATGGTTATTGTAATGGACTTGGAAGTGATGTAACAGTTCTTACACAATAATTAAGGAAAGGAGTCCGGGGGAGATAAATAATTTCCCCCGGAAAAAAGCATGGAACGAATTGAACGGAAAACAAATCCTGTCAGAAAGAAAATCATCCGCTGGTGCCTGCTTTTAGCAGTTATGGCAGCGATGGTATATGGATATACACGGATTCCGTATTTTGTCGTAAAGAGGAATCTGACGCTGCAAAACAATTATACATACGAAACATATGAGAAGTTATTGGAGAAGCGTGCATTGTATTTGTCGGAAGAATACCTTGAGCGGTTCAATACATACAATTCCTTGTTAGAACAGAGGCAGTATATAAAAGACCATAAGAGAAATAGCCGTCTGATTCGTCTTGAACTTGGAAAACGGAGACTGGATGGTTCAATTCCATATACTGTAATTTATGAGTTAAGCTATGAAGATGGAGAAGGCAAAAACCAGAAGGTTCATGTGGAAGGAGTTCAGGTGTTAGAGCGCAGTTGGCTCATCTGGTGGAAGGTACGTGACAACCAGATTTTGCATGCCTGTACCGATCTGGATGCAGGGGGCGGGGAGTTCCATGAATAGGAGGAGCAGTCTATGAATTATATCAGTATTTACATCAGGCGTACTTTTTCAAAAAATTTCAAAAAACAGTTCTTTCTGATTCTGGGGATTGCGGCATTTATGGTAATGCTGGTTGTAAGGGTAATGGGGAAGGATTCCGGAGAACGGAAACGCGTAGCAGAGGCAGAGAAAAGCGATTGGGGCTTTAATGTTAAAATATCGGATGTTCTTATGGAAGGGATTGATTACCTGAACAGGCATGAGGAAGTAGTGCATGCGGAGCCGGTCAGGAAGATAGAAATCACCGGGGGTATTGACCATGCGGAATATCTGATTTCTTCGGAAGTTCCCGATGCATGGAAATTCACATATTTATATGGCGGGGCGCCAGGGCAGGGCGAGATTTTACTGACAGAAAAGGCGCTGATTAGTAAGCGTCAGCCAATACCAGGAGAAACAATACTGTTAGAGGTGAAGGTGGGAGAAGAAAAGAAGCAGATAAAAGCAGTTGTATCCGGTGTAGTGAAAACATTGGGCAGCTTTACGGAGGCTTATGCATTTTTGTATAGCGATGATTTTAAAGAGCTTACGGAAGAACTGCCTTATGAAGAAAGCAAATATGATGTGTTTGTTCAGACAGCACATTTTGAGGATGGGAAGTTAGCATGGGATTTTCATGAACGGTTTGGCGCGTGTACGATTGTAGGGATGAGCAGAGAAGGAGAGCTGTATGAGGAATATTCCCTGAAGGCAGTTTTATATCAAGTTATAGTAGTAACGATACTATTTGGCGCATGTCTTGGCGCTATTATTTATATCGTGCTCCAGGATGAAAAGAAGAACATTGGAATTTTGCGGGCATTGGGGGCGAAGAAGAAACAGATTGCGGCAATGCTTACGGCAAGGATTCTTTTGTCAGGGGTAATCGGAATCTTACTTGGAATCGGAATAACCTTACTGGTAAGGGAAATAGAGAGGGCACTGACCTTTACAGACGCAGGAATTGGGAAAAATGCTGGCTGGGTGAGCATTGTGATGATTCCGGCAGGAGGACTTGCGATGCTGCTTCTGTTGCAGCTGCCAGCCATTTTTGCACTGTTAAAAGAAACGCCGGTCGCACTGATGAATGGAATAGGGCGGATTGGCGAGAATCTGATAAGTTTAAAGAGTAAACAGAAGCTCCAGATAAAGCATCCTATCTGGTGGTATGCAGGTCTTGAAGGAAAACGTCTGAGGGGAAAACGATTTGGTTTAATTATGATTACAATAACCGGTCTGCTCTTTCCGACAATAGATTTTTTAATGCTTCGGAGCAGTCTGCAGGGCAATGTACAGAATGCGTTTGAGGAGACATACGAAGTTGAAAAGAAGGAGGGGTCGTTTACAGAAGAGGAGGTTATTCGGATTCTGGAAATCCCAGGTATGCAAAGTGCTGGATTTTCCGTAGAACAGTCTGGCGGCAATATTGCAGAATATGAGGGGAAACCTATCGCAGTACGGCTTCAGATTTTGGATGAGCAAAGCTTCCAGAAGATGAAAATAAATTCTGAGAAAACCGGTATGATAGTATCGGCAGAATCCGGGAAGGAGCTTTTAGGTGAGAACGGAATCTTGGTCCGGAAGACCGCCAGGACAGCAAGCAAGAGAATAGAGAAGGGGGAAACAATACGGCTGCTTTCTCCGTCCGGCGCGCATTATGATTGTGAAATTGTGATGTTGGCACAGAATATGGGTGAAATTGATACGGACTATTATATGTTTATCAGTTTTAGCCGGTATTGTGAAATTTTCGGAGTTCCGGAACTGCAGGCCTTTTCCGTGATGTTGGATAATACTACATATACGGAGACTGCCAGCATATTGGAACGGGAAATGGAAGGAGTTTCTCTTACAAAAAATGCACTTTTACATGGAAATACCCAAGAGGAATTAAATCATGATACATGGATTTCTACAATGACGGAGGTGTTGCTAGCCGTTCTGGCAGCGGTTACGTTTCTGTTTTGCTATTATTCCTTTTATTATCTTGCCAAGACAGAAGAATACCGGAAGTTTTTTGCAATGGGAGCGTCAAGGAAGATGGTAAAAAAGGCGATGCTGCTTCAATCAGTGAGAAGCTCCTGGATATTGGCATTAGCGAATGCAGGGCTGGGCTATCTCCTTTACCGGTTTAATATCAGTACATTTTCAGATCAGTGGTTAAAGGAAAATACAGTACGATTTCCAGTGGCAGAGCTTACCGTACTTATCGTGTTTGTAATAGGAATTTCCCTGGGGGCAACATGGTTTGCTTCAGGACAGGTATTAAAGGAATTGGAACAGAAGGAATAGACAGGCGGGCAGACTAAAGTCAACAGGAGGAAAAATTATGACGGTTTTAAGAACAGAAGGACTTTCCAGAGTATATCATCAGGGAGATGTCGATGTCAGGGCATTAAAGGAGTGCAGCTTTTCCGTAGAAAAGGGAGAATTTGTGGCAGTGGTAGGAGCCAGTGGGTCGGGGAAGAGTACGCTTCTGAATTTGTGCGGTGGTTTGGATCGTCCGACCGGAGGAAGCGTGTTTTTAGGAGAGGAAGAGCTTTATCAAAATTCAGATGAGAAGCTGGCAGAAATACGAAGGAGAAAGATAGGGTTTATTTTTCAGAACTATCAGCTGGTGCCGATTATGACAGCATACGAAAACCTTGTGATGCCGACGCTTCTGGATAAACGGAAAATTGAAAAGGAGTATGTCGATGAGCTTGCTGAGGCACTTGGTATCAGCGACCGGCTTCATCATTTCCCGTCGCAGCTTTCCGGAGGACAGCAGCAGAGAGTAGCCATCGGGAGGGCACTTGTGAATCATCCCGAGCTTATTCTTGCAGACGAGCCAACCGGAAATCTTGATAAGGAATCGTCAGAAGAGGTAATTCGTCTGTTAATAAGCACGATTAAAAGGTTCGACGGTACACTTGTGATGATTACCCATGAGCCGGCAATTGCAGAAAAGGCGGACAGGATATTCCGGATTGACGACGGGGTGCTGACAGAAGAGAGTAAGGGGGCTGTCGCATGAAGCGCAGCCCCGGCTTACAAGCGGAGAGCATCTTTTACTGTAAAGGGAATATGGCTGTCTTATTTTTGTTGGTATTTATAGTGCAGGGAAAAGACAAAATGTGAAACCTTAAGTTTGCTTTCTACAGTTGACATAGACCGGCAAGTTCCTTATAATGGAAGAAAGAAAATGGGTGGTTTGTATCTAAAAAGGAGTCAGTCATGGCAGAATATAGTTACGAAACACATTTGCATACCAGGGAGGGCAGCGCCTGTGGGAAGCTTTCCGGTGTGGAGCAGGCGGAACTGTATCAGGGGTTTGGTTATACCGGAATTGTGGTGACCGACCACTTTTTTAATGGGAATTGCGCGGTGCCGCGGGATTTGCCGTGGAGAGAGCGTGTGGAGCAGTTTTGCGCGGGCTACCGGAATGCAAAGAAGCGGGGAGATGAAATCGGGCTCCAGGTCTTTTTCGGGCTGGAGACCAATTTTTCCGGACAGGAGTTTCTGCTGTACGGGCTATCTGAGGCGTGGTTAAAGGAGCAGGAGGATATGTTATCCTGGAGCCCGGCGGAACAGTTTGCGAGGGTAAAGGCGGCAGGCGGTCTTGTGGTACAGGCACATCCGTACCGGGAGGCGCCTTATATCCGGGAGGTAAAGCTTTATCCGGACTGCTGCGAAGCGTTTGAGGTCGGCAATGCCCTGAATGCGGAAAGAGACAAGGGCTTTAACGAGAGGGCGGCGGCTTATGCGAAGGAGCATGGGATTCCTGGCACCGGCGGTTCGGACGCCCATATGCGGGTGCAGCTGCGGGGCGGTGTTGTGTTTGAGGAAAAGTGGGAGAGCATACAAAGCTATATCGATGCGGTCAGGCGCGGAAGCGGATACCGCGTTATAACAGAGTTTACGGAAAGGTAAGAGCATAAGAACGAAGGGTTCCTGAAATACCCTTACAGGTTATCTGTGCTTTGGAAAGGAATGGAAGAAAAATGAGCGTGCTTTTGCGTCTTAGGGGCAGGCTTGTCAGACAGGCGAAAAGGGCGAGGGGGATTGTTCGTAAGCTGCGGAGGGGGTTATTGCAGAGAAAGCGGTATCTGAGGTATCTGGAGCGTCTTCCAGTGAAGCGGGATGTCGTGCTTTTGGAGTCCCAGCATGGGCGTTCCCTGGATGGTAATATCTATGCCGTATTGGCAGAGCTATGCAGGGAAGAGGCGTACCGGGGGCTTACGCTGTATGTATCGGCGGAGTCAAAGAACTGCAGACGTTTTCGGGCAATCTTAAAGGAAAACGGATTTGACAGAGCCAGGGTGCTTTGCCGGGGAACTTATGCTTATTTTAAGGTTCTGGCGACGGCAGGCTATCTGGTAAATGACAATACGTTTATTTATTGTTTTATAAAAAGAGAAGAACAGATTTATTTGAATACATGGCATGGAACGCCGTTAAAGACGCTGGGAAAGCAGAGTAAATCAGAATATTTTTCTATCGGCAACGCCCAGAAGACCTTTTTAGATGCAGATTATGTGCTGTATCCGAACGTATTTACCATGGAACGTATGATTGCGGATTATATGGTAGATAATATCGGAAAATTCAAGCCGTTACTTGGCGGCTATCCGCGGAATGCCGTATTTTTTGATAAGGCAGCGGGCGAAAGGCTCCGGGAGAGATACGGGCTGTCCGGAAAGACGGTCTATGCCTATCTGCCGACCTGGCGCGGTACGGTCGGGAATGTTTCGGGCGAGGAGCAGGATATGCGTCTGCTCGGCTTTTTTGCGGAGTTGGATAAAAAGCTTTCTGACGACCGGCTCCTTTATGTAAAGATGCATACGATCAGTGGTTCCGGGATTTCTTTAGATAGCTTTTCCCATATCCGTCTGTTTCCGGAGGATTGCGAAACGTATGCGTTTCTGAATGCAATGGACGGGCTGGTGACGGACTATTCCAGCGTGTTTTTTGATTTTGCGGTAACGGGCAAAAAGATTATTTTGTTCCCGTATGATTTGGAGGAATATGAGGCAGAGAGGGGGTTCTATTTTCCGCTCTCCGAGCTTCCGTTTCCGCAGGTGCGTACCGTGGAGGAGCTGTTTGCGGAGATGTGCAGCGAAAAGCAGTACGAGGATGCTGCCTTTCTGGAGAAGTTCTGCGCTTATGACGGGGCGGATGCGGCGCAAAGGCTGTGCCGTCATGTATTTCTTAAGGACTCTTGTCTCAAGGAGGAGAAGGTGCCGGATAACGGCAAGGAAAATATTCTGCTCTATTGTGGGGATTTTGCCTTAAACGGGGTAACGGTTTCCATTCAGAACCTGCTTGCCAATGTGGATGTGACAAAAAAGAATTATATTATTCTGGTAAAGACGGGGGAAATCCGGAAAAATGCGTTCCGCCTTTTGGGGCTTCCGGAGGGCGTGCGCTGGCTCGGGTTTTCTAACTGTCTGAGCTTAAAGTTTACCGATACGCTGCGGTTTAAGCTGTGGACCAGAAAGCACAGCATCGGTTCCTATGAAGGGCTCCGTCCGGTTCTGGAAAGGGCGGGAGCGAATGATTACCGGAGGATTGCAGGACGGGCCAAGATTGATACGGCAGTGCATTTTAACGGATATGCCAATCATATTACGTTGATGCTTGGCGCGTTCCCGTGCAGGCGTGTCATTTATGCGCACAATGATATGGATGCGGAGTTAAATACCCGCATTACCATGAAGCGGGAGATTCTCTGTAATGCGTACCGTACCTATGATGCGGTCGCAGTGGTGACAGAGGACCTGATACCGGCGATTGGGAAGGTAGGGAGTTTTCTGGACTCTTATGGCCATGCCCCCCGGATTTTTGTAGTAAAGAATATGATTGATTATCAAAAGGTGCTTCGTATGGGGCAGGAGCCGCTGGCGTTTGATGAAGAGACAAAAAGTACGGTAACGCCGGAGCGGCTGCAGGAGATTCTTGCTTCTGACGGGGTAAAGATGATTAATATCGGGCGGTTTTCCCCGGAAAAGGGGCACATGCGCCTGATGCGGCAGTTCGCGGCGCTTTTGCCAAAGTATCCGGATTCTTACCTGATTCTGCTTGGGAGCCGCGGAGTGCTGTATCGGGATACTCTTGCGGAAGCAGAGCGTCTGAACCTTGGCGAGCATTTAATTGTGATTCACTATTTGTCAAATCCGTATGCATTATTAAAGCGCTGTGATGCTTTTGTGTTTTCTTCGTTTTATGAAGGGTTTGGTCTGGTGCTTGCAGAGGCGGATATTCTTGGCGTGGCATGCGTTTCTACGGATATCGTGGGACCGAAGCGGTTTATGGAGCGCTATGGCGGCAGGCTGGTAGAAAATAGTGATGCAGGCGTGGCGGAGGCGCTTTCCTTGTGTATGGAACGGAAGCTTTGCGGAGGTCTTACGGTGGATTATGAGGTATATAACAAGGAAGCAAAAGAGGCGTTCCTGCAGGTGATAGAAGGAAGCGGAACCCCGGTATAAGATACCGGGGCTGTAGTTTTAGATAAAGCTGAAATTTTGCGGAAGACATGCCTGTATCGGGCGGCAGTGGAGGAATTTATGGGCTTTTGGAAGGAAAGAAGACAACGGAAAGCAGAAAAGAGGCGGAAACGTCTGGAGGCAAACGGATTCTGGTGGAAGTATTATCGTTTTACCGACCGTCTGCGGGGACGCTTTTCTTATGCCAGAAAGTGTATGGCATGTCCGATTGACCCGAATTTAATTGTATTTGAGGCGTTTCAGGGAAAGTACTACAGCTGTAGTCCCAAGGCGATGTTTGAAGAGGTGCTGGCGAATCCTGCCTATGCGGGATACCGTTTCGTATGGTCGTTTACGAATTGCAGAAAGCATAATTATCTGACAAGGAATAAGCGGGTGACGCTGGTAAAACGGGGAAGTGAGAAGTATTATGAGGTAATGGCATCGGCAAGGTACCGGATAACCAATTCGACAAATCCGCCGGTAGTACCGGTCAGGAAAGGACAGACCTATATCCAGACCTGGCACGGGACGCCGCTAAAGCGTCTGGGGCTTGATATCGTGCGGGACGGAAATGCGGCGCAGAGCTTAAAGGAGATTCATGCACTCTATCGCCGGGAGGCAGGACAGTTTGACTATCTGCTGTCGCCGTCTGCCTATACGACGGAAAAGCTTGCGACGGCGTTCGGGCTGTCTGCGGGGGAACGGGAAAGGAAGATGATAGAGACCGGGTATCCGCGGAATGTGGCGTTGTTTACGTATACGCCGGAGACCGTGGCGGAGTTAAAAGAATTCTATGGCATTCCGGAGGAAAAAAAGGTGATTTTATATGCGCCTACCTTCCGGGAGGGTGCCTACCAGTACGGAAAGGGTTTTATGTACCAGATTGCCCTTGATATCGAGCGCCTGCAGGAGCGGTTCGGGAAGACTGCCTGCGTGCTGATGCGGACGCATTATCTTGCCAATACGCAGTTTGACTATGAAAAATACGAGGGATTTTTAATTAAGGTATCCGGTGTGGAGGACGTAAACCGTCTGTATGTTATCAGTGACTTGCTGGTGACAGACTATTCGAGCGTAATGTTTGATTTTTCCATTCTGCGCCGTCCGATGATTTTCTATATGTATGACCAGGAGCAGTACCGTGGCGAACTGCGCGATTTTTACATCGAGCCGGATATTTTGCCGGGACCGATTGTGACCACGCAGGAGGAACTGGAAACGGAAATCGAGAAGGCGCTTTTCACGCCGTTTGTATGTGATGAGCGTTATGAAGCGTTTTGCAGCAGGTTTACGTATCTGGACGATGCGGACGCGGCAAAGCGTGCGGTAGAGGCAACGATTGCGCCGCAGGCAAAGTATCTGCCGGAGCCTGCCCGTCTGCTCCGTTACAGAAAGCGTATGAAACGGGCTGCGGAGTACCGGCGCCTGAAAAAGAAGGTGGCAAACGGCATTTTGAAGCAGAAGCGCTATCCGCAGTATCTGGAAAAGCCATTGAAGGAAAAGGCAGTTTTATTGGAATCCCAGCATGGCCGTGCGATGGACGGGAATATTTTCGCGCTGCTTTCAGAGCTTGCAAGAGGCGCGGAGTATGCGGACTATACGCTCTACCTTACGGCGGCGCAGGGAAAATGCAGCGCTTACCGGAAGCGTCTGCGCATGCTTGGCATGGGAAGGGTAAAGGTGCTGCGCCGCGCCTCCCTGCGCTATTTTAAGATTCTTGCAACGGCTAAGTATCTGATTAACGATAATACGTTTATTTATAATTTTATCAAGCGCGAGGGTCAGGTGTATTTAAACACCTGGCACGGAACGCCGTTGAAGACGCTGGGAAAGAAGATTAAGTCCGAGGCGCATGCCATCGGCAATACCCAGAAGAACTTTCTTGCAGCGGACTATCTGCTGTACCCGAATGAGTTTACGATGAAGCATATGATAGAGGATTATATGCTGGACAATATCGGCACCGGAGAAATCTGGCTTGCCGGGTATCCGAGGAACGCGGTTTTCTTTGACAAGGCGGAAAGAGAGCAGGTACGGAAGCAGTATGGTCTGGAAGGAAAGAAGGTATATGCCTTTCTTCCGACCTGGCGTGGCGTCGTCGGACAGGTGTCCGGGAATGTGCAGGCGCAGCAGCTGACGGAGTATCTGGCGGAGCTGGATGCAGAGCTTTCGGACGACTGTCTGCTCTATGTGAAGCTTCACACGATAAGCAACGCAACGCTTAGCGTAGAGGAGTTTTCCCATATCCGTCTGTTTCCGGAAGACTGTGAGACATATGCGTTTTTAAATGCTGCGGACTGTCTGATTACCGACTATTCGAGTGTGTTTTTTGACTATGCGGTATCCGGGCGGAAGATTATTCTTTTCACGTATGACGAGGAGGAATACGAGGCGGCCAGAGGTTTTTATTTTCCGCTCTCCAAGCTTCCGTTTCCGCAGGCAAAAACGGTGGAGGAGCTGCTGCATCATATGCGGACGGAAAAGGAGTATGATGATACGGAGTTCTTAAAGACGTATTGTGCCTATGAAAGAGCGGATATTGCGGCGTCCGTCTGCAAAAAGCTGCTGTTTGGCGGGGAGGAGGGCATCAAAACCCTTCCGATACCGGACAATGGAAAAAGGAATGTTATTATTTTTGGCGGCGCGTTAAATGAAAACGGGATTACGACCTCCCTGTTTAATCTCCTGTCCCAGATTGACCGCGAAAAGTACAATTACACGATTCTCTATAAGATAGAAGATATGAAGAAGCATCCCAAGCAGCTTCAGCGGATTCCGGAGGAGGTGCATACCCTTGGCTTTTCCAACGGCATCAGCATCGGATTCTTTGATTCGGTGCTGTACAAAATCTGGACAAAGCGGGGCGTGGTTCCCTATCGTATTATGGAGCCGATTTTGGACAGGATGGCAAAACGGGATACGGCGCGTATTTTTACCGGCTGCCGGGTGGATAAGCTGATTCATTTCAGCGGATATTCCAATGACCTGACGACGATTTTCCGGGGGCTTTCCTGCAATAAGACGATTTATGCCCACAATGACATGGAAAAAGAAGTAAAGGAACGGAGGCTGGTCCGCAGCGAGGTGCTGACCAGGGCTTATCAGGAGTACGACAGTGTGGCGGTAGTAACGGAGGATATCAAGTATATTGCAGAGCGAATTGCGGAAAAGCTGCCGTCCCGCGGAGGGAAAAAGGCGCATGTGACAGTGGCAAAGAATGTGATAGATTACCAGCGTATTCTGGAGCTTTCCGCGCAGGAGCTTGCGCTGGATGCAACGACTCAGATTAATGTGTCGATGGAGCGCCTGCAGGAAATTTTAAACAGCAGGGCGGTAAAATTTATTAATATCGGCCGCTTTTCTCCGGAAAAGGGACACGGAAGGCTTCTGGATGCGTTTGAGAAAATCCACAGAGAATCCCCGGATACGTATCTGATTATCATTGGCGGCAGAGGTAACCTTTATGAAGAGACCTTGAAAAAGGCACAGAACTTAAGCAGCTATGACCATATTGTGATTATTTTGTATATGTCCAATCCGTATGCCCTGCTAAAGCAGTGCAACTATTTCATTTTTTCTTCTCTGTACGAAGGCTTTGGTCTGGTGCTTGCAGAGGCAGATATTGTAGGTGTGCGCTGCGTTTCTACGGATATTGACGGTCCGCGCCTGTTTATGCAGAAATACGGCGGGACGCTGGTAGAGGACAGCGAACAGGGTGTTTATAATGCGATGAAGCTCTGCCTTGACGGGAAGGTGACGGATACCCTTTCCGTGGATTACGCGGCGTATAATAAGGAAGCGGTGGAGGAGTTTGAACGGATTGCCGCGATGAAACAGGAGGCGTGAAAATGAAAAAAGTAATTACCTACGGAACGTATGATTTGCTGCATGTGGGGCACATCAATCTGCTGCGTCGTGCAAAGGAATTGGGAGATTATCTGATTGTGGTGCTTTCTACGGATGAGTTCAATGCGATAAAGCATAAGACCGCATACCATCCGTATGAGGCAAGAAAGACAATTGTAGAGGCCATCCGCTATGTGGATGAGGTGCTGCCAGAGTATAACTGGGAGCAGAAAATCAAAGACGTAGTGGACAACCAGGTGGATGTTTTTGTCATGGGCGATGACTGGGAGGGACAGTTTGACTTTTTAAAGGAGTATTGCGAAGTCGTATATCTTCCACGCACCGAAGGGATTTCCACTACAAAAATCAAGAGCGATTTAAACGCGGGGAAATAGAGGGAGCCGCTGACGGATTCTTATAAGTAATGAGAATAGCCGACTGTAAAGAGGAACGTCACTGCCTTATTGTTGCATTTGTCCGAAGGACCGCGTATTTAGCGGAGCCGGAATCGCCTGAATACATGTATACAATCTGTTGACAAACGGAAAAAGATAGAGTATAGTAGTTTTGTGAAAAAGACAGAAAGGAAAAGCTGCGATGAAGAAACCGTTTGTAACGAAGGAACAGTTAGAGGAAATTGTAACAAGATACCCGACCCCGTTTCATTTATACGATGAGAAGGGGATTCGTGAAAATGCGCGGAGATTGAAGGCCGCGTTTGCGTGGAATAAAGGCTATAAGGAATATTTTGCGGTGAAAGCAACGCCAAATCCGTTTATTTTAAAGATTCTTCAGGAGGAGGGCTGCGGCACGGACTGCTCTTCCATGACTGAGCTTGTGATGTCGGAGGCAGTGGGAATTACGGGAAGCGAGATTATGTTTTCTTCCAATGAAACGCCTCCGGGGGAGTTTACCAAGGCAAAGGAGTTAGGCGCCATTATCAATCTGGACGATATTACGATGATTGATTTTCTGGAACAGGAGTGCGGGATTCCGGAAACTATCTGCTGCCGTTACAATCCGGGCGGTTCTTATGAGATTAGTAACGGCATTATGGATCATCCGGGCGATGCAAAGTACGGTATGACAAAGGCGCAGCTTTTTGAGGCGTTCCGGACGTTACAGGAAAAGGGGGTAAAGCGCTTCGGGATTCATTCGTTTCTTGTCAGCAACACGGTGACGAATGATTACTATCCGGCACTGGCAAGGACTTTGTTTACGTTGGCGGTGGAGGTGAAGGAGGCAACCGGGATTGCAGTGTCCTTTGTCAACCTTTCCGGTGGTGTTGGTATCCCGTACCGTCCGGAGCAGAAGGCAAATGACATTTCGGTCATCGGGGAAGGCGTGCGTAAGGTATTTGAGGAAATTATGGTGCCGAACGGTATGGGAGATGCGGCTATTTTTACGGAACTGGGGCGTTTTATGCTGGCTCCGTACGGTTGTCTGGTGACAAAGGCAATCCATGAGAAGCATACCTATAAAGAATACATCGGTGTGGATGCCTGTGCGGCAAATCTGATGCGTCCGGCAATGTATGGCGCGTATCACCACATTACGGTAATGGGCAAGGAGGATGCCCCGGCAGACCATGTTTATGACGTGGTAGGAGCGCTCTGTGAGAACAATGATAAGTTTGCGGTGGACAGGGAGCTGCCGGAAATTGAAAACGGGGATTTGCTTGTGATTCACGATACCGGGGCACATGGCTTTGCAATGGGCTATAATTATAACGGAAAATTAAAATCCGCGGAGCTTCTTTTAAAGGAGGACGGCAGTGTGCAGATGATCCGCCGTGCCGAAACGCAGCAGGATTACTTTGCGACGTTTGACTTTTCGGGCTTCTTCGGGTGATAAGGAATGAAAGGGCTGCCGCAGATAGAAAGCGCAGCCCTTTTTTCAAGCGGTGAATAGTTTTCATACCATAAAGGAGGCTGCCTCTTGAGGTTCCGCACTCCAATATCACCTTATCTTATATCACAACGGAGAGTGGCTGCGCGCTATTGTAATTTTGCATGCGTAACCTTTCACCGGACTTCCTCTAAGTACCGTTAATCCGCCCGGGAGCGTCCTCGCGCCTAAGCGGTTCTAAGAGGCGGTTATGGCCGCTTGTAAGAAGCCGTCATCCTAGGGGATGTGCCTGGAGCCGCTGCGCTTTCTGCAGCGGATTTTTTGTTTTGATTACTAATAAAAAACAGGCGCTGTGCCCCGGAGGACAAATTTGCTCAAATTTATTTTAAAACACTCTTAAGGTTTTTTTCGGACCTGCCGATATAGTTTACAGAAGCAATAAAATCATATTGGAACAGGTGGTGGTAATTATGCGTATTGATGCAGTAAACAGAGTGAGCCAGTTATATCAGGCAAACAGTACCAAAAAGGTTGCAAAGCAGAAAAGTGCTGAGAAATATGACAGCGTGCAGATTTCCCAGACAGGCAGGGATTATCAGGTCGCTAAGGCGGCGGTTGCAACGGTGCCGGATGTCCGGATGGATCGTGTGAATGAGATTAAGAGCAGGCTTCAGAATGGTACTTATGATGTATCGATGGAGATGCTTGCCGATAAGCTGCTGGCAGGACAGTTTTAAGAGAGAGAGGGATATCTTTGGCAAGCCTGATGGAAGAATTGATTTCAACTCTTTCGCAGGAGAAGGAGTTGTATCTGTCTCTCCTGCCAGTCGCTGAGGAAAAAACAAAGGCGATTGTAGCGAATGATTTGAAAGAATTGCAAAAGGTCACCGATAGGGAGAAGGAAATGGTAGACCGCGTGAATGCGTTGGAGCGCAAACGGAGCGGGATTATTACCAATATGGGAATTGTATTGGGAAGGAAGCCACAGGAGCTTACGCTTACAGAATTAATCCGTGTTGCTGAAAAGCAGCCGCAGGAGAAAGAGGCACTGGCCGGGCTAAAGGATACGCTCGGTAAGGCGATACGGAAGCTGGCAGATTTGAATGAGCGGAATCAGGTACTGATACAGCATTCGCTTGAAATGATTGAATTTAATATGAACCTTATTCAGAGTACAAGGATGGTACAAGGAAATAATTATACAAAAAGCGCGGAAGAAACGGAACTTGGCGCCTCGCAGACAGGGATGTTTGATGCGAAACAATAAAACGCAGAAAACATAAGCCTGTTTATTTTTTTCGGGTTGGCAAAGCGAGCATCATTCTCCTGCCGCAAGCTATTGCTTGCAGGCAGGAGAGGATGCGAGCGCGCCCGCGACCGAGCGTCGAAAGACGCGAGGTTGGGGCAGGAGCGAAGCGACAGCCAACCCGGAAAAAGCGAGAGTGGAGCGCGCCCGCGACCGAGCGTCGAAAGACGCGAGGTTGGGGCAGGAGCGAAGCGACAGCCAACCCGGAAAAAGCGAGAGTGGAGCGCGCCCGCGACCGAGCGTCGTAGGACGCGAGGTTGGGGCAGGAGCGAAGCGACAGCCAACCCGGAAAAAGCGAGAGTGGAGCGCGCCCGCGACCGAGCGTCGTAGGACGCGAGGTTGGGGCAGGAGCGAAGCGACAGCCAACCCGGAAAAAGCGAGAGTGGAGCGCGCCCGCGACCGAGCGTCGAAAGACGCGAGGTTGGGGCAGGAGCGAAGCGGCAGCCAACCCGGAAAAAGCGAGAGTGGAGCGCGCCCGCGACCGAGCGTCGAAAGACGCGAGGTTGGGGCAGGAGCGAAGCGGCAGCCAACCCGGAAAAAGCGAGAGTGGAGCGCGCCCGCGACCGAGCGTCGTAGGACGCGAGGTTGGGGCAGGAGCGAAGCGACAGCCAACCCGGAAAAAGCGAGAGTGGAGCGCGCCCGCAAGGTAAAAAATTAAAGGAGGGTACACCTATGAGTTTGATGAGTGGCATTTATATTGGTGTATCAGGGCTGAAAACAAGCCAGAATGCATTAAATACAACAGCGCATAACATCAGTAATGCTGAGACGCAAGGTTATGTCAGACAGCAGACGGTGCTGATGGATACGCTATATAATAATGTCGGCGGAAATAAAATTTCCAAATGGCAGATTGGTCTTGGTGTCGATACGCAGATTGTAAGACAGGTGCGGCACCAGTTTTTGGACCAGTCTTACCGGAAAGAAACAGGACGGCAGGGATTTTATCAGGTGCAGTATGAGGCGGCCTCTGAGATGCAGGAAGTATTAGGCGAGCTGGAAGGAGTACAGTTCCGGAGTTCGATTGAAGATTTCTGGAATGCGCTACAGGAGATGGCAAAGGAACCGGATAGTATTGTGACCCGTGCGACCCTGATTCAGTGCGGCGTTAATTTTATCCAGCATGCCGAGAATATTTACGAGCAGATTGAGACCTATCAGATTGAATTGAATGGGCAGATACAGAAAAAGGTGGATCGGATTAACGAAATCGGCGATGAAATTAAGGAGCTGAACAACCAAATCTGCTTTTACGAGGCGACAGGTCTGGAACAGGCAAATGATTTGCGGGATACAAGAAACCTTCTTCTGGATGAACTTGGCGGACTGATTGATATCACCTACAGAGAGGAAACAGATGGGAAGGTATCGATTCGTGCAGAGGGAGTTCCGTTCCTTTTGGAAGATAATGTGTTCCACATGGACACAAAGTTTATTTCTGAGGATTCCCAGATGCTTGTGCCGTATTGGCCGATGCTTGGTGACGCAGAGGTATTCAATTTTGACCGTTCGCCAAGCTCTGTAGATGATACGGATATCGGTTCCTTAAAGGGAATTATTCTTGCAAGAGGCCGTAAGGCAGCTAATTTTACCGATATTCCGGTAAAGCCGAAGCGGGAGGATTTCGAGGACGATGCTTCCTACGAAGAGGCAATGGGAGTCTTTCAGATTGCCGCAAAGAAGTATAACAAAGAGATTAACGATTCTGTTATTATGGCAACCCAGTCCCAGTTTGACCAGCTGATTCACGGAATCGTGACGACGATTAATGATATTCTCTGCCCGAACAAGGAGATTATGCTTGAGAACGGGGAGACGATATTGGTATTAGATACCGAGAAGGCATCCGTCGGCATGGATAAGGATAAGACGATGGGAACAGAGCTTTTCTCCAGAAAGTCCATGAAGCGTTATCAGGACCTGCAGGAAGTGACTCTGGCGGACGGCAGTAAGGAAATGGTTTATATTTACAACAAGGAAGACCCGGCAGACAATTATTCGCTGTATACGCTCGGAGAAATTGAAGTAAATCCGGAAATTTTGAAGGACCGTTCCAAGCTTCCGCTTTCCAAGAATACCAATACCGGAGATTTTAATATCGATGTGGCAGAGGCGCTTCTTGCGGCATGGCAGGCACCGTTTGCTACATTAAATCCGAATGAATTGGATTATAACAACTTTAACCAATATTATATTTCGCTGGTAGGCGATATTGGCACAAGGGGCGAGAAGTATGAGACCCTGGCAAATACGCAGGAGGCTATGGCAAACAGCATCAATAATGACCGTCTGAAGGTCATGGCGGTGTCTACGGACGAAGAGCTGACGCAGATGATTAAATATCAGCATGCTTATAACGCCTCTGCCAGATATGTCAATGTAGTCAGCGAAATGATTGAGCATATTCTGAATACGCTTGGTTCATAACAGTTTCACCATGCGGGAACGGCATAAGAAAGGAAGTGTAACACATGAATACATTTTTTGGACTGGATATCGGAAAAAGCGGATTATACACCGCACACAGCGGCTTAAACACAACTGCGCATAATATTGCCAATGTCGAAACCCTGGGCTTTACAAGACAGATAATCGAGCAGAGGGCCGGTAATGCGCTTCGTGTATATGGCAGGCACGGTATGGTCGGAACCGGCGTGGAGGTTGCATCCATTACCCAGATGAGAAGTGAATATTACGATGAAAAGTACCGGAATAACAATTCCATTTATGGCAGCTATGCGACCAAATCAAATTATATGTCACAGCTCCAGTCCTACCTGAATGAGATTCAGCTAAAGGGCTTTACGACAACCTTTGATTCCATGTATGATACGATTCAGGAGCTGGAAAAGGACCCGGCCAACCTTACGGTCAGAACACAGGTAACCAATGTCGCACAGAGTTTTTGTGAATATTTCAATTCCTTGTATACGAATCTGCAGGCAGTACAGAAGGACTGTAATTTCGAAATAAAAAATCAGGTGGATCGTGTAAACGCACTTGCCGCAGAGATTGCATCGCTGACGAAGCAGATTAATACCGTGGAAATCGGCGGAACTAATGCAAATGATTTGCGGGATGCAAGAAATCTTATGGTAGATGAGCTTTCCACAATTATCAATGTTTCGGTTGAAGAAGTATCCTATGGTCCGATTGGCTTAAAGTCTTATACCTTAAAGGTAGACGGACAGACTCTGGTAGATAACTATGAAACCCATCAGCTTGGGATAAAGCCGAGAGAGCACAGAAAGAACCAGACAGATGCAGACGGGCTTTATGATATCGTCTGGGATAACGGGCAGCAGTTTAATCCGTATGCCTATACCCAGAGCGGAAGCATTAAGGCATTGTTCGAAGTGCGCGACGGCAATAATTCCGATAACCTGAAGGGAACCGTAACGGCGTATGCAGGAACGCGTTCCGTGACGATGACCCATCCGACAGTCAATGAAGAAGCGAAACTGAACATTCCGGAAAGCGGTGAAATTACAATTGGTACAGTAGTATACGAGTATGAATCGTTTGAGGTTTCCATTGACAAGGATACAGGGGAATATACCTACGAGTTCTTTTTGACGGAGCCGGTGCGCAATTTTGCAGATGAGGAAGTTTCGTTTATCGGGAAGTCGGTAAATTATAAGGGTATTCCGTATTATATGGCACAGATGAACGAGTTTCTGCGTGTTTATGCAAAGAAGTTCAATGAGATTCATAAGTCTGGTGTGGATTTAAACGGAGAAGCAGGACAGGACTTTTTTACGGCTACAAATAAGGTGAGCGGAAAAGAGTATAAGTTCGGCGTGTATGGAAAAGAAGGAGCGGACGGCTATGACCCGTTCTCCTTTAACTCCCAGACCGGGCAGTTCCTGCCGGATGATGTTAGTACGGTGTACAGCTCCTACTATCATATCACGGCGGAAAATATCTGTGTCAACAGTGCAATACAAAAGGATGCTTCTAAGTTTGCTGCAGCCTCGGAGATTGTAGATGGTGTTGGCAATTACGATAAGGCGCTGGAGCTTTTGGATTTGAAGAAGGATACCTCCATGTTCCGTCAGGGAAAGCCGGCGGCGTTCTTGCAGACACTGATTGCAGAAGTCGGTATTGATACGAAGGCGGCACTGAACTTTACGAAGAGCCAGAAGGACATGGTAGCAGCGATTGACAACCAGAGGCTGTCGATTGGCGGAGTTGATAAGGAAGAGGAAGCCATGAATCTGATGCGGTACCAGCAGGCCTATAATCTTTCGGCACAGGTTATTTCAGTAATGAATGAGATTTACGATAAGCTAATCAATTATATGGGTGTATAATCGATAAGGAGGCAGACACGATGCGGATTACCAATAAAATGATGACCAACAATGTGTTGCATAATATCAACAATAACAAGAATTTGCTTTCCACGTTGGAAAACCAGTATTCTACCGGAAAGAAGATACAGAAGCCGTCGGATGATCCGATTGTTGCGGTACGTGCGTTAAAGCTCCGCACGAATCTTGCCGAATTGTCACAGTATGTGGAAAAGAATATACCAGATGCGCTTTCCTGGATGGATACGACGGAGAGCTCGATAGATGTCGTAAATGAGATTCTGAAGCAGATGAATTCGTACTGTAATCAGGGCTCGAACGACCCGCTTACGGCAAAGGACCGCAACAGCATTGTAACGAACCTGGAAGAGCTGAAGCAGCAGATTTACCAGGAGGGCAACAGCAATTATGCGGGGCGGTATGTATTTTCCGGTTATAAGACAGATACGCCGTTAATCTTTTCTGAGGACGAGAGTTCTTATACTTACGAGATTACGGAACCTTTGTCCGGCGAGGATATCGATATCAAGTTTAAAATTGTCAATAATGTGGATATCAATGCGTTTGATAAGGATAACCCGGGGGCGTTTGATAAAACGATGCCGAACCAGATACAGATTTACCGGATGCGGCTTGCGTACGGGAATCTGGAGGATGGAGTTACGGTGACCTATACGGACGGCAGTACGGACGGCGACGGAAATCTGATAGAGCTGCCGCTTACGGTGACGGAAAAGGCGCTTACCGATCCGGATGCCTATCATCCGGGAGAGGATGACGTTTATTTCATTAAGGAAACCGGCGAGCTGATTTACGGAAATGCGGCATATGAGAAGGTACGCAATTCTGAGCATATCAATGTGAAGTATACGAAGAAAAACTTCCATACGAATGACCTCAGACCGGAGCATTACTTTAATTGCACCAGAACGAACGAAGACGGTACGGAGGTTCTGAATTTTGAAAAGCAGGACCAGCAGATTCAGTACGAGGTAAACTTTAACCAGAAGCTTACCATCAATACGCAGGGGCACGAGGTGTTTTCCCATGATATCGGGCGGGCAATCGACGATATTATTAATGCCGTAAATAATGTGACGGAAACCGAAGAGAAAATAAATGAAGTAAAAAAGATGTTAGAGGATACCAATCTGACGCCGGAGCAGAGAAAGGCATTAGAGGGAATCCAGGAGCAGTTAGATTCGGAATTTACGCTGCGGACCGATATTATGCAGGCGACCTTTGCAGGCGGTCTGACAGACACGGTTGCTATGCAGGATAAAGTAAATGTCGCATTGTCGGATCTTGGCGGACGGTATAATCGTCTGTTACTGACACAGAGCAGACTGGAGGACCAGAAGGTTGACTTTGAGGATCTGCTTTCCTCAAACGAGGATGTGGACCTGGTGGATACGATTATTAAGTACAGTTCGGCAGAGACCATTTATAACTCCTCTTTATCGGCAGCTTCCAAGCTGGTGCAGACTTCTTTGCTGGATTTCTTATAAAACAGAAATAAAAAAGCGATAACCGGGAAAAATGAAAGGAGAAACAGGAATGTTAGTAAAAACGAAACATTTTGGGGAAATTGATCTGGATGAGAACAAGGTAATTACCTTTGAAGACGGTATTATCGGATTTGAAGACTGCAAGCGTTATACGATTTTGTACAATAACGAAGAGGGAAACAGCAGTACAATTTCCTGGTTACAGAGCTTAGATACACCGGAGCTTGCGCTTCCGGTCATCAGCCCGCTCTCGGTTATGTCAGATTATAACCCGATTATAGAGGATGACGTACTGAACCCAATCGGAGAGCTGACCGAGGAAAATGTGATTATTCTCCTTACGTTAAGCGTGCCGTCCGACGTCGCAAAGATGACCGTAAATCTGAAGGCGCCTTTAGTAATCAATGCCGATACGAAAAAGGGATGCCAGATTATTGCGGAGAACCCTGACTATGTAATAAAATATAACATATATGAGCAGGTGAAAAAGAGCAAAGAGGCAAAGGGGGAATAAAAGCATGCTGGCCCTGTCAAGAAAAATTAACGAGTCCATTATGATAGGACATGATATAGAGATAACCATCCTTGAAATAAAGGGAGAGCAGGTAAAAATCGGCATCAATGCGCCAAAGTCAGTACCGCTGTACCGGAAAGAAATTTATGTACAGATTCAGGAGGCAAATAAAGAAGCAGTTTCCGCGGATGCTTCTCCGGAAATCCTGAAAGACATGTTCTAAGAAAGAAAACAATGTAAAAAAACGGTGAAAAACTTTCCCTGCAGGGTTAATTTTTCACCGTTTTTGTCCGATATAAAAGTATAAAGAAATGATTTTCTGTCAGAACGGAGTCGGCAGAGGACGCCAACAAGCAAAACATGGAGGTGTACGGATATGAAAATTGAAAGCGGAACGATAGTAAATAAGCCTGTTTATACGGACACGGCGGCAAGTCGTCCGGAGGTAAAGCCAAAGGCAGAAAAGCCTGCCGAGAAACCGGCGGAGCCTGCGTTAGAGCCACAGCTTCAGGTGAAGATGCAGGAGCAGCAGGGAAACGAAGAGAATGTCTCCAGACGGATTAAGAACGCAGTGGATCATGCCAATCAGACGATGCGGCATGCGAAGACAAAGTGCGAATTTGCTTACCATGAGGAGACCAAGCGGGTGTCCATTAAGGTAATCGATGAGGAAACGGAAGAAGTAATCCGTGAAATTCCGCCGGAAGAGACCCTGGAGATGCTTTCTAAGATGTGGGAGCTGGCAGGGCTTATGGTAGATGAAAAGAGATAAACAGAGTCGTACGGTTTGCTTCGAAGCAGACCGGGAATGGAGGTTGTTATGGGTATTGGATTATCAGGTATGATATCAGGTCTGGATACAGACACATTAATTAAGCAGCTGATGTCTGCGGAACGGACAAGAGTAACTAAGGTTGAGAATAAAATTACGAGAAACGAGTGGCTGACGGAAAAGTGGAAGGATTTTAATACGAAGATTTATTCGTTTTATACGGGCTCCCTTTCCAAGATGAAGACGCAGGGTAACTATCTTGCGAAGAAGACGACTTCAGCCAATGATAAGATTGTAATGGCGAAGGCAGGCGCGTCGGCGCCAATCGGAACGCATTATGTTACGGTAGAGTCCGTGGCAAGTGCCCAGTATGTAACTGGCGGTAAGTTCACCTCTGACGAGAAGCTGACAGCACGCTCGAAGCTTGTGGATGCCGGTGTGGCAGCAGGCACAAAGATTTCTCTTTCCTGCGGCGATAAGAGTACGGAGCTGATAATCGACGAAGATACTACGTTTGCAGACTTCTCCGCAAGCTGTAAGGAAGTAGGATTAAACGTAAACTTTGATGAAACCAGACAGTGTTTATATATCAGCTCCAGACAGAGCGGAACGGAAAATTCGTTTTCGATTACCACAAGTTCCGAGAATCCTTCCAGTGCTGAAGCAAGAAAGAGCATTTATGCGCTGGCCGGCTATGGCAGCATGTCTGCTGAAGACAAGGCAAAGTTTAATGAGGCAATGGCAGTGATTGAGGCAAGCGATTCGGCTTCCATTGTCGGAGTTCTTACAAAGGCAGCAAACGGCGAAGAGCTGACCGAAGAGGAGACAAAGATTAAGGACGCTTATCAGCTTCTGCTTGAAAAGACGGAAGGGAATACCGCGGGAAGTCTTGCAAAGGCCGAGATAGACGGCGGAATTGCCGCACAGATAAAGAATGCCATGGAGAACGGCACTGCAGTAACCATTTATGGTAAGGAGCTGACCGAAGAGCAGGCAAAGGCTCTGCAGGCAGATGCTGCACGTATGGCAAAGACAGAGCATGAGCGCATTACCTTTGATGAGGTTTATGGAGAAAATGAGACGCTCAAGGATGTAACGTATGCTGATATCCAGAAGCTGCAGGCAAAGGACGCCGCAGATCTGACTGCGGAGGAGCAGGATATTCTGAATGCCTACAATGAGAAGGAAACGGAGTTCCTCGCAAAGCTCGGAACCTATACGGAAGGAACCGGCTATGATACCGCAGAATATCAGACGGTTTATCAGAACGCATTACAGGCGTTTGCAGAGGATGAGGTTGAGAATTACAATACCTCGGCGGATGCGGTAGCGGCATTTGATGCAAAGAAGGCAGACATTTTAGCCGACAACAGCAATGCCGATATGGCAGCAGCAAGAACCGCTCTGGCGGGACATATTAACACTTATGCGGATATCCAGGCATTTGACCCGGCTAGCGGTGCGCTTTCTGCCATCGGACTTGGCAACATCGACGGTACGGCAGTGAGCGGAAGTTCCAATGCAATGGGCATGACCGTATATGAGGCAAGTGATGCAAAGATAACGGTAAACGGCGCTGAAATCGAGTCTTCTTCAAACAATATTTCGGTCAACGGACTGACGTTGGATTTAGTGTCCGCAGAGCCGGGGAAGACGGTTGCAATTAATGTAACGCAGGATACGGACGGCGTTTACAATATGGTAAAGCAGTTCGTAAAGGATTATAACACTCTGATTGATGAGTTAAATAAGGCATATTATGCAGAATCCGCAAGAGGCTATGAGCCGCTGACGGATGAGCAGAAAGACGCCATGAGCGACACGGAAGTAGAGAAGTGGGAGACAAAGATTAAAGACTCCCTGCTCCGCCGTGACAACACCCTGGGCTCGCTTCTTACCGCAATGCGCGGCGCGTTAAACGGCGCTGTTGAGGTAGATGGTAAGAACTATGCGCTTTCTTCCTTTGGTATCTGTACGACAAAGTATACAGAACGCGGAAAGCTGCATATTTACGGCGACCAGGAAGACCCGGATGGTATGCTTTACGATGATAAGCTCCGTAAGGCAATCGAGGAAGATCCGGAAAAGGTGATGGAAGTACTGCAGACGATTTCCAACAATCTGTATAACACGATGAAAGATAAGATGAAGGCGACAGAGTTGAGCAGTGCGCTTACCTTCTATAACGACAAGAAGCTGACGAAAGACCTGACCAGCTACAAAAAGGAACTGACGAAGCAGGAGAAGCGTTTACAGGAAATCGAGGACCGGTACTATAAGCAGTTTGCCGCTATGGAAACAGCTCTCAGTAAGCTGAGCAGCCAGTCAAGCTCGCTGGCTTCCATGCTTGGTTTAGGAGGAAGGTAACAGAACAAAGGCCAGTAGTTTAAGAAAGGACGGTATTGCGTATGCCACCAACAAATGCAGCAAGTTTATATCAGGGAACTAAAATTAACACGGCGACGCCTGCGGATCTGACATTAATGCTGTACGACGGAGCAATTAAGTTTTGCAATATTGCGATGCTTGGTCTTGAGAAGTCGGATTACCAGAAGGCAAGCACCTATATTATCAAAGTGCAGAACATTATTACGGAGTTCCGTTCTACCTTAGATTTTAAGTATGCAACGGCCAAAGATTTTGATGTTGTTTATGAGTATATTTACGGGCTTTTAGTACAGGCAAATATCAAAAAGGATAAGGCCTTGCTGGAGGAAGCACTGGGGCAGATTAGAAATATGAGAGACCTTTGGAAAGAGGTTATGCGGAAAAATAACCTTTATGTAAAATAAGAACAATAAACAGGCAGAACAGCCGGACGGTACGTTACGGCTGTTCTTGCTCATTAAAAAAGCCTGTGCAGGCAGGCGGTCGGAGGGATTAGATTGGAGCCACAGGAGTTTTCCGCTTATTTTAAGATATTGGAAGATACGATACAAAAGAAAGAGCAGTTTCTGGATGAACTCTTAGGATTAACAAAGGGGCAGGAAGCCGTTTTGGCAGGAGAGAAGTTTTCCATGGAAGAGTTTAGTGAGCTGATGGATAAAAAGGAAGTGTATATCCAGAAGATATCAGAATTTGATGCAGGTTTTGAAGCGGTCTTTGCCAAGGTAAAGCCGGTGATAGAAGAGTACAAAAAGGCATTTGAACCGCGGATTAAGGCATTGCAGCAGAGAATCAAGACAGTGCTTGAAAAGGGCGCTGCCCTTTGTGCGTTAGAGGAACAAAATAAGGCGCGTTTGGGAATTTGTCTGGGAGAAAAGAAAAAGGAAATTAAGAATTTTAAGCGCAGCAGCGAGACTGTCAGCGGCTACTATAAAAATATGACAGGAGCAGTGGCAGACCAGTCATTTTTTATGGATAAGAAAAAATAAAGGAGGGGTTTCCGATGAAACAGGTTAAAAAACTGGCATGTTTGTTTGGTATGTTGATCATGCCGCTTTTGTGTGCTTCAAAGAGTGCTGAGGCGGCAGGGAACGCGACGATGCTGCCGGATTCTTCGATTAAGGTAGACTATCAGTATGAGTCTATAGAGGTTACAGGCGGCAAAAACACAATAATCTATTATAGTGAAAATGCCAATGCGTCCGTGTGGGAGTCTGTACCGGTGGGCGCTGACGGAAAGGCCGTATTTGATATTTCCTGGGTAAAGCCAGGAGTAACGAGCCGTATTTATTTAAAGGGGGACCAGGATTCCCTCGTTACGGCCCGTTATATCGAGGCAGAGGAGAAGCTTTCCGCAAGGTTTGTAGGAGATATTTCTGCAGCGGATGTGGTCGATGTCGAGGAATGGAAGAAGGTATATAGTAAATATGCTAATTTCTCCAGCCAGACAGGCTATATTCTGTTCTTTACGAAGCGCGGCGGCGCCGAGACAGCCTTTTTTGATGTGAACCGGATTGAATGGAAAAAGGACAGTACAGGAAACTGGCAGCCTTTTGACAAGCTGAACATCGCTCATATGAATGCAAAAGGCGTTACCCTGTATTTCAGAATTAAGGCAATTAACGATGCAGATACGGCAGACGGCATCAGTGGCAAGCGTTTCAGCTCTGAGGCGAGACTGCAGATACAAAAAAAGGCGGCGGCTCCTTCGGTCACGGTCAATAATGCGGTTATGACGCTCTCCATCCGTAACGGTATGGAATACTCCTTAAATAATAAGGATTGGAATCTGGTGCCGGTGTATTCGAGAACCGCCACGACCAATCTTATGTCCGTTCCTGTCGTAGACTTTGACATTCTGCCGCTTACCAACCGGAGAGTAAATGCAATCTCAGTGCCGCTGGTTTTGGATGTGGACGCAAATGCAAAGATTGACAAGAGTCTGGTTACTGCAAATCCGGGAAAATATAAGTGCCAGACTGCGGAGGACGGAACAATCACAGGAATTTATGTGTATGTGCGTACCGCGGCAAACGAGCGCCGTTCCGCATCGGCAGTCAGGGAAGTGCTGGTTCCGTTTGCGGTAGCCGATCCGAATGTGGCAAGAGACATTAAGCTGGCCTATCAGGCAACAAAGACCGGAACTGCCGGTATCACCCTGACCAATACGGCAACGTCGGTAAATTACCAGTTTGCAGTGGTAGACGACCCGGACAATCTGACCGCAGAGGAATTAAGCGAGTTAAAGTGGTCAACAATAAAAGCAGGAAAAACAGTAAAGGTAAGCAGTACAAAGGCATTGACCGGAAGCTATCTTATATTCCGTGTGACTGCTGAAAGTAAGATGGAACTTCCGTCCACCTATGAGAAGTATCCGTATCCGATTTTATATGATAAGGTAACCTATGCGGCACTTTCTGCCACCTCCCACTATCCGGGCGGTGTCATCAGCGTCGCAACCAGCAACAACGCAATTTCGGGTGATATTAAGTATGTATGGCAGCGCAGCAGTACGGCAAACGGCACCTATACGGATATTGCGTCCGGTACAGGCTATGCAAACAGCAAATACACAATTACAAACGATGATGTCGGGTACTATATCCGTGTTATCGTTTCTAATACGTCCGTAACTGGCGAGAAGGCTGAGGTAATCAGCAGAAACAGCGGAAAAATCGCAAGGAATCCTGCCGTATCACCGACGCCTGTACCTACTCCGACGCCTGCTCCGTAAACGGGAGGCGGACAGAAAAGAATATTCCGTTTTCCTGCTGGAAACACTGTCATACTTTTTCAAAACGGCTCATAGATTGGTAAAAAAGAATGCATGAGGAAGCCGGTTTGGAAGGGAGCATTGAAGAACGGGCAGTGGAGATTGCCAGGTACATAGTTGATCATAAGGCAACAGTAAGGGAAACAGCAAAAGCGTTTGGGATAAGCAAGAGTACAGTACATAAGGATGTGACGGAGCGTCTGCCGAAGATAAATAAAAATCTGGCGGAGGCCACGAGAGAGGTGCTGGATGTCAATAAATCGGAACGTCATATCCGGGGAGGGATGGCGACACGGGAGAAATATCTGCACCGGGAATGTAACTAGCCTTAAAAAAGAACGACAAGACGGTATGAGAGATACTGTTTCCGGTCGTTCTTTTTATTTCGTTGGAAATAAGCTTCTGCCGGTTTGTTAAGATTTACAGCTCCTTCGCACACATGCGTAAAATCAGACGGCTTTTTAAAGTAAGCTTGATGAATTTGTCTGCCAATTCTCAGGTGGCTGTGAATCGTAACGTCGGTTTTGCAATCAAGTTAAATTTTCCGTTTTCTTTTACGGTGTGATGTGGTATGATAGAAGAAGTAAATGCTACAAAATGTGACAGATACGGATAGAACAGACTTTGAGTGAAAGGAAGGGTTACGATATGGGGAAAGCGACATTTCGCGGCGGCATTCATATGTACGACGGAAAAGAACTGTCGAAAGACAAGCCGACAACGGTGCTGCTGCCGAAAGGGGAGCTGGTATTTCCGATGTCCCAGCATATCGGGGCGCCTGCAAAGCCAATTGTGACGGTAGGAGACAGGGTGTTAGCCGGACAGAGAATCGGGGAGGCGCAGGGCTTTGTATCAGCGCATGTCATCAGCTCCGTTTCCGGTACGGTTAAGGCAATAGAGCAGCGTCCGACGGTGTCTGGCGCAATGTGTGAATCCATAGTGATAGAGAATGACGGAGCATATAAGACGGTGGAGGGGTTCGGAGTAAAAAGGGATTACACGAAGCTTTCCAAAGAAGAAATCCGCCAGTATGTAAAGGAAGCCGGGATTGTAGGTATGGGAGGCGCGGGCTTCCCGACCCATATCAAGCTTACGCCGAAAAAGGACGACGCCATTGATTATGTCATCGTAAACGGCGCAGAGTGTGAGCCGTATCTTACCTCTGACTACCGGATGATGTTAGAGGAGAGCAAAAAAATCGTCGGCGGGCTGAAAATCATGCTACGCCTGTTTGAAAAGGCACAAGGCATTATCTTAATCGAGGATAATAAGCCGGAGGCAATTAAAAAGCTTTCAGAGCTTGTAAAGAACGAGGAGCGGATTACGGTAAAGAGCGCGAAGACAAAGTATCCGCAAGGGGCGGAGCGCCAGATTATCAATGTGGCGACCGGCAGGAAGATAAATTCTTCCATGCTTCCGGCAGATGCGGGCTGTGTGGTAAACAATGTAGATACCGTAATTTCAGTTTATATGGCGGTAGCGGAGTCCACGCCGTTAATCCGCCGGATCATCACGGTAACAGGGGATGCCATTGCCGACCCGCAGAATTTTTCGGTGCGCACCGGCACGAATTATACAGAGTTAGTTGAAGCGGCAGGGGGCTTTAAGACGCCGCCGGAGAAGGTGATATCCGGAGGTCCGATGATGGGGCTGGCGCTGTTCCGCCTGGACCTTCCGGTGACCAAGACATCTTCCGCGCTGCTTGCAATGGCAAAGGACGAGGCAGCAGCGCTGCCGACCTCTCCGTGTATCCGCTGCGGGCGCTGTGTATCGGTCTGCCCGAGCCGTCTGGTTCCTCAGAGAATGATGGAGTACGCGGAGCATTTTGACAATGCCGGGTTTCTTGGCCTGGACGGGATGGAGTGTTATGAGTGTGGCACCTGCACCTACGTCTGTCCTGCAGGAAGACGGCTGACGCAGGCATTTAAGCAGACCAGACGCAGTATTCTGGATGAACGCAGGAAGAAGTAAGGAGGGGTGAAAATGAAAGAAAAGTTAAATGTGTCGGCTTCTCCGCATAGCAGAAGCAGGGAGACGACCGCAGTGATTATGCGTGACGTTATGATAGCACTGACACCCGCGGCATTGTTCGGCGTGTACCAGTTCGGACTGCGTGCGCTTGTGATTCTGGCGTTGTCCGTGACCTCTTGTGTCCTTGCGGAATACATATACAAGCGTCTGATGAAGCTGCCGGGCGGCGGCTATGAGTGCAGTGCGATGGTAACGGGACTTTTGCTCGGTATGAATCTTCCGGCTGGTGTGCCTTACTGGATTCCGGTGCTTGGCGGTGTGTTTGCTATTGTTATAGTGAAGATGCTGTTTGGCGGTCTGGGACAGAACTTTATGAACCCGGCGCTCGCAGCAAGATGCTTTCTGCTGCTTTCCGCGGGAAAGACAATGGCGTCCTTTGCAATAGAAAAGGTTGAGGCAGGCAATGCCGCGCAGCTGATTCTTTCGGGAGCTGCCGGCTTGGACGGACTTTCCTCTGCAACGCCGCTTATGCTCATCAGGGAGGGCGGGAGTGTCAGCCTGTTTGATATGTTTTTCGGCTTTACCGGCGGCACCATCGGGGAAACAAGCGCATTTCTGCTGTTGCTCGGCGCAGCATATCTGCTGGTGCGCCGTGTGATTTCCCTCCGTATTCCGGCAGCCTATCTTCTGAGCTTTATTGTATTTATGGGACTGTTCGGAGGGCATGGCTTTGAT
Source organism: uncultured Lachnospiraceae bacterium (assembly GCA_910577175.1). GTDB lineage: Bacteria > Bacillota > Clostridia > Lachnospirales > Lachnospiraceae > SIG307. The sequence goes on along the minus strand of CAJTLU010000010.1, from coordinate 36,572 downwards.
GCGGAGTATCTTGCCATGCAGCTTTGCGGCGGAGGGCTTATGCTGGGCGCGTTCTTTATGGCGACGGATTATGTGACCTCCCCGATTACGAAGAACGGCAAGCTTGTATTCGGTGTTTTTCTTGGTATTTTAACCGGTATTTTCCGCGTGTACAGCGGCTCCACGGAGGGCGTTTCCTATGCGATTATTACCGGTAATATTTTAGTTCCGTTAATCGAGAAGGTGACCTTCCCGAAATCCTTCGGAAAAGGAGGAAAGGCAAATGTCTGATAAAAAAAAGGAGGGCGGCGTGCTTTCCATTTTGAAGGATACGCTTGCGCTGGTTCTGATTACGCTCGTGGCGGCAGTGCTGTTAGGCTTCGTCCATGAGGTTACGGCAGAGCCGATTGCAAAAAGAGAGGAGCAGGATAAGCAGGAGGCGTATCTTGCGATATTTCCGGGAGCGTCTGCCGTGGAAGAGTCAAAGGATGTCCCGGAGCTTGCCGGAGCGCTGGTTTCGGCGGAAGAGCTTCTTACGGAGGAGTACCGTAAGGCAGTAACGGTCGATGAGGCGTGTCTCGTAAGGGATGAGGCAGGGGAACTCATGGGCTATATTATTACCGTAACCGATAAAAAGGGTTTTGGCGGCGCAATCCGGATGGTGTTCGGGTATTCCCTGGACGGCGTGGTAACCGGACTGGAGTTTCTTTCCCTGAAGGAAACCGCCGGGTACGGACTGGAGGCAGAGAAGAATCCGGAATGGCGGAAGCAGTTTTTGGGCGTTACCACGGGACTTTTCACGGTGACAAAGACCGATGCCAAGGACGATGTCAAGGAAGAGGGGGAAATTGACGCGTTAAGCGGTGCAACCATTACCTCCCGTGCGGTGACGCAGGGAATGAACGGCGGGCTTTTGTTTGCGAGGTATCTGGTAGAGCAGGGAATCGGAGGTGCGAAATGAAAAAGTGTCTTAAACAGTTCTTTAACGGGCTACTGAAAGAAAATCCGACCTTTGTGCTGATGCTCGGTATGTGTCCGACGTTAGCAACCACGACCTCCGCAACCAACGCGGTGGGAATGGGACTGACGACAACGGTCGTATTGGTATTGTCTAACATTTTGATTTCCATGCTGCGGAGGGTGATTCCGGATAAGGTGCGCATTCCGGCGTTTATTGTCGTGATTGCTTCCTTTGTTACGATTGTGGAGTTTTTGTTAAAGGCATATCTGCCGGGGCTCAATGAGTCCCTCGGAATCTATATTCCGTTAATCGTGGTAAACTGTATTATTTTAGGCCGTGCGGAAGCGTTCGCTTCCAAGAATCCGGTGCTTCTGTCTGCCTTTGACGGCATCGGGATGGGGCTCGGGTTTACTCTCGGGCTTACCTGTATCGGCGTGTTCCGTGAGCTTTTAGGAGCAGGCGAGGTATTCGGCTTCCGCGTAATGCCGGCTGCTTACCAGCCGCTAGAGATTTTTGTAAAGGCGCCGGGTGCGTTTTTTGTGCTGGCGATGCTGACCGCGTTACAGAACAAGTTCAAGCTGAAGTCCGCGACGAACGTGCCGGACGGTATGGAAAAGCTTGCCTGCGGCGGCAACTGCGCTTCCTGCAGCGGAATGGAGTGCAGGGAGAACCATGCGCTGTTAGAGCGGGTAAAGGAGCAGGAGGCGGCAAAGGAAGCGGCAAGGAAAGAGGCGCTTCTAAAGGCGGCAGCGGCAAAGAAGGCGGCGGGTGCCGCAGGAAAGGAGGAGGCATAGTATGAAGGAGCTATTGCTGATTGCGGTGGGAGCGGCATTGGTCAATAACGTGGTACTCAGCCAGTTCCTCGGGCTGTGTCCGTTCCTCGGGGTTTCCAAGAAGATTAAAACGGCAGCCGGTATGGGCGCAGCGGTTATTTTTGTTATTACGATTGCCTCCGCGGTGACCTCCCTGATTTATGACGGGATACTGCTCCGGTTTGATATGGATTATATGAAGACAATTGTATTTATCCTTGTCATTGCGGCGCTGGTGCAGCTGGTAGAAATGATTTTAAAGAAGATGAGTCCGGCGCTCTACTCCGCACTCGGGGTCTATCTGCCGCTGATTACGACAAACTGCGCGGTGCTTGGCATTGCACTGACAAACGTGCAGAACGGATACGGACTGCTGACCGGCGTGGTGAACGGTTTTGCGACGGCGGTGGGCTTTGCGCTTGCGATTGTGATTCTGGCAGGAATCCGGGAGCGGATGGAGCATTCCGATATCCCGAAGGCGTTTCAGGGAATGCCGATTGTGCTGATTGCAGCGGGACTGATGGCGATTGCGTTCAACGGTTTTGCCAGTTTACAGATAGGAGGCTGAGGAGAAGATGACGGGTTTAATATTGCACCATCTGATTGCGGCGGAGCTTTTCCCGTTACATAATGTAACGGTGGCTGCCGTAAACTATAAAGCAATCGGAACCGCGGCTGCGGTTGTGGGAATTGTCGGCCTCTTAATCGGTATCCTGCTTGGCGCAGCGGGAAAGTTTTTGTTTGTCCCGGTGGATGAGCGGGAAATTGCGGTCAGGGAGCTTCTTCCGGGAAATAATTGCGGCGGCTGCGGTTTTCCGGGCTGTGACGGTCTGGCGAAGGCAATTGCAAACGGAGAGGCGCCTGCAGGGCAGTGTCCGGTAGCTCCGGCAGAGGCGAAGGCACAGATAGCAGAACTGATGGGACAGAGTCTCGAGGAGGGGGTAAGGCAGACTGCCTTTGTAAAATGCTCCGGTACTTGTGATAAAGCGGAGTATAAGTACAATTATTATGGTCTGCAGGACTGCAGAAAGCTTGCGCTGATTCCGGGACATGGGCAGAAGCAGTGTGAGTCCGGCTGTATGGGCTACGGAAGCTGCGTGAAGGAGTGCCAGTTTGATGCAATCCGCATCGTGAACGGTGTGGCAGTCGTAGATAAGGAGCGTTGCGTTGCCTGCGGAAAGTGCGTCAGCGTTTGTCCGAATCATCTGATTGAGCTGGTTCCATACGATGCAAGGTGTCTGGTCGGATGCAGCTCAAAAGAGAAGGGCAGGGCGGTAAAGGATGCCTGCGCGGCGGGCTGTCTTGGCTGCGGTCTTTGTGCAAAGTTTTGTGAAAGCGGAGCGATTACGATGGAGAATAATCTTCCGCGGATTGATTTTGAAAAGTGTACCGGCTGCGGCGTCTGTGCGGAAAAATGTGTGCAGAAGGTCATTGTGCGGCGCAGCTTGGAAGAATAACAAAAGAAAGGTGGAATGAAAATGCGTTGTATGGCATGCGGACGGGAAGCAATGAATCCGGAAGCAAATTACTGTGATTATTGCGGAAGCCCGTTCAGGGAAGCAGGGAGAAACTGGCAGGAAGACGTCTCCGCCTGGAATGCTTACCAGAGCGGGGCGGCATCGGAAGAGAGCGGGTATACCGCATTCGGTACGACAGAGTACCGGGAGGAGCAGCAGACGCCCCGGAAGGACTCCTCGCAGGCGAAGGGCATTTCTGTCTGGATGTTTCTTGGGATCATGTGCCTTCAGTTTGTTCCGGGAATCGGTCTGTTCGCCTATATAGGGGTACTGCTCTGGCTTGGCTTCTCTCCGCAGATTACCGACGCAAGAAAGAACTGGGCAAGAGCGTCCTTAATTTATACCGGTATTATTTTCATGTTGTTTTTTGCTTATTTGAAAACCTTTCTGGGTATGCTGGGAGGCGCGTAATGAAGCTGTTACACTGTGGGGATTTGCATCTGGATTCCGCATTGAGTACAGCTTTGGACGGAGAAAAAAGGAAACAGCGGAAAAGCGAGCTTCTGACCGGGTTTGTACGGATGGCAGAATATGCCGCGGAGCATGGGGCAGACGTGGTTTTAATTGCCGGGGATTTGTTTGACAGTAAATCTGTGACAAAACGGACACGCAATCTGGTAAAAGAAACAATACTGCGTTTTCCGGAAATTGATTTTCTGTATCTGCGGGGGAACCATGATGGCGGCGGTTTTCCGGAAGATGCAGAAGAATGTCCGCAGAATTTAAAGCTGTTCGGGACGGAATGGACCTATTACCGGTACGGGGAGGTTGTTATTGCGGGGGCGGAGCTTGCAGGCGGAAACGCGGCAGAGCTGTATGATTCGCTTGTGCTGAACCGGAACGATTATAATATTGTGCTTCTTCACGGGCAGACAGAGAAGTACCGTTCAGCGGAGAAGGCGGAGACCATCGACCTTCCGGCGTTAAAAAATAAAAACATCGACTACCTTGCGCTGGGGCATATCCATTCCTACCGCCGCGAGCCTCTGGATACCAGAGGCTGTTACTGTTACTGCGGCTGTATGGAAGGGCGTGGGTTTGACGAGTGCGGGGAAAAAGGATTTGTCTGGATTGAGATGGAAGAAAAGAAGGCAGAGGTTTCTTTTGTGCCGTTTGCGGTGCGTACGGTCCATGAAGTGTTTGCAGATATTTCCGGAACAGAGAGTACATTAGAAGTAGAACAAATCGTCCGCAGTGCCCTGCGCGAAATTCCAGACAGGGATTTAGTCAAGGTGACTCTGACTGGAAAGGTTTCTCTGCATGCGGAGCGGGATTTGCAGTATCTGACAAGGCGTTTTGAGGACGGCTTTTTTGCGTTTAAGATAAATGACAGGGAGATAGGGCTTGCGATACAGCCAGAGAATTATGAGGATGATATTTCGTTGCGCGGCGAGTTTATCCGCTATGTGATGGGACAGGAGTATACAGAGGAAGAAAAGCGCATGATTCTGGAAATCGGCGTGCGTGCCCTCGCAGGGGAGGAGGTAGAGTCGTGCTTTTAAAGCGGTGCTATATCAGCAGCTTTGGAAAGCTGCAGGACTTCTCCTATGATTTTACCAAAGGGCTTAATATCATTCGTGCGGAGAATGGCTGGGGAAAGAGTACCTTTGCAGCATTTATCCGTGCCATGCTTTACGGGATGCCAAATGCAGGAAGCCGGACAAAGTTAGAGGAAGCCGAGCGGCGCAGATATAAGCCGTGGCGGGGCGGCGCTATGGGAGGATATCTGGACTTTGAGGCAAATGGAAAGGAGTACCGGGCGGAGCGCACCTTTGGGACAAAGGAAGCGGAGGATACCTTCCGGCTGACGGACCGTTCTACAAACCTGGAATCCACAGACTTTTCGGCGGAGCTTGGAAAAGAGCTGTTCGGGCTGGACAAGGAGGCCTACTCCCGCAGCACCTATCTTCCGCAGAGCAAGATATCCGGCAGCGGAATGAATGACAGCATCGGAAAAAAGCTCGGAAGGATTGCAGAGGGCGATGAAGAGAGCAGTAATTTTGACAAGGCATGGAAGACATTAGACGAGATCAGAAAACGATATGTTCCTGACCGCCAGAAGGACGAAAAAGGCTATGTAGCGGAGCTTGACCGTAGTATTTTCGAAACGGAGGAGCGGCTTTCGGACTGCCGCCGGAAGGAAGAAAATGCAAAGGTCTGGCGGGAGAAGGAGCGTAGCGTAGCAGCGGAAAAGGAAGAGTATCAGCAGGAGCTTGCAGAATGCCGCAAGAGGCTTTCCGAGGCAGCAGGCTATGAAGCCCTGCTTGCCAGAAAGCGGCATTACGGGGAACTCTGCCAGCAGGAGGAACGTCTGCGTCAGCAGCACGACGGGATAAAAGGTCTGTTCCATGCGGATGTGCCGGAGCCTGAAGAGATAAGCCGGTGCAGGCAGGAGGCGGAGGAAGCAAAGCTCCTGGCCGGTGAGATGCGCTCCTACCGGCTGGAGGAATGGGAGCAGACAAAGCTTCATACGCTTCAGAAGGAGTTTTTATGTGGCGTGCCGGAGGCAGAGGAGCTGCAGGCGTGCCAGCGGACAGAAAGGGAACGAAGGGAACGCATTTCAAAGGCAGAGCTGCTTTTTGAAGAGGCGGAACGGCAGGAGAAGAGCGCGGAGAATGAAAAAAGGCGTTGTGTACTCTGTGCTGTTGTACTTTTTCTGGCAGCAACGGCTTCTGCGGCGGGAGCCGCAGTACGAAGTGCCGTATCCGGGAAGTTTTGGTTGCTTTTGGCAGTATTTGCGGTTCTGGCAGCGGCAGGCGGAAGCCTTTTTCTTCTGAAAGCAGTACAAAAGAAACGAAAGAAGAAGGAAGCAGAAGGCAGAAAGGGGCAGGCGCTTTCGGAACTGGAAGCCTGCGCTGCACAGGGGGAACACAGCAGGGTACTGCTGAAACAGTGCGGCATGGAAGCAGACGGGGATATTACCGATGCACTGTACCATTTGTCTGACTGTGTACGGGAATACCGCCGTCTTTCGGAAAAAGATGAGAATTATAAACGGAGTCTGAAACGGAAGGAAGAGCTTCTTTTACGCAGCAGGCGCTTATTGCAGGAGCAGGGGACAGAAGGAGAGGATATTGACGGAGAGCTGCATCTGCTGGAGAATCGTGTCAGGGATTTGATAAGATTTTCAAAAGAGCTTGCAGAGGCGTCCGGAAAGCGGGTACAATTTGAACAGGAAAATCCGCCGGAGGAGTTTGTCCGTCTGAACCCGCCGGAGGAAAGCTTTGCAGGACTTCAGGAGAAGGAAAAGGAAATTACAGAAAAGCTTGCGTCGCTTGAAGAGGAGGAAAGGGACTGCCGCAGCCGCGCCGAAGTCTTTGAAAAAGAGGCGGAAAGGTATACAGAGTATGAGGAACGGCTTCTACAGCTGAGAGAGGAACTTTCGGAAAAAAAGAAGGAGCATTTTGTCCTTAAAGAGACGATGAAATGCTTACAGGCGGCAAAGGAACGCTTTTCCTCCCGCTATATGGAGGGACTTTTAAAGAGCTTTCAGGACTATGTTTCCCTGCTTGGCGGAGAGGATTTTGAAAAAGGTATGGACGGGCGTTTTGAAGGTGCGGCTGTCGATACCAATCTGGAAATCCGTGTCTCGGCATGCGGAGGAGGAAGGGAAATCGGGTATTTTAGTACAGGCTTACGGGACCTGCTCGGACTTTGTATGCGCTTTGCGCTGGTAGACGTACTTTTTGAGGAGGAACGGCCGTTTTTGATTCTGGACGACCCGTTTGTGAATCTGGATGAAGAAAAGTTAAAGCGTGCCCTGTATTTTCTCAAGGAGACGGCACAGGAGTATCAGGTGCTTTATCTCGTTTGTCACAGCAGCCGCTGTTAAGAAAACATGGAAAGGAGGAGATGTGAAGTGGAAAAGAAAAAGGAAACGCTCCGTATCGTTGCGATACTGCTGTTTCTGGCGTATCTTCTGCTGTTGGCCTATCTGCTCTTTTTTAGCAGTGCTTATGGGCGGACGGAGGAGATGGGATACCGCTATAATCTGAAGCCGTTTTTGGAAATTGCACGAGGAATCCGGTATATTGACCATGTGGGGTATTCCTATGTGCTTATGAATATCGGCGGAAATATTGCTGCGTTTATGCCATTTGGCTGGCTTGTGCCGTTAATTTCGTTGCGCAGGCAGAATACAGGAAAGATTCTTTTCCAGACATTTCTGTTAAGCCTTTCCGCAGAAACCATCCAGCTGGTTACAAGAACCGGCGCCTTTGATGTGGATGACCTGATTTTAAACACATTAGGCGGTATTTTGGGATACTGGTGCTATTATCTGCTATTTGGAAGGAGGAGGAAAAAGAAGTGATAAAGGACAAATTTGCGTTCTTGAACAAAGAGAAGGATACGATACATTTTCACAGCAGGAGACGTTCCGGGAAGGGAACTGCAGGCTTTGTACTGGCAATGCTTTGTGTTCTTGTCTTTCTTGTCCTCTGTGTTGTTTCAGCAGTAGAAAAAGGCGGGACGGGGAGTTGGATTGGAATTGCCGGTCTTGCAGTTGCCGTGCTTTGCGTGATTGCATTTGCTTTGTCCCTGCAGGGGCTGCGGGAGCGGGATGTATATGTCAAACTTCCGTTTGTTGGGCTTTTAAGCGCAGGCGGATTGTTTGTCCTGCTGTTCTGCCTTTATATTATAGGAATGCCTTTTTAATAACCGGGCGGAAAGGAAACCATATGGAAGATTGGAAGGAAATCCAGGAAGAAGAGAGAGAAGAAACCAAAGAGAGATGGCAGCTTTGCAGGGAGCGTCTTGCGTCCATGCCAACCGAGCAGACAGTGCCGGAGGAGTTCCGGCCATATTTCAGAGCGCAGGCACAAAAGCTTCTTCTCATTTTTTCTTATGCGGAGAAAATGGAGAGCGGAGAACTTTTGCGCTCTCCGATGGAACAATGCCAGGCATTCTTTGACCGGCTTTATGCAGAGGTGCTTCCTGCAGGCTATGCCGGAAGCTTTTCCAATCCGGCGTATACAGGGAAGCTGTTCGGGAAAAGGTACGGAAGACTCCTTTCCTATCTTGCCGCAAAGATAAATAATCAGATCTTTTACGCCGCAGAAGGGAACCTCCTGTCGGTTGTGATGGCGGCAGAGCTTTTTATTGAGGTATATAATTACTTTGAGGAATTCCATGAATACACGTTCCGGGAGTGCCGTGCGGCGCTGTATTCCTTTGAAGCGGACAACGCAGAGCTGTTTGCGGCATGGCGGTTCCGGGAGCAGTTTGATACCAACTACACGTTTGCAAAGGACATTATTATGGAGGCAGACGGCTCCGACCTGCGCTATCTGTACCGTTACGGCGAATACATTACGGAAAATGAATTTGGCGTAGCGGCGTTTTTGAACGGTCTTTCCGAAGAAAAAATCAAGGCAGCGGCGGAAAATGTCGTAGACGGCTATCTGCGCGGCTTCCAGGTAATGCGCGTGCCGCTTGCTAAGGGGCAGACCGTAGGGCTGCGCTATGCAATCGGCTTTGAACGGATGATGCGGGAAGTCATTTTATTGTTGGAACGGGAAGGTCTTTCGGTAACAGCGGTGCGCACGCCTGCGGGGGGACGGCATGCAAGAAAAGCGGGCTATACGGTAACAAATGTGAACCTCCAGTACGACTACGACCACCGAAATGACGAGGGACTGTTTGCAGATAAGCAGTGGTATTTGCGGAAAGAGGCAGCGCTGCGCCATGTTTATGAGGCAGAGAAGGAGAAGATAGCACTTTATGCAGGACCGCTTGTACAGGAAACGTTTGGGGAACGTCTGCCGCTTCCGGTCAATACAGAGGAAGCAATCCGTCTGGATAAGCGGCAGCAGCGTCTGAAGGTTGAGTTTACAGGCAGGGCGGGAGAACTGTCAGAGAAGTATCTCCCGTCAGACAAAACCTCCTATACCATCGTGGCCTATCCGCTGCCTTCCATCGGTACGGAATTTCCGGAGATTTTTGAGGAAACGCTCCGTCTGAACCGCCTGGACAATGAGACTTACCGCAGGGTACAGCAGTGTATGATTGACGCATTAGATCAGGCGCAGGCAGTGCATATAACCGGAAGGGGAGAAAACCAGACAGACCTTACGGTACAGCTCTGGAGGTTGAAGAATCCTTCCAAAGAGACAATTTTTGAGAACTGTACTGCCGATGTGAATATTCCGGCCGGAGAAGTCTTTACCTCTCCGGTGCTTACCGGCACAAACGGCGTTCTTCATGTGTCAAGCGTGTTCCTTGGAAGTACGGAGTACAAAAATCTGAGGATTGCATTCCGGGACGGGAAAACCGCGGAGTATTCCTGTGAAAACTATGCCGCAGAAGAGGAAAACAGGAGGTTTATCAAAGAAAATCTTTTGAAAAACCACGACTGGCTTCCGCTTGGCGAGTTTGCTATCGGTACGAATACGACTGCCTACCGGATGGGAAAGAAGTACGGCATTGCAGAGGTACTGCCGATTTTGATTGCGGAGAAAACAGGCCCTCATTTTGCAGTGGGCGATACCTGTTATTCGCACAGTGAGGAACACAAGGTATATAACCCGGATGGCAAGGAAATCGTCGCACGGGAAAACGAATGCTCCGCACTCCGGAACACGGAGCCGGAGAAGGCATATTTCCATTGCCATACAGATATTACGATACCGTATGACGAGCTGGGGGAAATAGCGGCGCTCTGTGCGGACGGGACGAAGATTGTGCTGCTAAAGGACGGGCGCTTTGTGCTGCCGGGGACAGAGCTCTTAAACGAGGCGCTGGAGGAGTAAGCCTGTTTCCGTGCGTTTCTGCATCTTTCCAGTAACCTTGAAAGTTCCCCGGAGGCCGTGCAGTAGCTTAGTTTTGCATTTGTCCGAAGGACCGCAGTTTTTAGCGGAACCGGAATCACCTCTTAGTGCTGGTCAGGCGCGAGGACGTCACCGAGCGGCATAGCGGCACTTAGAGGAAGTCCGGTGTAGTGTTGCGCATGCAAAACTAAGCTACTGCACGGCCTCCGGGAAACTTCTAAGAGTGCTTAGAAAATGCGGAAACACAAGGAAGCTTTTAGTTGCAATTTCGGGTGTGGTATGCTACGATAAGAAAAATAAGACAGGAAAGGCGGAATAAAATGGCACAGGTTGGTATTGTAATGGGCAGTGATTCGGATCTGCCGGTAATGAGCAAGGCGGCGCAGATGTTAGACAAGTTCGGGATTTCTTATGAGGTTACGGTAATTTCGGCGCACCGCATGCCGGATATCTTTTTTGATTATGCAAAGACGGCAAAGGAAAAGGGCTTTAAGGTAATTATCGCAGGCGCAGGAGGCGCGGCACATCTTCCGGGAATGTGCGCGGCAATTTTTCCGCTTCCGGTTATCGGCGTGCCGATTCACACAAAGACGTTAAGCGGCGTGGATTCCCTGTATTCGATTGTGCAGATGCCGTCCGGGATTCCGGTGGCGACGGTAGCAATCGACGGGGCGCAGAATGCAGGCATTCTGGCAGCGAAAATGCTCGCGGTTTCTGACGATGCCCTGCTTCAAAAGATAGAGGCATATAAGGAAGAGTTAAAGACCGGTGTCGAGAAGAAGAAGGAAAAGATAGAGCGTATCGGTTACGAGGCATATTTAAAGGAAATGTAAAGGTAAGAGAAATTTTCAGGAACTTAATATCTGCTGTTCAGCAGACAGCCCTGCCGTGCATAAGATGAAATAATGAAGTACGGCGGGGCATTTTTTATGCTGAAACGGAAAATCGTACGCGGCGCAACGCTTCTGGTCGCGCTGCTGCTTGCAAACATGGCAGTATTGGGGCTGCCGGAACGGGGAAAAAGGGAGCAGGACCCGGCAGAAGCGGAAGCGGAAAAGCTGTTAGAAAATGTGCTGGCGGAAAACGCAGCGGCAGAAACAAATGGGGAAAAAACAGAGGAAAAAAAGCAAGAGGAGGATATTGTCAGCAAGACGGAAGCTTATCCATATCTCTATGCAAAGGGAGAGGTAAAGGAAGAGGAGCTGCCGGAGAAGGTGGTGTTTCTGACCTTTGACGACGGTCCGAGCAGAAATACGGTGAAAATACTTGATACGCTGGCGGAATATAATGCTTGTGCCACCTTTTTTGTCATCGGGGAAAATCTGACAGAGGACGGTATTGAAATTGCTAAACGCGCGTTAGAGGAAGGGCATATGCTCGGAATGCACACAGAGACGCACCGGTATGATAAAATCTACCGTTCTGCAGAAGCCTTTCTGACTGATTATGATAAGCTGGCAGCCCGTTTTGTGGAAGTATTCGGGGAATGCCCTGCCATTTTCCGTTTTCCGGGCGGCAGCTACAGCATGTACATAAATCCTATCCGGAAGGAGCTGCGGGAGGAGCTTTCCAGACGCGGCTTTATGGGCTATGACTGGACTGTAAGCGGCGAGGATGCCGTTGGGACGCCAACAGCGCACTCAATTAAAAAGCATATTTTTGATACGATATATGAACAGGAACAGCCGATTATCCTGTTGCATGACTCACCGGGAAGTAATCTGACGGCGGAGGTGCTGCCGGAAATTTTAAAGAAACTGACGGAGGAGGGATATACCTTCCGGACATTACAATACAGAAAGCCATATCAATTCCCGTGGTAGAATTTTTTGAAAATACAGAAAATAAGAAAATCTTAAACTTCTATTGACAACTTGCTTTTTGTGCAAACTTCACAAAAAAGAAACAGGAAAAAGGGCGCTGTAAAATTTTTTGGAAATGCGGATTGTGGAAAAACACAGACTTATCCCCAGAGGAAAACAAAAAAAGTCCGCAGAAAACGTAGTTATGCACGAAGTTATCCACAATATGCACAAAAAAGTACCACAAGTGTGGTACAAGAGAAAGCTTGTCAAGCTCGAAAGTTTGTTTTGGAATTTGTGATAAAATCACAAAAAGGGGAGAAAAAAAGTAAGGTGTTCCTTTGCCGCGTTTTTGTAAAAATAAAATTTCTTCTGGTAATTGGCAGTAAATACTGGATGTCAGGAAAAAGGAATATATTATTAAACAAATTATTAGAATAAACAAACAATAGAATATGATTTTTAAAATTGTACTTGTTATTTTGAGGAGAATGTGGTATAATTTCCTCAAGAGGCAGGAGAAGAGAAGGAGCTGCTTCCTTTCTGTAAGACAGAGTGAAAAACGGGAAAAGGAGCTGAGGCATATGAACTATACAGTAAGTGGAAAAAATATTGAGGTTACAAACGGATTAAGAGAAGCGGTCATTGATAAGCTGTCAAAGTTAGAGCGTTATTTTACGCCGGATACGGAAGTCAATGTTACATTAAGCGTGGAGAAGGAAAGACAGCGTATCGAGGTTACCATACCAATTAAAGGAACGATTATCCGTGCAGAGCAGGTAAGCAGCGATATGTATGCATCGATAGATTTGGTAGAGGCGGTTCTGGAGCGTCAGCTTAGAAAGTATAAGAATAAGCTGGTAGACAAGAAGCAGTCGGCAATGGCGCTCAGCCAGATGTTCATTGAGGAGGAGACCGGCGGCGAGGACGAGATTAAGATTGTGCGCTCCAAGAAGTTTGCCATTAAGCCGATGGACATCGAGGAGGCTTGTGTGCAGATGGAGCTGCTCGGACATGATTTCTTTGTATTCCGCAATGCGGAGACAGATGAGGTCAATGTTGTATATAAGAGAAAAGGTAATACGTACGGTTTAATTGAGCCGGAGTATTGATTCTGGCGGCCATAGGCCGCACTGTTCCCCTTCTTTTAGTGAACCGCCGCGCGGCAGCTGCCGCGCGGCGGTTTTGCGTAACAGGAACCCTTGTTGTTCTATGATAAAAAGCAGTAAAAAACAAAAAAGCCGCAAGAGAGCAACAAAAACCAATGAAAAGCAACGAAAACTAACAAAAAACAACCCCCCAAAGCAATTTTTTTTATAACAGTCCAGTGGTATTATATCTATATCGGCATGGTATGCAAAGCGCATATTAAAAAGTAAAAAAAATTGTGAAAAGCTGTGAGGAAATGGCAAAAAAATTCGTTCTATATATAGGGGGAATTATATTTATGGGGGAGGAAAGCCGTTTTGGCAAACAGGGAACAGCAGTATAACAAAAGGAGGCAAAGAAGCATAGGAAAAGAAAAATGGTTTAAGAGTTTAAAAAGAAAAAGCTTCATCCAAAGAATTGCCGCATTGTTACTGGCAATGTGTATCAGCGCGGGCAGCCTGCCATGGACCGGACATGCCGGGAGCGCAGGCGGGAAGGCAGAAGGATATTCAGAGAATTCGGGAAGCAGCCTGACCGGTGAAGGACAGGATATTGTCCATGGTTTCGGAAGCAAAATTAAAGAGAAAAAGCAGAAAGAAAAAAAGGTTAAAGTAAATTACGGAAATCAGGACGGCAAGTCATGGAACCTGCAGATGATACAGTCCGGGGCAGTTGAAGAATCCGGAAGGAAGATAAGGGTTGCGGTCATTGATTCCGGTATTAACTTTAATACGGACCTTCCGGTCATGGTACGGAAAAACTTCATCCCGGAGTATGAGCCCAATATACTCTACGAAGACCCGAGCGGGCACGGGACCGCGGTTGCGGGCATTATCGCGGCACTGGACAATGATGAGGGGATTACCGGTATCAGTCCTCGTGTGGAGCTTTACTCAGCGCGCGTACTGGATGCAAAGCTGGAAGCGCCGGCGGGACGGATTGTGGAAGCAATTGACTGGGCGGTGGAGCAGGACGTGGACATCATCAACATGAGCTTCGGGATTGTAGGAAATGTGGCAGAGTTAGAGGCAGCAGTTGAAAGAGCCGCCGCGGCAGGCATTCTTTTAGTAGCGGCGGCAGGAAACGGGGAAACCGTTGCTTATCCTGCGGCATATGATGAAGTGATTGCGGTCGGCTCCATCACCGCGGAAGGAATCCCGGCAGAAGGCAGCGCCGGAGGGGAAGCCCTGGAGTTGGTGGCGCCGGGGGAGAATATCCTCTCCAGCGGCATTTTCGGCGGTGTTATCGGCATGTCCGGCACAAGCATGGCAGCGCCGCACGTGGCAGGGGCGGCCTCCGTCCTGATGGAGCTGAACCCGGAGATGCCTGCGGACTACATACGGATGCTCTTAAACTACAGTGCAAACCTGTACGGCTCCCCGGACGAGTACGGGAACGGGGTACTTGACCTTGGGTATGCGACCGAGGTAAACGACAAATTCAGGAAGCTCTATGAGAAGCATATCGACAAGGCAGAGAAGAACGAGAAGAAAAAGGAAAAACAGAAGGAAAAATTCTGGGGCGAAGTCTTAAAGACAATACCGGAAAACGAAAAGGCAGTGGAGACCTTTACGGGGGTGGAGGTCGTAGAGGGGATGTGGGGAAGTGCTAGTCATAAAGACGCAGTCACGTATGGCGTGATAAATACCCAGCTTAGTTTTTCTTCTGTGCAAATGGCAATTCTCACATTTGCTTGTAATTATTCGGATTATAAAGAGGAGAATGATGGAGCGGGTCTGGATAAAGCCGGAAAGCCATATCACGGTCATTTATGGGAATATGAAGAAGATGTCTGTGGAAATTATGTACCGATAGGGGAGTCTAATTACGTTGCCAACTACATTTTTCTGACACAAGCTGCACTAAAATGTGGAAATATCACTTCTATAACCCAGGGAAGTGTATATCTCAAAGACTATGAGAAATTTAAAAAAGATATTACTTCTGGAAAGTTAGGAGAAAAAACATGGCAAGAGGTATTTACCAAACTAAAATCAGATATGGGTGTCGAAGTACCTGTAACAGATGAAAATAAAAAATTATTCCTTTATGGAATGGCATTACATTTGATAACAGATGCTTACGCACATAGTACATTTTCATGGAGTGGAAGCATGTGGAAGCGTGTAGGGCACAAAAAAGACTGGAGTTTGAACTGTGACAATCCTTCCTATATTCCGTATCGGTGGACTGCAGCGCAGGATGCGGCAAACAGGGTTTTGCTGAAGGCATATAACGGACAGCCGGGGAGTATCCTTGATTTTGCTAATGCGTCGTCAGTATATGTTAATTATTATATGGGAAATCTTGCCGCATATGCCCAAATGACTGACCCAGGGACATATTCTAAGTATAAAAACAGCTTTTCCTGTGGGGACTTATGGTATAATGTACAGGATGAAGCAAAAATAGAGTACAGCGGAACATTTAAAAATAGTGGAAGAACGTATAACAGACCGAAGTTAAAAGCAAGTGAATATTAGAAAGGATGGGATGAAAATGATACGAAAAAAGGCGAGGTATATCATCCTTTTCTGTTTTCTGGCAGGCGCGCTGTGCGCCTGTCAGGAAAGGCAGAGCGCCAATACAGGGATAACGCCGGAACCAACCTCGGAGGCAGTTATAATCACGCCGCCAGAAATGACAAAGACGCCTTCGGTAACAGAGAAGCCTGAAAACAGTCCGACACCTTTCGTGACGGAGACGCTGCTTCCGACGCTGACCCCGGCGTCGGAGGGAGAAACGATTCCGATTGATGAGGCGCATTTTACGAGCGCGGTATTCCGGGAGTTTATCAAAGAGGAATATGATACGGATTCGGACGGATTCCTTTCCTGGACAGAGCGGGGAGCAGTGACGGAAATGCGGCCTGGTGGCTATAATTTTAGTGGAGAGTGTCTGGACGGGTTTGAATGTTTTCCAAATCTGACAGATATAGATGCTGAAAATCTTTCTGCAAGGCAGGTAATAATCCGGAACCATCCGGCGCTGCAGGCTTTTGGCGGTTCGGAAGGGTGGGGACCGATTGGGACGCTTCAGATTGAAAACTGTCCTGCCTTAACCAACATCGGGTTTTATGCGGGCCGGATTGACTTACTTTCAATTTCTGGCGCACCGTTGGCTGCCCTTTCCTTGGAGGATACTATGGTAGGTTCCATGATTCTTGACGCGGATATAACGCTTTGGGGTTCTGTGGATGAGAGGCACGGGATATCATTTTATAGAACTAATGAAGACGGCGTTCTTGTTTATTATGAAAGCGAATATGAAAACGGGGAATCGGTAGTGAAACAGCAGACCCCGGTGGAGTTTACGAACCGGAAGGAGCCGCAATTTCCTTTTTCGGAGGAGTATTGGACAGAGTGCTTGGAAAACAGCGAATTTGGGGAATTGGAGCTTTTCAGGGTCCAGATATCGGAAAAGGAAGAAGCAGGATATAATGAGAAAGGGCAGAAAGGCTACGCAGTCCGGGTCTTTTATACAAGGAGCAATCATGATTACGGGGATAAAACATTTGTAATTTACGCGGACGAAATGCCAGTAAGGGAGCAGTTTGTATTCTGCCCTGCCGCCATCAGCCGGATAGAGGACGTGGAATATTCCCCGAACAGAGGCGTCTGCGTCTTTACGAAATGGGATCTTGCTTTCGTCTATCGGGGAGAGGAAGAGGAGCAGGTCCTTGATGTGTTTGACCGGCATGAGCATTACTGTGCGATTGCGGCGGACGGTGTCGTAAAAGCAATTCCGGTTAGTCGAGAGAGAGAGTATCGTGACTCGCTGTTGCGTTTTATGCTTACGGATATTAAAGTATCAACTCCGGCGCCGGAGGGAGAAACGATTCCGATTGATGAGGCGCATTTTACGAGCGCGGTATTCCGGGAGTTTATCAAAGAGGAATACGATAAGGATTCGGATGGGTTCCTTTCCGGGGCGGAGCGGGGAGTCGTGAAGGAAATGTGGCTTGGCGATAGTGGATATTCTTTTAAGGGGGAATGTCTGGATGGGTTTGAATATTTCCCAAATCTGACAAACCTGGATATTTCTGATAACTGTCAGGCAGAACAGGTGATAATCCGGAACCATCCGTCGATGCAAAGCTTCGGTGGTTGGGAAGGAGGGCGGATCAGGACGCTTCAGATTGAAAACTGTCCTGCCTTAACCAGAATCGGGTTTTATATTTACAGGATTGACTCGCTTTCGGTTTCCGGCGCGCCGTTGGCGGTTCTTGACCTGACGCATACCCGGCTGGATTCTATAACCCTTGATGCAGATATGGTGCTTTATACTTCGGATGGGCGGACCGGGGAGCAGCTCTATACAATAAATGAGGATGACCAGTTTGTTTATTTATGTGACTCCTCTTATTATGCGGAACAGGAGGGAGTATGCCAGCAGACCCCGGTGAAATTTACGAATCAGAAGGAGCCGCAATTCCCTTTTTCGGAGGAGTATTGGACAGAGTGTTTGGAAAACAGCGAGTTTGGGGAATTGGAGCGTTTCAGGGTTCAGATATCGGAAAAGGAAGAAGCAGGATATAATGAGAAAGGGCAGAAGGGGTATGCGGTCCGGGTGTTTTATACAAGGAGCAATCATGATTACGGGGATAAAACATTTGTAATCTACGCGGACGAAATGCCGGTAAGGGAGCAGTTTGTATTCCGCCCTGCTGCCATCAATGGGATAGAAGCAGTGGAATATTCCCCGAACAGAGGCGTCCGTGTTCTTACAAAATGGGACCTTGCTTTCGTCTACCGGGGAGAGGAAGAGGAGCAGGTTCTTGATGTGTTTGACCGGCATGAGCATTACTGCACGATTGCGGCGGACGGTGCCGTAAAAGCGGTTCCGGTCGGCCGGTAGGCGGGTATTGTGACTCGCTGTTGCGTTTTATGCTTACGGGAACTGCTTCCAATGCTGACCTTGGAGCGTGGAGAGCGGATTCTGATTGATGAGGTGTCTCTTGGGGCTGTTGCACTAAGTAATTAGTGCGCAGCCTTTTTGTTTTTTTCGATAGAGATATTGATCAAAAAGAGGCTGAGGAAAACAAAAGAATTTAAGTTAATGCAAAATCTTGAGTTTCTGCATTTTGTAGTATGGAACCGGGATATGTGGTATAATGGGAGAAACGGAAGCGGGAATGGTCTTATGGCAGGAAGGAGAACATGGATGAATCAGCTGGAAAAAGCAAATGAATATGTGAAAGAAAACTGTGTGGTACAAGAGGAATTACCGGAATTTCATGTTGCTCCGTTAATTGGTTGGATGAATGACCCCAATGGATTTTCTGTATATCAGGGAAAAGTCCATCTGTTTTACCAATATCATCCGTACAGCGCACAGTGGGGACCAATGCACTGGGGGCATTGTGTGACGGAGGATTTCGTAAAATGGGAACGTCTTCCGGTTGCATTAGCGCCGGACCAGGCCTATGATGAGGCAGGCTGCTTTTCGGGTTCGGGAATGGAAACAGAAGCCGGACATGTGCTGGTTTATACCGGAGTCAGGAAAGAGGAATGCGACGGAGTGCAGAAGGAATATCAAAATCAATGTATTGCAGTCGGTAACGGACGCAGTTATAAAAAATCCGAGCAAAACCCTGTAATTACAGGCTCCATGCTGCCAGAAGGGTTTAGCAGGGAGCATTTCAGGGATCCGAAAATCTGGAGAGAGCCGGATGGATATTATATGGCTGTCGGGAATAAAACAAATGAGGGGATACCACAAGTAGTGCTATTCCATTCGGAGGATTTCAGCAAATGGAACTATGTTTCCGTGCTGGCACGCGACCAGTCAGGTAAGCTTGGAATGATGTGGGAATGTCCGGATTTTTTCTGCATGGACGAGCAATATGTGTTAATTGCATCTCCACAGGAGATGTGTGCAGATGAAGAATTCCACAATGGAAATAATGCAGTTTATTTTATAGGGGAATATAACCAGAAAAAGCATGAATTTAATGATTGGCAGGTTTATTCGCTTGATGACGGATTTGACTTTTACGCGCCGCAGACGATGCTTGCACCGGACGGGAGACGAATTATGATTGCGTGGATGCAGTCGTGGGATTCCAATATTCGTCCGGCGGGACAAAGATGGGCGTGTATGATGACGTTGCCAAGAGAGCTGAAACTCGTAGATGGGAAAATAGTGCAGAGTCCTGTCCGTGAAATAGAACAGTATTATACTGCCCCGGTTCGCTATGACGGAAAAGAAATTGCAGGGGAATGTCAGCTCTCCGGAATCCGGGGCCGTGTATTGGATATGACAGTGGAAATAAGAGAGGGTAATTACAGGACATTTTCGATTCGTTTTGCACAAAATGAACAGTTTTATACCAGTCTGACCTATCATCGGGAAAAGAATCTGCTGGAACTAGACCGGACCTATTCCGGCATGGTTCGTGATGCCGTCGCTTACCGGCGGGTAAAGGTAAAATATCCAAAGGAACAGCCAAAGTTCCGCCTGCTTTTAGATAAATATTCTGCCGAAATCTTTATTAATGACGGAGGGCAGGTTTTAAGCACAACGCTCTACACGCCTCCTGAAGCAGAGGGAATCAGCTTTTTTTGCGACGGTACAGCGGTGGCAGCAATTCAGAAGTATACGATTTCTGTTTCCTGAGAAGAGAGTAATGCTGTAGAAAGAGAATAAAAAAGTGAAGGAAAAGGTTGAATAAATGAAAAAGTAATGTTACAATAATCTTATTATGGACTTCATGTGACCTTTTTTCACCAAGGAGTATACGGTGAAAAGGAAGAAGAGAATAAGAAGAGAAATAGAAATCAGCAATAATCAGGAGAAAACAGATGGGTTTAATACAGAAAATATTCGGAACACACAGTGAAAGAGAAATAAAATTAATTCGACCAATTCTGGAGAAGATAAATGGATTAGAGGCAGAACTAGCAGCATTGTCAGATGAGGGGCTTGCTGCAAAGACCGTGGAGTTTAAGGAGCGTCTGGCAAAGGGTGAGACAAAGGATTCTCTTCTGCCGGAGGCCTATGCCGTAGTGCGTGAGACGACGAAGCGTGTACTCGGGCAGAGGCATTACGATGTGCAGATTCTCGGCGGCATTATTTTGCACCAGGGGCGTATCATTGAGATGCGTACCGGTGAGGGTAAGACCCAGACCGAGCTTTTGCCGGCATATCTGAATGCGTTAGACGGGGAAGGCGTCCACATTGTCACAGTCAATGACTATCTGGCAAAGCGTGACTCGGAGTGGATGGGACAGGTGTTCCGCTTTCTCGGTCTGACCGTAGGATGTATTTTAAACAGCTTAGATAATACCGAGCGCCGGGCGGCGTATGCCTGTGATATTACCTATGGTACAAACAATGAGTTCGGCTTTGACTATCTGCGTGATAACATGGTTATCTATAAGGAACAGCTTGTGATGCGGGGGTTGCATTATGCGATTATCGATGAGGTGGACTCTGTATTGATTGATGAGGCGCGTACCCCGTTAATTATTTCCGGGCAGAGCGGGAAGTCCACAAGCCTGTATCAGATGTGTGACATCCTGGCAAGGCAGCTTGTAAGAGGTACGGAAAAGGAACTCTCCAAAATGGAGATTATCATGGGAGAGGAGCAGCAGGAGGAGGGCGACTTTGTTGTCAATGAGAAGGATAAGAGTGTAAACCTGACAGAAGAAGGTGTGCAGAAGGTAGAGCAGTTCTTCCGGATTGAGAATCTTGCCGACCCGGAGAATATGGAAATCCAGCACAATATTATCCTTGCGCTGCGTGCGCATTATCTGATGGCGCGGGATAAGGATTATGTCGTACAGAACGATGAGGTGCTGATTGTAGACGACTTTACCGGACGTATTATGCCGGGCAGGCGTTATTCCGACGGTCTGCACCAGGCAATTGAGGCAAAGGAGCATGTAAAGGTAAAAAGAGAGAGTAAAACGCTTGCTACAATTACCTTCCAGAATTTCTTTAATAAATATGAGAAAAAGTGCGGTATGACAGGTACGGCGCTGACCGAAGAAAAGGAGTTCCGTGAAATTTACGGCATGGACGTCGTAGAGGTTCCGACCAACCGTCCGGTTGCCCGTGTGGATAAGGAGGATGCGGTTTATAAGAGCCGCCGTGAGAAGCTTGCCGCTATTGTGGAAGAGATTGTTGAGGCAAACAAGACGGGTCAGCCAGTGTTAGTTGGTACAATTACCATTGAAGCTTCCGAGGAGCTCAGCGAAATGCTTCATCGCAAGAATGTGCCGCACAAAGTATTGAATGCAAAGTTCCACGAGCTGGAGGCACAGATTATTGCTGATGCCGGGCAGATGGGCGCAGTTACGATTGCGACGAATATGGCAGGCCGTGGTACGGATATTAAGCTTGGCGAGGGCGTCAAGGAGCTTGGCGGCTTAAAGATTATCGGTACGGAGCGCCATGAGTCCAGGCGTATCGACAACCAGCTGCGCGGACGTGCCGGACGTCAGGGTGACCCGGGCGAGTCCAGGTTTTATATTTCGCTTGAGGACGACCTGATGCGTTTGTTTGGTACGGAGCGTTTAATCAATATGTTCAATTCGCTCGGCTTTGAGGAAGGCGAGCAGATTGAGCATAAAATGTTAAGCTCTGCCGTTGAGAAGGCACAGAAGAAGATAGAGAATAACAATTTTGGTATTCGTAAAAATCTGCTTGAATATGACCGTGTCAATAACGAGCAGAGAGAGATTATTTATGCAGAACGGAAAAAGGTATTGGAAGGCGCAAATATGCGCGAAACCGTCTTTAAGATGATAAATGATGTGGTAGAAAGCTGCGTGGATTCCTGTATCAGCGACGACCAGGACGCAGAAAACTGGGAGCTTCGGGAGTTAAACGCCATGTTGCTGCCGATTGTGCCGATTGAGCCGGTCCGTCTGACCGAAGAGCAGAAAAAGCATATGCGCAAGAAGGAGCTGGTGCAGCAGCTGAAGGCGGAGGCGGTCAGGTTTTATGAGGCAAAGGAAGCGGAGTTTCCGGAGAAAGAGGCGCTGCGTGAGATTGAGCGTGTGATTTTACTTCGTGTCATTGACCATAAGTGGATGGACCACATCGACGATATGGACCAGCTCCGTCAGGGTATTGGCGTGCAGGCATACGGACAGCGTGACCCGCTTACGGAGTATAAGTTCCAGGGCTTTGATATGTTTAACGCTATGACGGAGGCAATCGCTGAGGATACCATCAAGGCGTTAATGAATGTGCGCATTGAACAGAAGGTAGAGCGCGAACAGGTGGCAAAGGTAACCGGAACGAACCGTGACGATACGGTTGCGAAGGGGCCGGTGAAGCGCACAGATAAGAAGGTACTGCCGAATGACCCTTGCCCATGCGGTTCCGGGCTGAAGTATAAAAAGTGTTGCGGAAGAAACGCATAATTGTCGGATGGTGCAGACCGGACGGCGGCGTTTTGATATAAATATGCAGAAAGTAAAGAAAGAAGGTGAGCATGTGGTAGAATTGGATGCCATTAAATATGAACTCTCCGGTTATGAAAAGCCGCTGCTTGAAATGGGGGATTCACTTTGACCTTACGGTCAAACGTGAGAAAATCCAAGAGTTAGAAACCATCATGCAGGAGCCGGGTTTTTGGGATAATGCGGACAAGTCGCAGAGTTATATGAAGGAGCTGAAGAATCTCAAGGACACGGTAGAAGATTACGAGGAGTTAAAAACCGAGTACGAGGATGTCCAGACCTATCTGGAGATGGGATATGAGACTTCGGACGCATCCCTTGTTCCGGAAGCGCAGGAGGCAATGGAACTGTTCCGTGCCCACTATGAACGGCTGCATTTAAGTACGCTGCTTTGCGATGAGTATGATAAGAATGACGCCATACTTACATTGCATGCCGGTGCGGGCGGGACAGAAAGCTGTGACTGGGCTTCCATGCTTTGCCGGATGTACCAGCGCTGGGCGGACAAAAAGGGATTTACCACGGAGTTGATTGATTTTCTGGACGGCGACGAAGCCGGATATAAGTCAGTAACAATGGAAATCCGTGGGGAGAATGCCTACGGCTATTTGAAATCGGAGCGCGGCGTGCACCGTCTGGTTAGAATTTCTCCGTTCAATGCGGCAGGAAAACGGCAGACTTCCTTTGTTTCCTGTGATGTCATGCCGGATTTGGAGGAGGCGCCGGAGATAGAGATTGACGAGAAAGACCTGCGGATTGACACATACCGTTCCAGTGGTGCAGGCGGTCAGCATGTCAACAAGACATCCTCTGCCATCCGTATTACGCATCTGCCGACCGGAATTGTGGTGCAGTGTCAGAATGAGCGTTCCCAGTTCCAGAATAAGGACAAGGCAATGCAGATGTTAAAGGCAAAGCTGTATCTGCTGCAGAAGCAGGAAAGTGCAGAAAAAGAGTCGGATATCCGCGGAGAAGTGAGAGATATTAACTTTGGAAACCAGATTCGCTCTTATGTATTACAACCGTATACGCTGGTAAAGGATCACCGGACGAACGAGGAGGTCGGCAATGCGCAGACCGTTCTGGACGGTAATCTGGACCCGTTTATCAATGCATATCTACGGTGGGACGCAACAGGAAAAACAAAAGAATAAGGAATTCAGAGGAGGAGGCTTTATGTCAGAGACAGATATTATTTTCAGTATCGGAGAAGAACAATACGGGTTTGATGTCCAGTTGGTAACTGGTATCGAGCCAATTACGGATATTGTAGGGGTGCCGAATGCACCTGGTCGTATTTTAGGACTTATGAACCTGCGTGGGGAGGTTATTCCGGTCTACAGCCTGCGAAGAAAGTTTTTGTTGGAAGAGCTGACGGACCAGGCAAGGGCTAAGCTTATCGTGACACAGCATAACGGAAAGCTGCTTGCCTTTAAAGTGGACGAGGTGCTTGAAATGGTAGACTTTCCGGAGGAAGCTATTACGGAAACACCGATTATTGCAAAGAGTCCGGAGACGGCGTATGTACGTGCGATTGCCAATAAGCAGGGCAGGCTTGTACTGCTTCTGAATCCTTCCATGATGTACGAAGGAAACGAAGAAGAGCAGATAGCGGAAGCAATGCGTAGAATGCAGTCGTAGGTGTGCACACTTACTTTTATAGACGATTCTTATAAGCGGCGGATATCTCTTTATTATAAGGGATTTCCGCTGCTTTTTTGCTTCATAGGCACTGTGCCATATCAGTGCGTGAAAGTGTGTTCCTATGAAGCAAAAACGCTTTGTGGGATGTGCATTTGTATCAGAAACTGCGAAGACATGACATAAGAAACAGGAAATCGTCGGAAACAGGACTTGTTATCGACGGTAAAAGCAGTATAATAATGATAGAATATGAAATGAAATGTGGAGGCCTGGAGAGGGTACATATTGTGCAGGATTGCACGGTCAGGAGGCAAAATGAAGGTAAAGGGAACCTATTTTCAGAATGATGCAGAAGCGCCGTTAGTCTACGGAGACGTGGAAATCAGTAATCCGAAGCGGCAGCGGCTGCGCGGAGAGGAAGCAAAGGAAGGGGTGCTGTGTGAGCCGGTTATCGTAGGCTTCTGCGGTACGGATAACGAGCTGATGCATATGGGAAGCGAGGGACGTCTGACTGCCAAGTTTCCGGAGGGAAAGGACCGTCTGATTAACGGACACGAGGGGATTGTATGGGTGCCCTCCCAGAACCGTTTTGCCATTGTGCTGATTCGCGGCGGCGACAGCTATGACCCGACCCGGTACACGGAGGACGAGACCTACTTTGAATATGGCTGCGATAAGGCAGACGGTCTGTTCAGCGACAAACAGTATTTTCATCCGGATATGCTGCTGCCGGTTCCGGACGGCTATGTGGAAAACGGAAAATTAAAGCTGTCCTTTGCCAAAAAGATGGTATTTCCGGACCCGTTTGCCTGTATGCTGTTCCAGTTAGAGCGCATGGAGGATTTAGGCAGTGCCCATAACTTCCGTGTGGCAATGAGAAAGCATGGATGCAGCGAAGAGCAGGCACGCAGCATTGCGAAAGAAGAGCTTTTTGCGCGTACGGTTATCTTCGGACTTGGAACCACCGGAATGTTTATCGGGGATTTGATTTTAAGGAACCATAAGGACGCGAAGGTTTTATTTGTAGCGCGGAGCGCCGCAGACTCCCCGAAGGTCCGCTTTGCGCTGAAGCAGACCGGCGCGGAGTATCTGCAGAATACCTTTGCCTCCGAAGAGGAGCTGGCGGAGGCAGTCATAGAAAAATTGGATGGAAGGGCGACGGTGTTTATCGGTGTCAGCGGAAGCGGCGTGGAGCATAGAATTGCGTTCCGGCATAAGGTATTAGGCTGCAACGGTATCTACAACAGCTTCTCCTTAGGTCCGGAGATTTCCTTTGATACGATGCCGTTCGGGTTTGAGAACCATCTGATTTTCGGTTCGATTAATTTCAGGCAGGACCATATGGAGGAGGCAATCAGGCTTCTTGCGGAAAGTCATTATGATGAGATTGTGGAGCTGATTGATAAGGAGGAGTTTATGAAAGACCCGGTAGGAGCCTACCGGAATAAAATCTACAGTAAAAATGCACCGATGAAAACTGCGGTGATTTGGAATAAAAATTATGTGGAAGCAGAGGAAGACGGAAAGGAGAAAAAAGCATGAAAACAGTATGGATTGAAAAGCCGTTTGAAATTGCCGTAACGGAGACGGAAAAGCCGGTGCCAAAGGAAGGAGAGGCGCTGCTAAAGATATTGTATTGCGGCATCTGTGGCGCGGATGTTGCAAGTTATACGGGCAATCAGCCGTTTACGACGTATCCGAGGATTCCGGGACATGAGTTTAGCGCACAGATTGTTTCCATTCCGGAGAACGACAGAAACTTAAAGGCGGGGGATATTGTTACTGCAAATCCTTATTTTAACTGTGGGAGCTGCTATTCCTGCCAGAGAGGCTATGTCAACTGCTGTACGGACAATCAGACGATGGGCGTACAGAGGGACGGAAGCTTTTGCGAATATATTACGATGCCGGTGGAACGGATTTATGACGGCAAGGGTCTGTCCGCAAAGGAGCTTGCGCTGGTAGAGCCGTTTACCATTAGTTATCATGCGCTGCACAGGGCGCCGGTTAAAAAGGGCGATAAGGTGTTAATCGTAGGTGCGGGTCCAATCGGTCTGTTTGCGTTGATTGCGGCAAAGGCGCAGGGCGCGGAGGTTTATGTGGCAGATGTGCTGGACGGAAGGCTGGAAAAGGCAAAACAGTTCGGGGCAGCGGGAACGATAAATTCCGGAAAGTCGGATATAAAGGAAGAGGCGATGAAGCTTACGGACGGGAACGGCTTCGATGTCTGCGTGGAGGCATGCGGTCTTTCGGTCACCTTCCTGTCCTGCATCGAGTGCGCGGCATTTGCGGCAAACATTATCCTGATTGGAAACGGAAAGAAGGAAACGACCTTTTTACATTCGATTCTGTTAAAGAAGGAGCTGAACGTATTTGGCAGCCGTAATTCCTATGCGGCCGATTTCCGTGCGGTAATCGACCTGATTGCCAGCGGGGAGGTCGATGTGCTTTCCATGGTAAGCGCCGTGTATCCGATGGAACGGGCGGACGAGGCGTTCAAGGCGCTTGCGGAGAACGACGGGAGTTTGTCCAAGGTGTTAATTGAGATGTAAGGGGGACTTCAATATGAAAGAAACAATCATACAGTTTGGCGAGGGCGGTTTTTTAAGAAGCTTTGTTGATGTTTTTGTACATAAAATGAACGAGCAGGGGCTGTATGACGGAAAGGTTGTTATCGTACAGCCGATTCCGAAGGGACTGGTTTCCGTCGTCAACGAGCAGAAGGGGGGATATCATCAGTTTCTGCGTGGCATTGAGAATGGAGCGGTCGTAGAGGATTGTATTAAGGTGACGTCCGTTTCGAGGGGCGTGGACCCTTATACGGATTTTGCAGAGTATCTTAAGCTGGCGCAGAACCCCGACATGCGGGTCATTATTTCCAATACGACGGAGGCAGGCATCGAGTATCTGGGAACGGAGTCTTTGGAGGATGCGCCGCCGAAGTCGTTTCCGGCAAAGCTGACCGTGCTTTTATATGAGCGTTTCAAGCTGGGACTTCCGGGCTTTCTCATTCTTTCCTGCGAGCTGATTGACAACAACGGCGGGGAGCTTTTTCAGTGCGTACTGAAGTATGCAAAGCTTTGGAAGCTGCCGGAGGAGTTTGTGCAGTGGCTCCGGCAGGAGAACCACTTCTGCAATACGTTAGTGGACCGGATTTGCACCGGCTACCCGAAGGATGAGGCAGAGGAACTGACGAAACGTCTGGGAGAAGAAGACCGGCTGTTGAATACCGCGGAGGTGTTTCATCTTTGGGTCATCGAAGGGGATTTTGAAGAGGAATTTCCGCTTCAGAAGGCAGGCGTCAATGTTATCTGGACAAAGGATGTAGCGCCTTACAAGAAGAGGAAAGTCCGTATTTTAAACGGGGCACATACCTCGATGGTGCTGGCGGCAAGACTGTACGGACTTTCTACGGTAAAGGAATGTCTGGACGATGCGCTTGCGAGCGCTTTTCTGAAAAAAACGCTGTTTGAAGAAATTATTCCGGTTCTGGGAAATACCGAAGAGGACATTGCGTTCGGGAGGGCGGTACTGGAGCGGTTTGCCAATCCGTTTGTAAAGCACCGCCTGCTTAGCATTGCCTTAAATTCTGTAAGTAAGTTTAAGGCAAGGGTGCTTCCGACCATGATGGAGTATTATGAGAAGCATGGTACGTTGCCAAGGTGTATGACATTTTCATTAGCGGCGCTGCTTGCCTTTTACCGTACAGACGAGGCAGATGATAATGAGGAAATCATGGAATTTATGAAGTCGGCGCCACCGGCGGAGATTTTGAAGAAGGAGGCGTACTGGGGCAGGGACTTGAGCTTTATGCGGACAGCGGTAGAGCATGACCTGGCTGTGATAGAGGAGCAGGGCATGAAAAAGGCGTTTGAGGAGGTACTTGCATGAAGCAAATCCGAATCCACCCGTCCGACAATGTAGCAGTTGACCTTGCGACCGGTCACAAGGTGGCGCTTATCGATATTGCCGCAGGAGAGAACGTAATCAAATACGGCTTCCCGATCGGGCATGCGACGGAGTTTATTTCGAAAGGCAGCCAGGTACATACGCAGAACCTGAAGACGAACCTGAAGGATAAGCTTTCCTATACCTACCGGCCAAAGCTGCCTGTGCCAAAGGAAGCGTCGGACTATACGATAAATGCCTATGTCCGCGGGAATGGGGAAATCGGCATTCGCAATGATATCTGGATTATTAATACGGTAGGCTGTGTCAACCAGATTGCCGAGAAACTCAGTGCGCTTACAGGGGCGTTCTGCTTTCCGCACCCTTACGGCTGTTCCCAGCTCGGAGAGGACCAGCGGATAACGCAGCAGATTCTGAAAGGTCTGGTGCTGCACCCGAACGCCGGAGGCGTATTGGTTCTTGGGCTGGGTTGCGAAAATAATAATATTGCTGTCTTCCGGGAGGTACTCGGGGAGGTGGACGAGCGCCGGGTAAGGTTTTTCAATGTGCAGGATTGCGAGGACGAAATTAAGGAGGGCGTGCGGCTCATCGGCGAGCTGCGTGCCTATGCCGATACGTTCAAACGGCAGAGAGTTTCTGCTGCCGGGCTGAAAGTGGGACTGAAATGCGGAGGCTCCGACGGGCTTTCCGGCATTACGGCAAATCCGTTAATCGGGAAGTTTTCGGATGCGCTGATTGCGGCAGGCGGAAGTACGGTGCTGACCGAGGTGCCGGAAATGTTTGGCGCGGAAACCATTTTAATGGAGCGCTGCGTGGATGAGGGAGTATTCCGGAAAACGGTAAGTCTGGTGAATGAGTTTAAGGATTATTTTACCAGGCACGGACAGGTCATCTATGAAAATCCGTCTCCGGGCAATAAGGCAGGCGGAATTTCCACGCTCGAGGAAAAGTCGCTTGGCTGTACCCAGAAAGGCGGTACGGCGCCGGTAGTCGATGTGCTGACCTACGGGGAAAGAGTGACAAAGAATGGGCTGAACCTGCTAAACGGTCCGGGAAATGATATGGTGGCCGTAACGAACCTGGCGGCGGCAGGGTGCCAGCTGATTTTGTTCTCTACGGGCAGGGGGACGCCTCTGGGAGCGCCGGTTCCTACGATAAAAATAGCGACCAATACAAGGCTTGCTGAAACGAAACGGAACTGGATTGACTTTGACGCGGGGCCTGTGGCAGAGGGCGAAGACCTGACAGAAGCGTTGCTTTCCTATGTACTGGCGGTTGCAGGTGGGGAGGCAACCTGCAACGAAAGAAACGGCTACCGTGAAATTGCCATTTTTAAGGAGGGGGTGACCTTATGAGAAAGTATATTGCAGTCGATGCCCACGTGCATTTGTGGGAAAAGCAGCAGGGAAGGGTGGAAGGACGCCCCGTGACCGGAGTCGGCGGCGGAAAAAGCAATTTCGGCGGGGAAATCCGTCAGATGCTGCCACCCTATATGGACGATGACAGGAATACGGCGGAGCGCCTGATTGCAAATATGGACTATGCCGGGGTCAGCGCCTGTGTCGTGACGCAGGAGTACATCGACGGCAATCAGGACGAATATCTGATGGCGGCGAAGGCAAAGTATCCGGACAGAATGAAAATCTGCTCCCTTTACGAAGAAAGTCTGCAGTTTCGCACCGAGGGCGTGGACGGCATAAAAATCTGTGCCGGGAGACTTTCGGACAGGGATTTGAAAAAGCTGCTCCCGGTGTTTCTGGCAGCGGAGCAGGCAGGAAAGTTTATTTCCATTGATATGGCGGACGGAGAGGAACAGGTGGCAGATTTGCAGTATTTGATTGATGCCTGTCCCGGTTTAAAAATTGCCATCGGCCATTTCGGAATGGTAACAAGACCCGGCTGGCAAGAGCAGATTGCCCTTGCCCGGAACCAGAATGTATCGATAGAAAGCGGCGGACTGACCTGGCTCTTTCATCAGGAGTTTTATCCGTACCCGTCGGCAGTCGATGCGATTTTAGAAGCGCGGGACATCTGCGGCATAGAAAAGCTGATGTGGGGAAGCGATTATCCGAGAACCATGACGGATATTACCTACCGCATGGCGCTCCGCTTTCTTGAGGAAACGCCAAAGCTTTCCGAGGCAGAGAAGAGGGCGTTTCTGGGAGAAAATGCGCTTCGTTTTTACGGATTTCCGAAAGCAGAAAGAATGCAGGAAATCCCGAATATGCTATAGGGGAGAGATGATTTTGGTTCCGCTAAGCCTGGGTCCTTCGGACAAATGCAAAAATAGGATGCCGCACAATTTACGGAATTTTAAGGCGGCTAAAAACTGCGGAAACTCAGGAATTGTTTCACAATATTGGCAGGAAGAGAAAGGAGAATCGTTAAAATGGCAGAGGTGTGGCTTAAGGTATATACAAGGGAGCCGGATTCTGATGGTTACAGTATCGATTTGGCGAATAGCGTACACATGGCGTACCGCATGGATGGGAAGGATTATGTTCCGTTTTATAATAACTATGGAATTTTGTTTGCCAAGGGTTCCATTACGGGAAAAAATACAATACATTGTAAGGGCTTAAAAAATCCGTGCATTTTTCATACTGTAGGCAGGAAATATGTAATTATGGCGCCTTTGTGCGATAATGTGGCAGGCTATGACAGTGAGACGGCGGGGAGCGTTGCGTTCTGGGTGACGGAGGATTTTATCCGGTACGGGGAAATGAGGATGCTGTATCTGAACACGTCCGCATGCATTGATAAAATCAGCGGCACTTATAATGCCGCGCTTGCGCGCTATGAGCTGCTCTGGCAGGACAGAGAAGGAAACGTATTTGAGAATTATGTGTCAGACTTAGAGTGTGCCGCAGATATGACTGCGCCTGTGCTCCAGACGGGGAAGGAAATCGGTTCATATAATGAAATTACCGTACCGGAAGAAATGGTAAACCGCCTGAAAAGAAAGCTTCTTCCGCCGGAGCGCTGCCAGATGGCGGACAGTGCCATAAAGCTTAGCTTCCCGCTTGCCACGGGCTGGGCAGACCCGCAGATTTTCCGTTGGAAGAACAAATATTATTTTATTGCAACCAACGACAATAATAACGACATCGGTATTTATGTGCGGGAAAGCGATACGGTTGAAGGGCTGTTTGAAGGGGCGGAGCCGGTGCTGCTGCTTGATGTTGACCAGGAGAGGAAATTTATCCAGAACTTCTGGGCGCCGGAGCTCCATAAAATCGGCGATGACATCTATATTTTGTTTGCCGTAAGCGGAGAATCGTTCGGTCCGCAGTGCCACATGATGAAGCTGAAAAGGAATGGGGAGATTGGTACGCCTTCGGACTGGGAGGTGCCGGAAAGAGTAAGAAGGGCAGACGGTTCGTTCCTTGCGGAGCATGGAATCACGTTAGATATGACCTATTTTGAAGCAGGAGGGCGTTCCTATCTTGTGTGGTCCTACAGAGAGCATATTTTTTCCGAAAAAGATACCGGCTCCATGCTTTATATTGCTACGACAGACAAAGCAAATCCGTACCAGCTGACAAGCGAACCGGTGTTATTGTCAAGGCCTTTGTGGGGCTGGGAAAACACGGAGGGAACTATCAATAACGAAGGACCTTTTGCACTGTTAAGAAACGGGAAGGTGTATCTTGCCTTTTCCGGAGGTTCTGCCGGAGGGGACTCCTATGCGGTAGGCCTGCTGGTGGCAGAAGAAACAAAGGATTTGCTGAACCCGCTCTGCTGGGAGAAAAGACCTGCGCCGATGCATACCTCTTATACAGTAAAGGGAGAATACGGACCGGGACATAATTCATTCTTCACGGATGAGAATGGCAATGTTTATACCGTATATCATGCCAAGACTGCGCTTAAGGATGCTCCGCGCTGCACCGCTGTCAGAGGGGTATGGTTTGACGAGGACGGGGAGCCTGTCGTGGATACGTTTTAGACGGGGAATCAGCAGAAAAGAAGTGCCTGGGTTTTCGCATCTTTGAATGATTCCCAAACAAAAGGGATACACAAAATGCGGAAACGCAGGCAGAGAATTGGAGGAATAGAACGATGTTAAAAGGAATATCGCCGTTATTTTCACCGCAGCTGTTAAAGGTGCTTTGCGAAATGGGGCACAGTGATACGATTGTAATTGCAGACGGCAATTTTCCTGCGGAAACAATGGGAAAGGACGGGATTGTAATCCGGATGGACGGGCACGGAGTACCGGAGCTCCTTGAAGCAATATTACAGGTATTTCCGTTAGACCAGTACGTCGAAAAGCCGGTCAGCCTGATGGAGCGGGTGCCGGGAGACAATGCGGACGTTTCCATCTGGAAAACCTACGAAGAGATGATTTCAAAGGCAGAAAAAAGAGGAACTGACGTAATTCAAAAGCTGGAGCGGTTTGCTTTCTATGAGGAGGCAAAAAAGGCATATGCCGTGATTGCCACTTCCGAAACCAGCCAGTATGCCAATGTCATTTTGCAGAAGGGCTGCGTTCTGCCGGAATAGGGAGAATTGCTCATAAATCTGCTTCTTTACATAAAAATAGAGCGTATAGACTTGTTTTCTATACGCTCTGACGCTCCCATTCATTTCGAATTATTCCGTATAAAGTACAATCATGAAATCCGTCGCGTGTTTTATAGTAATGCCGTAAAAGACCTTCATAGTGCATTCCAATCTTTTCCATCACTTTTCTTGAAGCAGGGTTTTCTACCGAGCTAAATGAATCAATTCGTTCAATATCCGTATGAAGGAACATATAATCAATAACCGCTTTTGCCGCTTCACTTGAATAGCCTTGATTCCACCAACGGCTGCCAATCTTGTAACCTAATTCACCTTTGAAATCAAATTCTGAGATTATAGTGATACCAATCGAGCCAATCATTTCACCATTTTTTAAGTACATTCCCCAATAATAAGTAGAATCATACTGATAGTTATTAACCCATTGTTCCAGCATGTTCTTTGTAGCATCTATCGTTTTATGTGCATCCCACCGCAAAAAGCGTGTGACATTATCATCACTTGTCCAATTACGAAACATCATTTCCGCATCGGTAAGTCTGAGTTTCCGCAATGTTAATCGTGTAGTTTCGATTGTTCCTGTTCCTGCATGCTTCAAGTGTAGATTCCTCCTTATAAATTCTTTAGGCTAACCTAAAGAATTTATCGCTCTGTTTGCTCGGTCATAATTCCCCAACGAATTCCAAACCTGTCAACAAAAACAACCCGGCAAGAGCTGTAGGGCGTTGCTTCCAGTTGGTATATTGTCTTACTTCCTTCTTTCATGACTTCATATGCTCTTTGTACTTCTTCCTTTGTATCATACATAATAGTGAGAAAATTGGAATAGCATGTTTGAAATTCAATATCCACATGGTCACTCATAATAATTCTTTGATTATCCAATACAAGTTCCGAATGGTATATATAATCTTTTTGATTTTCCTTAAGCAGTGGAATATATGCAGGGTCATTCGCCTCTCCATATGTAATCATACAGTTGATTTTTCCATTAAATGCCTTTTCATACATTTGAATTGCTTCCCTGCAATTTCCCCCGAAATTTAGTGTAGGTACAATCTGCATTTTTGTTCTCCTTGTCCATCAATAACGATTGTTAAATTGTTCAATGTTGTCATTTTACCACAGCCGCATACATGATTCCATTAAATTTTGCTTAATCTTCCTTTGCCTTATTATTAGCAATCATCATTTGCCTTGCCCGTTCTCTCTGCATTATCCCTTGCTGTGATTGTTCTATGATTGTCGGTCTGCCTATTTCTGAAAAATATTATGTTTATTATAGCTTGCCCGGTATTCGGAGGGCGAAAGTCCGGTGATCCGGCGGAATGCTTTGGAAAAATTGTGCGCATCGGAAAAGCCCAGACTGTAAGCAATCTGGGAAATAGGCCAGGTTGTTTCCGATAGAGAGGATTTGGCAAACTCCATTTTACTTTGCAGCAGATGCTGTTTCAGGGAGATTCCTGCATATTTTTTGAAAAAAGTTGTAAAATATTTCTCGTTATAGCCGAAGTGCGCCGCAATCTCAGGAATGCGGAGATTTTCCTGTACATGCCACGAAACATAGTCTAAAACGTCGCTGTAGAGCTGTTCCTTTAGCTGTTTTTCCTTGCTCGGACTATGGAAGCTCTGCGCGCTAAGCTCCGATAGAATTGCGCTGCAAAGGTAGCGGTTCAGCGAGCTTTCCTTGTACCTCCGGTCAGAATCCTGGAGCTGTTTCATCAGGATCATCATCCGCTCCGGAGAAGAGAGCGTGCCGGTGACGGGGATGCTCAGATACCCCGGAGTATAGTCCGGCATGCAGGGAAGCATTTCATGGTCCTGCTGCTCGTTATGATATCCGAAATGAAGCCAGTAAAAGCGGCAGCTTCCCGAGCGGGTGCCATGCTGGAACGGAGTAGGCGGCATCAGCAGATATCCGCCCTTCTCCACAGTATATTCCTGCGCGTGGTCTGCAATATACAGGGTTCCGTCGGTTACGACCATCAGCTCGTAATCGTCGCGGCTCCGGGTAATATGAATCCAGTCATCATTCGGTGCGGTAAATGTGCCGCACCAGTGGTAGATAAACTCAAAGGATGTATCAAAACGAAGAATCATAAAGTCTCCTCTCAGGCAGACGGTATCACGTCAGTTTCATTTTACCATAGAACAGAGCAGAGCAGAAGTAGAAATAACGACTTTTTTAAACATTGCAAAACTACCTGGGTATCTTGACAGCGCCCCGGCGAGTGCCAACAGACCGGCACAGAGCCCGAAACAGGCTGAGATGAGGTTGATTTACTCATAGTCGTATGCTATACTTTGTAGCAGGAGGAAGATACTATGGCAAAGTTACGAATGACACTCCCTAAAGAATTTCAAGATTTTTATTACACCCGCCCATACAAATGGACAGAACAGGATATTGAGCAATGTAAAAAATTACTTGAGCCATGTCACCCTGACGCCCGCAAGCGTGGTGGCTATAAAGAAACCGCCTTGCATTGTTATGTTCCGTTTGAAATAGCCGAATGGCTTATAGAACGTGGAGCAGATGTAAATATTTCCAACACTTACGGAACACCTCTTTTTAAGCATGCGGGCGTAGGACATTATGATATATGCAAGCTTTTTCTTAAACATGGAGCAGATGTAAGTATTGAGGATTACGCTGGGCAAACGGCTCTTTTTAATGCCGCAGACAATGGGCATTATGATGTGGTTGAGCTGCTTCTTGAGCATGGTGCAGACCCTTGTCATCATAATTGCAACTTTGCTAACAGTTTAACTCCATTGCTTTATATGCTCAGGCGGATTGATTCTGTACCAACGAAGAAACAGGCAATTACAGCAAAGATATTAGTTAATGCACAGCGAGAGCAAGGCGGGCTGCCTGATGAAGAATGGGAGCAGGCAAAAGAATTTATTTCCAGAATAGGACACAATTATAATGTATGTAAAAACAGTATAGACGAAAATTTCCTTAAAGAATGTGACAGCGAAGCTGCAATGGAACAGCTTTATGCACTTTTTGATGTAACTCCTGCCGCGCCAGTCATTAAGCATAGCGGAGAAATGCCTATTATCGTAGACGAAAATCTTTCTGTTGATAAGCAACATCACGCTCTTTGGGAATTTTTAGTTCCCGTAAGTGGCAAGTGTGCAACCATACAAGGAGAAGTAATCCGTATTACCGGACGTATTGACAATGAAAGTAAAGGAAATGGCGGTGTGAACTGGGACACTGAATATAGAAAAATGCTTAAAGCATTGCTTGATTATTTAAGGCAAGGCACATCATTGGATGAGGAAGAGATACAAGCTACCCAACAGGCTATTAACAGTATAGATAACTGTAAGGCGTGTGGTTGTTGGGCTGAAACAGACAGACTGAAAGAACTTTCCGTTAAATGGGTAAAACAAAATCCTACGCCTATTCCTCTTGATAGTGTGAATTATCGACGGTAGTACAAGCAAAACTTTCTAAAGGGCGGCCGAGAAATCGACGGTCCTTTTTCTATGCCGACAGGCAGAAAGGAGCGACCACCCATGGCGAAACCGGGAGAGAAAACCCGCGAGGAGCTGACCGCCGAGATTGAGGACGGAAAGAAGAAAATAAGATCCGGACCGTTAAGCTGGTAAAGGAAATTGACGGCGCAAAAGCGGCTGCCATATTTGACTGTTTTGATGTCGCAGTCCTGGGACTGGCAATGGAGACAAACATGAAAATGTGGCCTATTTGAGGATTTGTGGGAGAAAGAACAGTAGTTAGCGGTTCATCAAGGATTAGAAAGGTTTTGTATAATGCAGGGCTTTTCTTAATTGTTTTTCAGATAAAAGGAAAGAATGAATATGCAAACTTTTATGCTCCGTCAAAAGTTAAAGACTTATTAAGAATTTCTATGATATGATTCAGAACATGAAGAAAATAAAACGCAAGAAATGAGGTATACACTATGTTCTGGAGGATATTGAAAAAAGACCTGAAACGCAAAAGGGCAATGAACGTGATACTGCTGGTATTTATTATACTTGCATCGATGTTCATGTCCTCCGGCGTGAGCAACATCATCACCGTGACGACTGCGCTGGACAGCTATTTTGAAATGG